>NZ_JAUYAW010000078.1 GCF_030693405.1 Phenylobacterium sp.
TGTCCTTCCAGGCCTTGGCCTTGGTGTTGCCGCCCGAACCGAAGTTCATCTTTGACGGATCGGCTTCCGGGAGGTTGTCGGGGTCGAGGCCCGCCGCCAGGATCGAGGGCCGCAGATAGTTGCCGTGCACCCCGGTGAAGAGGTTCGAATAGACGATGTCCTCGCCCGAGCTCTCGACGATCATGTCCTTATAGCCCTGGGCCGCATTGGCCTCCTTCGTCGCGATGAAGGCCGAGCCGATATAAGCCAGGTCCGCCCCCATGGCCTGGGCGCCCAGGATGGCCGCGCCATTGGCGATGGCGCCCGAGAGCGCGATCGGTCCGTCGAACCAGGTCCGCAGCTCCTGGATCAGGGCGAAGGGCGACAGGGCGCCGGCATGGCCGCCGGCCCCGGCCGCCACGGGGATCAGGCCGTCGGCGCCCTTTTCCACCGCCTTGCGGGCGAAGCGGTCATTGATCACGTCATGCATGACGATACCGCCATAGGCGTGCACCGACTGGTTCACATCCTCCCGCGCGCCCAGCGAGGTGATGATGATCGGGACCTTGTACTTGGCCGCCATCTCCACATCGTGCTCCAGCCGGTCGTTGGTCTTGTGCACGATCTGGTTCACCGCGAACGGCGCCGAGGGCAGGTCCGGGTTCTTGGCGTCCCAGTCAGCCAGCTCCTCGGTGATCTGGGCCAGCCACTCGTCCAGCTGGCTCGCCGGCCGGGCGTTCAGCGCCGGGAACGAGCCGACGATGCCGGCCTTGCACTGGGCGATCACCAGGTCCGGGTTCGAGATAATGAACAGCGGCGAGGCGATGACCGGCAGGCGCAGGCGGTCACGGAGAATGGGCGGCAGGGCCATGGGCGTTTCCTTTGTCGGCGGACAGGCTTGTGATTTACGATGTAAGGGAAAAGCGCCGCCGGGCGCAAGAAGTCACGCGACCTGCCGCAGGGTGAACCCTCCTGGGGCGAGAAACCGCGCTCAGGCGCCGTTGCGGCGCCCTTGACGCTCCCCGCGCCCCCGGCTCATCACAGGGGGGATGGTCCAGAACGCTTTCCCCGCCGTGGAATTTCCGCCGGCCAGCGCCGAAGACTGGCGCGCCCTTGTGCTCAAGACCCTGGGCGACAAGCCCCCGGAGAGCCTCACCACCACAACCGCCGACGGCCTGACCATTGCGCCGCTCTATGACGCAGGCGAAGGCGCGCCGGTCCCGAGCCGGCCCTTTGATCCTGATCGCGCCTGGGACCTGCGGGCTGCGACGCGACATCCGGACCCCGACCGGGCCAATGCCGACCTCCTGGCTGACCTGGAGGGCGGCGCCGCCTCGGTGCTCATCAGTCTTGATCCCACCGCCCAGGCCGGCGTGGCCGTGGGATCGACAGAAGTCCTCGCCCGGGTGCTGGAGGGCGTGATCCTGGAGCTCGCCCCTGTCGCCCTGGACGCGGGCTTTCTGGGGACCCAGGCCGCCGACTGGCTGAGCGGGGTGGCCAAGGCCTCGCCCACCGCCCTTCTTCAATTCCACCTCGATCCCCTGAGCGCCTTCGCCCGCACCGGCGCCAGCCCCGGCCCCATCGAGGCCCACCTCTTCGCCTGCGCCGGCGCGGCCGCCCGCCACGCGGTCACCTATCCCCAGGCGCAGCTCTTCCTGGCCTCCGGCGCCGTGGTTCACGAGGCCGGCGGCGGGGCCGCCTGCGAGGTGGCCTTCGCCGCCGCCAGCGCGCTCGCCTATGCCAAGGCCATGGTCCGGGCCGGCATGGCCATGGACCAGGCCTTTTCCCGCATCACCCTGGGTCTCGCCGCCGAGGCCGACTACTTCCTGACCATCGCCAAGCTGCGCGCCGCCCGCCTGGTCTGGGCCAGGCTCGTCGGCGCCTGCGGCCTGGATATCCCGGCCCGCATTGAGGCCCGCTCCTCCCAGCGGATGCTCACCCGTCGCGACCCCTGGACCAACATGCTGCGCCTGACCTCGGCGGGTTTCGGCGCGGCCGTCGGCGGGGCCGACGCCGTCGTCCTGGGCGCCTTCACCGACGCCCTTGGCCGGCCTTCGCCGCTGGCGCGGCGCCAGAGCCGCAATACCCAGCTGGTCCTGATGGAAGAGGCCCATATCGGCCGCGTCGCCGACCCGGCCGCCGGCTCCGGCTATGTGGAGGCGCTGACCGACCAGATCGCCCGGGCGGCCTGGTCAGCCTTCCAGGTGACCGAGGGCCTGGGCGGGGTGGTCTCGGCCCTGACCGCCGGCCATATCGCCGCCGAGGTGGAGACCACCTGCGCGGCCCGCGCCGAGGCCGGCGAGCCGGCCATTGTCGGCGTCACCGCCTTCCCCCCGGCCAAGGACGAGCCTGTCGAGGTGGACGCCGCCCCCGGCGCCCCAGTGGCCAACGCGCCCTCCCCGCGGCTGCCAGGCCCGGACGGCCGCTGCCCGCCGCTTGCGCCTTTACGCATTTCCGAACCCTTCGAGACCCCCAATGCCGAAGGGGCCGCCCAATGAGCGCCTTCCCAGACTTCACCGAAGTGGCCTTCGACGCCGAGCGCCCTGCGCCCAATCCCACGGCCCCCTCCGCCGCGCCCTGGCCGACACCCGAAGGGATCGACGTCGCGCCGGCCTATGGGCCCGCCGACATCGAGGGCCTCAGCGGCCTGGACGGCTATCCCGGCCTCGCGCCTTTCCTGCGCGGCCCCTATCCGACCATGTACGCCACCAATCCGTGGACCATCCGCCAGTATGCGGGCTTCTCCACGGCCGAGGATTCCAACGCCTTCTATCGCCGCAACCTGGCGGCCGGTCAGAAGGGCCTGTCGGTGGCCTTCGACCTCGCCACCCACCGGGGCTACGATTCCGACCATCCGCGGGTGGCCGGCGATGTGGGCATGGCCGGCGTCGCCATCGACTCCATCCTGGACATGCGCACCCTGTTCGACGGGATCCCGCTCGATCAGATGAGCGTGTCCATGACCATGAACGGCGCGGTCCTGCCGATCCTGGCGCTCTATATCGTGGCCGCCGAGGAACAGGGCGTGCCGCCGGCCAAGCTGTCGGGCACCATCCAGAACGACATCCTCAAGGAGTTCCTGGTCCGGAACACCTACATCTATCCGCCCGCGCCTTCGATGCGGATCATTTCCGACATTTTTTCATACACTTCGACCGAGATGCCGAGGTTCAACTCGATCTCCATTTCCGGCTATCACATCCAGGAAGCCGGGGCGACGCTGGACCTGGAACTGGCCTACACCCTGGCCGACGGAATCGAATATGTCCGCGCGGGCGTCGCCGCCGGCATGACCGTCGACAAGTTCGCCCCGCGCCTGTCCTTCTTCTGGAACGCCGGCATGAACGCCTTCATGGAGATCGCCAAGCAGCGGGCCGGCCGCCTGCTCTGGGCCGAACTCATGCAGGCCGAGTTCGCGCCCAAGGACCCCCGCTCGCTGTCCCTGCGGGCCCACACCCAGACCAGCGGCTGGAGCCTGGCGGCCCAGGACGTCTACAACAATGTCGCGCGCACCTGCGTCGAGGCCATGGCGGCCACCGGCGGCCAGACCCAGAGCCTGCACACCAATTCCCTGGACGAGGCGCTCGCCCTGCCGACGGACTTCTCCGCCCGAATCGCGCGCAACACCCAGCTCTTCCTGCAGCTGGAAAGCGGCCAGACCCGGGTCATCGACCCCTGGGGCGGGTCCTACTATGTGGAGCGCCTGACCGCCGACCTCGCCGCCCGCGCGCGCACCCACATCGCCGAGGTCGAGGCCCTGGGCGGCATGGCCAAGGCCATTGAGGACGGCCTGCCCAAGCGCCGCATCGAGGAGGCCAGCGCCCGCACCCAGGCCCGCATCGATTCCGGCCGCCAGAGCGTGGTCGGCGTCAACCGCTACCGCTCCGCCGAGCTGGACGAAATTCCGGTGCTTAAGGTCGACAACTCCGCCGTCCGCCAGCGCCAGCTGGAGAAGCTCGCCCGCCTGAAGGCCGAGCGCGATCCCGCGGCGGTGGAGAAGGCGCTGGACGCGCTGACCGCCGGCGCGGCCGGAAACGGTAACCTGCTGGCCCTGTCGGTCGAGGCCGCCCGGGCCAAGGCCACGGTGGGCGAGATCAGCTACGCCCTGGAAAAGGTCTTCGACCGCCACAAGGCCAAGGCCGATGCGGTCAAGGGCGTCTATCTGCGCGAGGCCGGCGAAACCCCTGCGGCCCAGAAGGCCAAGGCCATGGTCGGCGCGTTTTCCGCCGCCGACGGCCGCAAGCCCCGGGTGCTGATCGCCAAGATGGGCCAGGACGGCCATGACCGCGGCCAGAAGGTGATCGCCTCGGGCTTCGCTGATCTCGGCTTCGAGGTGGAGATCGGCGACCTCTTCCAGACCCCGGCCGAGGCCGCAGCCCTGGCCGTCGAACGCCAGGTCCACGTGGTGGGCGCAAGCTCGCTGGCGGCCGGCCACCTGACCCTGGTGCCCGAGCTCAAGGCCGAACTCGCCCGCCTGGGCCGCCCCGACATCCTGGTGGTGGTCGGCGGCGTGATCCCGCCGGAAGACTTCGCAGCGCTCACCGACATGGGCGTCGCCGCCATCTTCCCGCCGGGCACGGTGGTGCCCGAATGCGCCATCGAGGTGCTGGATCGCCTCAACGAGGAACTCGGCTACGCCCAGCTGGACGCCGCCCGAAGCTGATGGGTCAGAGCCCGGGCAGACTGGCGGCGAGGTCCAGTCCCCACTGGGCGTCATAGGCGCGCCAGGCGAAGGTCACGGCCACTGCCCACAGGACGCTGAACAGCGAGCCGACCAGGAAGTATTCGGCGTTCAGCTTCTCCTCCAGGTCCTTGAAGCGCGCCACGCTCTTCAACGCCACGACCGCGACCAGCACCTCCCAGGCTCCGACGACCAGGCCGCCGGCGATGGCCAGCCGCTCCAGGTGGCCGATCACCCGGCCGACGCGCGGCGTCTTTGCCGCCTCGTCGTCCGCCGCCTCGGCGCTGCGGGCCGCGCGCAAGCCGCTCCACCGCAGGAGAAGCTGGCACGCCAGATTGCCGCCCCAGGTCAGCAGCAGGAGCGCGACCAGCGACGCCCCGAGGCTATGGAGAAGGGCTGCGCTCATGTGAGGCCCAGCGCCAGGTCCAGCCTTGCGGCCATGGCTTCGAGCGCCGCCCACTGGCGCTGATAGAGGTCGAATTCGCCGGCGCGCCGGATCTTGTAGAGGGTCTGAGCCGACATCCCCAGCCGCTCGGCCAGCGGGGCGGCGGCCTCCCCCCGCAGGGCCAGCACCACTTCCCGCTGGCGGTCGGTCCAGCCGTCCTCGATCTTCGTCAACCCGGCCCCCACAGCTTCCATCAGGGCCTGGAGCTCCGGCTCGCCCCGCAGCTCGAAGCGATAGGCGTTGGCGTCGCGCTTGTCCCCCAGCCGCTGGCGGCTGCCGGCGAGCCCTGGTCCCATCATGTTCCAGGCCCGTGCTGAGTTCACCGGCGTCTCCAACAGCACCGCCCCCACCACGAACCGGCAGCCAAGCCCGGCGGTGAGGAGTTGCGCCCTCAGGTCGCGCGCCACATGCAGGCCACCTTCCAGGGTGGCGCAGAGCCCCTGGAACTCATCCCCCAGGGTGATGGTCAGGGGCGAGACGATCTGCCGCCGATGGGCGTCGTTGGCGCTCTGGACCGCGGCGTTGAAGCACGCGTGCAAGGTCTCGACCGACGCCGTGTCCTCGCTCGACACGAGGTCGCCCATAACCACGGCATGGGAGGCCCGCGGAAGCGTCTCAAGCAGCGGTTCGACAAGCGCGATCATGGCGTTACCCTATACAGGGATAATTTCGAATTGTATCCCTAAAAAGGGATACCATGGCTTAGTAGCCCATTACTGGGCTATCGCCTCCGTGGCCCCCACGCCAGCGCCATAGCCAGGACGCAGCCCCCCGCGATGCCGGCGATCAGGTCGTGGGCCAGCGTCAGGGCGAGCGTCACCGCCATCACGGCGGCCCCGCCCCGGTTCTCCCGCAGTAGGTGGGCGATCTCGGCCTTCTCCACCATGTTCCAGGCCACCACCGCCAGCAGGCCCGCCAGGGCGGCCAGGGGGATATAGGCCGCCAGCGGGGCTGCGATCAGCATGAAGGCCAGCAGATAGAGCGCGTGCAGCATGCCCGACACCGGGCCATGGGCGCCGGCCCGGACATTGGTGGCGGTCCTCGCGATCGTGCCAGTCACCGGCATGCCGCCAAACAGGGCCGCGCCGGAATTGGCGATCCCCTGGGCCACCAGCTCCATGTTGGAGCGATGCCGCCGTCCGGTCATGCCGTCGGCCACTACGGCTGAGAGCAGGCTCTCGATGGCGCCCAGCAGGGTGAAGGCCGCCGCCGCCGGCAGCACCGCCAGCACCTTGGCCATCGAGAGGTCGGGCAGATGCGGAATGGGCAGAGTGCGCGGGATGCCGCCGAACTTGGAGCCAATGGTCTCCACCGGCAGGGCCAGCAGGGCCGCGGCCGCCGAGGCGAGGCTGACGGCGATCAGCAGGGCCGGCCAGGCCGGCCGCCAGCGCCGCACCGCCAGGATCAGGACAATCACCACCGCCGCCACCGCCACGGCGGGCGGGTTGGCGCTCGGCAGGGCCTGGACGAGCGCCGCCACCTTGGGTCCGAATTCCGCAGGCTCCCCGCCGCTGAGGCTCAGGCCAAGCAGGTCGCGCACCTGGCTGACCAGGATGATCACCGCGATGCCGGCGGTGAAGCCCACTGTGACGGGCGCAGGGATCAGGCGGATCAGGTTGCCCAGGCGCAACACCCCGCCGGCCGCCAGCATCAGCCCCGACAGGAAGGTCGCCAGGACCAGCCCCTCGATCCCGTGCAGATGAACCGTGCTCGCCACCAGAACGATGAAGGCGCCGGCCGGCCCGCCGATCTGGAACCGGCTGCCCCCCAGCATGGAGACGAGGAAACCCCCGACAATGGCGGTATAGAGCCCCCGCTCCGGCCCCACCCCCGAGGCGATGGCGATGGCCATGGAGAGCGGCAGGGCCACGATAGCCACGGTCAGGCCGGCCACGGCGTCGGCCCTCAGGTCGGCGAGACGGTAGCCCTCCCTTAGCTGGCTGGCCAACTTGGGCAGATAGAGGTTCGAGGCCTTGGCGGCGTCGGTCATGGGGTTCTGAGGTTGAAGACGCGCCCCTTATCGCCGGGGCGGCCCCCACAGTCGCTGATCTGGCGCAAACTGGCCAATCAGACTGAGTTTCAGATCTTGACGCCTCGGCGTCCGGCCCGCGCCCGGCGCTTGCGATCCCAGCTCTCCGGCAGGGCGGACGGGCCATGGCGCGCCTCGATATCCTTCTGCAGCGCCTTGGCCGCCATCAGATGTCCGGGGAACAGGGTGTCCACCGCCCAGCCGGCCACAGGCACTGTGGAGGTGGCGGAGTCGAAGGCCAGATAGGCGCCCATCCGCGCCAGCGTCACGACCGAGGCGCCGCCCCGCAGGCCCTCAGCGATCAGCAGCGCGCCAGCGCCCACGCTGTAGACCGTGCCGGCGATGGGCACCCAGGCCAGTATGCCGTCGAGGCCCAGCCCGATGGGTCCGACGCCCACCAGCCGGTCAGACAGGCGCTTGATCCGCTCGGCGGCGCGCCAGGCGCGGTGCGCCTTGTCCTGCGTCACCGCCACCGGACCGCTCCATCGCGACAAACCAAACCCGGCTCAGCCGAGGAACACGACTCGGCGACGTTCCTTGCCATCCTTGATGCGCGACAGGATGTCTCGATATTCGGGCGTATGGACCACATCCTTGCGGGAGCCTTCAAAATAGATGGTCTCTTCCATATGCTTGATCATCAGGTCAGCCGCCCATTTGTGACCTGAAAACAGCACGTCCGCCAGCTTGCCGAGTCCGCCTGGCACCGGCGCGATCCCGATGGCCAGATCGGCCAGCAGCACCATGGTCGCCTCCAGCATCACCATAGGCGCGCACCGGGCGCGGAACCCGTCGCTGAGCAGGACCAGACCTGCGCCGGCGCTGTAGAGCCCGCCGGCCCAGGGAATCCAGGTCAGCAGGCCGTCGAGCCCCACCCCGATGGGGCCGATCTTGATCACATTGTCCGAAAGCCGCTTGGTGCGCTCGATGCTGGCGCGGATATTGTGAAGCTCGATGTGGGATCGGGCGAAGAACATGCGCGGCCTCCAGCGGGGTCGGGGCAATGTGGACCAACCAAGCTTAACCTTGAAGCCATTCGCGTACTTTTCATCCACGGTCAGACCCGCGCGGCGGCAATGCTCGCCCCGGGCGCGATTCCGCATCGCGAGCGTCGCAATTTGATCCTATGAATTCGCCATGGCGCGTGAACCCGACATCCTCATCGTCACCACCGACTTCCTCGAAGGCCGCCCCGTGCGCCAGCACCTGGGCATGGTCTCGGCCCAGGCCATTCTCGGGGCCAATGTGGTGCTCGACCTGATGGCCGCCATCCGCGATTTCTTCGGCGGCCGCTCCCGCGGCTATGAGCGGGTCATGGCCCGGGCTCGGGAAGACGCGCTGCTGGCCCTGGCCGAAGAAGCCAAGAAGGTGGGCGCCAACGCCGTGGTCGGCGTCGACCTCGACTACCATGCCATCGGCCCCAACGGCTCGATGCTGATGGTGGCGGTCAACGGCTCGGCCGTGGTGATCTAGCTCGGCGCCTGCGGGACCGCGGCGGCGGTCGGGATCGGCATCAGGATTTGCTGGGCGCCGGCCTCGGCGATCAGCCGGCCCTCCCCCTGAACGAAGCTGGCGCGCAGGGTGATCATCTGGCGCGTGGCGGCGATCACCTGGGCATGGATCTCCACCGGCGCGTTACGGCCGACCCGCAGAAAGCTGACCTGCAACTGGGTGGTCCTGTAGTGCTGGTCATCTGGAACCACCGTCATGGTGGCGAAGGCCAGAGTCTGGTCGGCCAGGGCGGCGATATAGCCGCCGAACAGGGAACCATCGGCCGTGTCCAGGCTGGGATGGGGCGTCCAGGTCTTGCGCACCCATCCCTCCCCCCAGGCGTCAAGGCGGCCCAACCGCAGTTGCTCGACGATCGGCGGCAACGGCCCCTGCCCAGAGCAGATCGCCTCAAGTCGTTCCGTAGCCCAAGTCATGCGACGTCCTTTCCCTATGCATCGCCTGTAGGCTAGCCAGGGCGCAGCGGGCGCCCTACTCGCCTTCGGGCGGCTGGCCTCAATCCTGAGAAGGGAGTCTCAACTGTCTGACGCGACACGGAAAGTTCCCCGCCAGAAGCGCGCCGCCGAGACCGTGGACATCATCCTCGAGGCGGCGGCTCAGCTTTTGGAGCGCGACGGCCTGGATGGCTTCACCACCAATGCGGTGGCCGAGCGGGCCGGCGTCAGCATCGGCGCGGTCTATCGCTACTTCCCCAACAAGCGGGTCCTGATGCATGCCCTGGGCGAGCGTGAGAGTGTTCTACACGCCGCGGAGATGCAGCGGCTGCTGCGGGAGAAGGGTGCGGGGCTAGCCCCCGACCGCGCCCTCGTCCGGGCCTTCATCGGCGCCTTCCAGGGTCGGGCCCGCGCCCGGCGGATCGCCATGGGAGTCTGGTTCGAGACAACGCCTGCCGAGGCCTTGGCCGGACGGTTCGAGGCCTTCACCCAGACCCTGAACCAGACCCAGGACCCCCTCGAACCGATCAGCGCCTTCGTGCTCACCCGCGCCATGCACGGGGCGATGCGCTCAGCCGTGCTGGAAGGGGTCGATTTCTTCCACGACCAGGCGTTTGAGGACGAGCTCGTCAGCCTGTCGCGCGCCTATCTTGCGCAGTTCCGCGCGCGGTCTGAAGGTCAAACCAAGGCCTGAACCGGCCCCAGGCCTCACATCATGTCGCCGGCCGCCGCGTCGAGCAGCAGGAAGACACGACCAGCGTCCGAGGCCAAAAGCGTGGCGACCATGAAGCCCTCCTGGTCCCGGGCCACCGCCTCGTCGAGCATGCCCCGGTAGCGCCGCAGATAGTCGCCGGCCTCGGCCTTCAGCGCATCGTCGGTGAACAGCCTCCGGGTCAGGCGCCGCGTGGCGGCGGGCGCCAGTCGGCGGACCACCTGGCGGGCGCCCTCCAGGTCCCCGGTCTGCACCACCGCGCCGATCTCATCGATCCGCCCGCGTGGCAGCAGGGCCGAGGGATCGATGCCCAGTGCGACGATATCCGACAGGAGCTGAGCCTCCCGACGCTCGTCCAGCGGACGCGGCGGCGGCTCATCGATGGCCGCCAGCAGGTCCTTCCAGGTCAGGCCATCCCCCTCATCCGCAGGCTCGGCCGCGGCCGCGGGCGGCGGACCGCCGGCGGACTCAAACAGGCTGGAGAATTCCTCGTCGGTGGCGGTGGGGGTCAGGCGCAGACGGGGCCGGAGGCCCGCCTCTTCGGCCGGACTCCGCCGCCCGTCGCGGGCAGGCCAGGGAGTCGAGGGCCGCAATTCCAGGGGCGCCTCGTCATCGACGCCCGCTGCTCGCGCAGGCTCAGCCCGCGGGGGGTCAGCGCGCGGGGCGGACGCCGCCGGGCGAACCCGGTCCTCCCGCGCCGCCGGCCGCCGCTCACGGGGCGGTGCGGCCGGGAAGCCCGCGCCGAGGCCCGAGCCCAGCCCGCCGCTGGCGGTGGTGGCCACAGAGCCCATCAGCCGAACGGCCTCGCTCAGCATCTCATAGTTGCGGCTGACCCGTTCCTGGAAGGCCGCGTCGATGGCCTGAGTCTCCTCGGCCGTGCGCCGGGCCTGGGCCATCAGGTCGTCCAGGCTCTCGCCCACGGCGGCCCGGACATCATCGGCCTGCTGGCGCGCCGTGGCCGGCAGTTCGGCCGCGCGGGCGTCCAGGTCGGCCAGCAGGTCCTGCAGCTCGTGAAGGGTGGCGCGGGCCGAGGCGGCGCTGGCCTCCAGCTTGCGGGCTGTCTGGGCGCCGGCCTCTTCCACCAGGCCTGCCGACTGTTCGATCAGCGAGCGCGCCTCTTCAAGACGGCCCTCGAACACCTGATCGGCCTTCTGGCCGGCGGCGAAGGCCGCTTCCGACAGCTGGTCCACCTGCTGGCGGGCGGCCTCGGCATGGCGGGCGGCGGCGGCGCGGGTCTGTTCGGCGGCCTGCGACAGGGCGTCGATGGCCGCCTGGGTCTCGGCCTGCAATTGGCCGCGCTCGCCGGCGGCGGTGTCGGCAAGCAGGCCCCAGGACTGCCGCAGGCTCTCGGCGAAGGCGTCGCGCTCGCCCTGGGCGGCGTCGGCCATGTCGGCGAACTGCTCGGTCGCCTGGGCCACCAGTTCCCGAAGCATCTGGGCGCCCTTGATGGCGCGGTCGCCCACTTCCACCGCCGAAAGCCTGGCCTCCGACAGATATTCCGCCAGCTTGGCGGTCTGGGTCTCGGCCTCGGCGGCGAAGGACTCCTGGTCGGCGCGGATACCGTGGGCCACGGCCACCAGGGCGGCGCGTTGCTCCGACAGCCCCGTCTCGGCCGCGCCCACCTGATCGGCGACGCCGGCCCCGGCGCTTTCCAGCCGGGCGATATGGCGGGTCAGATCCTCGCCCACCGTGCGGGCGATGTCGCTGGTCTCGCCGGCGGCGGCGGCCAGGTCAGCGGCCCGGGCGGCCAGCGAGGCTTCGGCTTCCCGCAGCTGGGTCTCGGCCAGGTCAGAGGCCTCGGCCACCATCTTGGCCTGGCTAGTGATGGCGTCGACCACGGCGGTGGACTGGGCGTCCAGCACGCTGGCCAGGGCGGTCATCTCCACCCGTTCCTGGGACAGGCTGCGGGTCAGGGATTCCGCGGTGCGGGCCGAGGCCGCCGCCGCATTGACCAGTTGTTCGGTCTCCGCCGCCAGAGCCGAGCGCAGGGCCGCCAGCGTCTCGCGGGCGTCATGGGCCGCCTCGCCGGCGCGGATGATCTCCTCGCGCACCTGGGCCACCACGTCGCCAGCGCGGCCGGCGGCCACCAGGGCGGGCGAAACCATCTCATCAGCCAGCCGCTGGGCGCGGCGGGTCTCGCCGGCGAGTTTCTGACCCTGCCTTAGGGCATAGGCCGCCACCCACACCAGCAGGGCCGGCGCCAGGGCCAGCAGGGCGAAGACCCCCAGCGCAAAGGCGTCGTTCTGGAAGGGCACCACATCGCCCCGATAGCCCCAGGCATAGGCCATGGGCGCAAAGGAGCAGAGGACCGAAATCGCCAGGGCGCCTGCATAGACCGGCCAGGCTGGAGGCTCGGCCTCGCGGTCGGCCGGCGCGGAGGCCTGGGCCGTCAGGGCCGAACGCCCCCCCGTCGCAGGGGGCGTCCTGGGCCGGGTCAGGTCGCCGGCCGAGGCCGGATCGGCCAGGGTGAAGGGGGCCTCGTCGGGCCGCGCCTCCGCTTCGGATGGATCTGAGCTGTAGGACTCGTCTTGCGCGGCGACCCGCGAGGTTCCAACGATTGGCGCGTCGGTGAGGTCCAGATCAAGGTCTGGTCCGGCCTCCGGCGCCTCAGCCTCGCGGGCCGACGCGGCCTCAGCCTCGGTGAGATTCTGGAAATCCAGCGGCTGACGCCGGTTCTTGATCTTCATCTGCGGCCCATTACTTGCGGCCAACACGCCCCGCGAACCGACGTTTCGTCGTCTGGCGCACGCCCTGAACGGCAAGGATTAACGTTGAACGCGTCCGGCGCAAAGCGCCATGCGGCGGATTTGCGCGCAGGCGGAGAATTTTCAGTCGGGACCGCGCCGGATCAGGCCCGGCCAAGGCTCAGAGGCACGTCGGGACAGGGGGCCACGGGCTTGGGCGCATCACAGGACTTCTGCGGCGGCTGCGGCGACACCGAGCGGGCCACCTTGCGCTCAGCCGGCGCGGTGCGCTCAGGCTGCTGAGGTTCCACCAGCACGCCCAGATGCCCATAGGCCACGGCCGAAGCGTGGATCACCACGGCTGCGACGATCTCTGTGAAGGTTTGCATCGGATCTCTCCCGTCACCGATACGAGTCTGTGGGCGACTTATCGATCAGGGGAGGAAGCGCGGCAATACGGCGTCACATGAAACTTCGTTCATGTGACGCCGACTTCGGCGCAGCGAACCTCAGTAGCGCCGGCAGACCACGTCGCGCAGGACACTGGTCGGGCCGGTGTAACGCCCTTCCCCATCCACGGCCTGTTGGGCGCGTTGGCTGGAGTCGTAATAGGCTGAGGAGCCCAGACCCTGAGAGCGGCAGAAGGCGTTGGCCGAACTGGAGCCCGCGGCGATGTCGTAGCCGTCATAGGTGGGATAGGGGAAGAAGACCGAGCGCACGCCCTCGGTGGGCCGGTACTGATTGGGGCCGCTCCAATTGCCGCCGCCCGGACGCCAGTTGCCGCCGGGAGGGGGCCGAAAGCCGCCGCCATCGTTACCACCGGCGCCGGAATAGGCCTGCAGCGAGGTGATCCGCTCGCCCATCCCCAGGGTGTTCATATTCGGGACGTCGCCGGACACATCCTGGCAGCGGCCCCCGAAGTCGGAGTTCTCGCAGATGCGCCAGCGGCCCTGGAACCGGGCGCTCATGGTCTTGTCGTTCCAGTCCCGGGGCAGGTTGGTGGCCATGCCGTAGATGGTGGTCTGACGGCCCTGGAAGTTTGGCTGGTCGAACAGGATGGCCGAGGGCTGTCGTCCGCCGCCGCCGTAGTTCTGGGCCACGGCCGAGCCGGCGGCGGCCGTCGTCACCGCCAGCACAGCGGTCAGGATCACGCGTTTCATCATACTCTACTCCCCAGTCGTCCCTCGATCGGCAACCTAGACCTTGGGCGCCCGTCGGCCAAGTCGCCCGACGCCAGATCAGGGGCGCAGGCGGAGTTCGGCCCCCTCATGGGCGAGCAGCCAGCGCTTGCGCTCCAGCCCGCCGCCATAGCCGGTCAGCGACCCATTGGCGCCGATCACCCGGTGACACGGCACAACCAGGCCCACGGGGTTGGCGCCGTTGGCCAGACCCACGGCCCGGACCGCAGATGGGGCGCCGATGTGCAGAGCCAGCCGTCCGTAGGACCAGGTTTCGCCAGCCGGGATGTCGCACAGGGCCTGCCAGACCCGATTCTGAAAGGCGGTGCCGGCTGTGGCCCAGGGGATGGCGGCCAGGGCGCCGGCTTCGCCCCCGAAATAGGCGTGGAACGGGTCCAAAAGGTCCTGGGGCGCCGGGGCGTCCCGGAGCGCCACCACGCCATAGTGGCGGCGCAGGAGCCGATCCATCCGCTCCCGATGACTGTCCCAGTCGAAGGCGCGCAGGACGCCCACGCCGTCGAACACGATCTGGGCTGCGCCCAGCGGCGTGTCGATGGGCGAGATGAACAGGGCCTCAAGCGGCGTCTTGGTCATGGGAGACCTCCATCAGGTTCAGGCGCTCGGGCTTGGGGGCGAGCCCCTCCGAGGCCCACAGGTGCAAGGCGCCATAGGCCCGCCAGGGCCGCCAGGCCTCGGCGCGCGCCAGCAGTTCGCCAGCGCTTGGGCGTATTCCGTCAGGGCCTGTCATGGCGCGCATCAGGCCGATGTCCCCATGGGGAAAGGCGTCGGGCTCGCGCATCTGGCGCAGGGCGATGTACTGGGCCGTCCATTCGCCGATCCCGGGCAGAGCCTTCAGCCTGGCCACCGCCGCCTCCAGCGACCCGCGGGGCGCGAAGAGATCGGGATCTGCCGCCGCGGCGGTCGCCAGCCCCACCAGGGCGCGGCCCCGGGCGCGGGGCATGGGCAGGGTTTCAGGATCGATCGCGGCCAGGGCCTGCGGCGTCGGAAACAGGCGGCTCAGCCCCTCCCCCGCCAGGTCCGCCGGCAGGGCCTCGCCATATTGCGCCGCCAGCCGGCCGGCCAGGGCCCGGGCGCCGGCGACCGTGATCTGCTGGCCCAGCACCGCGCGCACCGCCAGTTCGAATCCGTCCCAGGCGCCGGGCGCCCGCAGGCCGGGTCGCTGGGCCACCAGGGGCGCCAGATGTGGATCCAGCGACAGATGCGCATTCACCTGCGCCGGATCGGCCCCCAGGTCGAAGACCCGGCGCACCCGGGCGATGACCTGTGGCAAGGCCCGCAGCCGCGGAAACTGGGCGCGCACCTCCAGGGTCTCCCCGGGCCCGGACGCCACGGTGACCAGGCCTATCGTCCCATCGATCCGCAGGGCGCGGCTGTAGCGCCCGTCGCGCACCGCCTCCACGCCCGGCACCGCGCGCAGGGCCAGAAAGTCCAGGATGCCTTTCCAGTCGTAGGGGGCTCGATAGGCCAGCCGCAGGACGACCCCGCCGCCGTCCTGGGCGCTCACCTCGGGCTTCTGGCGTCGCCGCAGCGCCGCGGGCGGCCGGGCGTAAAGCTGCTGGAACGTCTCGTTGAACCGCCGCACGCTGCCGAAGCCGGCCGCCAGCGCCACCTCGGCCATGGGCAGGGTGGTGTCGCAGATCAGCTGTTTGGCCAGCAGCACCCGCCGGGTCTGCGCGACGGCCACCGGCGAGGCGCCCAGGTGCTGCTTGAACAGCCGGCGCAGCTGGCGGCCTCCGACGCCCAACCGATCGCCAAGGCCCTCCACGTCGCCGGTGTCCAGGGCGCCGTCCTCGATCATCGCCAGGGCGCGGGCCACAGTGTTGGAGCTGCCGCGCCAGGCGCCCAGGTCCGGCGAGGTTTCCGGCCGGCACCTCAGACACGGCCGGAACCCCGCCTCCTGGGCCGCAGGGGCCGAGGCGTAGAAGGTGACGTTACGGCGAAGCGGGGTCCGCGCCGGACAGATGGGCCGGCAGTAGATTCCCGTGCTGCGCACGCCGACAAAAATCTTCCCGTCCAGGCGGGCGTCGCGCATCGACAGGGCGCGGTAGCAGGCGTCGTCATCCAGATCCATGAGCGCCAGGATCGCGCCTGGCGGGCGCCCTGTCTCGCGGTTTTCGGACATCCAGCTTGCGGCTGCGCTGAGCCGCCTCCCGCGGACGCCGTTCAAACCGGAGAAATCTCGGTCGATTTCAACAATTGTTAGGCGCCATGCGGCAAAAGAGGAATGGCAATGGAGCTTCCGATGGACGTCGCGGCCCGCAACAATCTCGTCTTTCACGGTCGCGGCCCCGCCACCTATCTCTTCGCCCACGGCTTCGGCTGCGATCAGAACATGTGGCGCCACGTGGCCCACGCCTTCACCGGCCAGGGCGCCGTCGGCCTGTTCGACCATGTGGGCGCGGGGCTCTCGGACGCGTCTGCCTATTCGTCGGAGAAGTACGGCACGCTGCACGGCTACGCCGCCGACGTCATCGAGATCTGCGACAGCCAGAACCTCCGCGACGTGATCTTCGTCGGCCATTCGGTCAGCGCCACCATCGGGGTGCTCGCCGCCGTAGCCCGGCCCGATCTGTTCGCCGCCCTGGTGCTGGTCTGCCCCTCCCCCCGCTACGCCAACACCGACACCTATGTGGGTGGCTTCGACCCCGCCGACATTGAGGAACTGCTCGACCTGATGGACAAGAACCATCTCGACTGGTCGGCGTTGATGGCGCCGGTGGTGATCGGCGAGGCCAATGGTCCCGAGCTCCAGGACGAATGGCGCAACAGCGTGTGTCGGGCCGATCCCGAGATCGCCAAGGAATTCGCCCGCGTCACCTTCTGCTCCGACCACCGGGCCGAGTACAGGCAGGTCCGCACCCCGACTCTTCTGATCGAATGCAGCGACGACGCCCTGGCCCCGCCCGCCGTCGGGGCCTTCGTCCAGGCGGCCATCGCCGGCAGTCAGCGCACAATCCTCGACGCCAGCGGACACTGCCCGCACATGAGCGCGCCAGGCGAGGTGATCGCCGCCATCAAGGACTTCATGGCCGAC
>NZ_JAUYAW010000017.1 GCF_030693405.1 Phenylobacterium sp.
CATCGCCAGAACACCGCCGCCTGCGTTTCTCTTTCCAATTCAACAATGTCAAAGACCAAACCGGCTTCCGCCAGCCCCGCCAACCAATCCGTCGGCGGCGAGGAGCGGCGTATCTAGTCGCCACCCCCGAGAGTGTCAATCAGCCTTTTTCGACTTTTTGCGACACCCCCGTCCCGCTTTCGTGCGGCCAGGGGGCAGGTTCGCGGGAAATCCCCTGATCGATCAGGGAAATTCCCCCTCGGCGCGCTCCGAGAGGCCAAAAACTATATCGGGGTTCTTCGTGGTTGAACGCCCTGTTGAACGTCCAGCCTGCGGTAACGGCGCAGGCGCGCCTGAGTTCCCCGGAGAGGGTTCCGCAAGGTCGCGCCTTCCGCCCCATCGCCGACCGGTGTTACTCCTGCTGCAAATCGCAGTTCGGGGGGACGCTCATGGCGCAGGACGCCGCAGACGCTCAGGCCAATGAGGGCGCGAAGGCGCCGTCCATGCGCACCGTGGTGGTGGCTTCATCCGCCGGCACCGCGTTTGAGTGGTACGACTTCTTCATCTTCGGGACCCTGGCGACAGTCATCTCGCGAAACTTCTTCGCGGGGCTCAATGAGACCGCAGGCCTGGTCGCGGCCCTGGCCCTGTTCGGCGCCGGCTTCGCCTTCCGCCCGCTGGGCGCGCTGATCTTCGGGCGCATGGGCGACCGGGTCGGACGCAAGGCCGCCTTCCTGATCACCGTCACCCTGATGGGCGGGGCGACGCTCGCCATCGGCTTCCTGCCCACCTACGAGCAGGCTGGCCTGATCGGTCCCGCCCTGTTGATCGTCCTGCGCATCCTCCAGGGCCTGGCGCTTGGCGGGGAGTATGGCGGCGCGGCCATCTATGTGGCCGAGCATGCGCCGGACCATCGGCGGGGGGAATATACAGGCTGGATCCAGACCTCGGCCGCCTTCGGCCTGATCGGCGCCCTGGTGGTGATCCTGGTCACCCGCCGCGTCGTCGGCGAGGAGGCGTTTGTCGACTGGGGCTGGCGCCTGCCCTTCCTGGTGTCGGCGGGCCTTCTGGCCATCTCCATCTTCATGCGCCTGAAACTGGCTGAGAGCCCCAGCTTCGAGCGGCTCAAGGCCGCGGGCGAGGAGGCCAAGGCCCCCTTCGCCGAGGCCTTCGGTCAATGGGGCAATCTGAAGCTCGTGCTTCTGGCCCTGTTCGCCTTCATGAGCGCCCAGGGCGCGGTCTGGTACACTGCCTTTTTCTACACCCAGATCTTCCTGGAGCGGTTCCTGAAGGTGGCGCCGGCCACGGTGAACACCCTGATGATCTGCGCAACGCTCGCCAGCGCGCCGCTCTATGTGTTTTTCGCATGGCTGTCGGACCGGGTCGGACGCAAGTGGGTGATGTGGTTTGGCATGACGCTGGCCCTCGTCGCCTTCTTCCCCGCTTTCAAGGCCTTGACCCTGGCGGCCAACCCGGCCCTGGCCGAGGCCCAGGCCGCCACCCCCGTCGTGGTGGTCGCCGACCCGGCCGACTGCGCCCTGCAGTTCGACCCCGTGGGCCGGGCGCAGTTCATCTCGGCCTGCGACATCGCCAAGACGTCCCTGGCCAATGCAGGCGTCTCCTATGACAACCTCGCCGCGCCGGCCGGGACGCTGGCCCAGGTGCGGGTGGGTGAAACGGTCGTCTCCTCCATCGACGGCAGCCAGCTCGCAGCCGATGACCTGAAGGCCGCAAGGGCCCAGGTGGATGGCGAGATCCGCGCAGCCCTGGCGGCTGCCGGCTATCCGCCCCAGGCCGACCCGGCGCGGACCAACCTTGCGGCGGTGTTCGGCATCCTGATGATCTTCGTGGTGGCGGCCACGGCCCTCTACGGCCCCATGGCGGCGACCCTAGTGGAGCTGTTTCCCACACGGGTCCGCTACACGGCCATGTCCCTGCCCTATCATATCGGCACGGGCTGGGTGGGCGGCTTCGTGCCGTTCAGCGCCTTCGCCATCGTGACGGCGACGGGCAACATCTATTCAGGCCTCTGGTACCCGGTGATCTTCACCGCCATCAGCGTGGTGGTCTGCCTGTTCCTGCCGGAGACCAAGGGCAAACCCCTGGACTAGATCTGCGGGGCGGCCAGCATCACCTCGACCGCGATACCGGAGTCGGCATAGGCGCGCAGGGCTTCGGCCTGGGGCATGACGGTGATCAGGCTCACCACCTTCAGGCCCTGGCGCGCCAGGTCGATCAGGTGGTCTGGCGTCGCGGCCTCTGGCGCGACCCGCTCGGCGTCGCGGCGGGCCATGCCGACGATCTCAGGATCGGCGTCGAGCGGGATGATCAGCACATCGGCGCTGGCCAGGGCGCGGCTGGCCCGCAGGGTGATCAGGTCGGCCGGTCCCCGTCCGGCGACGAACTGCAAGCGGCCCGGCTGGGGCGCGTCTTCCGAGAGCGCCTTGCGCAGTAGAGCTTCGGCGGCCTCCATATTCCCCGCCATGGCCGCGTCCGCGGCCGGGCCTTCGAGCGCCTGGCGCAGAAAGGCGCGACGCCGGGGCAGCTCGGGCAGGGCTTCGCGCACCTCGTCCTGCATCCTGCGGAACAGGGCGGCGATGCGCCCGGTCCCCTCTGGGATGCGGGTCTCGATGGTATTGCGCAAAAGGGTGGCCAGCATGGGCGAGGCGCCGCCGGTGCCCACCGCAGCCACCACCTCGCCCCGGTCGATGACCGCCGGCGTCGTGAAGTCGCAGAGCGGCGGGCGGTCGACCACATTGACCGGAACCCGGGCGGCCCGGGCGGCGGTGACCGCGGCCTGGACGAACAGATCATCGGCGCTGGCGATGAAGACCAGACTCGCGCCGGCATAGGTGGCCGGCAGATAGGCCTGGGCGTCATCGACCCGCACCAGGCGGGCCGGCGAGCCCTCGAACAGGCGAGCCTTGGCCTCGGCGCCCTCGCCGGACCCGGCGATCACGATCTTGGCGCCGGCCAGGGGGAAAAAGGCGGGAAAGGCGTCCAAGATCCTGCTCCTTCAGCCGGTGACGCAGCCGCGATAGGGCGCCCCGGCGGCGCCGTCCAGGCTCGCCTCGACGCCCTTGGTCGTCAGTTCGACCCCACCGGCCGAAAAGCGCGCCCCTGAGCCCGAGGGCGCGTGCGGCAGGCGGTAGGAGCGTCCGCCGGCCTGAACCACAGCATGTTCCCCCGACAGGGCGTAGGCGGCGACGAACCGCTTCCCTTCACGGCAGGCATAGGTCATCGGCGCGTCAGTGGCGTCCTCCGGGCCAGGCGCCGAGCGCAGGGGCGAGACGAAGCCGGCCGACGGCGCCGTTGGCCCAACGGTGGAGCAGGCGGTCAGAGACGCGGCGGCGGCGGCCACCAGCGCCAAACGCAGCGGCAGGCCAGGCCCAAGAAGCGAAGTCATTTGAGCGTCTTCATATAGGCCACGATGGCCGCGCGATTATTGGCGTCCGGAACGGCGACCATCATGCGCGTCCCTGGCGCGAACGCCATCGGCTTCGCCAGATAGGCGTCCAGGGCCGCGTCGCTCCAGGTCCCGCCCTTGGCCTTCAGGCCCGCGGAATAGGCATAGTCACTGCGGCCTGCGATGGGGGCGCCGGCCACCCCGGTCAGGGTGGGCCCCGCCGGCGTGCTCTTGTCCCCGTGACAGGTCTTGCACTGAAGATTGAACAGACGTGCGCCCGTCGATGAGGCCGCCTGAGCCTGGGTCAGACCCGGCGCCGCCGCCAGGAGGAGGCCAGCCAGCAGGACCGGGAGGCGGAGGTTGGTGGCGCGGACCGATGGGGTCATGAGGGTCTCCAGGAACGGGGCCGATCACGGCGTCGGGAAATTAGGTAGCGCAGTTAGATCACGGGCGCATCAAGACTGGGCCCGTCGGCTCGGGTCGGGGCTTACCTTGCCACCTGAGCGGCGTTAAGATCATGCTCCAGCTCTGCAACGCCTAAGGATCGTCATGGCCATCACCCTCGATGTGAATGGAAAGCCGCTTAAGGTGGAGGCGGCCGCCGATACGCCCCTGTTGTGGGTGTTGCGGGATGAACTGGGCCTGACTGGAACCAAGTACGGCTGCGGGATAGCTCAATGCGGCGCCTGCACCGTCCTGGCCGACGGCGCGCCGATCCGCTCCTGCCTGACGCCGATCTCGGCGCTGGGGAGCGCGAAGATCACCACCATTGAGGGCCTGGGGGGCGACCACCCCCTGCAGCAGGCCTGGGTGGCGCTGGACGTGCCCCAGTGCGGCTACTGCCAGTCGGGCCAGATCATGTCGGCCGCAGCCCTGCTGGAGCAGTCGCCCAAGCCAACGGACGAAGAGATCGACGGCGCCATGGCCGGCAATATCTGTCGGTGCGGCGCCTATCAGCGCATCCATGCGGCGATCAAGGTGGCGTCGGGCCAGGCCCCGGCCACAGCTTCCCCCCAGACTGACGCCTGACCGGACGGGATGAGAGCCATGAACGCACCCTTTTCCCGCCGCGCCGCCCCTTCGGGCGAGGGCCTGTCGCGCCGCCAGCTAATCATCACCGCCACCGCCGTGGGCGGCGCCCTGATGGTCGGCTGTTCCCCCACCGACCTGCTGGCGGCCGGCGCCGAGGGCGAGACCGGCCCGTTTGGCGCCTTCGTCAAGATCGCCCCGGACGGTGCGGTCACCCTGGTCTGCAAGCACATCGAGTTTGGTCAGGGGACCCATGCGGGTCTGGCGGCCATCGTCGCCGAGGAGCTGGACGCCGACTGGAGCAAGGTCGGCTGGGAGCATGCGCCTGCCAACGCCAAGCTCTACGCCAATGGCGGCCTCGGCGCGCAGCTTACCGGCGGGTCGACAGCGATAAACAATTCCTGGGACCAGCTGCGCAAGGCCGGGGCCGCGGCCCGGGCCATGTTCGTCCAGGCCGCCGCCAACCGCTGGAACGTTCCGGCCGGTGAGATCACGGTCAAGGACAGCGTCGTCGCCCACGCCACCTCGGGCCAGTCGGCCGACTTCGCCGCCCTGCTGGCTGACGCGGCGCAGGTGGCGCCGCCGGCCGAGCCGACGCTGAAGGACCCGGCCCAGTTCACCCTGATCGGCACCGACCGGGTTCGGCGCAAGGACAGCCTGGCCAAGAGCACCGGCCAGACCCGTTTCACCATGGATGTCCAGGCCGAGAATCTGCTGGTGGCCATGGTCGCCCACCCGCCGCGCTTCGGCGCCAAGGTGGCGAGCTTTGACGCCACGGCGGCCAAGGCGGTGCCCGGTGTCGTCGAGGTCTATGAAATCCCCACCGGCGTGGCCGTGGTGGCTGAAACAACCTGGGCCGCCAAGCAGGGCCGCGACGCGCTGACCGTCAACTGGGACGAGGCCAAGGCCGAGACCCGCAGCTCCGCCGCCATCGCCGAGCGCTTCCGCGATCTGGCGGCGGGTTCAGCGACGCTGGCCAGAGGCGAGGAATGGCAGGGCTTCGAAACAAAGGGGGATGTGTCGGCGCAAGCCGGCGGTCAGGCCCTCGAGGTCGCCTATGACTTCCCCTACCTCGCCCACGCCACCATGGAGCCGATGAACTGCGTGGCCCAGGTGGACGGCAACAAGGCCAGGCTCGCCTTCGCCTCCCAGGGGCCGACCCTGGACCAGCTGAACGTGGCCAAGGTGGTCGCCAACCTGCCCGGCGCCATCGAGATCGAAACCCTGCCGGCCGGGGGCTCCTTTGGCCGGCGGGCCAACTTCCAGTCCGATTTCGTGGTCGAATGCGTCCAGATCGCCCGCAAGGTGGGCGGAAACCGGCCGGTGAAACTGGTCTGGACCCGGGAAGACGACATGGCGGCGGGCTATTACCGCCCCCTGGTCCACCACCGGGTGCGGGTCACCACCGATACAGACGGCTATCCCAACACCTGGACCCATCGAATCGTCACCCAGTCGATCATGAAGGGCGCCCCCTTCGGCGGCGGCGGCGTCGACGAGACCGCGGTGGAAGGCGCCAAGGGCTCCCCCTATCTGAAAGCCACCCCGCATGTGGACGCCCAGCTGCTCACCCCCGACGCGGGCGTGCCGGTGCTCTGGTGGCGTTCGGTGGGCGCGACCCACACGGCCTATGTGATGGAGCACACCATCGAGCAGCTGGCCCGCCGGGCCGGCCAGGATTCGGTGGCCTATCGCCGGGCCCTCTATGAGAAGGCCGGCGCCAAGCGGCATCTGGCCGTCCTCGACCTGGCCGCCGAAAAGGCCGGCTGGGGCGAGCCCGCGCCTGAGGGCTGGACCCGCGGCGTGGCGGTGCACGAGAGCTTCGGCTCAGTCGTGGCCCAGGTGGCCGAGGTGAAGATGGAGAATGGCGAGCCCAGGGTCGGTCGCGTGGTCACCGCCATCGACTGCGGCACAGCCATCTCGCCCGACCAGATCGCCGCCCAGATGGAGGGGGGCACCTGCTACGGCCTCTCGGCCGCCCTCTATGGCCAGGTGACCCTGACCGAAGGCCGGGTCGACCAGACCAATTTCGACACCTACCGGGTGCTACGCCACAACGAGGCCCCCAAGGTCGAGACCTATGTCGTCGCCCAGCCCGCCGGGACCCATCCCACAGGCGTCGGCGAACCCGGCACCCCGGTGATCGGCCCAGCCGTGGCCAATGCGCTGCTGGCCCTGACCGGCGAGGCGATCACCGCCCAGCCGTTCGTGAAGGTCTAGGCGCCCGCCAGATCCTCGGGCCGATCGACGTCGAACAGGACGCCGTCGTCATCAGTCTCGATGAGGGCGAGGCGCGGGCCGAGGCCGGCGAGGGCTGTGCGCGCGCCTTCGTCGCCGGCGGCCTTACGGAGGTGACCGAGGAGGTCGGGCCCGAACAGCACCGGATGGCCCCGGCGGCCTTCGCAGATCGGGGCCGCCGCAGCCGCACCCGCCTTCACAGCCTCCACAAGGCGCGGAAGCAGGGCTGCCGGAACCTTCGGCATGTCGCCCAGAAGGACGAAGGTCCCGGCCGTATCCGCGGGAAGCGCTTCAGCCCCGGCCCGAAGGGACGCGCCCATGCCCTCGGCGTGATCTGCGGCGTGGACGCTCCGCAGGCGGGCGCCCTCGCCCCGTCTTTCTGCAAACGCCCACGAGACCTTGGCGACTTCATCGGCGTCAGATCCGGTCACCAGGATGATCGTCGAGGCGGGGCTCGCGAAGGCTGCCCCGAGCGCACCCTCGATCAGCGGACCGCCCTCGAAGGGCGCCAGCAACTTGCGGCCGCCGAACCGGCGGCCGGCGCCGGCCGCCAGGATGATGGCGCTCCAACTCGCCTCTTTGCGCGCGGCCCCTGTCGTCATCGCCTGCCCTCCCCTATGTTGCGCTAACGCCATGACGCCCTACGACGCCTCACCTTCGCAAGCGCCGTCCACGACGGCCGCACCGCTGATCGACGGCTTCGGCCGGACGGTGACCTATCTGCGGGTCTCGGTCACCGATCGATGCGATCTGCGCTGCGTCTATTGCATGGCCGAGCACATGGTCTTCCTGCCCAAGAAGGACCTGCTGACCCTCGAGGAGCTGGACCGGGTCAGCTCGGCCTTCATCGCGCTCGGCGTGCGCAAGCTGCGGATCACCGGCGGCGAGCCCCTGGTGCGCAAGGGGGTCATGGGCCTGATCGAAGGCCTGTCGCGACATCTGAAGTCCGGGGCGCTGGACGAGCTGACCCTGACCACCAACGGCACCCGTCTGGCGGAATTCGCCGGGCCCCTGGCCGGCGCCGGCGTGCGCCGCGTCAATGTCTCCATCGACACCCGCAAGCCCGACCTGTTCCGCCGCCTGACCCGCGGCGGCGACGTGGCCAAGGTGCTGGCCGGGATCAAGGCCGCGCAAGCCGCCGGCATCGCCGTCAAGATCAACGCCGTGGCCCTGGCCCAGGACAACGCCGCCGAGCTGCCGGACCTGATCGCCTGGGCCCATGGCGAGGGCATGGACGCCACCCTGATCGAGACCATGCCGCTCGGCGAAATCGACGAAGACCGCACCGACCAGTTCCTGTCGCTGACCAAGGTCCGCCAGGAGCTGGAGAGCTTCTGGACCCTGGAGGACATCCCCCTCTCCACCGGCGGGCCGGCCCGCTATGTCCGCATCGCCGAGACCGGCGGACGGCTGGGCTTCATCACGCCCATGACCCACAATTTCTGCGAGGGCTGCAACCGGGTGCGGCTAACCTGCACCGGCACCCTGCACACGTGCCTGGGCCAGGAAGACGCCAGCGATCTGCGGGGCGTCATGCGGGCCGGCGCCGATGACACAGCCCTGATTGAGGCCATCCGCCTGGCGGTGGACGGCAAGCCCAAGGGTCACGACTTCCGGATCGAGCGATCGGCGGCGCCGGCGCTGGCCCGCCACATGTCCACCACAGGGGGCTGAGGCGGTGACCCGGGTCCTGCTGTTTGGTCGCCTGAGCGACATCGCCGGCTGGCGGGAAAAGATCCTGGATCCCTCGCCCGCCCGCCTCTCGGACCTGCGCGCCCTGTTGACCGCTGACGACGCCGCCCTGGGCGAGGCCCTGGCCGCGCCCGGCGTCCAGGTGGCGCTGGACCAGGTGCTGGTGCGCGATGACGCGGCCCTGTCGCCCCGCTCTGAAGTCGCCTTCCTGCCGCCCATGAGCGGGGGCTAGGCCATGATGATCAGCCTCACCGACCAGGGCTTTGATCCCGGCCCGCTGCTGTCGGGCTTCTGCCGCGGGCGGGCCGAGACCGGCGCGGTGGCGAGCTTCACGGGTCTCGCCCGGGCCGAGGGCGGCGAGACGAAGATTTTGGAGCTGGAGGCCTATCCCGGCTTCACCGAGGCCCAGATCGGCGCCATCGCCGAGACGGCCCGAACGCGGTTTGATCTGCAGGACCTGATGATCGTCCATCGGATCGGCCAGATCGCGCCGGGCGAGCCCATCGTCTTCGTGGCGACGGCCGCCGCCCACCGCCGGGCGGCCTCTGAGGCCTGCGACTATCTGATGGACTATCTGAAGAGCCGCGCCCCCTTCTGGAAGAAGGAGCATGGCCCCGACGGCGCCCGCTGGATCGAACCGCGCGCCCAGGACCACGAGGACATCGCCCGCTGGGCCTAGACGCCCTGCGAGCCCTAGACGCACAGAGGAGCCGATCATGAACGCGCCTGCCTTCGCCCCCGGCGGCAAGATCGATGAGGCCAAGACCCTGGTCCCGGTCCGCATCGCCGTCCTCAGCGTCTCCGACACCCGCGATGAGACCACCGACACCTCTGGTCAGGTCCTGGCTGACCGGATCACTGGCGCGGGCCATGTCCTGGCGGGGAGGACCATCGTCCGCGACGAGGTCGAGGCGATCCGCGGCCAGGTGAAGGCCTGGGTGGCGTCGGGCGAGGTGGACGCGGTGATCACCACCGGCGGCACCGGCATCACCGGCCGGGACGTGACGCCCGAAGCCCTGCAACCCCTGTTCGACAAGACCCTGGACGGCTTCTCGGTCGTCTTCCACATGGTCAGCTACCAGACGGTGGGCCTCTCCACCCTACAGAGCCGCGCCACCGCCGGCATCATGAGCGGTGTCTTCGTCTTCTGCCTGCCCGGCTCCAACGGGGCGGTGAAGGACGGTTGGGACAAAGTGATTTCCGCCCAGCTCGATAGCCGCCACGGCCCCTGCAACATGGTCGACCTCATGCCCCGGCTGATGGAGCGATGAGCGGCCTGACCCATATCGACGAGACCGGCCGCGCCCATATGGTCGATGTCTCCGGCAAGGCGATCACGACCCGCGAAGCCGTGGCCGAAGGCTTCGTGCGGATGACGCCTGCGACCCTGGCGCTCGCCCTGTCCGGCGACGCCAAGAAGGGCGATGTGCGGGCCACCGCCGAAATCGCCGGCATCATGGCCGCCAAGCGCACCAGCGAGCTCATCCCGCTCTGTCATCCCCTGGCCCTATCCAAGGTCGAGGTCCGCGTGGCCCCGGGCGAAGGCGGCCTGTCGGTCACTGCGCGGGTGCGCACCACCGGCCAGACCGGCGTGGAGATGGAGGCCCTGACGGCCGTCTCGGTCGCCTGCCTCACTGTCTACGACATGCTGAAAGCCGCCGAGAAGGGCATGGTCATCGAGGCTGTGCGCCTAACCGCCAAGTCCGGCGGCGCCTCTGGCGACTGGTCCGCCGCATGAAGCTGCTGGCCGTCGAGGACGCCCGAGCCCGCATGCTGGCCGAGATCGCCCCCCTGCCCGCCGAGACCGTCCCCTTGCGCGCAGCCATCGGCCGGGTCCTGGCCGAGGATGTCAGCGCCATTCGCGACCAGCCGCCCTTCGACGCCTCGGCCATGGACGGCTGGGCGGTGCGCAGCGGCGACACGCCTGGGACCTTGCGCATCATCGGCGAAAGCGCTGCGGGTCACGGCTTTACAGGCGCCCTTGGCCCCGGCGAGGCCGTGCGCATCTTCACCGGCGCGGCGGTTCCGGCCGGCGCCGACGCCATCGTCATCCAGGAAGACGCCCGGCTCGACGGCGACTTCGTGACCACCCCGGAAACCCCCGCAGGCCAGCACCTGCGCCCCCGGGGCGGCGACTTCAAATCTGGCCAGGCCCTGTTGAGCGCCGGCCAGCGCATCGATCCCTGGCGCCTGTCGCTGGCCGCCTCGGCCGGCCGCGCCGAGGTGTCGGTCCATCGCGCGCCCAGGGTGGCCATCATCTCCACCGGCGAGGAGATCATCGAGGCGCCCGGCGTACCGGGGCCTTTCCAGATCTATGATTCCGGCGCGCCAGCCCTGCTGGCCATGGTCCGCGCCTGGGGGGCGGAGGCGCAAAAGCTAAAGCCCGTCCGCGATGACCTGGACGCCGTCATCGCCGCCCTACGCGACGCCGAGGCCGACCTGATCGTCACGGTCGGTGGGGCTTCGGTGGGCGACCACGACCTGGTGCGGGCTGCGGGCGAGGCCCTGGGTCTGTCGATGAAGGTGGCCAGCGTCGCCGTGCGGCCGGGCAAGCCGACCTTCTTCGGGGTCCTGGCCGATGGCCGCCGGATGCTGGGCCTGCCGGGCAATCCGGCCTCGGCCTTTGTCTGCGCCGAGCTGTTCCTGCGCCCGATCCTGGCCGCCTATCAGGGGGATCCCAGGCCCTTCGCCACCATCACCGCCCGCGCGGCGACGCCGCTGGGCGCCAACGGGCCACGGGAGCACTGGATGCGGGCGAAACTGACCCATCAGGAGGGCGCGATCAGCGTCGATCCCTATGGAGATCAGGATTCCTCGCTGGTCACCGTGTTCGCCGCGGCTGACGCGCTGTTGCGCCGTCCGCCGGGCGCGCCCGGCGTCGAGGCTGGGGGGCTGGTCGAGGTGCTGCCGCTGGCCCGCGCATAGCGCAGGGCGACGATCTCGCCGATCACCGACAGCGCCACCTCCCAGGGGGCCTTGCCACCGATGTCCAGGCCGATGGGGGCGTGCAGCCGCGACAGGGCCGCCTCACTGAGTCCGGCCGCCCGCAGGCGGGCCAGCCGCTCGGCCAACCGCGCCCGGGCGCCCAGCAATCCCACATAGAACGCCTTGGACGGCAGGGCGGCGCGCAGGGCGACCTGGTCGGTGGTCAGGTCATGGGTGGCGATGGCCACAGCCGTCCAGGGATCGAGGCCGATGGCCGCCAGGGCCTCTCCTGGCTCGTCCCGTCGATAGGCCACCTTGGCCAGGGGCGGCGGCTCGGTCGGTCCCTTGGGTCGCACCAGGGTGGTCTCGAAGCCCGACTGGCCGCCCAGGGCGGCGATGGCCAGGGCGGTGGGATCAGAGCCGACCACCACCAGACGGGGGACCGGCTCATAGTCCCGACGGATCGCGCCCGGCCAAGGCTCGGCGTCTTCAGGCGCCACGCAGACCCGGCGATGGCCGTCGCTTATCCAGACGCAGGGTTTGCGCTCAATCTGGGCGGTGACGAGTTTTGTCAGGGCGGGGTCGTCGCCTGCGACCTTCTCCAGGAAGATCTCGATCCGGGCCCCACAGAGCAACTGGATGTCGGGCCACGGGCTGCCCTCCCCATAGACCAGGGTGCGGGGTTCGCCGTCCTCCAGACAGGCCTGGGCGTGCGCGGCGACGTCAGATTCAACGCAACCCCCGGAAAAGTAACCGGAAACCACGCCCTGCCCGAAGACCATCTGGGTCCCCACAGGTCGCGGACCGCCGCCGCCCAAAGCCGTCAGCGTGGCCAGGACCAGGGGCGCGCCCGTCGCCGCGGCCGTTTGCAGGGCGGGTCGGACATCCTCATCGAGGCCGAAGATCGGCCATTGGGGCAGCGGTTCGATCATGGCTCAGATTAACCCCCGTGAAAGGTTCCAGATACGGGTTCTTTAGGCCTCACAGATAAGCATGCTCCCCGACAAGTGCAGTTCTTCAGAGCGTCCGCCCGCCCATGACCTCTCCGCTCGACAAGCTCGGCCTCGGTTCTGGCCAATTCGTCCTGGACCAGGCCTCGGTTCGCGGGCGTCCGGCCCAGGCCGAGATTCAGGACATCCTGTCCGTCGCCGCCCGGGCAGGTCTGTCGCTGTTCGACGTGGCCGGTCGTTCGGCCCAGGGCGAGACCCTGATCGGCGAAGCCCTGCCCAAGCCCATCCCCTTCCGGGTCTCCGTCACCACCATCCGCGCTGATCGCGGCCCCGACATGGTGGAGGCCGAGGTGCGCGCCTCGCTTCGCCGTCTGGGCGTGGCCCAGGCCGACTGCGTGCTCGTGCCCTCGGCTGCGGAACTGTTCGGCCCGCACGGCATGGCGCTGTGGACCCGCCTGCAGCAGCTGCGCGACGCCGGCGTCTGCCGCCGCATCGGCGTGGCGGTGTTCGCCTCAGACGATCCGGTGGGCCTGGCCCGCCGCTTCCGGCCCGACGTCATCCAGGCGCCGGCCAGCCTGCTGGACCAGCGCCTGCTGATCGACGGCACCCTGGCCACCCTGGCCGGCATGGGCATCGAGGTTCAGCTGCGCTCGATCTTCCTGAACGGCCTGATCTTCCTGCCGCCGGACCGGGCGCCCAACCATCTGAAGGCCGCAGCCAGCCGCATTTCCCGTGCCCGACGCCTGATTGCCGAGGGTCGCAGCGATCCGCTGCAGGCGGCCCTGGGCTTCGCCCTGTCGCGGCCCGAAGCCACGACCGTCCTGGTGGGCGTCACCTCGGCCGCCGAGCTGTCGGCGGTGATCGCGGCGGCCTCCAGCCCGCCCCCTGACCTGGACTGGGACGACATGGCTATCGACGATCCGGTGGCGCTCGACCCCAGCCAGTGGGCGGCCGCCTAGCGGCTCCAGACCCCATAGGGATCCACCGAGGTCCGGCCCAGGGCCTGGGCCACCGCCGGATGGGTCAGCTCGCCCTTCAGCACGTTCAGGCCCCGCGCCAGATGCGGGTCATCCTTCAGCGCCTCAAGCCCACGATCAGCCAGGGCCAGGCCAAACGGCAGGGTCGCGTGCACCAGGGCTTCTGACGATGTCCGCGGGGCGGCGCCCGGCATGTTGGCCACGCAGTAATGCACCACGCCGTCGACCACATAGGTGGGCTCGGCATGGGTGGTCGGCCGGGAGGTCTCGAAACAGCCCCCCTGGTCGATGGAGACGTCCACCAGAACCGAACCCGCCTTCATCCGCGCCAGATGCTCGCGGCGGACCAGCTTGGGCGCCGCCGCGCCTGCCGTCAGCACGGCGCCGATCACCACATCGGCCCGCAGCACCTCCTCCTCCACCGCGTCCAGAGTGGAGTAGCGGGTCAGCACCCGGCCCAGGAACATGTCGTCCAGCTCCCGCATCCGGGGAATGGAGCGCTCCAGGACCACCACCTCGGCGCCGAGCCCTGCGGCCATGCGCGCGGCGTTCATGCCGACCACGCCGCCGCCCAGGACGCAGATCCGGGCCGGCCGCACGCCCGGAACGCCCGAGAGCAAGAGCCCCATCCCGCCATTGTGCTTGAGCAGGGTCTCTCCGGCGGAAAAGACGGCGATCCGGCCGGCCACCTCCGACATGGGCGCCAGCAGCGGCAGCCCGCCGGCGCGGTCGGTCACCGTCTCATAGGCGATGGCCGCACAGCCAGAGGCCAGCAGCCCCTCGGTCTGGGCCGGGTCGGGCGCCAGATGCAGATAGGTGAAGAGGATGTGGTCAGGCGTCAGCCGCGCCCATTCCTGCGCCTGGGGCTCCTTGACCTTCACGATCAGCTGCGCGCCGGAGAAGACCGCGGCGGCGTCGGCGACCACCTTCGCGCCGGCCCGCTCATAATCCTGGTCGGCATAGCCGGCGCCCTCGCCCGCCCGGGTCTCGACCAGCACCTCATGGCCGTGCGCCACATATTCTCGAACCGCCGTGGGCGGCAGCCCGACACGATGTTCGTTCGGCTTGATCTCGCGGGGCACACCAACGCGCATAACCGCCTCCTGAAGGGCAGATTGTTTTATCAATCCCCAGGTCTGAGGGCGTAACCGTGTTTCGTCAACCCAGGACGCAGGCGTCCAGATTGTCCCGCCGGATGGTTCCGGCCGCGGCCTGGATCCGCCCCGTGCGGCGACGGACATAGGGGCCTGGGGTGTCGGCCTTGTAGCGCAAGGGACTGGGCAGGACGGCGGCCAGGCGGGCGGCCTGGGTGCGGGAGAGGTCCTTGGCGTCAACCCCGAAATTCTTCCGCGCCGCAGCCTGAGCGCCGTAGACGCCAGGGCCGAACTCGATGGAGTTCAGATAGACCTCCATGATCCGCGGCTTGCCCCACATCACCTCGATAAGGACGGTGAAATAGGCCTCAAGGCCTTTGCGGACATAGGAGCGGTCAGGCCACAGGAAGACATTTTTGGCCGTCTGCTGGCTGATGGTGGAGCCGCCCCGCACGCGATCGGAGGATTCGTTGTGCGCCAGCGCCTTGCGGATCGCTTCAAGGTCAAAACCGTGGTGACTGCAGAAATTGGCGTCTTCGGCGGCGATCACCGAGCGCACCAGATGGGGCGAGATGTCATCCAGGTCTAGCCAGCTGCGGCTGAAGCCTTGGCCCTCGAACAGGCGCTGGACCATCAGGATGGTGATCGGCGGCGGCAGGAAGCGATAGGCGGCGACCGTAAGCACTGGACCCACGAAGCCGATCATCAGGGCCAGGACCAGGAGGCCTCGCACGATGCGCCCAAGGCTCCGGCGCCGGGCGGGCTTCGCGCCATCGGCCGTCGGCGGCTCGGGCCTATCCCCAGGGGCGGTCGTGTCAGTATCGCTCAAGCTCGGCCATCCTTGCCTTGACCCTAGGCGGGGCTGCTAACGATGGGAAGACGGCGCGGCAAGCGTCCTAGCCCTGCAGGAGAGCGGCTCCATGAATGTCAGCCAGGCCGTGGCCCAGCGGATCTCCGTCCGCGCCTTCCGTCCCGACCCCGTGCCGGGCGCTCTGGTGCGCGAGATCCTGGAGGCCGCCGCCCGCGCGCCCTCGGGCGGCAATCTCCAGCCCTGGCGGGTCCACGCCCTTACCGGCGCGCCCCTGGAGGCGCTCAAGGCCAAGGTGAGGGAGAACCCGTTCGGCGAGACGCCGGAATACGACGTCTATCCGGCCAATCTTTGGGAGCCCCTGCGCACCCGGCGCTTCCAGTGCGGCGAGGATCTCTATGCGACCATCGGCATCCCGCGGGAGGACAAGGCTGCACGCCTGGCCCAGCTGGCCAAGAACGGCGAGCTGTTCGGCGCGCCCGTGGGGCTCTTCTTCAGCCTCGACCGCAAGGTGGGTCCGCCGCAATGGTCCGATGTGGGCATGCTGATGCAGACCATCATGCTGCTGGCGGTGGAGCAGGGCCTGGCCACCTGCGCCCAAGAATACTGGGCCCGCTATCCGCAGACGCTGGCTGAGGTTCTGAACCTGCCACAGGACCAGATGATCTTCTCCGGCATGGCGCTCGGCTATGCCGACGCGGCGGCCCCCATCAACACCCTGCGCACCCGCCGCGACCCCTTCGAGGTCTGGGGCGAGATGCTGGGGTTCGAAGGCTGAGGCGGGCGCCTAGGGCGCTTCGGCTATGCCGGCCGCGCCGTCCTCGTCGCCCCACGCCACGCGCTTGCCGTCGGCTGAGATGGCCAGGGCGGTGATGGCTGCGCCCTTTTCGGCCTTCAGCATCTCGATCTTCTGGCCCTCAAGGTCGCAGATCCAGAGCCGACCATCCTCGAGGCCTGCGGCGACCCGACGACCGGCAGGCGTTCCGGCCACCTGGGCCACCAGGGTGGAGGCGTCATAGCCGACCTCCGCGGCCTCCTTGCCCATGGGCCCGGCCGATCCGCCGAACGGCCAGATGACCACCCCTTGGGCCCCAGAGGTGGCCAGGAACTGGCCCTTGGACATGAAGACCAGGCTCTTCACCTTGGCCGGATAGCCGCCCATCCGCATGTTCTTCTCGTCGGCCACTCGCCAGCCGTGCAGCTGGTTTTCCTGCATTGATGACATCAGGAACTTGCCGTCCGGGCTCCAGGCGAGCGCGATATGGCTGCCGGCCCAGGCCAGGATGGTGGGCTTCTGTTCGGCGATCCGCGCAAACCACAGGTGGGCGCCGCCATAGACCGCCACCGCCAGACGCCGGCCCTTGGGATCGAAGGCCAGCCCCAGCGCCGAGGATTCGTGAGCGAAGGTGCGGGCGAAGTCCGGGTCGGCGGCGTCGCGCACATGGACCGTCTTTCCGGCCGCAAAGGCGATCAGCCCCGACTCGGGGCTGGCGGTCACCGCGTCGATCCAGCGCCCCTTGATTTCGGCGATCTCCTGAGGCCCGGATGTCCGCGACCAGACCAGGCGGCCATCATCGCCGCCGGTGACCACGCCCTCGCCCGATGGGTGCAGGCAGGCGCAGAGGATCGCGCCGTCATGGGCCTCGATCACCTCTCCGGTGTCGAATCTGACCGTCCCATCCCCGAGGGCGAAGACCCCCTGACCGGACTTGGTGAACAGGGCGGCAGAGACATAGGCGTCAAAATCATAGGGCATAGGGCTGCATAGACGGCGAACGCGGGTCTTGCCCAGGGGGCCGATGCAAGGAATCCAGGCGTCCGACGACGCCAGTTGCGGCGCCGCCCCGGTCCAACTGCATGAAACCCCCCGGCCGCCGGCGCCTTGAGACTTTACAATCGCGTTTCGACAGGCGAATGGTCGAGACGAAACGGACGGTCGCGGGCCTACGCGACCCTATGGGAAGGAATTGCATATGGCGGCGAAGCTGAGTGGCGGGGGCGGCTCCAAGTTCGACCTCGGCCAGAACAGCGACATCAACGTCACGCCCTTCGTGGACGTGATGCTGGTGCTCCTCATCATCTTCATGGTGGCGATTCCCGCCGCGACGGTGTCGATCAAGCTCGACCTGCCGCCGGCCATCCCGCCGCCGCCCGGCACCGTGGTGGAAGAGCCCACCCTGATCAACGTGCAGGAAGGCGGCGCGATCTTCATCGGCGAGCGCCCGACCACCCTGGCGACCCTGGCGTCGGATCTGGCGTCTGAGCTGGCCGTGCCGGTCCCCACCGAAGAGCGTGTCTATATCCGCGCCGACCGTACGGTGCGCTATGGCGAGTTCATGTCGGTGATGAACCAGCTGCAGACCGACGGCTACTTCCTGGTCGCCCTGATCAACGAAGAGCTCTCCTGATCCTCAAGGGCGTGACAACGTCGCGCCCAGACAGGCTCTGAACATGCGAACGCCCGCCGGATCACCGGCGGGCGTTTTCATTTGGGGTCTGGTCCAGGCCGCCGGCTAGGCCGCGCAGGCCTCGAAGCCGGCCTTGAGCTTGGCCTCATCCAGATTGCGGCCGATGAAGACCATCTTGCTGGACCTCGGCTCGCCCTCGCGCCAGTCCCGTTGGAAATCGCCCTCCAGGATCATGTGAACCGCCTGGAAGACCAGCCGGCGATCCTCGCCGGCCACGTCCAGAATGCCCTTGGCCCGCAGGATGTCGGGGCCCTGCTCCTGCAGGAGGGCGTTGAGCCAGTTGGTGACCCGGGTCCCGTTCAGGGGCTGATCGAAGGTCAGCGACACGCCGCGAATGCCGGCCTCGGCCACATGGTCGTGGCCGTGGTCATGTCCATGATGGTGGTCGTGCCCATGGTCGTGCCCATGGTCGTGATCGTGGTCGCAGGACTCGTCATGCACATGGCCAGGCTCGCCGTGGGCCGGATTGAGGAATTCCGGGTCCAGGCCCGTGATCCGCTCCAGGTCGAAGCCGCCCCGACCCAGCACCGCCTCCAGCGGCACATTCGACCGCTGGGCGCGATGGATGGGCGCCAGGGGGTTGATCCGCCGGATCTGCGCCTCCACCGCCGCCAGCTCGGCCGGGGTCACCAGGTCGGTCTTGTTCAGGATGATCTGGTCGGCGAAGGCGATCTGCTCGACGGCCTCGTGGCTGTCGGCCAGGCGCAGGGGCAGGTGCTTGGCGTCCACCACCGTGGTCACCGAGTCCAGTTGCGCCTTGGCCCGGACGTCGTCATCGACGAAGAAGGTCTGGGCCACAGGGCCTGGGTCGGCCAGGCCCGTGGTCTCGACGATGATGGCGTCGAACTTGCCCTTGCGCTTCATCAGGCCCGACAGGACGCGGATGAGGTCGCCGCGCACCGTGCAGCAGACGCAGCCATTGTTCATCTCGAAGACTTCTTCGTCGGCGCCGACGATGAGGTCGTTATCGATGCCCACCTCGCCGAACTCGTTGACGATGACGGCATAGCGCTTGCCGTGGTCCTCGCTGAGGATGCGATTGAGCAGGGTGGTCTTGCCGGCGCCGAGATAGCCGGTCAGGACGGTGACGGGGATTTTATCGGTCATGGGCCTCATCTAATCCCTGACCCGGCCCGAGGGAACAGGCTGGGGCGCGGTTCGGCGCCTAAGACACCCTTGACCTGGGCCTGGACGTTATAGACTAACACCGTTCGCGCCACGTCGGGGCGCCGCCCCGGAAACGCCCCAGTGTCCAAGGACCAAGAGACAAGGACTGCGACGCCCGCGCCAGGCCCCCTGGACGGCTTCCGCGCCGACCGGGTCTATCTGGGCGCCGATCATGGACGCAACGAGCGGCGAGTCTGGCTGGCGGCGGGCATCTGCGCCCTCACCCTGACCGCCCAGCTGGCCGGCGGCCTGGCCTTCAATTCCATGGCCTTGGTGGCCGGCGGCATCCATATGGCCGCCCATGTGGCCGCGCTCAGCGTGGCCGGCCTCGCCTATCTGCTGGCCCGCCGCTACGCCGCCGACCGGCGTTTCAGCTTCGGGGCAGGCAAGGTGGGCTACCTGGCGGCCTTCGCCAATGCGGTCGCCCTGGGGATCACCGCACTGCTGCTGGCCGGCGAGAGCCTCACCCACTTCAGCGGCGGCGCCGAGACCCACTTTCATGAGGCCTCGCAGCTCGCCGTGGCGGTCCTGGCCGTCAATCTCCTCTGCATGTGGCTGCTGCGCCCGGCCCGGGTCGCGCACGACCGCCAGGACGACGATGACGTCAATCTGCGCGGCGCCCATCTTCACCTGGCCGCCGATGTGGTGGTCTCCATACTCTCTATCGCAGGCCTGCTGGCGGGCGGGCGGCTGGGCTGGACCTGGGCTGATCCGCTGGCGGGGCTGCTTGGCGCCCTGCTGGTGGGCCGTTTCGCCTGGACCCTGGGGACCAGCGCCGGCGCCGTGTTGCTGGACATGACCCCGAGCCCCCGCCTGACCGGCGAGGTCCGCGGGCGGCTGGAGGCCCTGGGGGTCCGGCTGATCGACCTGCATCTCTGGCGTCTGGGGCCTGGCCACCACGCCGCCATCGCCGTGGTGGACGATCCCGAAGGGCGTCCGGCCCAGACATTCCGCGCCCAACTGGCCGACCTGGCCGGTCTCAGCCACCTGACCGTTGAGGTGCGCCACGCCCCGCGGGAAGAGTCCCGGGAATCCCCCGGGCCTGCGTTGACTCACCAGTCTGCGTCTGTATAAGTCCGCGGCTCTCGCCCGCGGGGTTTCTCGCGGGCGTAATCCTTTTTGTATTCAAGTCCAAGGCGCGAACCATGTACGCGGTGATCAAGACCGGCGGCAAACAGTACCGGGTCCAACCTGGTGACCTGCTTGTGGTTGAAAAGCTGGATGGCGAACCCGGCGCGAACGTCGCGTTCGGCGACGTCCTGATGCTGGGCGACGGCGAGACCGTGACCCTCGGCGCCCCCGTGGTGGACGGCGCCAGCGTCGAGGCGACCCTGATCGAAACCCGCAAGGGCGAGAAGGTGAAGATCTTCAAGAAGATCCGTCGCCAGGGCTACCGCCGGACCCGCGGCCATCGCCAGTTCGAGAGCGTCCTGCGCGTCACCTCGATCGCCGGCGTCGGCAAGACCGACAAGTGGGACGGCGAGGTCGACCTGACCCCGAAGTCCGTGTTGGACGCCCGGGCCCGCGGCCTGAGCACCGAAGTCCGCGCGCCGGTCGAGGCCAAGCCGGCCAAGGTCGCCGCTGAGCCCGCCGACGAGGCCGAGGCCCCCAAGGCCGCCGCCAAGCCGAAGGCCGACAAGGCGGCCCCCAAGGCTGACGCGGGCGAAAAGAAGGCTGCGCCGAAGAAGGCCGCCGCCAAGAAGGAATCGGACGCCGAATAGGCGTCCCACGGTTTAGGAGAGCACCATGGCTCACAAGAAATCTGGCGGTTCGTCGCGCAACGGTCGCGACTCGGCTGGCCGTCGCCTCGGCGTAAAGAAGTTCGGCGGCGAAGCTGTGCTGGCCGGCAACATCATCGTGCGCCAGCGCGGCACCAAGTATTACCCGGGCGCAAATGTGGGCATTGGTCGCGACCATACCCTCTTCGCGCTTGAGACCGGCGCGGTGAAGTTCATCACCAAGCGCGACGACCGCACCTATGTGACGGTGGTCCAGGCGGAGATGGCCGCCGCCGAATAGGCGGACCGCCTCTCTCCCGGTTCCGCCTCTCACGCACTGAGGCGGACCGGACAGGAAAACTCCGAACGGGGAGTCCGGCCGCCGGACTCCCCGTTTTCGTTTTCCAAGGGCTCCCGTCAGAGGGGCCGGGAGGATCAGATGAGCATTCCAGCCGACGGGCCGCCCGTCATCGCCACGTCCCGGTTACGGTTGCGCGCGCCCCGGGCCGCCGATGCGCCGAAGATCGCCGCCCTGGCCAATGATCCGGACGTGGCGCGGATGACGACCCGCATGCCGCACCCCTACAGTCTGGCCGACGCCGAGACCTTTCTGGAGGCCTGCGCGAGCCAGGATCCGGCGCGGGAGACCGTGTTCGCCATTGAGCAGGATGGCGAAGGGCTGGTGGGTATGCTGGGTTTTCATCCGGACGAGGACGGCCGCACGGAGCTCGGCTACTGGCTCGGCCGGCCGCACTGGGGCCAGGGCCTGGCCACCGAGGCGGCTGGGGCCGCCCTGGTCTGGGCGGGTCTGGGCTGGAAGCGGCGTTACCTGCTGGCCGGCCACTTCGCCGACAACCCGGCCTCGGGCCAGGTGCTGTGCAAGACCGGCTTTCTCTATACCGGCGACGTGGTCCTGCGCCATTCGCTGGCCCGGGGCGCGCCGGCGCCCACTCGCATGATGGTCTGGCTCGCCTAGCCCATCCCCATCTATGATATCGGGACCCGTCCCGCCGGTCCGACGCCGGCGGGACGGACCCACCCTGGAACGCCGATGAAATTTCTCGACCAGTGCAAGATCTATATCCGCTCAGGGAACGGCGGCGGCGGCGCCGTCTCGTTCCGGCGGGAGAAGTATATCGAGTACGGGGGCCCGGACGGCGGCGACGGCGGCCGGGGCGGCGACGTCTGGATCGAGGCGGTGGACGGCCTCAACACCCTGATCGACTACCGCTACCAGCAGCATTTCAAGGCCGAGACCGGCGAGCACGGCATGGGCCGCAACCGGCACGGCCACGCCGGCGCCGATGTGGTGCTCAAGGTGCCGGTGGGCACTCAGGTGCTGGACGAGGACAAGGAAACCCTGATCGCCGACATGGATCAGGCCGGCCAGCGTCTGCTGCTGCTCAAAGGCGGCAATGGCGGCTGGGGCAATGACCGGTTCAAGGGTCCGATCAATCAGGCGCCACGCCACGCCAATCCCGGCCAGGATGGCGAGGAGCGCTGGATCTGGCTGCGGCTGAAGCTGATCGCCGATGTGGGCCTGGTGGGCCTGCCCAACGCCGGCAAGTCCACCTTCCTGGCGGCGGTCTCGGCGGCCAAGCCGAAGATCGCCGACTATCCCTTCACCACGCTCGCGCCCAATCTTGGGGTTGTCGACCTCTCCACCAACGAGCGCTTCGTCATCGCCGACATTCCGGGCCTGATCGAAGGCGCCTCGGAAGGCGCAGGCCTCGGCACCCGGTTCCTCGGCCATGTGGAGCGCACCGCCGCGCTGATCCACCTGGTGGACGCCACCCAGGACGATGTGGCCGAGGCCTACCGGACCATCCGCCAGGAGTTGGCCGCCTATGGCGAGGGCCTGGAGGACAAGCGGGAAATCCTGGCCCTCAACAAGGTCGACGCCCTGGATGACGAGACCCGCGCGGCCAAGGCCGCCGAGCTGACAGAGGCCGCCGGCCACGCCCCGGCCCTGATCTCCGGGGTTTCCGGCGAAGGGGTGACCGAGGTGCTGCGGGCCGCCTGGGGCCAGGTGCGCGAGCGTCGGGCCGAGGAAAAGGCCGCGGTGGAAGGTCCCGAGCCGGGCTGGGCGCCGTGAGCCCGCTCGCCGGCGCCCACCGCATCGTCGTCAAGGTCGGCTCGGCCCTGCTGGTCGCCGCCGACGGGACGCCTGACCGCGCCTGGCTGAACGCCCTGTGCCTCGACCTCGCCCGCTTGCGGGCCCGGGGACAGCAGGTGCTGATCGTGTCCTCGGGCGCAGTCGCCCTGGGGCGGCGTCGGCTGGGTCTCACCCGCCGGGCGCTCACCCTGCCGGAAAAGCAGGCCGCGGCGGCGGCTGGCCAGTCGGCCCTGATGCGCGCCTGGGAAGAGGCCCTGGAGCCCCACGGCCTGTCGGCGGCCCAGATCCTGCTGACCCGGGACGACACCGAGGTCCGCCGGCGCTGGCTGAACGCCCGCGCCACCGTGGACACCCTGCTGGAGCTGGGCGTCGTGCCGGTGGTCAACGAGAACGACACCGTGGTCACCGAGGAGATCCGCTACGGCGACAATGACCGCCTGGCCGCCCGCGTCGCCCAGATGATCGGCGCCGACGCCCTGGTGCTGCTGTCGGACATCGACGGCCTCTACACGGCCGATCCCCGGCGGGACCCCGCCGCCACCCACATTCCCCGGCTCGCCCAGCTGACCCCGGAGATCGAAGCCATGGCCGGGGGCGCCAACGCCGGCGCAGGCGTCGGCACGGGCGGCATGGCCACCAAGCTGGCCGCGGCCCGGATCGCCCAGTCGGCGGGCTGCGCCACCCTCATCACGCTGGGCTCGCGCGCCGCCCCGCTGGGCGCCGTTGAGAACGGCGCCAAGGCTACGATCATCGAGCCCGCCGTAACCCCCAGCGCCGCCTACAAGGCCTGGATCGCCGGCTCGCTCTCGCCGTCCGGAACCATCCTGGTGGATGAGGGCGCCGCCCGGGCGCTGCAGGCGGGCAAAAGCCTGTTGGCCGCCGGGGTCCGCGGAATCGAGGGACGCTTCGGAAAGGGCGACGCCGTCAGCGTCCGTCTGGAGAGCGGGTCGGAGATTGGCCGCGGCCTCACGCGCTACGACGCCGCGGAGGCTGAGCGGATCTGCGGCCTGCGCTCCGACGCAATCGAGGGCGTGCTGGGCTATACGTCCGGCCCGGTGATCCACGCCGATGATCTGGCCGTGCTGCTGCCTGCGCCCGCCTGAGGCTGCGAGCGCCCTCGCAAGCCTTGAATTGCCCGGTCGCCGAAAGGGGCCTAGGTAAGGCTCATCCTGAGCATAACTGACGGATCGGACGATGGACGGGGCGAGGCCAGACAGGCAGGACCAGCGCGGCGCGCGCCTGACGGCGCTGAGCCCGGGCATGGCCATTCCCTATGGCGGCGATCGCCTGGCGATCGTCGACGACGCCCTCGCCGCCCGCTTCCAGGCCGGCGACCGGCTGATCATCCTGCAGGACACGGGCGACCTGTTGCATGTGCCGGCCGCTGAGCAGGCCATCGCTCAGGAAGCCGTCAGCCGGGCCCAGGCCGCCTTCGCCCGCATGGGGGAAATCGGCGACGACAAGATCAGCGCTTTTTTTGACGCCTTCGCCGCGCGCCTGGCCACGGACTCCGTCTGGGACGCCATCGCCGCGGCCAACGCCGAGGACCTGACCGGCGCGCAGAGCCGGGGCCGTTCCACCACGCGCCTCGCCCTCAGCTGCCAGATGCGTGACGACATGATCGCTGGCCTGCGGGCCTGGCGGGACGCCGCGCCCGCCCGGGGCCGGGTGATTGACGCCGTCGACCATGACGGCTGGCGGGTGGAGCAGGTGACCGCCCCCCTCGGCGTCGTAGCCTTCGTCTTCGAGGGCCGGCCCAATGTGTTCGCCGACGCCACAGGCATGCTGCGGGCCGGCAACACCGTGGTCTTCCGGATCGGCTCCGACGCCCTGCGCACAGCCCGCGCCATTGTCGAGGGCGCCCTGGATCCGGCCCTGGATGAGGCCGGTCTGCCCGCGGGCGCGGCAGTCTTGCTGGATTCCCCGGCCCATGCCGCCGGCTGGGCCATGTTCGCCGACTCCCGGCTTGGCCTGGCGGTCGCCCGCGGCTCAGGCCCTGCGGTCACCCAGCTGGGGGGCGTGGCCCGGCAGGCCGGCGTGCCCGTCAGCCTGCATGGGACCGGCGGCGCCTGGATGACGGCCGACGCCGCGGCTGACCCAGAGCGCCTGTTCGCCGCCGTCTTCCATTCCCTGGACCGCAAGGTCTGCAACACGCTCAACGTCTTCTGCGTCACCCGCGACGCGGCCGAGACCCTCGTCCCCATCTTCCTCTCGGCCCTCGACGCCGCCGCCGCCCGCCGAGGCCACGGGGTGAAGCTGCATGTGGTCGAGGGCGACGAGGCGGTTCTGCCGCAGGCCTGGCGCCTCGCCAGGGTTCAGGTGTCCCGCGCCGAAGGCCTGAGCGACGAGGCCAAGGTCGATCTCCTGCCGCTGGCCGAGCTGGGTCGCGAATGGGAGTGGGAAGAGACGCCCGAGCTGACCCTGAAGGTCGTGGATGACCTCGGCCACGCCATCAGCCTGTTCAACCGCTACAGCCCGCAGTTCTGCGCTAGCCTGATCAGCGAGGACGCCGAGGCCCAGGCCCGCTTCTACGCCAGCCTCAACGCCCCCTTCGTGGGCGACGGCTTCACCCGCTGGGTGGACGGCCAGTATGCGCTGAACAAGCCCGAGCTTGGCCTGTCCAACTGGGAATTCGGCCGGTTGTTCGCCCGGGGCGGCGTGCTGGCCGGCGACGGGGTGTTCACCGTCCGGGCCCGGGTGCGGCAGAGCGACATCCATCTGGATCGCGGCGGGGCGCCCACCCCCGCCCGCCGCGCCTGAGGCCGATCGCCATGTGGTTCGCCGGCCCTGCCCGCCGACTGCCCGCCGCTGGTCGGCCAGGGGCCCTGCGCCTGGGCTTCCACCTGGAGCCGGGGATGCGGGTGGGCCTGTTCGGGGGCTCCTTCAATCCGGCCCATGAGGGACACGCCCATGTGGCCGAGACCGCCCGGCGGCGGCTTGGCCTGGATCTGGTGGTCTGGTTGGTCTCACCGCAGAATCCGCTGAAGTCGGCCCACGAGACCGCACCCCTGGCCACGCGCCTGGCCGGCGCCCAGGCCTTCGCTCGGCAGCGCGGCATGGCCGTCTCCGACGCTGAGACCCGGCTGGGTTCGCGCTACACCATCGATACGGTGCGGGCGCTCAAGGCCCGATTTCCGGGGGTCGATTTCGTCTGGATCATGGGCGCCGACAGCCTGGCGACCTTTCACCGCTGGCGCGGCTGGACCCAGATCATGGCTGAGACGCCGGTGGCCGTGGTCTCGCGGCCCTGGATCTCCCTGAAGAGCCGGACCTCCCCGGCCGCCCGGCGCTTCGCCCGCCACCGGATCGCCTCGGCCCAGGCCCGCCGCCTGCCGGGCCTGGCCCCGCCAGCCTGGGTCTTCCTCCGCGGGCCATTGAATTTCCAGTCCTCCACCGCCCTGCGCGAACGGATGCGACCCACCGACCTGTGACATCTGCACATGGCCCCTGACCGGGGCGCTCAATCGTGCTATGATGGTCTTTGCGTGGACTTTAGAGGAGTTTCCCGCTGAATAGTGAAGCCGCGCAGCGCGCGCAGGAGACCGCCGGCTCAGCCGTCGGATCCTCGGACGTCCAGGCCAGAATCGAGGCCCTGGAGCAACTTATACTGAGCCGCCTCGACGAGGATCAGGCCCAGGACGTGGTGGTCATCGACCTGACGGGCAAGAGTGCGGTGGCCGATGGGCTGATCGTGGCTTCTGGCCGGTCGCAGCGTCATGTGGGCGCCATCGCCGATCACCTGCTGCGCGCCCTCAAGGAGCATGGCTATGGCCGCGCCCGGGTCGAGGGCATGCCGCACTGTGACTGGGTGTTGATCGACACCGGCGACATCATCGTCCACCTGTTCCGTCCCGAAGTCCGCAGCTTCTACAATATCGAGAAGATCTGGTCCCTGGACGCTTCGGGCCACGCCGTCCCCACATCCTGACGAGGCGGACTTGCGGGTCGTGATCCTCGCCGTGGGCCGTCTGGCCCGCGCGCCGGAGACCGAGCTCGTGCGCCTCTATGCCGACCGCGCCACCGCCGCGGGCCGGGCCCTGGGCCTTGGTCCGGTTGAGATCGTCGAGGTGGAAGGCCGCAAGCCCGGCAAGGCCGCCGAGGCCGAGGCCCTGCGCCCTCATTTCAAGGACGCCCACGTCCTGGTCTGTGACGAGCATGGCCAGTCGCGGACCTCCCGGGCCTTCGCCGAGGAGATCGCCCGCCTGCGGGATGACGGAACCCGGCGGCTCGTCCTGGTGATCGGCGGCGCGGACGGCCTCGATCCGGCCCTGATGGGCGAGGCCCAGGGACGGATGGCCTTTGGTCCCCAGACCTGGCCCCACGCCCTGGTCCGGGCCATGCTCGCTGAGCAGGTTTATCGCGCCGTCACCATCCTGGCCGGGAGCCCCTACCATCGTGACTGAGGCCTGGGTTCAAGCGCGCGGCAGAGCTGTCACAGGGCTGATCCTGGCCATGGGTCTGGCCGGCGTGAGCCTCGTCGTCGCCGTCGCCGCCCCGGCCGGCGGGCTGCGGCTGGAGACCCTGGACGCCCGTGAGCAGGCCCTCAACGCCGAACGCGGCGAGAACGACAACCAGCTCGCCCGCCTGCTGTCGGTCCTGCAGCAGTTGCGCCAGGACCCGCCGCCGGCCTTGCTTGTGAAACCCGATGACGCCCGTGACGCGGTGCGGGCCGCCATACTCGTCAAGGCCATGACGCCGGAGCTGCAACGCCGCGCCATGGTCTACGCCGCCGAGGCCACCGATCTTGCCCGGCAGCGGCGCCTGGCAGCGGTCGCCAGCGAGAGCCTGTTCACCGCAGAGAGCGAGCGCGCCGAGGCCAGGCCTACGCCTGAGGCGGTGGATCCGAGCGGCGCGGCCCTGCGAGGCTACGCCACGGCCCCGGCGGAGGGTCTGTTCGACGGCCCCCTGCAAGCGCCTGAAATTCTATTGCCCCCGGCTGAGGGGGCGGTGACCCACAAGTTCGGCGAGGCCCTGCATGGAACAGCAAGGCATCAGGGACAGACGATCCTCACCGCTCGGGGCGCCCGTGTACAAAGTCCGGGCGCCGGGCTGGTGCAGTATGTGGGACCGGTGCGTGGATGGGGCGTCATCTTGATCTTAAGGATGAGCGGTGGATACCATCTGGTTCTGGCGGGCCTCGATCGCGTGAGCGTCGAGGTCGGGCAGACGGTGGCGGCGGGCGCGCCGGTGGGCTGGATGGCCGACGACGGCGCAACGTCCTCGGAACTCTATCTTGAGGTCCGCGAGAAGGGCGCGCCGGTGGACCCTGCGCGCTGGCTAAAAAAAGAAGCGGGCTGACCCGCTCGTGGGGACTACAGACGCGCATGGCGGCATCAAATCGCCGCAAAGGGAGCCTTAAGGCTAGGGCTATGAAGCAGTATCTGATGATCGGCGCGGCGGCCTTCGTCCTCGGGGCGGGCTCCATGGCCTATGTGAGCCAGCAGGCCCAGGCCTCGGCCCAGCAGCCAAAGGCCCAGACCTATCGGATGCTGGAGCTGTTCGGCGATGTCCTGGACACAGTCGAGCGGCAGTACGTCACTGACGTCGACCAGAGCAAGCTGATCGAGTCGGCCATCGACGGCATGCTCACCTCGCTTGACCCCCACTCGGGCTATCTGAACCGGGAGAGCTTCGACGAGATGCGTGACCAGACCCGCGGCGCCTACGGCGGTCTGGGCATCGAGGTCACCAGCGAGGATGGCGTGGTCAAGGTGATCTCGCCCATGGACGGCACCCCCGCCTTCAAGGCCGGCATCAAGGCCGGCGACTACATCACCGCCGTGGACGGCGCCAGCGTGCTGGGCATGACCGTCAGCGAGGCGGTCAAGCAGATGCGCGGCAAGCCCGGCGAGCCGGTGGTCCTGAGCATCGCCCGGGAAAAGAGCGAACCCTTCGACGTGACCGTCGTGCGGGAAATCATCGAGCCCAAGTCCGCCGTGGCGCGGATGGAGGGGGACTACGGCTTCCTGCGGGTCTCGGCCTTCAACGAACGCACCACCGATGAGGCCGAGCGGGTCTTCACCGAACTGCGCGCCGCCAATCCGCAGATGAAGGGGCTGATCCTCGACCTGCGCAACAACCCTGGCGGCCTGCTCGACCAGGCCGTGGGCCTGTCGGACCTGTTCCTGGAAGGGGGCGAGATCGTCTCCCAGCGGGGCCGCAACGCCCGCGACGTGGAACGTTACAACGCCCGTCCCGGCGACATCGCCGAGGGTCTGCCGATCGTGGTGCTGATCAATACCGGCTCGGCCTCGGCGGCCGAGATCGTCGCTGGCGCCCTGCAGGACCGCAAGCGCGCCGAACTGGTCGGGCTGACCAGCTTCGGCAAGGGCTCGGTGCAAACCGTGATCCCCCTGCGTGGCGGCATGGACGGGGCGCTGAAGCTCACCACGGCCCGCTATTACACGCCGTCGGGCCGTTCCATCCAGCAGACCGGGATTGAGCCGGACCTGGAGGTGGCCGCCAGCCGGACCGAGGCCCAGGCCATCGCCAACCGGGCCTTCCAGTTCAGCGAGGCCTCCCTGCGCAACGCCCTGACCGCCGGCGAGGGCCAGTCTCGCCGGGGCGCCCACGAACCGGCCGAAGCTCCGCCGGAATCCTTCGACGAGGAGAAGGACTTCCAGCTGGTGCGGGCGCAGGACGTGCTGAAGTACGGCTCAGTCGCCGCGACGCCCAAGCTGCCCAAGCCGGAGGCCCGTCTGGCCGAGGTGATCGGCGCCGGCCGCGACAAGGTGGCGACGGCGCCCAAGGCCAACTGATCCGCGTCCTGAGGCCTTCCCCCGGGACCGCTTAAGGTGTTCGTTAACCATGTTCGCGCAGAACCGGGGCTAGGCTGGTCTGCAGGATAGGGTTCGGCGAGCCATGGCGAAGTTTTCCAAGAAGAGCCTGACGCCGGCCACGGCGTCACCCAAGCCCGGCGGCGCAGGCGCCCTTGGCCATGTCCGCATGGCCCTCGCCAACCCCTATATCAGCGCCAGCGGCGCGGCCCTGCTGTTCCTCCTGACCCTAACAGCCCTGGTCATGATCATCGGTGACCCCAAGGCGGGCGCGCCGGTCATTCGCCTGCCATTGGCCCAGGCCGTAGTGGCCGCCGCCCCGCCCGGCTGGCGCGAGGCGCTTACCGCGGACGGATCTGGTCCAGGGGTGGTCGAGGAAGTCTTCGAACTCTCGGAAACCCCCATCCCCGACGCTGAGGCCATGGGTGAGGCGGTGATCACCATGCCGGGCGCCTCGGCCGCCCGCAGTCACCAGCCCCTGCCGCCGGCGCCGATCGCGGGGCTGCACAATCAGGGGCCCAATGGCCCCCTGCCGGTGATCGCCGCCAATGGCCGGACACCGGCCCAGGCCTATGCCCGCCCCTTTCAGTCCAACGGCAAGCCCAAGGTCAGTCTGATCGTTGGCGGCCTGGGCCTGAACAGCCGAGCGACTCGCGAGGCCATCGAGACCCTGCCTGGCGAGATCACCCTGTCCTTCGTGCCCTATGCCGAAGGTCTGCAGGGCTGGATCGATCTGGCCCGGGAACATGGCCATGAAGTGCTGCTCGAGACGCCCATGGAGCCTGTGGACTATCCCGACAATGATCCGGGTCCCTATACCCTGCTGGCCAGTTCCGGTCCGGCCGAGACCAGCCGACGGCTGGAGTGGCTGCTGTCGCGGGCCACCGGATACTTCGGCCTGACCAACTATCTGGGCTCCCGCTTCCTCAATTCCGATCCAGCCATGGCGGCCTTCACGACGGTGTTGAAGACCCGCGGCCTGGCCTTCATCGATGATGGCCAGGCGGCCGGCCGCGGGCTTGGGATTCCGCGGGCCTCGGCAGGGCGGATCATCGACGATCAGCTCTCGAGCGAGGCTATCGACCAGCAGCTGCTGGCCCTGGAGGCCCAGGCGCTGCAGAACGGCCAGGCCCTGGGCTCGGGCTTCGCCTATCCCCTGACCATCGCCCAGGTGGCCCAGTGGACCCAGGCCGTGGAGTCCAGGGGCTATCAGCTCGCGCCAGCCTCGGCCCTGACCCGCCGATGAGCTCAGAACCTGACCTGCCCGAGCGCCTGGCGCCCTATCGTCCCAATGTCGGGGTGACCCTGTTCCGCCCTGACGGCCGGGTCTGGATCGGCCGCCGCGCCGGAACGCCTGGGCCGCACAACTGGCAGTTTCCGCAAGGGGGCGTCGACGCCGGCGAGGATCTGCAGGAAGCCGCCCTCCGGGAGCTGGCCGAGGAGACCGGGGTGCGGTCGGTGACGGTGCTGGGGCGCACTGACGGCTGGCTGACCTATGACTTCCCACCTGAGCACGCGGGCTCGCCCATCGGCCGCAGTTGGAAAGGCCAGCGACAGGTCTGGTTCGCCCTTCGCTTTGACGGGGATGACGAGGAGATCGATCTGGAAGCCCATCCACCGGCTGAATTCGACGCTTGGCGCTGGGGACGTCTTTCGGAGACCCCCCAAATCGTGGCGCCGTTCAAGCAGGCCATATACAGACAGGTCGTGGAGGCCTTCGCGGTCTTCGCCGCCGGCTGAGCAAGGCCCTTCGGACTCCGGGGAACAACATGGCCGCACCCGTCATCATGGTGCACGGCGCCTTCTGCGGCGACTGGACCTTCGAGGCTTTCGAGGCCCCCTTCATTGCTGCGGGGCATGCGGTCCTCCGCCCGGCCCTGCGGGGCCATGGGATGGGGGACGCCGCCTCAGCGGTGGTGAGCGTGTCGATGCTCGACTATGCCGCCGACATCGCTGAGCTCTGCCGCAGCCAGGCTGAGCCGCCCGTTCTGGTGGGCCATTCCATGGGCGGCCTTGTCAGTCTGCTGGCCGCGCGCCGGGCGCCGGTGGCCGGGCTGGTGCTGCTGGCCCCCTCGCCGCCCTGGGGGGTCGCCGGCTGGTCCCTGGAGGAAGGCGTGACCGCCTTCGGGCTTCACCTGATGGGACCCTTCTGGAGCCAGGCGGTGACGCCGGACCGGAACCTGATGCTGCGCTACAGCCTCGACCGGCTGGCGCCCGGCGACCGGCGACCCATCCTTGAGCGGCTGTGTCCGGAGAGCGGGCGGGCCTTGTGGGAGACCCTGAACTGGTGGCTGGATCCGATGATGACCACGAGCCTCGGGGGACAGACGACGGCCCCCGCCCTGGTGATGGTCGGCGAAAAGGACGTGGTGCACCCCCCCGCCACGGCGCGTCTGACCGCCAGCCGTATCGGGGCTGAGCTGGAGGTGCAGCCGCAGATGAGCCACTGGCTGCCGGGGGAGCCGGGGTGGCAGGCGGTGGCCGGGCGGGCCCTGACCTGGATCCAGGCCAGGGCCGCCAGCTGACATCCGGACCCGGCCGCCAGGGCCGGGCCAGCCTTAGAAGCTGCGCTCGCTGAACAGCAGCGTCGCCTGGTCGTAGCGACGGTCAAGCGGGGTGTCGTCGGGGTTCTTCAGCTGAACAAAGACGAGGCCGGTAGATTCGGCGTCGGTGAAATGCTCCCAGGCCAGGGTGATGCGCTTCACATTGTCCGGCCCCACGGCGAAGTCGTTACGCTGCAGGCGCAGGCGGGGCTGCTGCAGGAAGGCCCAGATGTTCAGGGCGTCGACGATGGGCTCTTCGGCGCCGACGGCATAGTTGATCTGCACATTGCAGACATTGTCGTTGGCGCCCTTGGGCAGGACGGAGATGACGTAGTTGCGGTCGCCGCCAAGACCCAGCTGGTAGCTGCCGGAGCGGCGGTCACGGCGCATGCCAAGATCCTGAGCGACCTGCTCGACAGTCTTGCCCTCGCGCACCATGGGCAGGCAGGCGCGGGTCAGGACTGAGAGCACCGTGGCGCCATCGCCCGAGGTGGGCAGGGTCGGCGGGGGCTCGGCAGGCGCTGCGGCTGGGGCCACAGGCTCCGCCGGCGCGGCGGGCGCGGCGACGGCGTCAGGCGCAGGCCCGGCGTCCTGGGCGAGGGCGGGGCTAGAGAGCCCGGCGATCAGGAGGAGGCTGGCGATGACGGTGCGCATGAGTGTTTCCCTGACTTGATGCTCCGTTCGGAGCTTGTCGGCATCACACTAAAGCCCGGCCGTCACTGCAATAGCTGTCACGCGCGTTTTACGAGTCAACAGGCGGGCTGGTCGCCTGACAGGCGTCAGACGACCGCGGGGGCCGCCTGTTCAGCCAGGATGGTGAGACCGGTGGCGGTGACGTCGGCGAAGCCGCCCTTCACCTCATAGATGGTCTCACGTCCCTCGTTGCGCACGATCACCCGACCCTCGCGCAGGGTGGCCATGAAGGGGGCGTGGCCGGCCAGGACCCCGAAGTCACCTTCGGTTCCCGGCGCGTCCACCTGATCGACCAGTCCGGAATAGAGTTCCCGTTCCGGCGAGACGAGGGAGAAGTGCAGCTTGTCCGCCATGATCCCTAGGCTTCCGACGCGAGCTTCTCGGCCTTGGCCACCGCATCCTCGATGGTGCCGACATTGTAGAAGGCCGGCTCAGGCAGGTGGTCGTACTCGCCGTCGCAGAGCGCCTTGAACGAGCGGATGGTGTCTTCCAGGCTGTCGAAGATGCCGGGCGTGTTGGTGAACTGCTCGGCCACGTGGAAGGGCTGCGACAGGAAGCGCTGGATCTTCCGGGCGCGGGCCACGATCAGCTTGTCCTCTTCCGACAGCTCATCCATGCCCAGGATGGCGATGATGTCCTTCAGCGCCTTGTACTGCTGCAGGATCTCCTGGACCCGACGGGCCACGGCGTAGTGCTCCTCGCCGATCACCAGGGGGTCCATGATCCGCGAGGTGGAGTCCAGCGGGTCCACGGCCGGGAAGATGGCCTGGGCGGCGATGTCGCGGCTCAACACGGTGGTGGCGTCAAGGTGGGCGAAGGAGGTGGCCGGAGCCGGGTCGGTCAGGTCGTCGGCGGGCACGTAGATGGCCTGGACCGAGGTGATCGACCCCTTGTTGGTGGAGGTGATGCGCTCCTGCTGTTTGCCCATCTCGGTGGCCAGCGTCGGCTGATAGCCCACGGCCGAGGGGATGCGGCCCAGCAGAGCCGACACTTCCGAACCCGCCTGGGTGAAGCGGAAGATGTTGTCGATGAAGAGCAGCACGTCTTTGCCCTCTTCGTCGCGGAAGTACTCCGCCTGGGCCAGGCCGGTCAGGGCGACCCGGGCGCGGGCGCCGGGGGGCTCGTTCATCTGGCCGTAGACCAGGGCGCAACGGGAGTCGCCGCCGCCTCCAGGCTGGTTCACGCCGGACTCGATCATCTCGTGATAGAGGTCGTTGCCCTCGCGGGTGCGCTCACCCACGCCCGCCAGAACCGAATAACCGCCATAGGCCTTAGCGATGTTGTTGATCAGCTCCTGCATGGTCACGGTCTTGCCCACGCCGGCGCCGCCGAACAGGCCGATCTTGCCGCCCTTGGTGTAGGGGCAGAGCAGGTCGATGACCTTAATCCCGGTGACCAGGATTTCGGCCGAGGTCGACTGCTCGGCGAAGGAGGGCGCCTCACGGTGGATGACGCTGGTCATGGTGGTCTGGATCGGACCGCCTTCATCGATCGGCGCGCCGATGACGTTCATGATCCGGCCGAGCGTACCCGGACCCACCGGAACGGTGATGCCGGCGCCGGTGTCGGTCACAGGCTGGCCGCGGGTCAGACCCTCGGTGGTGTCCATGGCGATGGTGCGGACGGTGTTCTCGCCCAGGTGCTGAGCGACCTCCAGGACCAGGCGGAAGGGCTCGCCGGTGCGCTGGTCGGTGTTGGTGGTCTCAAGGGCGTTCAGGATCGCCGGCAGGTGGCCGACGAACTCGACGTCGACGACGGCGCCGATGACCTGGCTGATCTTGCCGGTGGCCACCGCCGCAGCAGCGGTCGGCGCCTGGTCGCCGGCGGCGGGGGCGGCGGTCTTCTTGGCCGCGGTCTTGCGAGCCGGGGCCTTGGCGGGCGCCGCAGCGTCCGCAGCCACGGTGGCGGCCGGCGTATTGGCGGGAGCCTTCGGGGTCGTAGCCATGGTGCTGTTCTCTTGCTCTAGATCGCCTCGGCGCCGGAGATGATCTCGATCAGCTCCTTCGTGATCTGCGCCTGACGTGTGCGGTTATATTGCAGGGTGAGGCTGGCGATCATGTCGCCGGCGTTGCGGGTCGCGTTGTCCATCGCCGTCATCTGGGCGGCGTAGAAGCCGGCCTGATTCTCGAGCATGGCCGAGAACAGCTGAATGGTCAGATTGCGGGGAAGAAGGGTCTCGAGGATCGCCTCTTCCGACGGTTCGTATTCATAGACCGCGCCCTTGAGATCCACCGGCGGCGCATCGACCACCACCTCGGCGGGGATCAGGCGGCGTGCGGTCGGAACCTGACTGACCACGGACTGGAAGCGGCTGTAGACCAGGGTGACCACATCGACCTCGCCCGCCTCGAACATGGCGGTGACCCGATCGGCGACAGCCTGGGCTACATCCATGGAGGGCGAGCCGCCAGCGTCGATGGTCTCGACGATCTTCTCGCTGTGCAGGCGGCGCAGTTGGTCGCGGGCCTTCTTGCCGACCACCAGGAGCTTAACCTCCTTGCCGGCGGCCTGCAGGGTGCTGATCCGTTCCCGGGCGGCGCGGACGATGGAGGTGTTGAAACCCCCAGCGAGGCCGCGGTCCGATGTGGCGACCACGATCAGGTGGCGCTCATCCCGGCCGGTGCCGGCCAGCAGGCGCGGCGCGGATTCCCCACTGACGCCCTGGGCGAGGTTGGCGATCACCGAAGCCATTCGCTCGGCGTAGGGGCGCGCGCTCTGGGCGGCGTCCTGCGCACGACGAAGCTTGGCCGCGGCGACCATTTGCATCGCTTTCGTGATCTTCTGCGTGGCTTTCACGCTTCCGATCCGATTGCGCATCTCCTTGAGGCTGGCCATCCCTTGGGGTCCTGGCCGGCTTAGGCGAAGGTCTTGGTGAAGGCGTCCAGAGCGCTCTTCAATTCGGCTTCGAGGTCGGCCTTCAGTTCCTTCTTGGTGCGGATGGCGTCCAGAAGGCCCTGATGCTTGCCGTGCAGGAAGCTGAGCAGCTCAGTCTCATAGCGGCTGACATCGGCCACGGCGACGCCGTCGAGATAGCCCCGGGTGCCGGCATAGATCACGCAGACCTGCTCTTCGACCTGCTGCGGCGAGTACTGGGGCTGCTTCAGCAGTTCGGTCAGGCGGGCGCCGCGGGCCAGCATGCGCTGGGTGGTGGCGTCCAGGTCGGAGCCGAACTTGGCGAAGGCGGCCATTTCCCGGTACTGGGCGAGCTCGCCCTTGATGGGCCCCGAGGCGGTCTTCATGGCCTTGATCTGGGCCGAGGAGCCCACGCGGCTCACGCTGATGCCGACGTTCACGGCCGGGCGGATGCCCTGGAAGAACAGGTCGGTTTCCAGGAAGATCTGGCCGTCGGTGATCGAGATCACGTTGGTCGGGATATAGGCCGACACGTCGTTGGCCTGGGTTTCGATGATTGGCAGAGCGGTCAGCGAGCCAGAACCATTGTCCTCGTTCAGCTTCGCCGCGCGCTCCAGCAGGCGGCTATGCAGATAGAAGACGTCGCCGGGATAGGCTTCGCGGCCCGGCGGGCGGCGCAGCAGCAGGGACATCTGGCGATAGGCGACGGCCTGCTTGGACAGGTCGTCATAGATGATGACGGCATGCATGCCGTTGTCGCGGAACCACTCGCCCATGGCGCAGCCGGCGAAGGGCGCCAGGAACTGCAGGGGGGCGGGCTCCGACGCCGTGGCGGCCACGACGATAGTGTATTCCAGGGCGCCGCGCTCTTCGAGAGTCTTCACGATCTGGGCGACGGTCGAGCGCTTCTGACCGATGGCCACATAGATGCAGTAGAGCTTCTGGCCCTCATCGCCCGAGGCGTTGACGGCCTTCTGGTTCAGGATGGCGTCGATGGCCACGGCGGTCTTGCCGGTCTGACGGTCGCCGATGATCAGCTCGCGCTGGCCGCGGCCGACGGGGATCAGGGCGTCAATGGCCTTCAGGCCGGTCTGCACGGGCTCGTGCACCGACTTTCGCGGAATGATGCCAGGGGCCTTCACGTCGGCGCGGCGACGCTCGGTGGAGACGATGGGACCCTTGCCGTCGATGGGCTCGCCCAGCGGGTTGACGACGCGGCCGAGCAGGCCCTTGCCCACCGGCACGTCCACGATCTCGCCGAGGCGACGGACTTCGTCGCCCTCACCGATGGCGCGGTCGTCGCCGAAGATCACGACGCCGACATTGTCGCGCTCGAGGTTCAGGGCCATGCCCTTCACACCGGCCTTGGGGAACTCGACCATTTCGCCCGCCTGGACGTTGTCGAGGCCGAAGACCCGGGCGATGCCGTCACCGACGGACAGAACCTGACCGACGTCGGAGACGTCGGCTTCCTCGCCGAAATTGGCGATCTGCGACTTGAGGATGGCCGAAATCTCGGCGGCGCGGATGTCCATGTTCTTACGCTCTCTTGAGGGCGAATTTCAGCGAGTCGAGCTTCGTACCCAGCGAAGCGTCGAACAGACGGGAGCCGACCCGGACCTTGATGCCGCCAAGAATGGACGGATCAACCTGGGTCTCAATTTCAGGATCCTTGCCCAGGGCCTGGCGCAGGGCCGCGGCGACGCCCGCGGCCTGAGCCGGGGTCAGGGGCAGGGCGGTCGTGACATGCGCCGAGACGACGCCACGACGCTCGGCGGACAGGGCCTGATAGGCGCTGATCACCGAGGACAGGGCCGAGGCCCGGCCATTGGCCGAGATCAGACCCAGAAACTTGATGGTGGTCGGATCAAAGCCGGCCTTGCGGGCCACGGCCAGGAGGCCCTTGGCCTTGTCCTGGGCGGTGAAGGCCGGTGAGGACAGCAGGACGCGCAGATCACGGCTGTCGGCCATCATGGCCTTCAGCGACCTGAGGTCGGCTTCCACCGCCGCAATCTTGTTCTCGTCATTCGCGAGGTCGAACAGGGCCTGGGCATATCTGCCACCCACATTCGAAGTCCTGGAATCGTCCGCCACTATATGTCCGCCCGGTGCGTGTCTAACAGCCGCTACGAAGGGATCTTCGTCTCAGCTAAAGGCTTGAAAGCGCTTGAAAAAGCACGGCGCCGAAGAAGGAGGTCCGCCCCCCGGCCCTAAGCCGCGCGCCTGATAGCACGCGATTTTAGGCGCCGCAACCGAACCGGCGCCTCGGAATCTCGCCAATCGCCCTAGTCGGGGCTCGAAACTCCCAACCGGCGGAAGACCGCCGAGCCGGTCGCGGCCAGGGCGCCGTCGGCCTTGAGCACCCGGCCGTGGGCGAAGACGAGGGTCCGCGTGGTCCGCTCCACCGCAGCTTCCAGGGTCACGGTCTCGCCGGCCTGCAGCGGCGCGCCGTAGTCCAGGGTCAACGAGACCGGCGCCAAGGCCTCGCCGCTGGCGGCCGCGAGCGCGACCTCGATCAGGGCGGCGGCCGCGCCGGGACCAGTGGGAACCTGGCCGGCGGTTCTGACGGGCGCGGTGGAAGAGGTGGGAAGGACTGAGGTCATGGCCGCGGTCCTTTAAGCCGCCCGGCGGAAAAGAAAAGGGCGCCGGAGGTCCGGCGCCCAGTTTGACAGACTCGACTGATACGGCTGGGAGAGTCGCTCTAGTTGTTGGCGGCCTGTTGGGCGGGCCGGGCCGAGGCGTTGCAGGCCTCCAGACGTTCGGCGTCGAACGCCCGGGTCCCGGACTCGAAGGCCGTCACCGGTCCGAAGCGGCTGGCGATATCCTTGCAGGTCGCCGGGATGAAGGTGCGGCTGTTGGAGACAGTGGCCACACAGGCCTCGCCTTCGCACCAGAAGACGGCGCTGCCAGCGACAAGGCGGGTGCGCTCGGCCACCGACTGCTCAAGCTTGGCCGTGACCAGGGTCTGGGCGGTCGCTTGGCCGGCCAGGGCGAACGTCATCAGGGCCGCGGCGGCGGCCAGGGTGGAACGGATCATCATTGCCATAACTCCGGCGTTGGGGAGGGAGCGGCGCAGGAACAACGCCGGCCGGCCGGTGGACCCTGCGATCCCCTCGCTCGGGTCCCTCGAACTAAGCAACGCTAAGATAACGGCGTTAAGATCGATCGCAACCGCCATTTGCGCACCGCGGGTATGCAGGTTTGGATAGGCGCAGCCCGCGGCCGCCCTGGAACGGCCCCGTTCATGTCCCATCAATCCTGTCGCGCCTTTTCTGGGCTTCGGATAAAGAAAGCCGCCCGCGGGCGCCTGCACCTTCAAGACCAACGGCTGGAATCCAGATGGCCAATTCGCAACCGCCCCGATCGCAGCGGCCCGCCGGCGGCGGTGGCCGGGCCCGGCGCACCCCGCTGCAGGCGGCGCTCTACTGGGGCGCGGTGCTGTCCGTCTGGGGCCTGATCTTCGTGGCGGCCTTCTTCGCGGTGTTCGCCGTCGACCTACCCGACACCTCGAAACTGTTCGAGGTCGAGCGGCAGCCGTCCATCTCCTATCTGGACCGGTCCGGCGCCCTGGTGGCGGTCCGCGGCTCGCAATATGCCCCGCCCGTGGACCTGGACACCCTGCCCGACTACGTGCCGAAGGCCTTCATCGCGATCGAGGACCGCTGGTTCTACTGGCACCCGGGCTTCAACCCATGGGGCATCGTCCGCTCCCAGATCTACAATATGACCAGCGATGGCGGCCCCCTGCGCGGCGGCTCGACCATCACCCAGCAGCTGGCGCGCAATCTCTTCCTGACGCCGGCCCAGACCTATCGCCGAAAGGCGCAGGAGCTGATCCTGGCCGTCTGGCTCGAGCTGCGCTTCTCCAAGAAGGAGATCCTCGAACTCTATCTGAACCGGGTCTATTTCGGCGGCGGCGCCTACGGCATCGAGGCGGCGTCCCAGCGCTATTTCAACAAGCCCGCCCCACAGCTGACCATCGGCGAGTCCGCCCTGCTGGCTGGCATGATGAAGGGCCCCTCCCGCTACAGCCCCGTTTCCGCCACCGAGCGGGCGGCGCGGCGCGCCACCATCGTCCTGGACGAGATGGTGCGGCTGGGCGCCATCACGCCGGAACAGCGGACCGAGGCCTTCAACAATCCGGTGCGGGTCAATCCGACCCTGGCCAACCAGCGGGCCCAGTACTTCGTCGACTGGATCGACGACGAGGTGCGCGGCCTGGTGGGCGAGCCCACCGACGATCTGGTGGTGGAGACCACCCTGGACCTGCCGATCCAGACCGCCGCCGAACAGGCGGTCCGGCGTGGGGTCGCCGCCGGCGCCGATCAGGGCATCGGTCAGGGCGCCCTGGTGGCGCTGGATGGCGAGGGACGGGTGCGGGCCTATGTGGGCGGCGCCGACTATGCCGAGAGCCAGTTCGACCGGGCGGCCATGGCGCAACGTCAGGCGGGCTCGGCCTTCAAGCCCTTCGTCTACCTCACCGCCATGGAGCAGGGCCGGACGCCCAATGTCCGCATGGTCGACGAGCCCCTGCGGATCGGCGACTGGGAGCCGCGCAACTATAATGGCGAATTCCGCGGCGAGATGAGCCTGCAGCAGGCCCTGGCCCAGTCCACCAACACCATCGCCGCGCGACTGGCCAACGAGGTGGGCACCGGCAATGTGGCGGCCACGGCGCGGCGCCTGGGCATCACCGGCAAGATCCAGCTGGACCCGTCCATGGCCCTGGGCGCCGTGGAGGTCACACCCCTGCAGATGGCCCAGGCCTATGCGCCGTTCGCCAATGGCGGCTTCAAGGCCCAGGGCTACGGTATCGAGCGCATCCGCACCGCCGATGGCCGGGTGCTCTATGACCACAATGTGGACAAGCCGCAGCGCCAGGCGGTGATCGGCTCACCGGCCCTGCAGTACATGAACCAGATGATGCGCGGCGTGGTCACCAGCGGCACCGGCACGGCGGCCCAGGTGCCCAACTATGATCTGGCCGGCAAGACCGGCACCACCAACGATTATCGGGACGCCTGGTTCGTCGGCTACACCGGCGGCTTCGTGGCCGCCGTCTGGGTGGGCAAGGACGACAACACCACCATGCGCCGGGTGTCGGGCGGGGCCGCGCCGGCGCGGATCTGGCGGGACTTCATGGGTGCGGCGCTGCCGCGGCTCAACGCCCAACCGATCCCGGGCGGCGTGATTGAGCCGCCGCAGACGACCCCGGTCGCCGACCCCATCGGTGACCTGCTGGACGGGGTAGGCGGCATGATCGGCGGCGGCCCCGATCCAGCCCCCGCAGAACCCGCCGCGGCCAGTCCGGAACAGATCCCCTACTGACCGGCCCCGTCGACGCCGATGGCGTGGAGGCGGGCCCCGTGGGTCCGCAGCCAGGCCCGGTGCGGGGCGGGGTCGCCCACCAGGGTCTCGACCAGCGCCCAGAAGCGCGGGCCGTGGTTGAGTTCGCGCAGATGGGCGCATTCGTGCGCGGCCACATAGTCGGCCACCGGCAGGGGCGCCAGGGCCAGACGCCAGGAATAGCGGATGACCGCCGGCTGACCGCCTGTGGGCGGTTTGCACGATCCCCAGCGCGACCGCGCGTCGGTGAGCACCACCTTGGGCATGGGGGCGCCGAGCGCCTCGGCATGGATGCGGGTCAGGTCGGTGAGCCCCTCCAGGGCCTGCTTGCGCAGCAGCCGCTGAGCGGCGCGGGCGAACCCTTCGCCTTCCCCCTGCGCGGTGATCTCGGCTGAGCGTCCATCTTCGGCCGGCCGCCAGCGGGCCCGCCCCGCCTGGTGGAGCAGGCGGACGGGGCGTCCCATGAGCGACAACTCCACCCCCGGAACCAGGGGCTCAGCCTGCGGGAGTTCGGCCAGTCGCGCGGCGATCCAATCGATCCGGTCGCGGGCGAAGGCCGCAGCCTCCCCCAGGCGCCGGGGCGAGGGCGCGGTGGCCACCACCTCGCGGCGGCTGCGGTCCAGCCGAAGGGAGACGCGCCTGGCCCGCGGATGGACTTTCAGGCGGATGACGGCGCCGGCGATCTCGATCCGGTCGCCGTCGACAAAGGTTCGGCCAAAGGGACTCATGCCCCTCCAGATTTACGGGCGGTCGGCGCTCTTGTGAAAGCGGCTTTCGTGCAGGGCGATGAACTCCCGCACCCGGGGATAGATCTCCTCGCGGAAGCGACGGCCGTTGAAGACCCCATAGTGGCCCACATGGGGCTGGATGTAGTCGGCCTTCAGCTCGCCCGGCAGGTTGGCGCAGAGATCGTGGGCGGCCTGGGTCTGGCCGATGCCGGAGATGTCGTCATTCTCCCCCTCGACGGTGAGCAGGCCGACATCGGTGATGGCGCCGGGATCGACCCGGCGACCGCGATGGATCAGCTCGCCCTTGGGCAGCAGGTAGCGCTGGAACACATAGTCGACGGTCTGGAGATAGAACTCCTCGGTCAGGTCGAGGACCGAGAGATACTCGTCGTAGAATTCCAGGTGCTTGTCGGCGGAGTCCCCGTCATCGGCCATCAGGTGGTCGAGATACTTCAGATGGGCTTCCTTGTGCCGGTCGAGGTTCATCGACATGAAGGAATAGAGCTGGACGAAGCCCGGATAGACCCGCCGGCCCATGCCGGGATAGGGCGGCGGGGCGGTGTAGATCATGTTCGAGGCGAACCAGGCGAAGGGGCGCTCCTCGGCCAGCTGGTTGGTCACCGTCGGCGAATGTCGCGCGTCGATCGGCGAGCCCATATAGGTCATCGACGCCGGGCGGGCGTCATCGCCCTCCTCGGCCATCAGGCTGACGGCGGCCAGAACCGGCGGGCCGGGCTGGCAGACGGCCACCACATGGGCCCGGGGGCCGACCACAGCCAGCATCTGGCGCACATGGTCGATGTAGTCGTGGAAGTCGAAACGCCCCTCCAGCACAGGCACGGAGCGGGCGTTCTCCCATTCGGTGATGTAGACCTCGTGGTCGGGCAGGAAGGCCTGCACCGTGCCGCGCAGCAGGGTGGCGTAGTGCCCGGACAGGGGGGCGACGATCAGGACGCTGGGCTGCGGCCCTCGACGTCCGGCGCGGCGCAAGGCGCTGGCGTCGCGGCTGAAATGGGTGAGCTTGACCCAGGGCGAGCTCCACACCGTCTTGCGGGTCACCGGCACGGTGTGTCCGCCGATCTCCACCGAATCAATCCCCCAGTCCGGGCGCCGATAGCGCCGAGTGAGGTTGGAGAACAGGTCGGCGGTGGCGAACATCCGGCGGCCCAGATCGGTGTTACGCGCCGGATTGAGCGGCGAACTCCAGAAATCCCGGGTCAGCAGCGCCGTCAGCCGCAGGGGCGCGGCGCCATAATAGCTGGTCTCGTGCAGGGTGTAGAGCATCTGCTTAAGGTCCTTGTGCACCGCAACATATCATGCGGAGCCTTAACGGAGTCCAGCCTTGGCCGTTCCCCCAGGCCCTGGACGCCGCGGCGAGGGGTCACACCCGGACGGGCGGGACTCACCCCTCCTGCATCGCCGAGCGGATCAGCCGCGCCATCTCATCAGGGGCCAGGCCATAGGCCAGCACCCGGTTGAACCGACCCTTCGGGTCCATCAGATAGGCCGCCGTGGAATGGTCGATGGTGTAGTCGGGACCCTCGCCGGACTTGCGGTAGTAGACATAGTAGGACTTGGCCACCTGCTCGATCTGCTCGGGCGTCCCGGTCAGGCCGACCACGCCCTCCGGAAAGGCCTCCAGGCTGAGATAGGTCTTCAGCTGTTCAGGCGTGTCGCGTTCCGGATCGACGGAGATGAATACGGTCTGCAGGTCCGCCCCCCGGGGTCCCAGCTGATCCTGGGCGGCGGCCACCGCCTGCAGCGTCGAGGGACAGATGTCCGGACAGTAGGTGAAGCCGAAGAAGACGACGCTCCAGCGACCTTCCAGGATCGACTGGTCGACCGCCTGCCCGTCCTGGTTCACCAGCTCGAACGGGCCGCCCACATCGGCCTGGGCGCTGGAGCCGCCGGCCGGACCCTCGGTCCGCCAGAACAGGGCCGCGCCTGCCGCGAGGCCGAGAAGGGCCACCAGGGCGATGATGATCAGCGAGCGTTTCGACATGGCGCGACCTTTCGCAAGGGAGTCGATCTTCGTTTGGGGCTCGCCACGACCGCCGATCTCGGTGATCCTGTCTTGGCCATGGCCCTGAAGAACGACGGATCGGCGGGCCTGAAAGACCCCTTGGGTCTCGATAGGCAAAGCACCGCCCTACTGCAAGGCGAGCTGGCCTGGGACGAGGCGGTCCTCGGCCAGGGAAGGCTGCGCATTCGCTCTGTGGTGACCCTGCGCTGGGTCATGCTGGCCAGCGAGGCCGCCGCCCTGACCCTGGCGGCCGTGGTCTTCGCCCTGCCCGCCCCCTACGCCATCTGTTTCGGCGTCATTGGCCTGTCGGCCTGGGTGAATCTCCTGGTGGGCATCGCCACGCCAGGCCAGCGCCTCCTGCACCCGGTCGAGGCGACGCTCCAGCTGGGCTTCGATATTCTCAGGGTCGCGGGGCTGGCCGCCCTGACGGGGGGCGTGGTCAATCCCTTCGTGGTTCTGATCCTGCCGCCCCTGGCCCTGGCCGCCGCCACCCTCTCCCTGCGCCCGACGGCGACCCTGGCGGCGGTGGCGGCGGCCAGCTTGGCGGTCATCAGCCTCTACGCCTATCCGCTTCCCGGCGCCGGAATCCTGGACGCCGCGCCGCTCGGCTATCGCCTGGCGACCCTGGCCGCCCTGTTCTTGGCCCTGGGGATCAGCGCCGCCTTCGTACGCGAGGCCGCCCAGGAAACCGCCCGCCGGGCCTTGGCCCTGGATGTCACCCAGGCGGTGCTGGCGCGGGAACGTCGCCTCTCGGCGCTGGGCGGGCTGGCCGCGTCGGCGGCCCACGAACTGGGAACACCGCTCGCCACCATCGCCATCGTCGCCAAGGAGATGGCCCGGGAGGCGGTCACGCCCCAGGTGCGGGAGGACGCTGAACTGTTGATGGCCCAGGCCCAGCGGTGCCGGGAGATCCTGGCCCGGCTGACCGAAACCCCCGGCGCCTCCGATGAGGTTCACGAACGCATGAGCCTGCTGCAGCTGCTGCAGGAGGTCATCGAGCCGCACCGGGACGTGAAGGGGGTCCGGCTCGAAGCCATCGTCACCGGCGCGCCGGACGCCCGCAAGCCGGGCATCAAGCGCATGCCCGAGGTGATCCACGCCATCTCATCCTTCGTGGAGAACGCCGTCGACTTCGCCGCGTCCGAGGTCCTGGTCACCGCCCGCTTCGACGCCGACACCATCTCCCTGGAGGTGCGTGACGACGGCCCCGGCATCGCCCCGGAGATCCTCGCCCGGCTGGGGGAGCCCTATGTGACCAGCCGGCCGGGCGCCGAGGGATCGAGGACCGGCCATGTGGGGATGGGCCTGGGTTTCTTCATCTCCAAGACCCTGCTGGAGCGAACCGGGGCCAGGGTCACCTTCCAGAATGGACGCCCCAAGGGAGCCGTGGTGTCCGTTCGCTGGCCGAGAACCCGAATTGAGTCGGCGCACGGCTAGTCGCTGGCGTCGGCCCCTTGCGAACCCGACCCGGCGCACGCCACAATGACTACACGCACGGAGGGAGGCCCGCACGCGCGGGTGGCAGAGATGAGCGACCTGAGCACCCAGATCGAGGGCCTGGCCGACAAAAGCCTGCTGCTGCTCGATGACGACACGGCCCTGCGAACACGGCTGGGACGCGCCCTCGAGGGCCGCGGTTTCGAGCCCGTCCTGGCCGCCAGCGTCACCGAGGCCCTGGCCGCAGTGAAGGTCTATCCGCCGGCCTTCGCCGTCCTGGACATGCGCCTGGAAGATGGCACTGGGCTGAGAGTGGTGGAGGCCGTCCGCGAGGCCCGCCCCGACGCCAAGATCATCATGCTGACCGGCTATGGCAATATCGCCACCGCCGTGGCCGCGGTGAAGGCCGGGGCCGTCGACTATCTGTCCAAGCCCGCCGACGCCGACGACGTGGCCCGCGCCCTGCTGGCCCTGCCCGGGGACGTCGCCGCCCCGCCGGAAAACCCCATGAGCGCCGATCGGGTGCGGTGGGAGCATATCCAGCGGGTCTATGAGCTGTGCGGCCACAATGTCTCGGAGACCGCCCGGCGGCTGAACATGCACCGGCGGACCCTGCAGCGGATCTTGGCCAAGCGCGCCCCGCGCTGAACACCTAAAGGCTGAGCGCCGCCCCGGCCCTCAAGGCCGCCAGCCGCCCGAAGGCGACGGTCAGGGCCTTGCGCCGCGCCCCGGCAAGGCTCGCCACCGGCGCTTCACGCAGAACCGCCCCGCCAAAGGCGTCGGCCACGATCAGGCCCGGGTCCTCAGGAAGGATATCCTGGGGGAATTCCGGGGCCACAGCGAAGGCGAAGGCGTCGCAATAGGGCGCATATTCCCGCCATTTCAGATCGGTCCGGTAGTCTTCCAGGCTGGACTTCACCTCGACGATGAAGAGGTCGCCCCGGCGTCCCAGGGCCATCAGATCGGCTCGCCGGCCATTGGGCAGGCATACCTCGGTCAGCGGCGCATAGCCCAAGGCCGCCAGCAGGCGGGCCGCGCCGCGGGTCACCGCCTGGGTGATCTGTGGGCGCGAGGCCGGGGCGCAGGTGGTGAGGACGAGATCCATGCCGCCACAATGTTCGGGCTTCGTTCCGGGCGCAAGGGGGCGCCGGCGGGCCTCAGCGGACCTGCTGCGGGAATTCCAGTTTCGAGGTGTCGTAGCCGAGCTGCTTGATGCGGGCGATGGCCTGAGCGCGGACCGAGGCGGTCAGCTGCGGGGCCTTGGACAGCAGCCAGACATAGTTGCCGCCCGGCGTGCCCATGATCAGCCAGCCCTGGTCCGTGCGATGGTCGAGCACCCAGTATTCCTGGTTCATCACCCCACCGAAGAAGGAGAGCTTGAACTTGGCGTTCTTCACCGGATCGACCGGGGTGGCGCTGGCCTTCCATTCCTTCTTTGGCCCATCGGGGGCGCCCCTGCGACAGGTCTGCACCACCGAATAGCCGGCGCCCGCCCGGGTCCAGTCGGCGGTGGCCGCCTCGCAGGCCTTCTGCATGGCGTTGGGGGTGCGGGCCACCTCGTACCAGCGGCCGGTCATCTTGGTCAGCTCAACCTGGCTGGCGGGCTCTGGCGCAGCCGCGCTGGCCATCGGCGCGGCGGCCAGCAGGGCGGCGGCGAGCGCCAGGCCGGGGACAAGGCGGTGGAAGGCAGGGGTGATCAGCATGCGCCCGAAGATAAAAAAACAATGCGCCCGGAACAAGGACGCCCGCCGACACGGGCCGGCGGGCGTCGCAACCGTGGTCAATCGGTGGGCTATTCGGCCGCGATGGTGACGGGCTTCAGGGCTCGTTCCTTGAAGTTGATCGCCTGCAGATAGATGATGCCTTCCTCGGCGATGTCGTCGCCGACCATGCGGTCGCCTTCGTTCTTCAGCTCCTCCATGTCCACATACATGCCGTAGAAGGCCCGCGTGCGGTCGGTGATGATGCCGGCGTTCAGCAGGGTCTTGATCAACACCCGGAAGATGTTGGTCGATTCCTTCATGTCCTCGCGGCGGGCCTCGTCGGTGGCCAGCTTCTGGATTTCTTCCAGCACCTTGTCGGGGTCGAGGCCGAACTCCTCATAGAGGTCGCGCTGCTCGCTGGGCGAGACGAGATTGAACAGCAGCACCTGGAAGCAGTGGGCCGCCCAGTCCTCGATGATCTCGTGTTCCTGCGGGCTCAGCTTGGGGATGGTGCGGTCGGCCCAGATCTTCCCGAACTTATGGTGGAAGGCCTCGTCGGTCATCACCAGCTGCATCAGCTTGCGGCCGAGCGGGTCGTTGAGCTTCTGGTAGAAGGTGGCGAAGGCGCCCATGGCCAGGCCTTCCACCAGCATCTGCATGCCGATGATCTTCTTGTAGACCTCCGGCGAACCGATGATGTCCACCAGCAGGTCCTGCAGGACCTTGGTGCATTCCACCGGCCGGCCCCAGCGGGCCTTGATGTACTTGGCGAAGGCCGTGACGTGACGGGCCTCTTCGCGGGTCTGGTTGGCGGCGTATTCCTGCGCCCCCTGGTCCAGCAGCACGTGGCAGAGGCTGGCCGACAGGTTCAGCGCCCCCTGTTCCCCGTGCAGGATCGAGGAGAAGGACCGCAGCAGCGACTTGTTGATGAACTGGGCCCGCAGGCTCGGGGTGTTCAGGTGGCTGCTGACATATTCGGTCTGCAGGGCGACGTTCAGGTCCTCGGGCACCAGGGGCTGGTTGTCCATGTCCCAGGGCTCGTCGAAGTCGATGTACTTCTT
>NZ_JAUYAW010000018.1 GCF_030693405.1 Phenylobacterium sp.
GCCCACCGCGAAGACGAAGCGGTCAGCACCCGCACCGCCGGCCATGGTGTCAACGCCAACACCGCCGGTGATGGTGTCGGCGCCAGCGCCGCCGGTGATCGAGTCGTTGCCCGCGCCGCCCATGCCGACGTTCACGCCGTCGCCGAGGGTGATGCGGTCATCGCCGTCGCCACCATTGATGGTGTCGTTGCCAGCCGCAGCGATGATGGTGTCGTTACCAGCGTCGCCGAGGATGTTGTTGTTGCCGCCAGCGGCCGCATCGATGGAGTCGTTGCCTTCGCCACCCGAGACGGTGTCGTTACCGGCGCCCGTGGTCAGGATGTCGTTGCCAGCGCCGCCCGACAGGCTGTCGTTGTCAGCGCCGCCATTGAGGTCGTCGTTGCCATTGCCACCCAGCAGGGTGTCATTGCCAGCGTCGCCGCGCAGGACGTCGTTGCCTTCGCCGCCGTCCACGAAGTCGTTGCCAGCGCCGCCGTCGAGGACGTCGTTGCCGTCTTCACCGTAGATGGTGTCGGTGCCAGCGCCGCCGAGGACGGAGTCGCTGCCGAGGTTGCCGTTCAGGAAGTTGTTCCCGCCGTTGGCCGCCGCGGTGATGGTGTCATCACCCTGGCCGCCGAGGAAGGTGTCGTTCCCGGTGCCGGCCGTCATGGAGTCGTTGCCGAGGTTGCCGTTGGCCCAGTTATTGCCGCTGGTGCCGTTGATCTCGTCGTTGTCCTGACCGCCATACATGGAGTCATTGCCAGCGCCACCGGTGAGGGTGTCGGTGCCGGCGTTGCCCTGCAGGGAGTCGTTGCCGTTGCCGCCGGTGATGGCGTCAGTGCCAAGACCGCCCCAGATGGTGTCGTTGCCGTCACCACCGTCGAGGGTGTCGTTGCCGTCGCCGCCATCGACCGAGTCGTTACCGGCTTCACCACCGAGGTTGTCGTTGCCAGCTTCACCCAGGACGGTGTCGTTGCCAGCGCCGCCCAGGATGACGTCGTCACCCAGGTTGCCGTTGAGGAAGTCGGAGCCAGCGCCACCGGTGATGGTGTCGTTGCCTTGACCGCCCAGCAGGGTTTCAGCGGCGTTGGAAGCGCCAGCGCCCAGGATGGAGTCGTTGCCGAGGTTGCCCTGGACGAAGTTGTTGCCAGCGCCGGCGGTGATCGTGTCGTTGCCTTGGCCGCCGTACAGGATGTCGGCCGAGGAACCGGAGGTGATCGAGTCGTCGCCAGCGTTGCCCTGAACGAAGTTGGCGCCTTCACCAGCCGTCAGGGTGTCGTTACCGGCGTTGCCGTACATGCCGTCAGCAGCGGAGGTGCCGGCGATCGGGCCGTCGTTGCCGGCGGTGCCGATGTAGAGCTGCGAACCGGTGGTGGTGGTCGCGACTTCGCCGAGGATGTTGTTGCCGAACACCTTGGTCACGCCAGCGACCGTGATGCTCACCCGGGCCGGGTCAGCGCCCGCGGCGGGGATGAACAGAACAGTGATGTTGCTGGCGTTGGTGCCGGGCGCGAAGGCCAGGGAGTCGTTCGCGGCGTTGTAGGCCAGGGCCTGCGCTTCCGTGATCGTGTCGAATTGATAGTCAGCCATGCTTCTCTCCAGTCAGTGTCACGTGGACCCCAGAACGCCTGGCCACCATCCTCGGATGGAGCGGTCCTAGCGGTCCCTCTCCGCGCCATTACACATGGACGTGGCGAAGGTTAAACGAGCCCGAGGAAGAGGTATCGGATGCGCGGTCGATACGCAATACGAAAAAGCCCCCGCCCGATCCCCTGGACCAACCGCCCATTCACCGGGCGGGCGGCGCCCATATGCGATCTATTCCTCGCGCAGCGCCCCATCGAACGTGTCGGTCAGCGGGCTGATCATATAGTCGAGGATCGAGCGGCGGCCGGTGACGATCATGGCCCGGCCAGGCATGCCCGGCGACAGGCTGGCGCCCTCGGGCAATTTGGCCAGATCCGCTGGTTCTATACGCAATTCCGCCAGGAAATAGGTCGCGCCGGTCTGAGGATCCACCAGCCGGTCGGCTGATACGCTGGTGACGGTCGCGTCCAGCGGCTTGGCGCGCTGGGCGAAGGCGGTGATCTCCACCCGGGCCTTCTGGCCGACGGTCACGCTGTCGATATCCTGCGGGGCGATCCGGGCGTGGACGATCAGCGGCGCGTCAGCCGGCACCACATCCATCAGCAGCTCGCCTGGGGTGACGACGCCGCCCACGGTGAACTGGGTAAGGTTAAGGACGTAGCCGTCCACCGGCGAGGCGACGGTGGTCCGGGCGAGAACCTGCTGGGCCGCCGTCAGTCGTGGGCCGACGTCCGAGAGCTGGTTCTGCATCTGGCGCAGCCCCTCGGCGGCCTCGCTGATTCGCTGGTTTCGCAGGGTGGTCAGCTGCATACGCGCCTCGCCCTGCGCCTGGCGAAGGCGGTTGAGCTCCGATGTCAGGGCCCCGCGGCGGCCGCCCAGTTCCGACAGGCTGCGCTCATAGCGCAGGATCAGGGTCTTGGGCGCATAGCCCTTCTCGTAGAGGGTCTGATAGCCGGCCAGCTCCTCGCGGGTCAGGGCCAGCTGTTCGTCGATGGAGTCCAGCTGGGCCTGAACGCCGACCATCTGGGTGGCGAGCTGGTCAATGCGCTGGCCCAGCACCCCTTCCTGGCTGAGGAAGAACTGCAGGCGGGAATTGAACAGCAGCTGCTGGTCGCGGATCAGACCCGCCACCCGCGGGTCGGCCATGCGGTTGGTCAGCTCCGGCGGCAGGACCAGCGTGCGGGCGCCCACCGATTCGGCGGTGAAGCGGGCGCTCTGGGCCAGGACGGCGTCGTACTGATTCTGGAGCACGTCCACGGCGGCGTCGGCCTGGACCGAATCGAACCGCAGGAGGGGCGCGCCGGCGGCCACCCGCTGGCCCTCGCGGACCAGGATCTCGGACACCACCCCACCCTCGCGGTGGCGCAGGGTCTTGCGGCTGGCCTCGACACGCACCTCGGCGGGCGCCGATGTGGCCGAACTGATCTGGGCGAACGCGGCCCAGATGAGCATGCCGAACACGAAGACGCCGACCACGACGCAGCCGATGAGAATCGGCCGCCACATGCGCTTGTCCAGGGTCCGGTCGGGGCCGGCCTCACTGACGTCGAAGCGCGGATCGAGGGGGCGCACCGGCCCCAGGATGCGCTTGATGGGCTCCAGGTCGAACTTCATTGACCAGCCTCGACGGGTCGCGCGGGGGCGGATGGCTGGGTGAAGCGCGCCATCACCGCATCCTTGGGACCAAACAGCTCCATCCGGCCATCCCGCAGGACAAGCATCTTGTCGGCCGAGCGCAGGATGGTGGGCTTGTGGGAGACCACCACGATGGTCGTGCCCTTGGCCTTCAGGGTGTCGATCACCCGCATCAGGGCGTCCTCCCCATCGGCGTCCAGGCTGGCGTTGGGTTCGTCCAGGACCAGCAGGCGAGGCTCGCCCAGGAGGGCCCGAGCCAGGCCCACCCGCTGGCGCTGGCCGGCCGACAGCAGATAGCCGCCGTCGGTCAGCTCGGTCTCATAGGCCTTGGGCAGGCGCAGGATCAGGCTGTGAACGTCGGCCAGGGTGGCGGCGGCCACCACCTGAACATCGGTGATGTCGGGCAGGAAGCGGGCGATATTGTCCCGCAGGGTGCCGGCGAACAGCTCGGTGTCCTGGGGCAGATAGCCCACATGCCGGCCGAACTCCGCGCGATTCCACGAGAACACGTCAGCGCCGTCCAGGCGGACATGGCCGATATTGGGCCGCCAGACCCCGACCAGCAGCCGGGCCAGGGTCGATTTGCCGGCGCCTGAGGGGCCGATGATCCCCAGCATCTCGCCGGGCTCGATCTTGAAGTTCAGCCCCTGAAGCACGTAGCGCTCGGCGCCGGGCGGGGCGAAGTTAACCCCCTCGATGCTCAGCTGGCCAAGCGGCCGCGGCAGGGTCGTGGTGGTGGCGGCGGGCTTGTAGGTCTCCAGCGCCTTGTTCAGCCGGTCATAGGCCCGCCCGCCGTTGACGATGCCGTCCCAGGCGCCGACCAGCTTCTCGATGGGCTGCAGGGCGCGGCTGGCCAGGATCATGTTGGCGAACAGCATGGCCGGCCCGATCTTGCCGATCACCACCAGATAGGCCCCGACCCCGATCACCAGAATCTGGATGAACATGCGGGTGAACTTGGTGGCGTTGCCCAGGACGCTGGCCCGCTGGGAGGCCCAGGCGCCCCGCTCGATCGACCGCGCGCGATAGGCCGACCAGCGCGAGCCAAGGGCCTGCAGCATGCCCATGGCGCGGACCACCTCGCCATTGCGCAGGGCGGCGTCGGTGAAGGCGTAGCTCTTCAGGCTGGCCTCGTTGGCCTCCTGCAGAGGCGGCCGTGACAGGCGATCCTGCAGCAGGGCCAGGCCGAACAGGGCGAAGGCGCCGAACAGGGTGATGAACCCGACGGCCGGATCGATGACGAACAGAATGCCGATGAAGATCGGCATCCAGGGCAGGTCGAAAATGGCCGCGAACACCGCGCCGGTAAGCAGCTGGCGGAAGCTGTCGAGGTCGCGCAGGGCCTGGGCGCCCCCATGCCCCTGGCCGCGGGTCTCGGCCTCGAACAGGGCGGCGAAGATGTGGCTCGACACCTTCTGGTCCAGGGCGATGCCATAGTTGATCAGCACCCGGGTGCGAAGCTCGTCGATGACGCCGGAAACCACGAAGACCAGCAGGGCGCCGATGGTGAGGACCACCAGGGTGGAGATGCTGTAACTGGCCAGCACCCGGCCATAGATCTGGAAGGTGTAGAGCGGCAGGGCCAGGTAAAGCAGGTTGCTGACCAGGCTGAACCCGCCCGCGAAGGCCAGCGGCGTGGTCCCGTCCTTGAGCGCCCGCGTCAGCAGGTTGTCTGGCAGGGACGCGAACGGATTGAGGAGCTTCATGCGTACGGGCGTCCGTCGGAGCCTGGCCGCCCCACGGGCCTGGAGCGATTGAGGCCGCGACACATGACGAGGCTCGCCGGGCGAGTCAATGGCGGGGTCCTTATGCGGCGAACATGCTAAGGCCAGGGTTGAAACCGTCCCGTGGAAGGATTCATGGCTAGGATCGCCATCGTTGGAAGCTGTATCACCCGGGATCTGTGGCCCCTGCGGGAGGCGGCCCCCCAGGACCTGCTCTATGTCTCGCGCAGCAGCCTGGCGAGCCTCCTGTCGTCGCCGGCGCCCGGCTATCGCGCGCAGCCCGACCCGCCGGAGGGCCTGACCCGCTATCAGCACCTGGCCGTCGAGGCCGACCTGCTGAAGACCGGCCTGGCCCAGCTGATCGCGCATCGGCCGACCCACCTGATCTTCGACTTCATCGACGAGCGTTTCGACCTGCTCCGCCTGCCCTCCGGCGCCCTGGTCACCCACAGCTTCGAGCTGGAGACCGGCGGCTATCTGCAACAGCCCGCTCTGGCGGCGCCCCAGGCCGTACCCCGATTGAGCGTCGCCGCTTACCGGCTCTGGCGGCAGGCTGTGGTCGATCTGGCCGAACTGCTGCGCATGACCGTGCTTCGGGAGGCCAGGCTGATCCTGCACTCAGCCCAGTGGGCCGAGCGCCAGGCCATCCCCGGGGGCGGGTCGGTTCCCCTGCAGGGCCATCCACACATCTGGGACGGCCGGCCGGCGGATCTGGCCGGCCACAATCGGATGCTGGCCCAGTATGAGGCGCACTTTCTGGCCAGCCTGCCGCAGGCGCAGGTGGTGCGCGCCAGGCCCGAACACCGGCTGGCGGATCCCGAACACCGGTGGGGTCTGAGCCCCTTCCACTATGTGCCGGCCTACTACCAGGACATCAGCCGGGCCCTGGCGGCGCTGGGGGTCGAAGAGGCCGCCGCCTCAGGGGTGTGAGGCTGAGCTCTGACTGCGGCGGGCCCAGTGCTCCAGGGGCGTCAGGCCGCTCTCCACCAACTCGGGGTTGGCCGCCAGATAGGCCGCGGGCGCAAAGCCGGGCGCGCCGGCGCTGATCGCCCAGGCGCCCCCGGTCAGATAGTCCACAAGGGGGTTGGCGCCCTCGTCCAGTTGCGCGCCGCGGGCCTGCCGGTGGGCGGCGCAGGAGAACCAGCCGCTGGGGTCCAGGCCCTTGGCGGCGCCCTCCCGGAGGAAGTGCGACAGGGGTTCGATCCCCTGGGCCGCCACCTCCGGCGCCTGGCGCAGGTACCAGGTCGGATCAAAGAGCGGATGGGGTTTCAGGCCCCGACGCCAGCCCTGGGTCACATAGTGCATGAGGGGGGGACCGTCGCGCTCGGCGAGGGGCAACTGCGCCAGATAGAAGTCCGGGGCGAACAGCGGATGGGGGCTGAGCCCCAAGCGCCAGCCGAAAGTCACGTAGTGAATGAGCGGATTGGCCCCGCTGGCGGCGAGCTCGGCGTCCTGGCTCAGATACCAGTCGACATCGAACAGGGGGTGCGGGTCCCGCCCCTCGGCGGCCCCCACCCGGACGAAGTGCTCCAGGGGCGCAAGACCGCAGGTCGCCAGGGCCGCCGCGTTGCGGGTCGCGTAATCGGCTGGATCGAAGAGGGGATGCGGGCGCCGACCCTCGCGAGCGCCGCTGACCACATAGTGCAGCAGGGGCGCAGCCGCGCCGGCCAGGTCCGGATAGGTCTCGAGATAATAGGCCTGATCCACCAGGGCTGGCGGCTGCGCGCCCGCCGACGCGCCCGCGGCGAGATAGGCCTGCACCGCGCGGGCGGCGCTGAGCCAGCCTTCCCCCGGCTGACGCGCCCATAAGCCAGACCGCAGGATGACCGCGACCCGGCCGGGGGTTCCCAACCGCGCAAGGACCTTGTCCAGCGCCTTGGAGATTCGGTTGTGTCGCCTCGGCGATCGGGGAGCGGCCCGGCGGTGCTGGCTGATCCGGTGATCGCGCACGGCGCGCTCGGCGACAGCCTGGCCCTGCAGCGCCTGCAGGAGCGCCAGGGTCAGCCGCGAGCGGGTCTGGGCGGTCTCGGCCTCGGCGTCCAGTCGAGCGGCTTCGAGCCTGTGGTGGCGCTCGGCCAGGCGTTCGATCTTGGCGAGGAGGGGATGGGGGGCCTCTACGGCCTCGGGCGAAGGCAAGGTCATGCGGCCGCTCCCACCGGGGTCGCGCGGCCCTGGGCGGCCAGCCATTCGAGGTAGCTGCCGGGCCCTGCGGCGAAGGGGTCTTCAAAATGGGCCTGGAGGTCGGGGCTCTCGCGCCACTGGACCCGGTGGGCCTTATCGATCGGCGTCCCGTCGGCGAAGGCGCCATAGGCCCAGTAGCGGGCCGGAATGGCCGGGTCGGTCGCCTGTGTCACCTGGCGCTTGTACCAGTTCCAGATCTCATAGACCTCGAAGTTGTCGCCGGCGTATTTCTTGGTCATCAGGTCGCCCGTCGGCCCCAGCTTGGTGAAGTGCCAGAAGCGTAAGGGTGCGCCATTGACGGTGATCGCCCCATCCTTGCCGATGGCCACCCGGCGCTGGGACAGGTTCCAGCTGGCGACATTGTAGCCCGGGTCTCGCACCACCTTGACCCCGTCGAAAAGGGCCGGGACGTGGTCGCACCAGCGCTGGTCGACAAACAGGCCCTTGGGCATGTCCTCATAGCAGTATTCCAGCAGGCGATCGTTCCACCACTTGGCGAAGCGGGCGCCCTCGCCCGTGGTCCGAATGGCCACAAAGCCCAGATTGAAGATACCGGTGCGCGAGGCCGACAGGTCGTTGTCGAGAATCGCCGTCCGCTCTGTGTTCGGGTCGATCAGATGGGGGGTGAGCAGGATCTGATGCTCCCCCAGCATCTCGATCAGGGGATCGAGCGGCGCGAGCAGCGCGGTGTCGGGATCGAGATAGATGGCGATGTCGGCCTGGGCGCAGGCCTGGTGCAGGAAGGGGCCCTTCACCGCCGTACAGACCTCGACCACGTCGTGGCGGAACAGCCAGTTGCGGAAGGCCTCGATCCCCAGGTCCTCAGCCCAGACCACCCGGTCAAACGGTTCGTTGGCGGGGTCGAAGGCGAATCCCTCGGGGGGCTCATCGGTGATCAGGGCCACCAGCTCCCAGTCCGGATGGAAGCGCCGCAGGGTCGAATAGAGCACCCGCGCCCGGTTCAGATAGGAGAAGGTGAAGCTGGAATAGCAGAGCACCTTCATCGGGCGATCTCGCCGTCGAGCAGGTCGATGGTCAGGCGGCTGTAGGCGAGGTCGGCCAGGATCGGAGCCCGACGGGCGCGGGCCAGCCGGGTGATCTCGCCCGTTTCGAACAGGTCAAACAGGGCCGTCTCATTGGCGATCACTTCGCCCCGGCCCGTGGCCTCGACGAAGGCGGCGACATTGCCGCTGTCAGGTCCGGTCAGGATGGCGGCGCCGGCCGCGGCGGCCTCATGGGTGGTGAAGGAAAAGGTCTCGCGGCACAGGGACCAGATCATGACGGCGTCCACCTCAAGGGCCTCCAGGGCGCCTTGCATGGCCTGGGGCTGATCCTCGGTGACCGTCACCGAGTGGAAGGTCAGCGGCAGGCCTGCGGCGGGATCGCGGGCCAGATGCAGGAACTCATAGCGCGGATCCTCGGCGTATTTCAGCACCAGGTCGCGGAACACCGGCCAGCCCTTCAGCGGGCTCGGCAGGCCCGGAAAGGCCAGGCGGAAGGGACGGGCCTCGCCGGCGCCTGCGCTCGTCCCGGCTGCGGATCGGGGGACCAGTCTGGCCAGGGGCGCCACCACGGTCTGTTTCGCCGGGTGCCCGGCGCCCCGCCGCCAGGTGTCCAGGGCCGCCTGGCTGGGCGCGGCCACCGACAGGCTGAGGGCGCGGAACAGGCGCTCATGCTCGTCCAGATGGAACTGCCGATGGTCGTTATATATGCAGACCCCGCAGGCGGCGCTGCCCACGGGCGGGGCCCCGCAATCGGCCACGTCATTGCGCAAGAGGTGATAGCTGGCGCAGGCGCTGGCGAAGTCGTGGACCCAGAACCAACCCTCGCTCAGCCCCGCCGACCGGGTGATGGCCAGGGCGTCGCTGACCGAGTGGCCCAGCAGGCTGTGCACCGCCAGACTGCGGCGGCCCGGCGCGACCTCGGCCAGGGCGGCCTCCAGACCTTCCACCAGGGTGGGGACGCTGAACGCCCCGGCGTTGACTCCATTCCAGACCAGACCCACAGGCTCGGCATGGCCTGGGCGACGCAACATCGGCCTATGGTTGAACGGATAGACGTGCAGGTGATCGCGACCCGTCGCGGCCGCCGCGGCCGCCTCCCGCTGCAGGCAGAGCTGCACCCCGCCGAGATTGGCGGCGTAGTCATCATGGCTGAAGGTCAGATGCAGGTCGGCGAGCCCGGATCTCGACTGCGCCAGCAGGGCGGCCAGCGCCTCGGCGTCGCCGGGTTCGACCCGTTCGTCGAAATGCTCACGGGCCTCGATCCGCGCCTCCAGGGGCTGAAGGGCGGCGATGATCTTGTAGCGGAACCCCAGGTCCAGCCGGGCGGCCCTTCCCTCCTGGCGACCCGCCTGAAGATAGTGGACGAACGGGTGCATGCCCGAGGCGGCGACGTCGGGGTTGAGCTCCAGATAGTCGGCGACGGAGAACCAGGGCGCCGGGTCGCGGGCCTCTCTCCAGCCGGACTCGAGGAAGTGGGTGAGCGGATCGCCCCCGCTCTCGGCCACGTCGGGGTTCTCCGCCAGGTAGAAGCGGCGGTCGAAGGCCTCGGCGACCAGCTCATAGGTCGACTCCTCCGGCGGCGCGGAGGCGATCACAGGCGCCAGGCCAGGATCGGCCGGCGCAGGCGGGGCGGGGGCGGCCGGCTCGTAGCTCCAGGCGGATTGGGCCACATCCTCGCGGCGAAGTCGGGCCAGGGACGACGGACGCGCCAGACGGCCTTCCTGCGCGCCGAACTGGAGGAAGTGGGCCAGCGGATTGCGCCCGGCGGCGGCCACGTCGGGGTGGTCTTCCAGATAGGCGGCGCTCGAGAACCACGGCGCAGGGTCCCGCCCTTCCCGCCAGCCGGCCGCGATATAGTGGGACACCGGGTCGAGCCCGGCGGCGTCCACGTCGGGATAGGCGCGCAGGTAGAAGTCCGCATCGAGCGCGGTGACGACCAGGGCGAAGGTGAGGTCTTGGGCGGCCAGGTCGGCCATGCGGGGCTCCCTGTCGAGGCCGAAGGGTGTGTGCAACAGTTGGCCCGAGGGATCAACCGCGGCGTTCGCGTCTTGCCGCGCGGGCCGCGCGGTCATACAGCAGCTTGTGTGAGCCAAGCCGTCAGCCAGCCTGAGGACCGCCCCGCCGCCAGCTCGACCTCGAGCCGCGCGGCCTATCTCGTCCTGGGCATGCACCGGTCGGGCACCTCGGCCATTACCCAGGTCCTGGCCCTGGCCGGGGCGTCCCTGCCAGAAAACGTGATGCCGGGGGATGAGCACAACGCAAAGGGCTATTTCGAACCCTGGCGGATCGCCGTCTTCAACGATCAGCGGCTGCGGGCGGCCGGCGGCGCCTGGGATGATCCCTTCGCCTTTCCCTACCGCGCCCTGGAGCCGCGGGAGGAGAAGCGGTGGATCACGCGGGCCACCGACCTGTTCGACGAGGAATTCGCCGGCGCCCGACATCCGCTGATGAAGGATCCCCGGGTCAGCGTCCTGGGCCCTCTCTGGCGCACGGTGCTGGACGACCTGGGTCTGGCCGCCCGGGCGGTGATCCCGGTTCGCCATCCGCTGGAGGTGGCCGGATCGCTGGCCAAGCGGGACGGTTTTCCGGTGGAGAAGTCCCTGCTGGTCTGGATCGCCTACATGCTGGCGGCCGAGCGCTACAGCCGCGACATGCCCCGGGCCATCGTGCCCTATGAAGGCCTGCTGACCGACTGGCGGGGCCAGGTCGCGCGCATCGAGGCGGCCCACGGCGCGCCCTTGCCGGCCCTGACGCCCCAGGCGGCCAAGGCGATCGACGGCTTCCTGACCAAGGACCTTCGCCACAATGCGGCGACGGAGACCCTGGCGGGCGTGCCCCGCGTCGGCGCCCTGGCCGCTCAGGTCTACGACTGGTTCGAGGCCGCTGCGCGGGATGAACCCCGGCCGGTGGAAGACCTCGCGACCGTCGCCCAGAGCCTGGAAGATATGGCCCACGCCATCGGCGTGTTCGTCTCCCCGGTGACGTCGGACCTCGCCGTCGCCCGGGCCGAACTGCTGGAGGCGCGACAGCACCTGGCCTTCGAACAGGCCAAGCTCGCCGCCCTGGAGGCGGAACGCGCGACCCTGACCGCCGACATCGCCGCCCGGGATCGGCTGGAACAGGCCTTCGGCGAGCGGCTCGACGACCTCCTCGGCGAAAGCTGAAACCCCAGTCCCGACGGATCGCCGTGTCAGACCCCAGTTCTCCCTCGCCGAGCGAGCAGGCCGCTGAACGGCTGGACCGCCGTCGGTACGTCCGACTGCAGACCGCCGCGGCGGCGGCGCAGCGCTGGCGCCGGTTCCGGGAGGCGCGCGCGAAGGCCCCGGCCAATCTCGTCCTGCCCCGGCTGAGCCAGCGGGTGGCGGGCGTGCTCGCCCGGGGCAAATGGCCCGGACGGGCGCTGATGATCCTGACCGCCGGGGTCTGGCGGGAGGAGACGCTGCACGGGCTTGGCGCAGAGCCCGCCCCGACCCTCGCCCTCGACGCCTATGTCCGCGCCGGGCCTGACCCGGCCGCCCAGCCCCGGGCCCTGTTCGACCAGGGCGCCTATCTGGCCCGGGCGCCGGAACTGGCCGGATCGCGCTGGGCGCCCCTGGCTCACTATCTGGCGCTCGGCGATGGGGCGGGCCTTGATCCCCACCCCCTGGTCAGCGTCGGCGACTACCGCCTGCGTCACGGCGAGGCCCTGGAGACCAGCGGCCTGAGCGTGTTGCAGCACTATCTGCTGGTGGGCGCCGCCCAGGGCCTGGATCCCCACCCGCTGTTCGACGTGCGCCACTATGTGGGCCAGTGCGAGGCCGTCGCCGTCTCCGGCGAGGATCCGCTCACCCACTATCTGCGGGAGGGCTGGCGTCAGGGCCTCGACCCTCACCCCCTGTTCGCCAACGACTGGTACCTGGAGCGCCACCCGGAGGTGGCCGCCGCCGGGATCGCGCCCCTGCTGGACTATGTCAGCGGCGGGGCCGAGCTTGGCCGTGATCCGCATCCCCTGTTCGACGGCGCCTGGTACGCCGAGCGCTACCGCGACCTGCGGGCGCCGGGCTTCAATCCGCTGGCGCATTTCGTCCGGTTCGGGACCCGGGAGCACCGCGATCCCTGCCCGCACTTCGATACGGCCTACTATCTGCAGCAGGACGGCGCCGCCGAGCGGGGCGATCTCGATCCCCTGAGCGACTACCTCACCCGCGGCGCCTTTGAGGGGCTGTGGCCAGCGGCGGATTTTGACGAGGCGGCCTATCTTCTGGCCAATCCGGACGCCGCGGCCACGCCCTATAGCAGCCTCGAACACTGGGCCCGCCACGACGGGGCCAAGCCTGCGCCCCTGGCGGGTTCGGGCCTGCAGGGGGCCGCGGCCCTGTTCGATCAGATGCGTTCAGCCAGCCGCAGCCGCGACCCGGCCGCCTATGACCTGCAGGCCTATGAGGATCTGGCCGCCACCTGGCGACGGGTGCAGGCCGATCGGGTTGAGCAGTTTGTTCCGACCGCCCCGACCATGGTCTCGATCACCGGTGACCTGGCCGCCGCGGCGCGCAAGATCGTGCTGCCGGCGCCCGCCGTCCCCCGGGTCAGCATTATCATCCCGGCCTATAACAATCTGAAGTTCACCCTGGAATGCCTGCAGGCCCTGGCCCAGGCGGGTGGCCTGGAGGCCGCCGAAACCCTGGTGATCGACGACGCGTCGAGGGATGACACGGCCGCGGTCCTGCCGCTGGTCAAGGGCCTGCGGGTCGTCACCAACGCCGAGAACCAGGGCTTCATCCGCACCTGCAACCGGGCGGCGGCCGAGGCGCGGGGCGACGTGCTGATCTTCCTGAACAACGACGTCCAGGTCAGGGACGGCTGGCTTGGCCCCCTGGTTGAGGCCCTGGACGACCCGAAGGTGGGCGCCGTCGCGCCCAAGATGCTGTTCCCCGATGGTCGCCTGCAGGAGGCCGGCGCCCGCATCAACGCCGACGGGACCAGCGAGATGATCGGCCTGTTCCAGGACCCGGGCCTGCCCCGCTGGAACGTGGCGCGCGAGGTGGACTACGCCTCGGGCGCCTGTCTGGCCGTGCGGCGGGCGGACTTCGCGGCGCTGGACGGCTTCGATCTCGCCTTCGCGCCCGCCTATTGCGAGGACGCCGACCTGTGTTTCCGCCTGCGGGAGCGCGGCGCGCAGATCATCTATGAGCCGCGCTCGGAGATCATCCACCACCTCAGCATCACCGCCAATTCCATCGATTCCGGCTACAAGCTGCGCCTGGCGACCCGCAACCAGCAGCGGTTCGTCGCCCGCTGGGCCCACCGGCTGGACGCCCTGAACCAGGTGCGGACCATCGCCTTCCACCTGCCGCAGTTCCACGCCATCCCGGAGAACGACCGCTGGTGGGGGGCCGGCTTCACCGAATGGACCAATGTCACCCGCGCCCTGCCGAGCTATCGCGGGCACTATCAGCCGCATCTGCCCGCCGATCTGGGCTTCTATGACCTGTCCGACCCGGCGGCCCTGAAGCGCCAGACGGCCCTGGCCGCCCGGTATGGCCTGGGGGGCTTCTGCTTCTACTACTACTGGTTCTCCGGCGGGCGCCGGGTGCTGGAGACGCCGCTCAATCACCTGCTGGCCGAGGACGGGCCCGACTTCCCCTTCTGCGTCTGCTGGGCCAATGAAAACTGGACGCGGACCTGGGATGGTCAGGAGCAGGACGTCCTGCTGGCCCAGACCTATGCGCCTGAAGACGCCGTGGCCCTGATCACCGACATGGCCCCGTTGATGGCGCGGCCCAACTATATCCGCGTGGACGGCCGCCCCCTGCTGGTCATCTACCGGCCAGGCCTGCTGCCAGACGCCGCCGCCTGGGCCAAGGCCTGGCGCGAGACCGCCCGGACGTTGGGCCTCGGCGAGATCTATCTGGCCTTTGTCGAGACCTTCGACGTGGCCGGGACCTATCCGGACCCTGCGGACATGGGGTTTGACGCGGCCATCGAGTTCCCGCCCATGGGGGCGGCCCAGCCGATCAACCTGCCCGGCCCCCTGCAGAACCGCGCCTTCAGCGGCGTGGTCAGCGACTATCGCGAACTGGTGCGCCACTTCCTGAAGGCCCCGACGCCAGGCCACACCCGCTTTCGCGGCGTGGCGCCCTCCTGGGACAACACCGCCCGGCGGCAGGACAACGCCTATGTCTTCCACCATGCCAGCCCTGGCGCCTTCCAGGCCTGGACCGAGGCCATGTTGGCGGAGACCCGGCGGCAGAATTTCGGCGACGAGCAGATCGTCTTCATCAACGCCTGGAACGAGTGGGCCGAGGGCGCCCATCTGGAGCCCGACGTGCGGTTCGGCCATGGCTGGCTTGAGGCCCTGCGCAACGCCGCCGAGGCTGACCTGCTGGAGCCGCGCCCATGAGCGTCGCCGAGCGTGACGGCGATCTGTCGGACCTGGTGGTGGTGGGCCATCCCTTTGCGCCCATCGGCATGGGCGAACACCTGCGCTCCACCGTCCGCGCCCTGCGGGCGGCGGGCCTGAAGCCTGGCCTGCTGGATGTGTATGGCCTTGACCGGGGACGCGACCCGGACCTGGAGCGGACCTATGGGCCGGACGTCACCCGCAAGCTGTCGCGGTCGCTGAACCTGTTCTGCATCAACGCCAATGAGGTCGACGAGGTCCTGGCGCGGCTGGACGCCGACGACTTCGCCCGGGCCCGCAACATCATCTTCCCGGCCTGGGAGCTGCCGGACTATCCCCAGGCCTGGGTCGAGACGCTGGCGGCCTTCGACGGAATCTGGGCGCCCACGACCTTCGTGCAGGACGCCATAGGCCGGGCGACAGGGCGGCCCGTCGCCCGGGTCCCCCTGGCGGTGGACATGAAGCTGTCGGCCTTCCTAGGCCGGCGCTGGTTCGACATCCCGGAGCACGCCTTCGTGGTGATGTTCGCCTTCGACTTCTCGTCCTACGCGGCGCGCAAGAACCCCTTCGCCATGCTGGAGGCCTTCGAGCAGGTGGTGGCCCGGCGGCCGGAAGCGCCGCTGCACGCCCTGATCAAGTACAAGGGCGGCGCGCCGGACAGTCCTGAGCGCAAGGCCCTGGAGGCCCGCATCGCCCGCCTCAACGGCCGGGTCCAGACCATCACCCGGGAAATGTCGGACAACGAGGTCAAGAACCTGTTCCGCAACGCCGATGTGTTTGTCTCCCTGCACCGGTCCGAAGGATTCGGCCGCGGCCTGGCCGAGGCCATGGCGCTCGGAACCCCGGTGGTGGCGACCGGCTGGTCGGGCAATATGGACTTCATGAACGCCGACACCGCCCTGCTGGTGGACCACCAGCTGGTTCCGGTGAAGGCCGGCGAATACCTGTTCGGCGAGGGCCAGAGCTGGGCCGAACCCGACGTGGCCCAGGCCAGCCGTCTCATCGAGCAGGTGATGGACCGCCCCGCAGAGGCCCGGGCCATGGCGCAGCGGGCGCGGCGCAGCATCCGCGTCCACCTCAATCCCAAGACGGTCGGCCTCGACGCCGTCGACGCCCTGAGGTCCGACTGACCGAGCGCCTCAGGCGGCCGGGCGCAGGATCGGGGCCGGGGTGCTGGCGGGCGGCTCGGTGATCGCGATCTGATGGATCAGGAACTCACCCCCGGCGGCGTTGTCGAAATCTAGCCGGATGCTCTCGATCACGGAGGTGACCCAGTCCTCGCCGCCCATGGTGGGGGTGCGCATGTCATAGGCCAGGATCACCGTCTCGTTGACCCCCGGGGCCGCCCCCTGGAAGGGCAGGGCCATGAAGCCGGCGGCCTCCGGATGGGCGGCGGTGACATAGTGCAGGGCGCCGTCCCAGTCGCTGGCCGGCGCCAGCCGGGTGACGCGGACCAGGACATGGCTGAACTGAGCGCCATCCAGAGCCAGGCCCGAGGGACTGCGCAGGGCCGGATCAAAGGCCCGGGCGGCCAGGCGCAGGCCGCTGCTGGTCTCAGCCGGCAGCACCTCGCCGCCGGCCATGACGAAACCGTCGGTGGAGCCCTCGAACGTCCAGAGCCGCCCAGCCCGCAGGGGCCTGCCCTCAAAGGTGAAAACGCCCGCCGCCGCGTCCCAGGCAAAGGGCCCGGGGCGTTCGGCCGCGGCGTCCGCCGAGCGGGCCGCAGGCGGCAGGGCGCGATCATCCGCCGGCTGGGGCGGGGGTTGGAGTTTCGGCTCCCGGGGGCGCGGCTCATCACAGGCCGCCAGCAGGGCGGCGCAGAGGCCAAGGATCGACAGGAGGGCGGGTTTCATGGGGCGGTCTCCCGGCGGCTCCAACGCAGGCGGCGGCGCAGGCGTCCATAGGGCGGATCGAGCGCCAGATAGAGCAGTCCGGCCATGGCGGCGAGATCGAGATAGTAGAGGTAGCGGTAGTCGCAGGCGATGGAGATCACGGCGAAGCTGGCCGCGAACGCCAGGGCCGAGAGCAGCATGGCGGCGATCACCACATCGGCGGACTCGCGCCGCCACAGCAGCACGCCGGCGCTCACCAGGGCCACCAGCGCAAAGAAGACGTGGGAGAAGAGCGGCGTATCCAGGAACCAGGTGCTGTAATTGAAAAGAGCCTGGTCCGAAGGCTCCATCAAGGGGGCGATCCCCAGGCCCGTGGTCAGGGTCTCTGGCCCGGCCACACCCACATAGACCGGCAGACAGGAGTCGATTTTCGGGGTCGCGAACACCCATCGAAACACGTCCCAGCGGTGTTTCAGATAGGCGTCGGGATGCTGGGTCAGGATAGCGCTCCACTGGGCGAACACCACCTCATTGGGCAGGGCCCAGAGGGCCAGGCCGAGCTCGTTGTCCTGGCCGAGATAGTCCATCCGCACGGGCGTATAGAGCGCCGAGCCCCGATGGCGGATCAGCTGTTCGGCGACAGGATCGTGATGCCGGATGACGTCAAGCGGCAGGGTGGGCTTGATCGCACTGGCGCCAACGATGTCGTAGTGGGCGAGGATGCGCAGGCCTCGAGCGCCGGCCATGTCCGGACCGGCCTGCGGGGGCTGGGCCAACACCCCCATGAGCGCCGACAGGGCGAGGGTCGCCATCAGCCCCCCCGCGCCCCAGACGAAGCTCGACCTCCACCGGCCCCGTCCGTACGCCACCCAGGCGAGGGCCAGAGCGCCGAATAAGGGGGCGATCAGACCGTTCTGGCGCACCTGGGCGGCTGCGGCGAAGGCCAGCAGCGCTCCGGCCAGCGCCCACCAGGGGCGACGCGGGCCATCCCAGGCGCTCACGGCCTGGGCCAGGCAGGCGAACCCCGCCAGGGCCAGGTTGGCGAAGAACACGTCCTTCCAGACCACCCCCTGATAGATGAGCAGGTTGGGCGTCAGGACCATCATCGCCGCCAGTATGACGGCCCCCCAGGAGACCTGCCGTCGCAGCGAGCGAAGCGACAGGAGGCTGCCCGTCACCAGAAAACCGCTGAAGGCGAGATAGAGCCCGGTCCCCGGGATCAGCCGATCAAAGGCGCCCAGAACCCATGCATAGAGCGCAGGGCCGATCGACTCGCGAACCTGGTTGCGCCCTTCATGCAGCTGGATCAGCGAGTCGTAGGACAGATGGCCCGGCGCATTGGCCGCCAGCATGATGACGTAGCCGGTGAGCAGAACGACCCCAAGCGCCTTGCTGGCGCTGAGTCCGAGCCTAAGATCTATCTTCATGGCCGGTCCCCCTGGCGCCTCTCCTACGACTGGCGCTCGCCAACGGGAAGGGACATTTGCGCGCCTGCGACCCTGGGTTGGGACCCCGCAAGCTGGTCCGGGCAAGCTGGAAGCTGGCGTCAGGAGAAGCTATGAGTCTTCCCGCATCGCGCCGGGCGGGGTTAAGCGAGGCCACACAGACCTTTTGACGAATATCGGGAGCGACATGGATGGACGCTTTGATCGGCTCCACCGGTTTCGTCGGAGGCGCGCTATCTCGGCGTCATGCATTCGGAGCGGCGTTCAACAGCGCGACGATCACTGAGGCGCGGGGGCGGCGGTTCGATACGGTCGTCTGCGCCGCGGCGCCGGGGTCCATGTTTGAGGCCAACCGCTTTCCTGATCGCGACCGGGACCGGCTGCAGAATCTGATGGATCACCTCCGGACCATCGAGGCGGAAACCTTCGTTCTCATCTCCACCATCGCGGTCCTGGGGGATGGCGGCTTGCAGGCCGATGAGAGCTGCGCCGCGTTCGAGACCGGAAAGGCCTATGGCCGACATCGCCGGGAGCTGGAAAGCTTCTGCGCTGAGCGCTTCGAGCGCTGCCTTATCATCAGGGCTCCGGCCTTGTTCGGGACCGGGCTGCGCAAGAACTTCCTGTTCGACATTCTCAACCCGGCGCCTTCGATGCTGAGCGAGGCCCGGTTGCAGGACCTGAAGGCGGCCCTGCCGGCCTCCCTCCGGGCGGGCCTGGACCGATTCTACGCCTGGGATGCGTCGCTGGGCCTGTTTGTGATCGACCGCACGGGCCTTGAGGCCTCAGGGGAACGACGGCTCTACGACGCCGCCATCACCGAGTCCGGGTTGTCGGCCGTGCAGTTCACCCATCCCCGGTCCACCTTCCAGTACTACGGGGTGGACAACCTCTGGAGGGATATTGGCCTCGGGCTGGCGCGGGGCCTTCGGATCCTCCATCTCGCGCCGCCGCCGCTGGAAGCCGGGGCGATCTTCGCCGCCCTGACCCAGCAGCCGATGCCAGACAATGGCGCGACGATCCACCATGAGGACATGTGGACCCGCCACCCTGACCTGTGGGGCATGCCCGGTCCCTATATGACGGACGGCGACGACGTCATGTCGTCGGTGAAGCGGTTCCACGCCGCCGGGGGCCAGGGTTGAAGCTCGCCGTCTCTAACATCGCATGGCTTCCCGCCCAGCGGGACGACGCCTATGGCCTGCTCGCCGCCCATGGCGTCAGGGGCCTGGAGATCGCCCCGAAGCTGCTGTTCGCCGACGCGCAGGACGCCTTCGCGCCAAGCCCGGACGAGGCCGACCGCGCCCTTGACGCCCTCCAGAGCGCGGGGCTGGAGCTGGTGTCCATGCAGGCGCTCCTGTTCGGCGCTGAAGGGGCGGCCCTGTTTCAGGATGAGATCGGGCGTGAGCGGCTCATGGCGGCGATGGTCCGCGTCATCGGCCTGGCCGGACGCTTCGGCATCCCCAACCTTGTCTTCGGGTCGCCCGGTCCAAGGAACATCCCCGAGGGGCTGGCGCCAGCCGCGGCCGATGGCATCGCCATGGACGTCTTTCGCCGGCTGGGAGACGAGGCCGCCGCGGCGCAGACGATCCTGGCGCTCGAGCCCAATCCGGCGGCCTATGGCACCAACTTCCTGAATCTCTTTGATGAGACCGAGGACTTTGTTCGCCGGCTGGACCACCCCGCGATCCGACTGATTCTCGACGCCGGGGCGCTGATCATGAATGACGAGCTGGATGTTCTCGACCGTCTGTCGGCCGACCAGGTCCAGCGCATCAGCCATGTCCATCTCAGCGAGCCGCAACTCGCGCCAGCCCCTGCAGACCCGCTGACGGCGAGCCGGATCCTCCGATCAATGCGCGGGGCCGGTTACGAGGGATGGTTCTCGATCGAAATGCGCGCCCCGCCGGGGGGGCTGGACGATCTCGACCGGGCCCTGACCCGCCTGGGGGCGGCGGTCGCCCTCGCGACCGGTCAGGACGGGGAGGCGTCATGACGGGCGAGCGTCGTGAGGACATCCTGGTGTCGGTGTGTTTCGCCGACGCTGAGTTCGACAAGGCAGGCTATGCGGCCCTCACACAGATGGCCGAGAGGCTGGCCGAGCGGTTCCGCTACTGGGAGATTCTGATCCTGGACGATGGGGCCCAGCGGCACATGGAGGACCACCTCCTGTGCTCGGTCGAGAACCTGCGCCTCCTGCGCACCAGCGCGGGCCTGCCCTTCTACCGCCGCCGGGTGACGGTCGCCTCTGAGGCCATTGGCGATCTGGTTCTGCTGACCGCAGCCGAAGAGGTCGGTCAGATCGACGCCATCGCCATGCTGACCGCCGCCGAACAGGAGAGCGCCATCGTCGTGGCGCGCAAGCCCGGCTGGAGCGCCCTGAACCCGCCCCTGCGGGTCCTTGGGCGAACAGCGGGCTTTGAGGTCAATGCGCTGGACATGCTGAGTTCGGTTTTTCCCCGCACCCAGCTCAACCGGCTCCTGGCGCGGACGGATCGAGAGCTGGCCGTCCGCTTCCCGCCCGCCGACGGCCTCACCCCGGTGATCTGGCAGACCTGCCCCACCGCCGTGGCCAAGACCAGGTCGCTGCGTGAGACGCGCCGGCGGTTCACCCTGCTGCACCGGCTCCTGATCAGCTCGTCGCCGCGCGTCCTGGCCCTGCTCGGCCTCGGTTCCATGCTGGTGGTGGTCTTCGCCCTCGCCTACATCGCCTACGCCATTCTCGTCTGGCTGGCCGTCGATGATGTGCAGTCTGGCTGGCTGACCACCTCGGTGGTCCTGGGATCGACAACAGCCTTCCTCGGAATGGCGATTTTCGGCCTTTCCATCGGCCTCCAGAATATCATTGAGATGCTCTCCAACACGACAAACGACGTGGTTCTTGAAGAGCGCAGCGCCGTGGACCTGTTCGGCCGTGTCATCGAGGAATTGAATGTCGAGATCGGCGCCGGCCCGTCGCATTCCCCGGCGCCCCGGACGAAGCGATAGGTCGAAAGAACGGCTTGGGTGAGAAAGTACGATTTCGTCATCATTGGCGGCGGCTTTTATGGCTGCAATCTCGCCCTGTTCCTGAGGTCGATCTCTTCGAACATTTTGCTCATTGAGGCTGGCGAAGACCTGATGACCCGCGCGTCACGGGTGAACCAGGCCCGCATTCATACGGGATTTCACTATCCCCGCAGCGCCGTCACGGCAGTGAAGTCGATGGTGCTGCATGAAAAGTTCGCCGCCGACTATCCCGAGGCGGTGGTCAGCAATTTTCAGATGCTCTACGGGATCGCGCGCCGCAGATCGCGGATAAACGCGAACCGCTTCTTCCGCACATTCAAGAGCATGGGCTCTCCGATCGAGGTCGCCAACACCTCGCAGTCAGCCTTGTTCGACGATACGATGATCGAGGCCGTATTCAACTGCACAGAGTACGCCTTTGACTACCGCGTGCTTCAGGGCCTCCTCGCCACACGCCTCGACAATATTGGCCTGGAGGTGCGTCTCAACACTGAAGTGACGGAACTTGAGGACCGGGCCGAAGCGGTCATCGTCAGGCTGGCCAGTGGTGAGGAGATCGAGGCGGGCCATGTTTTCAATGTGACCTACTCACAGATCAACCATGTGCTGCGAGCCGGAAAACTGCCTGAAGCCCGGTTGAAACACGAGCTGGTCGAGATCGCGCTCATCGAGCCGCCGGCCCAGCTGGACGGCTACGCCGTGACGATCATGGACGGCCCGTTCATGTCGACCATGCCCTACCCCGCCGAGGCGCTCTATTCGCTCACCCATGTCCGCTATACGCCGCAGATGAGCTGGACCGACGCCAGCACCTCTCGCTCCCCCTACGAGATCTTGGCGGGCGCCGCGCCCGAGACCCGCTATCGTCACATGATCCTGGATTCACAGCGCTATGTGCCCTGCCTGGCGAACGCGGCCTGGGTGAGGTCGATCTATGATGTGAAGACTGTGCTTCTGAAGAACGAAGCTGACGACGGCCGGCCCATCCTCTACCAGCGGCAACCTCGGGACTCGCGGGTGATCTCGATCATGGGCGGCAAGATCGACAACATATATGACCTGTTCGAACTCATTCGCACGACCCATCCCGAATGGTCCTTGGCCGATGACCGCCACCTGTTTTCCTGAAATCGCCGCCGCGTTGACGGGCCTGTCTTGATCCAGCTGACGTCCCAGCTGCTTCGGTTCGGCGTCGTGGCCGTGGCTGGACTGGTCGTCGATCTCGGCGTCGCCATGGCCCTTTCCACCGGGGCCGGCTGGCCATTGACCCTCGCCGCTGCCTGCGGCTTCGCCGCCGGGGCGGGGTTGAACTATGTCCTGAACCTCAGGTGGACCTTCAGGGTTCAAGGGTCTGCCGGCGTCCCAGGACGGATCGCCGCCTATGCCCTCACCCTGGGCGCCACCCTTCTCACCCGGCTGCTGGTGGTCAAGGCGCTGGAGCCCATGGCCGGAGGGAGCCTGGTCGGGCCGCTCGGCGTCCTGGTCGCGGCGACCGGGGTCTCCTTCTTCGTCAACTTCTTCCTGAGCAAGCGGTTCGTCTTCAAACCGTGAAAAGGTATCTCGAGTTGAGCCTGCCCATGAAAAGCTCACCCCCCGACCGCGCCACATGGCGTCTCCCCGAGCATGACGTCCTCTGCCTCGGCCCCCGCCGCCACGACCATGCTCTGGTCATTCCCGTGATCAATGAAGGGACGCGGATTCAGCGGCAGCTGCAGGAGATCAAGGCCGCGAACCTGCCGGTGGACGTCGTCATCGCAGACGGCGGCTCCAGCGACGGCTCGGTGGACCCGGACTTCCTGGCGCAGGTCGGGGTGCGATGCCGGCTTACGAAAACCGGCCCAGGCCGCCTCAGCGCGCAGCTGCGAATGGCCTACGCCTGGTGCCTGGACGAGGGCTATCTGGGCCTCGTGACCATGGACGGCAACGGCAAGGACAATGTCGAAGCCGTCAGCCAGTTCGTCGCGCGCCTGGAGGAGGGCTACGGCTATGTCCAGGGCTCCCGCTACCAACCCGGGGGCGTGGCGGAGAACACCCCCCTGGACCGAACCTTGGGCAACCGATGCGTTCACGCACCGATCCTCAGCCTCGCGGCAGGGCGCTGGTTCACCGACACGACCAACGGCTTCCGCGGCTATTCGAGGGACTATCTGGCCGACCCGCGCCTCGCAGCGTTCAGGGAGGTTTTCTCGAACTATGAGCTTCTCTTCTATCTGACGGTCCGCGCCCACCGGCTCGGCTACCGCGTGTGCGAGCTGCCCGTCCGCCGCTCCTATCCGGTCGGCGAGGCGACGCCGACCAAGATTGGCGGCCTCTCAGGCAAGCTCGCCCTCCTGTCGCAAACGCTCGCCGCGGCCATGGGACAATACAATCCGCCCAGGGGCGAATAAGAAACAGCGACCCGTCGCCGGGCCAGGCGCCATGCTTGCGCCGCAAAAATGCACCTGATACCAGCGGCGCTCGCTTTGGGAGACCCTATGGAATCCGGCCAACACATGCTGCGGACCGGACGGCGTGGCACGCTGTTCGAGTTCAGCATGGCTCTGAGGGACCTCGTCACGTCCTATCATCGCCGGGGACTGGCCTGGTCCCTGGCCTGGCACGACGTGGTCTCCCGCTACCGCGGCTCTATCCTCGGTCCATTCTGGATCACCATCTCCATGGGCCTGATGGTCCTGGGGATCGGCCTGCTCTACGCCAAGCTGTTCGGCATCTCGGTGGCCGAGTTCATGCCCTATGTGGCCATGGGCATCGTCTTCTTCGGCCTGATGGCCGGGACGATCAACGAGGGGTGCGACACCTTCGTGCAGGCGTCCAGCATGCTCAGCCAGACCTCGCTGCCGATGTTCACCTTCATCTGGCGCACAGTGCTGCGAAATCTGATCAACCTCGCCCATCATGCGGTGATCATCGTCGCCGTCATCATCTTCTTCGGCCTGTGGCGGGTGATGGACGTTCTTCCGGCGCTGGGCGGCCTGTTGCTGACCATCGTCAACCTGGCCTGGATCGCCATGCTGGCGGCTATCGCCTCAGCCCGCTTCCGGGACATCCCCCAGTTCGTCATGTCGGTGATGCAGTTCGCCATCTTCATGACGCCGGTGTTCTGGAAGCCTGACGCCTTCCCTGATCGCCATGCTTTCCTGACGCTGAACCCGTTTTACCATATGCTGACCACCATCCGGGCGCCGCTGCTGGGGCAAGAGGCGGACGGACTGTCCTATATCATCCTGGCCATCATGGCCGTGCTGGGCTGGGCTCTCACCTTCTCGGTCTTCGCCATCACCCGCCGCCGGATCGTCCACTTCCTATGACCGATGTCTCCATCAAGGTCACCGACCTGACCCTGCGCTTCCCGGTCTATGGGGTCGACGCCAAGTCGCTGAAGAAGAACCTGGCCCGGGTGACCGTCGGCGGCCGCCTGGGCGCCTCGACCACCGGGGCCACCGAGGTGACCGCGCTGTCGCACCTGAACCTCAACCTGCGGGCCGGCGACCGGCTGGGCCTGATCGGCCACAATGGTTCGGGCAAGACCACCCTGCTGCGGGCCCTTTCGGGCGCCTATGAGCCCGATGAGGGTCAGATCGAGGTCCGGGGCCGCATCGCCGCCCTGCTCGACCTGTCGCTCGGGATCGATCCCTCGGCCACCGGGGTGGACAATATCCGCCTGCGCGGCCGTATCGCCGGCATGTCCTCCAAGGAGATCGAGGACAAGATGGACGAGATCGCCGAGTTCAGCGGCCTTGGCCCCTTCCTGGCCATGCCCATGAAGACCTATTCGGCGGGCATGCAGGCCAGGCTGGCCTTCGCCGTGGCCACCGCTGTCGAGGCCGACGTGCTGCTGATGGACGAGTGGATCTCAGTGGGCGACGCCGATTTCCAGAAGCTGGCCCACCGGCGACTGCTGAACCTAGTGGAGCGGGCCGGCATCCTGGTGCTGTCGTCGCACGACGCGGGCCTGCTGCGCCTCTACTGCAACAAGGTCATGCGCCTGGAAGGCGGCGTCGCCTCCGAGGTCAAGGACATCCGTCGCCTCGACGAACTTCTCGCCGCCGCCTGACATTGCCGGGCCCATGGCCCCGCTGTTAGACAGGCGCAGCCGTCGGGAGCTCGCCCTTGGACGTCGTTTTCACCATCGTTTCGCGGAACTATGCGGCGCAGGCCAAGGTGCTGATGCGCAGCCTGGCCGCCGCCGAGCCGGACGCCGCCCGCGTGGTGATCGCCGCCGACGGCCCCCTGCCTGATCTCGCCCCCTTCGCCCGGGTGATCGAGGCCAGCGAGACCGGGGCCCCGATCGGACCCATGAGCGTCTATTACGACGCTCTGGAACTGAACACCGCCATCAAGCCCCACGCCTTCCGCCACCTGCTGGCCGAGCCTGCCGTCACCTCGGTCACCTATCTGGACCCCGATATCTTCGTCTACGGGCCCCTGACGCCGGTGCGCGAGGCCCTGGCCCAGGCGCCCCTGGCGCTGATCCCGCACCTGACCCGGCCGCTGGCGGGCGAGGCCAGCCCCAATGACCACACCATCCTGACGTCAGGGGCCTACAATCTCGGCTTCCTGGCCGCCCGCCGGACGAGCGAGATCTTCGCCCTTATGGACTGGTGGGCCGAGAAGTGCCGCTTCGACTGCCGGGTGGATTTCGCGGGCGGCCTGTTCACCGACCAGAAGTGGATGGATCTGGCGCCTGGCTTGGTCAGCGATGTGGCCATACTGCGCGATCCAGGCCTCGACATCGCCTACTGGAACCTGGAGGGCCGAACCCTGGCCCACGGGTCGCAGGGCTGGCGGGTCAACGGCCAGCCCCTGGGCTTCTTCCACTTTTCCGGCTTCGACCCCCGACGCCCCGAGGTGCTGAGCAAGCACCAGGACCGCATCGTGGTGGTCGCTGACTCACCCCTCGCCAAGCTGCTGGATGACTACGCCCAGGCCCTGATCGAGAACGGTCACGATGCGGCGAGCCAGATCACCTACGGCTACGCCGCCTTCCCCTCCGGCCGGCCGGTCAGCCGTGCCATGCGCCGTCGCGCCCTGCGGGCCGCCCAGGCCGGCGAGGGATTCGATGACGGCCTCTGCCCGGCGGTGGAGGCGTGGATGGACGCGCCCGAGCCCCTGGCGGCGGTGGACGGTCTGCCGGACGTCACCCGGGAAATGGACCAGGTCTGGCGGGACGAGGCCCAGACCTCGGTGCGCTTTCCCCGGGAGTCGCTCGACGGGCGGCTCGCCTTCCACGCCTGGTTCGCCGACCGATCAGACACCCGCCCGGCCTCGGCGGCGGCGGCCCGCTCGCGTCTTGAGGCCTGGCGCGCCGGCGCAAGGCGAGCCGCGGCCTGGCCGCAGGCCGAGCCCCCGTGGACCGGCGCCGCGGCCGAGGTGAGCGGCTGGGTTAGGCAGCCGGCCGCCGGCCCCTGGCCGCGGGCCGCCGCAGGCATGCTGGCCGCCCGGGCCGATCTGCGCGCGCGGTTCGCAGACGGACCGCCAGAAGACCTGCTGGCCTGGCTGCTGGGCCCCGAGGCCGAGGCGGGGCGGTTCGCGCCCGACCTGCTGGATGGCCCAAGCCTGCTCGATCTCAGCCAGGATCCCGCCCCCCTGCTGGAGGCCGCCCGCTTCGCCCGCGCCGCCTCTGGCGAGCTCTCGCCCCTCAGATTGCAGATCTCCGCCGGCTACGGGGTCGCGGTCCGGGCCCGGTGGCCGGACGTTCTGCGCCAGGCGGTGCGGGGCGAAGGCGACCGGCTGGTGGGCAGCCTGTCGAGCCCCTATCCCTTCCCCCGGGTGCTGCTGCGCATCTGGGACAGCCGGCCAGACCTGCAGCGGCTGTTTGGCCTGCACACTGTGATCGGCCGGCTGGCCTATCTTCGCTGGCTGATCGGCGGCGGGCTGAAGGAATACGACATCGAGCCCGAGGGGCTTCCCGACGCCCTGACCCACAGCCTGCTCTTCCGTCTGGCCCGGCTGAGCGTGCGGGGCGCCCGCGCGCCCGGCCGCCGGCCCAACCGCAGCCGCGCCGCCGCCGTTGTGGTGGTCCCCCACCGAACCCCGGCCATGGCCGACTGGCCGAGCGGGGTGCTGATCTGCGAGGCCGGGTCAGGCCGTCTGCGCCGTCCGGATGGCGCGCCCGTCGGGCCCGTAGAGGTCGATATCGTGGTCTTCGGCTCCTGCCCGGGCTTCGTCGCGGCGGACGCCCAGATCCTGGTGGCCCAGGGGGTTTCCTGGCGCCGCGCCGCCGCCGTCTGGAGCGCCGCGGCCCTGGCCGCGCTCGCCGACGACCACCCGGCCTGGGGGTTCGTCGATGAGGTGTGGAGCGACGCGCCGGCCGCAACGACGCGCCCGAGGCCAGTGGACATCCTGTCAGCCGACCTTCCTCTGCAGGCGCAGCTGGCTGAACTGATGGCCTCATGAGCCTGCTCGGCGACCTTCGCCGGTCCTGGCGCGGCCTGGCGCCGGAAGCGCTGCGCCGGGCGGCTCAGCCTGTCCTCTCGCCCCTGCTGGAAGCCCATGTCCGCCGCCAGGCCCGCAAGCCCCATGGGGCGGACGGCGCCGCGGGCGGACCCTTGCGGGTCGTCGGCTATCTGTCCGGCTCCCACGGAATCGCCGCCTCGGCGCGGCTGGCGGCGCGGGCCTTCGAGGCCCTGGGAGCGCCGGTGGAGCAGGTCGACATGGCCGGCGCCGCCCTGACCTGGGAGGCCAGGGGTCCGGCCCCCTCGCCGGCCAGCGCCTGGATCTTCCACCTCAATCCGCCGGAGCTGCTCGCAGCCCTCGGCCAGCTCGGCCCGACCCGGGTGATCGGTCCCAGGTTCGGCTATTGGGCTTGGGAGCTTCCCCAGGCGCCGGCCTCCTGGCTCAGGGACGCGGCCATGGTCGATGAGGTCTGGGCGCCCAGCCGATATGTGGCCCAGGCCCTAGCGGGCGCGCGGGCGCCGGTGCGCGTGGTGCCCCATCCCCTGTTCCTGGAAGACTACGATTCTGTGAGGCCGGCGCCGCGGCAGGCCGAGTTCCAGGCCGTCAGCCTGTTCGACTTCAACTCCTCGGCCGCCCGGAAGAACCCGCAAGGGGCCCTGGGCGCCTTCGCCAAGGCCTTCGGCGACGACGCTTCGGCCCGGCTGGTCATCAAGACCCAGAATGGCGCGCGCTTCCCGCAGGATCTGGACGCGCTGCGGGCCGCCGCGCCCGCCAATGTGGAGATCATTGACGGGGTCTGGCCCTATGAGGCGGTGAAGAGCCTGATCGCCGGCTCCGACGTGCTGATCTCCCTGCACCGGGCCGAGGGCTTTGGCCTCACCCCGGCCGAGGCCCTGGCCCTGCGCACGCCGGTTGTGGCCACAGGCTGGTCCGGCGTGACCGACTTCCTGGACGAGGCGGTGGCGGTGATGATCGGCTCAAGTCCCACGCCTGTGGAGGATCCTCAGGGCATCTATGCCGGCCAGAGCTGGGCCGAGCCCGACCTGGAGCAGGCCGCCACCGCCCTGCGCGCCCTGCGGGCCGATCCCGAGCGGCGGGCCAAGATGGGCGCCGCCGGCCGCGCGCGGGTGGCCGAACGCCTGTCCCCCCAGGCCTGGTTCACCACCCTGCCCGACGCGGTCAAGGCCGCGGCCATGCGCGCCGCCCAAGGCCGCTGAGTCCCCTACAGGTCGAAGCGGACCCCCTGGGCCAGCGGCAGGGTGACCCCGAAGTTCACCGTATTGGTGGCCCGGCGCATATAGGTCTTCCAGGAGTCCGAGCCCGCCTCGCGGCCGCCGCCGGTCTCCTTCTCGCCCCCAAAGGCCCCGCCAATTTCAGCGCCTGAAGGCCCGATGTTCACATTGGCGATGCCGCAGTCCGACCCCCAGGCCGAGGTGAACTGCTCGGCTTCGCGCAGATCATTGGTGAAGATGGCCGAGGACAGGCCCTGGGGCGCGGCGTTCTGGGCGGCGATGGCCTCATCCAGCGCGTCATAGGCGGTCACATAGAGGATGGGCGCAAAGGTCTCGCGCAGCATGACCGCGCTCTGGGCCGGCATCTCCACCAGGGCGGGGCGGACATAGACGCCAGGTCCCTCCAGGCGTTGGCCGCCATGGACCCGGCCGCCCTGGGCGCGGGCCTCCTCAAGCGCGCGCGCCATGGCCTGGGCGGCCGCCTCATCGATCAGCGGACCGATCAGCACGCCATCTGCCCGGGGGTCGCCCACAGCCACTGAGTCGTAGGCGGCCTTCAGCCGGGGCAGGAAGGCGTCCTGGAGGCTCCGGTGCACGAACAGCCGGCGCAGGGTGGTGCACCTCTGACCCGCCGTGCCCATGGCCGCAAACGCCACGCCGCGCAGAGTCAGGTCGAGGTCGGCCGAGGGCGCGATGATGGCCGCGTTGTTGCCGCCCAGCTCCAGCAGGGCGCGGGCGAAGCGCTCCGCCAGGCGTGGCGCCACAGCCCGGCCCATGGCGGTGGAGCCGGTGGCCGAGACCAGCGGCAGGCGGGGGTCTTCCACCAGGGCCTCGCCCACCTCGCGTCCGCCGATCAACACCTGGGAGAGACCAGCCGGCGCGTCGCCGAACCGGGCGGCCGCGCGGTCGAACGCCGCCTGCACCGCCAAGGCGGTCAGGGGCGTCTTTTCCGAGGGCTTCCAGATCACCGGATCGCCGCACACCAGGGCCAGCGCCGCATTCCACGACCAGACGGCGACGGGGAAGTTGAAGGCGGTGATGACGCCCACCACACCCAGCGGATGCCAGGTCTCCATCATCCGGTGGTCGGGCCGTTCGGTGGCGATGGTCAGACCAAACAGCTGCCGCGACAGGCCGACGGCATAGTCGCAGATATCGATCATCTCCTGGACCTCGCCGAGCCCCTCCGAGACCACCTTGCCGGCCTCAAGCGTGACGAGGCGCCCAAGATCGGTCTTGGCGGTCCGCAGCTCCTCGCCCAGCAGGCGGATCATCTCTCCGCGCCTTGGGGCTGGAACCTTGCGCCAGGCCAGGAAAGCCGCCTGGGCCGCCTCAATGGCCCCCTGGACCTCGGCGGCCGTCGCGTCCTGGACCTTGGCGACGGTCTCCCCGGTGATGGGGGAGGTGACCGTCCGTTCGCCCCCCTGCCACAACGCCCGGTCCACCCCCAGGCGTTCGAGGGTGGCGGCGACATCGGCGGCAGCGTCCTGAGCAGGCGCCGGTTTCAAGCTGAGCGTCATGGGGTCCCCTCTCAGGCGGTCTGCAGGGCTTGGTCGGCGCCGGCGTACCAGCAGCCAAATCGGTTGGCGAGGAACCGGTCCAGGGGAATGTCCTCCTGCCGGATGAAGCCGCGGGCGGGCAGGTCGCCGCTGGCCAGCATGTCGGCGACAGCGCAGACCGAGGCCGCCGTGGTGATCTGGATGGCGCTTTTCTGGGTTCCGGCCACGGGCTGGGCATAGATCTTGTTCACATAGGTCTCCTGCATCAGAACCCCGCCCTTCATCCCGCTGACCGTGACAAAGACGATAACCACGTCCTGCAACGTGGCCGGCACCGCATGTTCGAGGATGTCCTTCAACAGGTCCCGGCGATGGCGCAGTCCCAGATCATCCAGCAGGGTCCGCATAACCGCCGCATGGCCCGGGTAGCGGATGGTGCGGTAGTTCAGGTTTCGCACCTTGCCGGCTAGGGTCTCGCACAGACTGCCAAGGCCGCCGGAGGTGTTGAACGCCTCATAGGTCACCCCGTCGAGGGCGAACTCCTCCAGCCCCTCCAGGGCGGCGACCTCCTGGCGGCGGCCCTGGACGATGGCCTCGCAGGGCTCGCAATACTCGTTGATCACCCCCTCGGTGCTCCAGGTCAGATTGTAGTTCAGCCCGTTGGTGGGATAGCGCGGCAGGGCGCCGACCCGCAGGCGCACCTCGTGCAGATCATCGAACCGTCGGGCCAGATCGCTGGCGACGATGGAGATGAAGCCCGGCGCCAGGCCGCACTGGGGGATGAAGGCGCTGTCGGCGCCCTGCGCCAGGATGCGCACCTCCCGGGTCGACGCGACATCCTCGGTCAGATCCAGATAGTGGGCGCCGGCCATCTTCACCGCCCGGGCTATGGGCACGGTGAGCTGGTAGGGGGCGGCGCTGATGACGGCGAAGGCGCCTTCCAGGGCGCCGGCCAGGGCCGCAGAGTCGCTGACATCGACGCAGACGCGCTCAACCCCGTCGCCGGCCGGCAGGGCCGCCAGATGCGCTGCATCCCGGTCCAGCACGGCGACCTGGTAGGCCCCTGAGGCGCGCAGCATGTCGGCGACGGCCGACCCGATCTTCCCTGCCCCAACCACTGCGATCTTGCGCATGACCCTGTCCCTCCCGGATGCTCCTCAACAGGGTCACTGAGAGTCGCGTCGCTCTCAATTGCCATTTCGGCGTAAGTCGACCATTGTTTCGGCGTTATGCCATTATCTATGGGCGAAATGATGGATGATCTGGACCAGCACCTGCTCGCCCGACTGCAGGAGAACGCCCGGGCGCCCGTGGCCGAGCTGGCCCGCAGCCTGGGTCTTTCGCGCACCACGGTGCAGAGCCGGATCGCCCGGCTGGAGCGGCGCGGTGTCATCGCGGGCTATGCCGTGCGCACCTCCCAGGCCCATGAACAGGGACAGATCCACGCCTTTGTCATGCTCACCGTCCACCCCAAGGCCGCCGGCCTCGTGGCTGGCGCCATGCGCAGGATGCCGGGCGTCCGGCGGCTGCAGTCCGTCAGCGGCGCCTTCGACCTGATCGCTTCGGTCTCGGCGCCCGACGTGGCGGCCATGGACACCCTGATTGATGAGATCGGCGGGCTCGACGGCGTGGAGCGGACCAACTCCTCCATCGTGCTGTCGACCAAGTTCGAGCGCTGAGCCGGCCGCCCCATCGGAACCCTCGGACGCGCCTGCGGATTGGAGGTCCGTCAGAGAGGGACTCCGCCATGAACGACCAGACCGCCAAGCCCTCCGCGGCCGACGCTTTCCGCAACGACGCAGAGCGCGTGGCCCGCGAGGAACGGGGCATCCAGAAAACCATCGATCGCCAGGACGCTGCGGAGAGCGACGGGGATGGAGACGGCGATGCGCCGAAGGCCATGCAGGCCGGCGCCCGGGCCTATCCCGCCCCGCCCCTGCCTCAGCAGCATCTGGAGAAGCCTGGACTGGAGGCCGACCTCAAACTTGCCCCCATGTATGACGCGCCCTTCTACCGGGGTTCGGGCAAGCTGGAGGGCAGCGCGGCCCTGATCACCGGCGCGGACTCAGGCATCGGCCGGGCCGTCGCCATCCTCTTCGCCCGCGAAGGCTGCGATGTGGCCATCGCCTATCTCAACGAGCACGAGGACGCCCAGGCCACCCAGGCGGCCGTGGAGAAGGAGGGCCGTCGCGCCATTCTGCTGCCCGGCGATGTGGCCGACCCCGCCTATGCCCGTCATGCGGTGGCGCAGACCCTGGAGGCGTTTGGCCGCCTGGACGTGCTGGTCAATAACGCCGCCTTCCAGGAGCACGCGGGAGACCTGGAGCAGATCACCGACGCCCATTTCGACCGCACCCTGAAGACCAACCTCTATGGCTATTTCTACATGGCCCGGGCGGCGGTCCCGCATATGAAGCCCGGCGGCGCCATCCTGATGACCGGCTCAGTGGTCGGCCTGCAAGGCTCAGGCGAGCTGCTCGACTACGGCATGACCAAGGGCGGGATCCACGCCTTCGCCCGGTCCCTGTCGGCCCAGCTGATTCCCAAGGGCATCCGGGTCAATGTGGTGGCGCCCGGCCCGGTCTGGACTCCGTTGAACCCCGCCGATCGCCCCGATGTCAGCAAGTTTGGCGCAGGCGCCCCCATGGGCCGCCCGGCCCAGCCCGAAGAGATCGCCCCGGCGTTCGTCTTTCTGGCGTCCCCCCAGATGTCGAGCTACATCACGGGCGAGATCCTGCCGATCATCGGCGGCTACTGACCCTGAAAAATCCAGACCCGAAGGCGCCCCTTGGCCGACCCTGATCCGACACCTGCGGCCTCCCCTCCTCGTAGCGGCTCAGTTTCCCCCGCCTTTGTCCGCCGCGTGCTCTTTCTGGTGGGCGTCGGCGTGGTGCTGCTGGTGGCCTGGCAGCTGATCGATGTCATGCTGCTGGTGTTCGGCGCCATCCTGGTGGCCGTCCTGCTCCGCGCCCTGGGCGATCCCATCTACAAGTTGACGCCCCTGAACGAGGGCCTGTCGCTGCTGGCGGCCGGCCTGTTGATCATCAGCCTCCTGTCGGCCGCAGGCTGGCTGTTCGGCGCCACGGTCGCCGAGCAGGTTGAGGAGCTTCTGGCCAGCCTGCCCCAGTCAGCCGAGGAGTTGCAGGCCCGTCTGGCCCAGCTGCCGCTGCCGGCGGACTTCCTGGCGCAGTTACAGTCTTTTGATCTGGCTTCAGCCCGGGAGGCGGCCGGCCCGATCCAGAGTATTCTGGGGCGGGTGGGCGGCTACGCCATGACGGTGGCCGGCGCGGTGACCAATCTGGTGGTGGTGATCTTCGCCGGCATTTACCTGGCCATCAGCCCGCGCAACTCCCGGGATGGCCTGCTGAGCCTGGTGCCGGCCGGCCCGCGGGAGCCCATGCGCCACGCCATGAACGTCTCGGGCGTGGCCCTGCGTCGCTGGCTGCTGGGGCAGTTCGTCTCCATGACCATCGTCGGCGTGCTGACCTGGATCGGCGTCTCGATCATCGGCCTGCCCTCGCCGGTGGCGCTCGGCCTGTTCGCCGCCCTCGCCGCCTTTGTCCCCATCGTCGGGCCGGTGGTCTCGGTTGTTCCGGCCATCATGCTGGCCCTGCAGGCGGGGCCGATGATGGTGGTCTGGACGATCCTCGTCTACATCATCGTCCAGCAGGTCGAGAGCAATCTCACCTATCCCCTGATCCAGAAGCGGGCCGTGGCCCTGCCCCCGGCGCTCACCCTGTTCGCCGTGCTTGGCTTTGGGGTGCTGTTCGGCCCGCTGGGGGTGATCTTCGCCGCCCCCCTGCTGGTGGTGCTCTTCGTGATGGTGAAGATCCTCTACATCCGCAACACCCTGGGCGATCCAGCCCACGTGCCGGGCGAATAGGCGCGACCGAGATCAGAAAAAACCCGCCGCGAGAGGCTCGCGGCGGGTTCCGATCTTCTTCAGTTCCCCGCAGGAATGGTCGACTACTGGGCCGTCGCCGTTTCCAGGGCGCGGGCGCGCTCCAGATGCGCCTGCAGACGCGGCACGGTCTCCCGGGCGTGGGCCGCCAGCTCAGGATGGTCGGTATTGTCGGCGAAACCCTCATGCAGGGTCAGGGCCTCCTGGTGGGCGGCCACCTGCTGGGCGGCGAAGACCCGGTCGAACTCGGCCCCCTGCGCGGCGCGCAGATTGTCGATCAGGCCCTTGCGACGCTCATCCATCTCCGTGGGAATAGTTTCGCCGGCCGCCCGGGCCAGGCCAGCCATGCGTTCGGCGGCGGCGGTATGGTCGCTGACCAGCATCTCGCCCAGGGCCTTGGTTTCGGCGCGCACGCCTCGCTCCTGGGCCATGCGGCCGGCTTCGACCTCATACATGTCGCCGATGGCCGCATTGCTCACATAACCCCCGACGGTGTTGGCCCCCAGGGTCGCGGCCGAGGTCTGGCCCACCACCGCGGAGGTGGCGTCCTGAGCCGCATTGACCGGCTCGGTCTGGCCGACGGCGGTGTTGTCAGTCCCATCACCGCAGGCCGCCAGGCCCAGCAGGGCGGCGGCGCCGACGGTGGCGATCAGATAGCGCTTCATATTCAGCTCCCTCAATTGCTCGAGGGAAAATCCGTGGGACCGCAGAAGGGTTCCAATCTGCACTGGCCTGACGGCGGTCGCCGAGGGCAGGTGCTTCAACGTTCAGAATGAAAAAGGGGCGGTGTCGTGGAGACTACTCGGAGCCGGGAAGGATAGATTTCCACCAGATTCGCCGCCGATTCCGAGTTGCTTCGTCTGGTAGGCTTCTGATCCGTAGAGGTAGGACGACATGGCCTTCAGGGCGAGCGCCAGGGCCTGGAGAGGCCGTGCGCACAGGCGCATAGACCCGCGCCCACACCTTCGTTTCCGTATAGGAGAGATTCAGCGCGATCTCCGCAATCGGCGCCATCCCACGCCCTCCAAGCTAGGTCCTGAGCGGCGGCATCAAACCTCGCCCTTCCTGGCTGGTCGAATCTCAGGTGGAGCCGCCCATTGATCAGAGGCTATCTGCTCGCAGGGAGCGCTATGGGATTGGATTGTTGGAAGAAGTGGCGCGCCCGGAACGATTCGAACGTCCGACCCTCAGATTCGTAGGCTGAGGTTTTGCGTTGATTTCGTTGAGGAAAGTTGCAAACCACCCCCTTTTAGGGGGTTTGTTTTTGTTGAGGGTTTTTCGGCCACTGCAAACCGCTTGGGGCCTGAAAACGCCCCGAATCGCCGGGGACTTTCCTCGTGACGGCGCTCTCAGATCCTCGCTACTTCACCGCCGCCAAGCTCGCCTGGCAGGCGCGCGTCATTGTGGATCCAGACCTGGGACAGCTCGCCAGGCTACTAGCCTGCCACCTCACCCATATGTTCGGCAAAAGCCATACCACGTGGCCCGCACAGGAGACCCTCGCGCGAGCCTTGTCGGTCACGGTGCGCAGCATACGGCGGGCGACCGAGGAGCTGGTCAAGGCCGGCTACCTCACGGTTCGCATCTCTCGCGGGCGAGGCAAGGCGAACATCTACGCTCCTGTCCTCTCGGCCGCACTCGATAGCGTTCCATCTGAGCCTCCGCACTCCTCAGGGCAGGTAGAGCCAGAGCCCGCCGCAGAAAAGCGGACACCAGTGTCCTCCATTGCCGGCAAAAGGCGGACATGGTGGGCGCGAAAGGCGGACAGTGGTGTCCCCCCTACCCTTTCAGTACCCGAATCTACCCCCTTACCCCCATCGGGCCGAGTGCAGGCAGGCCAACCCCGACGGACGACTACCAAGCGCTTCGCCGACGAGGCCGTCCGGCAGATCGTGGTCCAAGCCCTGGGCGAACCTGCGACCATCAGCTACCTGGATCCGGCCGGGTGGAGGCCCGACGATCAGGCGATCGTCTGCCGTCTTGGGGTCGCCGCGAGAGCCCTACGCGACCGGATTGGCCGCGACCTGGACCGTCTGGGTATTCGCATCGTCCATGAGCCCGACAGCCACCACGCCCTAGGCGGCGCGGCGCTTGGTCTCTCCCGCCGAAGGCCGGGGGTTCAAGCACAGCTTCCTGTCGCACCATTCAAGCCACGGACAGGATATGCCACGGCCACTGCTGGACCCGATCTTCGAGGTCTGGGGTGAGACCGCGGACCAAGTGGGCGCGATGCCGACAGAGACGACTCCCGCAAGTTCGGCGCGAAGTCCCAGAACCGGCGCGATCAAAGACCAAAGGCGCGGGCGAGGCGCGATATGGCTTCGGCCGGCTCCAGCTTGACGTTGAAGTCGGAGGGCTTGAAGGCGTCGTCCCTGGCCACGGCGTCCACGAAGGCGCTCATGTCGGCACGGATCGCTGCAGGCAAGGCCTGGACTTCACCCTCCGGCAGCAGCTGCATGATGCGGAAGACGTCGTTCCGGTGCTTCCTGACATCCTTGCTGTCGATCGTCTGGCCCTCGGCTTTTCGTGCCGTGAGGTCGAGAAAGGCGCGAGCCTTGAACGGAATGATCGCCGCCTCGCCCAGCAGCGGCAGGCCGTCGACGAAGCGCGAATTCTCGCGCAAGAAATCGTAGTAGCCGCTGTCGAGCAGGATCGCCGACAGGCTGGCGACCGCTTCGTCAATCGGCAGCGGCGTAAACTGGCTACCCAGCGCCAGGTCGATCCCTTCGGGCGCCCGCGAGAAGAGTTCGATCATCTGCGGATAGTCGGATGCCGTCGGACGCTGGAAACGATAGAGCTTTCCCCCATCGGCCCTCTCGCGACGCTCGTAGCCGCCCGCCTCGATGAAGGCCCAGAAGGTCTCAGCGAAGCCCGCGTCGAGAAGTTCGACCAGCAGCACCACGTCGAAGTCCTTGGTCAGGCGGAAGCCCAGACCGGCCTCTTCCATCAGCTGTTCGCAGGCCACGCCGCCCACCAGCACATACCGATCGGCATAGTCGGCGAAGTGGGCTCGCCAATGGCCCAGGCCTACGACCACGACATGTTCTCCAAGAGCTGGTCGGCGGCCTGCGCGACACGTTCGTCGGGATGATCCCGTGTGCTCAGGTAGAGGGAGAGCTCGTCGACGACATCGCTGGTGCTCAGAGCCGCTGGATCGTAGCTCCAAGTCTCGATCTCGTCGCCAGCAGGATCTCCGGCGTCTCGCACGATCAAGCCGTGGTCGCGGACCAGCTGGGACCAGTTGGCCGCGGCCACGGCAAGACGCTGGACGCGCGAATGGGCCAGCGGGGTGTAAAGCGCTAGGGCGCTCTCTCCTGCCACCTTCCCGGGGAAGGTTTCGGGAAAGGGTATGCCGACGGTCCTCACCTTGCGGACGGGCGACTGCAGCCGGGGCGTGGCGGCCTGCCAAAGGTCCAGGCCATGGCTTAGGAACGTCAGCACCCTCTGCTTGCCCATGCGTCGGGCTTCGGCGACTCCGGCCGCCTCCAATTCGTCGAACGCGCGACTTATGCTCATGGTCGCCACGCCGTAGCGGCTCGCCAGCGCAGTGGCGCTCGGCGCTTCGGTCTCATGCCTAAGCAGCGCGCCCAGGATGACAAGCTGGCTGGTTGGCGAGAACTTTTCCACCTCATGCACCGGCGCTCTTGGCGCTCGCTCGCGTAAGTCCAACAGCGCGTCGGGGACATAGAGCTGGGCCTCGGGCACCATAAACGCCAACCGCCGCTTGAGCAGGCCCAGCCGTCGCGAAGGCGACAGGGTTTCGAAAACCAGCACGACCGTCTGTGTGCTCGAGCGGTCCTTGACCACCTGGACATGGCGGGCCAATTCCTCAGCCGAGGCGTTCGAAGCGGCACGTAGCGCCATCAGCACGTAGGGGCGCCCGAAGATCTCGGCGCGCCAAAGGGCGTATTGATCGGCTATGAAATAGGGCAAGCTGGCGAGCGCGGCTGGGGCGACCTGGGCAGCCGCGCCGAAGCTCTCCCGGAGGTAGGCCTCAGCCTTTTCCGCGAGCCTGTGCTCCCACCTGCTCTTCCATAACGGCAACATTGCGCGCGAACTTAACATCACCAATGTTATCGTCAAGTGTACTGTTATGGAAATGGACGCTTCGGGCCCGCTCTCGATCGAGGGACATTGCCTGGAGCTTTCAGAGCAGTTCGACAGAACCAAGCGCACTGCACCGCCAAACCTCCCAAGACCGTCCCATTTTGGCCAATTAACTTGGCGATATCAGTTTTATCGTCCAAATATGGCCAATGCTTCTGACCCCGACTGAGCTTCTGCAATCCCTCGCGGGGCGACTGAAGGCCCGCCGTGTGGCCTTGGGCTGGACACAGGTGGAGGCCGCTAGGCGGGCCGGTGTCGCCTATCGGACCTGGCGCCGGCTGGAGAATGAGGGCCAGGCCTCCCTGGAGGACATGGTGAAGGCCGCTGTCGCGCTGCGATGCGACGAAGGGCTGACGGCGCTCTTTCCCCTGCCGGCCGCCGCCAGTTTGGATGAGCTCCTGGCACAGCAGGCCACCGCCGCGAAGCGCCCATCCCGCGTGCACGCGCCGAGGACCAGGACCGGTAAGTCGTGACGCTCGCCCCCGGAACGCCGCTGGCCGCCAGCCTGTGCTTCGATAAGGCCGCCCCCGGTTCAGCCGTCTGGCGATGGCCGATGGCCTGGCGCAGCGTACGCGTCCGGTTATGGCCCGTCCTTCGCGCTATGATGGATCTCGGCTTTGGCTATGCGGCCGCCTGGTCGACGTTGGTGGGCTGCCAGTTCCACGGCAAGAGCTCGTCGATCCGGCTGGCGGGATGATCGCCGATACG
>NZ_JAUYAW010000025.1 GCF_030693405.1 Phenylobacterium sp.
GGCCAGGCCGAGGCCGGCGCGGACCAGATGGCGGACGGGCCGGTAACGGGCGTAGAGGCCTGCGCCGAGGCCCACGGCGGTCAGACCTGCAAAGCCGAGCAACAACCAGCGCCAGACCGCCGGTGAGGCGACCGCGATCGCCTGGCCGCGCCAGTCCCGGGGCCGGGGCACGCTGGCGCCGGGCTCCAGGCTGTAACCGGCCTTGGCGCCGGTGGTCAGCCAGAGGCGGCGGGCCTGCGGGTCAGAGGGGTTCTGCACGAAGGCGACGGCGGCGTGGCCGGCGGCTTCCTCCCAGCGGTCCTGGGCGGCCAGGGCGATGGCCAGATTGTGCCGCGCCCGCCAGTCCAGGGGCGCTTCGGCGACGCGCGCTGTCAGGGCCTTGGCGGTCATCTCCTGGGCGTGGACCCCGCCGGTCATCAGGATCAGGGCGAGGCTTGCGAGGCCCGCAGCCGCCGGCAGCAGGTTGGGCCGACGCAGCGCCGTCGCCGGCCGGAAAGGCGGGGGTGGCCCCAGGGCGGCATGAAGCTCGGCGGCCCGGGTGGTCCAGTCCTGCGGCAACACGCCTGCCCGGCCATAGAGGAAGCGGTCGGCCTGCGCCCAAAGCGCGCGCCATCGGGGGTCTTCGAAGGCGTCTGGGGTGGGCGCGGCCAGGCCCAGGCGCAGGCGAAGGGCTGCGTCCCGCTGCCAGTCCCGCACCAGGGTGCGCGCTTCGGCGGGGTCGGAGTGGTTCGCCAGACCGGCCAGGGTCCGCGCCAGGCGCCGGTGGGCCCCGCGGGCCCGTCGGTAGGGATCAGCCTCATAGGCCCGTCGGAAGGCCAGTCCGAGCCACAGGCTCAGCAGGCCCAGGGGCGCCGCCAGCAGCGCGAGGCCGAAAAGGCGGTCGGATGGCGGGGCGAGGGCAGAGGCCTCGCCCTTCAGCATGGGCGGCAGGGGCGCCTCCTCATCGGGGAGGGCGCCGGGCGGGACCTCCGGCGGCAGCAGGTCGCCATGGGGGCCGGGCAGGACCTCCAGGGTGATGGGCGGGGCCACATGGCGGACATAGCGGCCGGTGTCGGGATCGAAGGCCACCACCTCGAAGGCGCCCAGGACGTAGCGCCCGGCCCGCTGGGGAACCAGGGTGACCGTCTCGCTCAGGGTGCGTTCGAACAGGGTCCCGTCCGCGCCTTCGGTCTGCTCCGGTTCGCCGATCACCTGAAAGTCGCGGGAGACCTGCCGGGCGGGCAGACCGGAGATGGCGGGCCAGTTGCCGGTTCCTGTGAGGGTCACGCGCCAGGTGAGGCTCTCCCCCACCCGGATCTCCTCGGCCTCCACGGCGGACTCCACTTCGAACTGACCGACCGCGCCCAGGAAGCCCTGAGGCGCCGGTGGCAGGGGCCGGATGCGAAACAGGCCGGGCGCGCTTTCGATGGTCCGGGTTTCGGTGATCGCCCGCTGATACTCCTCCATGTCCACCACCCCGGTCTGCAGCCGCATCACCTGGCGGGCCGGCGCCACCGGCGTCAGGCCGGGCGCCAAGGCCATGGCCCGGGTCTTGAACTCGATCACCGCCCGCGAGGCGCCGGGCGCCGGCGGCGCACGCAGGGCTGGCGCGCCCCAGGGCTCGGCGGCCAATGGCGCGGACTCCCATTCCAGCTCGCCTTCGAGATTGCCGAAGGTGCTCCAGTCCACGGTCCAGGCCAGGGTCAGGTCAAAGACCTCCCCGGCCCAGAGGGGCTTGGCTGGCGCCTCGAAGGCGCCGGTCACCGGCTGGGCGTGGCTTGGCAGGACCAGACCCGCGGCCAGGGCCAGTCCAACGAAGGTCGACCTGAGAGGGCTCACCATGTCTGGGCTCCCGCCGGACGCGGGGCGGCCTGGGCCGCCTGCCGCCGAAGGAAGAGCTCGCCGGGGGAATCTGCGGCCCGCAACCGGCGCAGGGTATCCAGCGGCTGGACCAGGGCCGGATTGCGCCACTCGGCGGGGTCAAACTGATCGGAGGTGGAGCCGCCCACATTCTGCAGGCCCTGTTCGCCGGCCGTGGGCTCCTGTTGGCCATCCTCTCCCGGTTCATCGCCACCAGGCCCCGCATCCTCGCCGGCCACCGGCTGCTGGCCCGTGGCGCCCATGGGCTCGTTGGCGGGGTCCGCAGGCCCGGGATCCTCCATGGGAACCGGCGGCGGCGGGGTCAGGAGGTGGTTCAACCGGGCCTCGGCGGCCGCCCAGTCGGCCAGGTCAGGATCCAGTCGCCGGCCCTGGACAACGGCGGCGAGGCCGTCCCGCATGACCCCGTCCTCCAGGGCATGGCCGTGGCCGCGATGGACCTCGCCATAGCGGATGGCGACCTCGCTGATCCGCAGGTAGTCGGCGGCGCTCAGCCTCCGGCGGCCCACCAGCTCCTCGGCCAGACCGCGCATCTGCAAGAGCGGGTCTTCCTCGCCCTGCAGGTCGGCCTCGGTGAGCAGCGGTCCCTGGGCCAGGGACAGGCCGGCCGGCGTCAGGGTGAGCGCGAAGGCCGCCAGTAGGAGGGCGCGGCTCGGGGCCGGCGTCTGCGGCGTCCGCAGGCGAGGATGGGCTGGAACCTCGCTCGCCGCGCTCCAGGCCAGCAGGATGAGGGCGGCGGCGATGAACCAGACGAACTGGTCAGCCAGCCCCTGGGCGCGGCCGGCTTCGGTCCCGGCGGCCTCGGGCGCAGTGGCGCTGGCGGTCCGCACCAGGGCGGAAAGGTCGGCCGCGCCAGCCAGGTCGAGCGCCTGACCGCCCTCGGCGCCGCCGGCCGCCAGTTCGGCCAGCAGGCCAGGATTGAGCCGGGACACCACCGCCGCGCCGTCCGGCCGACGCATGGGCGCTCCCCTTGGCCCCGGCGGCGTGGCGCCGGCCTCCGTGCCGAAGCCGACCGCGATCACGCGGACCCCTTGGCTGCGCAGGGGCGCGAGCCGCTCGCGCCAGGCGCCGGGCTCGGCCTCGCCATCGGTCAGGATCACCAGGGCCCGGCCCTGGGGCGTATCGCTGAAGCTGTTGAGGGCGGTCTCCAGCAGGGCGTCGAGATTGCTGCCCGCGACCGGCATGTGTTCGGGACCGATCTGCGGCAGATAGGTCCTAAGGATGGCCTGGTCTTCGCTGACCGGGGCCAGGACATGGGCGGCGCCGGCATAGCCGATCAGGCCGATCCGCCGCTCGGGCAGGTCGTCGGCCAGGGCGGTCGCCAGGGCCCGGGCCCGGCTCAGCCTTGATGGCGAGACATCGGTCGCCAGCATGCTGCGGGAGAGATCCAGCGCAATGACCACTTCGCCCGGCGCCTGATCGTCCGGGGCGAGCGGCGCCTGGCCCCATTGCGGCCTCGCCAGGGCGGTCGCCAGCAGCAGGACCGCCAGCCAGAACCTCCACGGCCGCGCCATGGGGCGCGCCGCGCCGGGGTCGAACCGCACCCGCCCGCCCCGCACCGCGCCGCGCCGGATCTTGCCGCCGGCGCGCCCGTCCGGGCCTTCCCGGCGGCGGTCGACCCACAGCTCAAGGCCGATCAGGACCGGAAGCAGCAGGCTAAGCCACAGCATGTGAGGCCAGAGAAAGCTCATGGGCGCGCCCGCCTCAGCCGCGCGACGCCCGCGCCCCACACCGGGGCGGCGGCTAGCAGCAGCGCGAAGGCGCCGGCCAGGGGCCAGGGGAAGAGCTCGGTGGTCACCCGGCGGGTCCTGACCTGGAACTCGGTCTTCTGGGCGGCGTCGATGGCGGAAAAGGCCTCAGCCAGGGCGGCGGTGTCGCCCGCCTGGACGAAGCGGCCGTCGGTTTCGCGGGCCATGCGCTGCAAGGCCTCGATATCGAGGGCCGAGGGAAACTGCCGGGTGCCGACCCGCCGGCCCTGGTCATCGAAGATGGGGAAGGGGACCATGCCGTTGCGACCCGCGCCGATGGCGTAGACGGGGACCCCTCGATAGCGGGCGAGCGCCGTGGACTGGGGCGGGGTGAGGCTGCCGCTGGTGTTGGCGCCGTCGGTCAGCAGCACCACGAACTGGCCCACCGCCTCGTCTTCTGTCGCCCGGGGCCGCTCCAGACCGGCCAGGGCTATCCCCAGGCCATCGCCGATGGCGGTGCCGTCCTCCAGCAGACCGATCTGCAGGGTCGAGAGCTGCTCGGCGAGCCACGCATGGTCGGTGGTCAGGGGCGCGAGCGTATAGGCCTGGGCGGCGAACAGCACGACGCCGATCCGGTCATTGGGCCGCTCGGTGACAAAGGCCTGAAGGGCTGGGCGGATGGCCTCGAGCCGGTTGATGGGGCCGTCAGGGCCCACATAGTCTTCCGCCAGCATGGAGCTGGAGAGGTCGATGGCCAGCATCAGGTCATAGCCGCGGGACACCAGGTCCTGCCGCTCGTCGATCCGCTGCGGTCGGGCGAGCGCCACGATCAGCAGGGCTAGCACGGCATAGAGAAAGAGCATCCTCCAGGGTCCGCCGGGCAGGGCGCGGGGCGGGCTCCAGGCCGCGGCATAGGGGGCGAGCCACACCGGCGCCCTCCCGCGCCATCGCCGCCAGGCCGCCAGGGCCGGGATCAGCAGCAGGAGGCCAAGCAGGCCGGGAGCGGCGAACTGAAACCCGCTCATGGGGCGCCGTGGGCTGCGCCCGCCCGCCGGGCGCGCAGGAAGCCGACCAGGGCCGCTAGCGGATCCTCGGCCGCATCCACCACCAGCCGGTCCAGGGGATTGGGCCACCAGGCGCGCCAGATCTCCTCCCGGGCCGCCCGCCAGGCGGCGTGGGCGGCCCGGCTGGCCGGCGTCGTCTCCACCCAGGCGAGGCGACCGGCGGCAGGATCAAAGGCGGTGAAGCCGCCGCTGGCGGGCGGGGCCCGTTCCCAGGGGTCCTCGACCCGGACCCCGATCACGGGGTGACGGCGGCGGAAGGCCGCCCATTCCGGCGGCGGCGGCTCGGGCGGTATCTCGCCGAACCAGACCACCAGGGCGCCTTGGGGCACAGGCCCCGTCAGGAGCGGTGAGGGACGAAACGGCTGGGCCGGCGCGGGGTCAGGCGCCTCGGCGGCGAACAGCTCGGCCAGGGTGGACAAGAGGCGCGCCCGCCTGCGGGTGGGGGTGTGGAGGCTCTCGCCGACAGGGGTCTGGCGCAGCAGCCCGGCCCGCTCGCGATTGACCACCGCCAGCATCAGGACCAGCGCGGCCAGTTGCAGCAGCACCTCGCGCTTGCTGGTTGCGCCGGAGCCGAACTGCAGGGCCGGGTCGTCGCTGACCACGGCGAACACGGTGAGCTCACGCTCCTCGACGAAGACCTTGCGATAGAGGTCGCCCAGGCGGGCGGTGACGTTCCAGTCGATGTCGCGGATGTCGTCCCCATAGGCGTAGCGGACGACCTGGTCGAACTCCATGCCCCGGCCCCGGAACACCGAGCGGTGGGCCCCGCCCAGCAGGGTCTGCACCGAGCGGCGGCGCAACTGCCACTCCAGCCGTCGCAGGGCGCTCTGGGCCCGCGGGTCGATCACCGGCGAGGGCGCGTTCATGGGCTGGGGTCAGCCGGGCACGTCGACGGCGGCCAGCGCCTGTTTGATGATGGCGTCGGCGGTGAGGCCCGAAGCCTCGGCCTCATAGGTCAGGCCGATCCGGTGGCGCAGCACGTCGGGGGCGACCTCCTGAACCAGGTTGGGCGTCACCTGTTCAAGCCCCCGCAGGAAGGCCAGCGCCCGGCTGGCCTGGTAGAGGGCGAGCGTCGCCCGGGGCGAGGCGCCGAAGGCCAGGGGACGAGGGCCTCCGGCCGGCGCGGCGGCCAGGTCGCGGGTGTGACGCACCAGGGCCAGCAGATAGGCCTGGATCTCCGGGGCCACGAACACCTCATCCACCGCCTGGCGCAGGGCCAGCAACTCCGGACCGTTGGAGGCGGCCTCCACGGTCGGCGAGCGGACGGCCGAGCCCCAGCGGCGCAGCATCTCCAACTCGTCTTCGCTGGAGGGATAGTCCAGCAGCAGCTTGAACAGGAAGCGGTCGGTCTGGGCCTCGGGCAGGGGATAGGTGCCCTCATGCTCCACCGGGTTCTGGGTGGCCAGGACGAGGAACGGATTGGGCAGGGGATGGCGGGTTCCGCCGATGGTCACCTGCCGCTCCTGCATGGCCTCCAGGAGGGCGCTCTGCACCTTGGCCGGTGAGCGGTTGATCTCATCGGCCAGGACAATATTGGCGAAAACCGGCCCCAGATGGGGGGTGAAACTGCCGTCATGGGGGGAATAGACGAGCGTCCCGACCACGTCGGAGGGCAGCAGGTCAGGCGTGAACTGGATGCGCTCGAAGTCCAGCCCCATGGCCTGGCCCAGGGACTTGACCAGCAGGGTCTTGGCCAGGCCCGGCATGCCTTCAAGCAGGACATGGCCGCCCACCAGCAGGGCGATCTGCAGCCGCTCGACCACCGCGGTCTGGCCCAGCACCGCCTTGCCGATTTCAGTCGACAGCCGCTGCGCCCAGGCGGGGCCAGGCTGTGACGGCGGCGCGGCGGGCTCGGGGAGACTCATCAGGACCATCCACGCGTTACAAATCTGACCGGCGCGCCCCATGCCAGGCGCGCCGGGTCTCGAACTAAACTACTGGCCGCGCCGCAGCACCCGGCCATGGCGCGCCTCGGTCACCTTGCCGTCAGCCACGGCGGTCTGACCGTTGACGAAGATGTACTCCATCCCCTCGGAATAGGCGTGTGGGTCCTGGTAGGTGGCCACATCGCGGATGGTCTCGGGGTCGAACACCAGCACGTCGGCGAAGGCGCCCGGCGCGATCACGCCGCGGTCCTTGATGGAGAAGACCTGGGCCGGCAGGCCGGTGGAGGTGTGGATGGCCTGGGCCATGCTGATCACCTCCCGCTCGACAACATAGCGGCGGAACTTGCGGGGGAAGGCGCCATAGGCCCGGGGGTGTTCGCCGCCGACTCCGAAGGCGACCAGCGCCCCGTCCGACGAGGTCATGGTCCAGGGCTGCTGCATCAGCCGCTCCACATCCTTCTCGTTCATGTTGAACGAGACAATGCTCGAGCCGCCCTTGATCAGCATGTCGATGGCTGTGTCGAGAGGGTCCTGCAGGTTGCGCCGGGCGATCTCGTCCAGGCGCATGCCGTTCAGGGAGGGATCGGCCCGGTAGTTGCGGATCATGATGGCGTTGGCGCCGGCCCGGCGTTCCAGATTGGCCACCATCTCCTGCCGGATCAGGGCCCGCTGTTCGGGATTCTGCAGGCGCTCGGCGGTCGCTTCAGGCCCGCCCTCCTGCGCCCAGCCGGGCACCAGGGAGGCCTGAAGGGACGAGCCGGAGGCGGCGTAAGGGTACTGGTCTGCCCAGATGGACAGGCCTTCGGCCCGGGCGGCGTTGATCATCTCCACCGCCGGCTCGGACTGGCCCCAGACGCTGGGGCCGAGCATCTTCATGTGGGTGACCACGCCGATGATGCCGGTCTGGCGGGAGACGTCGATCAGCTCCTTGATCGCCCCCAGCACGCCCACGTCATAGCTGGACTCATCGCGGATGTGGCTGATGTGGAAGGCGTTGGGATAGGTGTTCGCCACCCGCGCCAGGGCCACCAGCTCAGAGGTCTCGGAGTATTTGCCGGGAATGTAGAAGGGGCCGGTGGACAGGCCGAAGGCGCCTTCGTCCATGGCCTTCTTGACCAGGGCCTCCATGCTCGCCAGCTCGGCCGGCGTGGGCTTGCGGTTCTCCAGGCCCATGACGTCGCGGCGCACGCCATTATGGCCGATCATCGGGATGACGTTGACGCCGGGGACGTGGGTCTCGATGTCGGCGATCTGCGGGGCGAGATCGCCAGGTCCGCCGCCATCGGGATTGATCATCACCGTGGTGATCCCCTGGTAGAGGATCGGCACGGCGGCGGCGAGTTCGGCCGTGCCGATGGCCGGGGCGGCGTGGGAATGGGGGTCGATGAAGCCGGGGGAGACATATTTGCCGGTGGCGTCCACCACCGTGGTCGCCGTGGCGGTGGCCGCGATGGCGCCGACCTCGACGATCCGCTCGCCCTTGATCGCCACGTCGGCGACCTTGCCCTCGGCGCCGGTGCCGTCGAACACCATGCCGCCGCGGATCAGGACATCATATTCCTGGGCGAGCGCCTGGGCCGAGACCCCGGCCATCAGGCTGAGCGCGAAGCCGGCGGCCAGGAAGCGGCGGCGGCCAAGGCGCGGCGGTGTTGCTGAGCGATGGTCTCGGGACATGGGTGGCTCCACGATCTGGGGCAGGTTGGCGCCGTGGTCTCAGAACCGGTCTGGCCTGGAGGGCTGGCCTGTCCTGTCGCGCGGGACATCCGGTGCGAGGCCCGCTCCGAAGGAGCGAGCCTCGCTGAGGTTGGATCAGTACTCGAAGCGCACGCCCAGCCGGAACACGCGGCCGAGGATGTCGTAGACGCCCTGGCTGGTGGACGGGTTGCCATAGGCGGTCCCGGCCGGTCCGTAGGCGACGATCTCGGGGTCGCGGTTGAACAGGTTGGAGATGCTGACGAAGGCCTCGGTCTTCTGCAGCAGCTTCAGGTCGTAGGTCATCGCCAGGTCGACATAGAAGGCGCCGTCGATCTTGTTGTTGTTGATCGTGCGGTTGGCGATGGTCGAGGCCGGGCAGCCGGTGGTGCACTCGATGAAGGCGTTGTCATAGGTGCTTTCGCTGACGCCGCGGCCGGTCAGCTGGATGGTCCAGGGATCGGCCGTATAGGTGGCCGTGGCCCGGTAGATGAACTCCGGCAGGGTGATCGAACCGGCCGTGTCGGTCGGAACGTCGATGCCGTTGTCCTCATAGTTTTCCAGGTAGTAGGTGCCCACCGCCCGCAGGGCCATGGCGCCGGGGCCAAGGTCGAAGCGGTAGGAGGCCTCAAGGTCGACCCCGCGGGACTTCTGGACCGCGAAGTTGAAGGGGCTCACCGACACCTGGCTGATCTGGTTGCCCGACCGGGTGATCGCCGCGCAATAGGTCTGGTTGCCCTGGAAGCAGCGGTCGACGATGGTCGCGGCGGTCACCGAGCCGATGGCGCCTTCAATCTGGATATCGAAATAGTCGATGGCGGCGGCGAAGCCGGGGAGGAAGCTGGGCTGGATGACGACGCCCACGCCCCAGGTGTCGGCCAGTTCGGGGTCCAGGTTCAGATTGCCGGTGGTCAGCTCCAGGAACTGGGTGGCCTGGTTGTTGTTGAACGGGTCCAGCAGGGTGTTGGTGCGGCTGGTGCCGGCGGCGAACAGCTCATTAAGGTTCGGCGCCCGGATGTCCCGCGAGCGGGTGATGCGGAAGCGCAGGTCGGGGATCGGCGAGTAGACTGCCCCCACCTTCCACGTCGTGACATAGCCCGAGGTGCTGTAGTCGGTGCCGCGGATGGCCGTGTTCAGATCGAAGCCCTCGGCCAGGGGGATGACCGCTTCGACATAGGCTTCCGTCACCGTGTAGGAGCCGAAGGTCGGGCGATAGTTACCCACGAACCAGCCCGACTGGAACTCGGTGGGCACGAAGCCGGACACCTCTTCCTTCCGGTGCTCGATACCTGCGGCCATGGAGACCGGACCCGCCCAGGTGGAGAAGGGGTCGCCGGAGATGTTGGCGGCCGCGACCTGCTGGGTGAAGAACTGCTCCCGCTGCGGGTTGCCCAGGATGTAGTCCAGGGCGGCCTGGGAATTGACGCCGATGCCCATCCGGTTGAACGGCACGCAGCCATTGGTCGGGTTGGTCAGGGTCGAGCGGCAGACGATCTGGCCATTGGGGGCGAAGACCGCGTCCTGGGCCAGAGCCAGGCGGGCGTTGTTGGTGATGTCCCGGGCGATCTCGAGGGTCTCGGTCTCGCCGCGCTGATAATAGGCGTCCCAGCGCCAGGCGCGATCAAAGGCGGTGAAGTCGCCCTCAGCGCCGACGACATAACGGGTGACCGTCCGCTCATTGTCGGTCTTGCGGATCGGCAGGTCGGCGTTGGTGGTCCCGAGGCTGAAGCTTGCGATGTTCAGGGCGGCCAGCTGCTGGCGGATATTGGCCGGCAGGAAGGCGTTGTCCGACCGGATGGTGACATTGCCTTGATTGAACTGGACGCCGGTCCAGCCCAGGGAGGCGTGAGTGTTGTAGGACGCCTGGGCGAACACCTCGATATTGTCGGTGATGTCATAGCTGACCCGGGCGAAGATCCCCTTGCGGCGGTCGTCGGCGTTCAGGGACTGCTTGTCGTTCACCTGGACCGCGCGCCAGTCGCCGCCGATCATCCACGGATCGCGGGTGACGCCGTAGGCCTGCTGGCCCACCACGCCGCCAACCCCGAAGGTGGTGCCGCGCAGGGGAGTATTGACGATGATGCCGCCCGGGCTGGCGTTGGACAGGCCCGCCCCGCTGGTGACCAGACGCTCGGGCTGGCCGTTGCCGGGGACATAGGCCGGGTTGGTGATGATGTACCAGCCGTCGTTGTTCCAGTCCCGCGGCACCCCGTAGATGCCCTCGCGGTCGGCGATCTCGCCATTGAGCAGCAGCTGGCCGCGGCCGCCGGCGAAGGCGGTCCCATAGGTCAGGTTGACCCGATACTGGTCATCGTCGCCATAGGTGGTCTGGCCGCCCTCGATGGAGCCCTTGAAGCCCTGGTAGTTGGTGTCGAGGATGAAGTTGACCACGCCGCTCACGGCGTCGGAGCCATAGGCCGCCGAGGCGCCGCCGGTGACGATCTGCACGCCGCTGATCAGCCCCTGCGGGAAGGTGTTGACGTCCACCGCGCCGGTGATGGTCGAGCCCACCGACCGCTGACCGTTCAGCAGCACCAGGGTCCGGGTGCCCCCCAGGCCGCGAAGGTTCAGCGCGTTCACGCCCGACGTGCCGGCGCTGATCGAGGCGTTGGAGGTCTGCGGCGTGGCGCTGCCGACGATGGAGGGGATGTCGTTGACGAAGTCGGCGACGTTGGAGGGGGCCGCGGCCAGGATTTCGGTCTCGCTGATTACGGTGAGCGGGGTCGGCGCCTGATAGCCGTCACGGACGACCCGGGTGCCGGTGACCACCACTTCTTCGACGCTGGCCGGGGCCGTCTGGGCCTGGGCCGAGCCGGCCGCCGCAGCTCCGATCACCAGGGCGATCAGCGACGCCCCGCTGGCCAGGCCCAATTTTTGAGCAGATTTCCAGCCCTGAGTCTGCGCAACGCGCATTTGAACATTTCTTGACATGACTAGCCCCCTCGGAATTGACGATAAGCAGATTGTTCTTTTCGCGACCCGGTTTATTATGCATCCCCGGCATAGCGACGATCTGCGTTCGTATTCGATATGAGGTTGTCGGCCCCCTGCGCGGGTGTCAACGCCGGCTCCCCTTCGGAATATTGCGCGGCCCATAACCCTCAGTCATGGGTGGAGACGCCCGGATGACCCGCGACACTGCGTTGCGCCTTACGCCGCCTCGGTTTCGACACCTTCCGATTTCGCGGAGTCGCCCGCCCCTGGGGGGCCATATAGCCTCGCCCTGGGACCGCGCGGGGGCTGAATGCGGGGCCGGCTGCGGGTCAGGGCGCCGGCGACGCCGGACCTGGCCGCCATGTCGTCAGGCTATTGATGGCGCAATATTCGGAAGGGCTATCTTGATTGACACTAGAGTCAGCCCGCTGACACGCTGCGAACACTTCGGGGACGGACGTTCGTCCTTGTTGCGATGGCGCGAGAAGATTCGTGCATGCCCGATGTCAATATAGCGCCGCAGCGTGCGGTGACTGGCGCGGGCCGGCGAACCTGGACGAGGATCGATGATGACGACCAAGCCCCAATCCCTTCGCCGCCGGCTGATGGCGGCCGGCCTCGCCGTCGGGCTCCTGTCGGCGGGCGGTTCGCTCGCCCAGGCCCAGGACTATGACGTCCTGATCCGCGGCGGCCTGCTGTTCGACGGCACGGGCGCGGAGGGCCGCGTGGCCGACGTGGCCATCAAGGGCGACCGGATCGTCGAGGTGGGCGAGATTGCGGCGAGCGCGACGGCCGCCACCGTGGTCGACGCCTCGGGCAAGTACGTCTCTCCGGGCTTCATCGACACCCATTCCCACGCCGCCCCCGGCATCGAGACTCCGGAACTGGCGCCGGCCATCTCGGTCCTCACCCAGGGGATCACCACGGCGATGATCAATCCGGACGGCGGCGGCCCAGCTGACCTGCGCCCACAGGTGGCGGCCATCGAGGCGAACAAGCCGGGCGTCAACGTCATCCCGATGATCGGCCACAATGGGGTTCGCCGCGAGGTGATGGGCCTTGAGAACCGTAAGCCCACGGCCGCGGAGCTTGCGGAAATGCAGGGCCTGGTGCGCGAGGCCATGACCTTTGGCGCGCTCGGCATGTCCAGCGGTCCCTTCTATGTGCCGGGCAAGTACTCCGACACGTCCGAGATCGCCGCCCTAGCCAAGGTGGCCGCGGAGTTTCCGAACGCCTTTCACACCAGCCATATCCGCGATGAGTCCAGCTATGACATCGGCGTGCTGGCCTCGGTGGCCGAACTGATCGAGGTCTCCCGCCAGACCGGGATCACCGGCGTGGTCAGCCATATGAAGATGCTGGGCCCCACGGTGTGGGGTCTGTCGGACGATGCGGTGGAGATGATCGAGGCCGCCCGGGCCGAGGGCCTGTCCATCTGGGCCGACCAGTATCCGTATGCCGCCTCCAGCACCGGCCTCTCGGCGGCCCTGATCCCCGGCTGGGCGCAGGAGGGCGGGCAGGACGCCCTGTCCAAGCGCCTGCAGAACCCCGAGCAGCGGGCCCTGATCCGCGAGGGCATGGTCGAGAATCTGGCCCGCCGGGCCGGCGCCAACGCCATCATGATCTCGAGCTACAGCGCCGATCCGTCCCTGGAGGGGATGCGCCTGGACGAGATCGCGCGGCGCAACCTGAAGGACCCGCTGGACACCGCTATCGACCTGCTGATCAAGGGCGGGGCCGGTATCGTCTCGTTCAACATGAATGAGGAAGACCTGGAGCTGTTGATGAAGCAGCCCTGGATGATGACCTCGTCCGATGGCGCCCTGGTGACCTTTGGCGAGGGGGCTGAGCATCCCCGCGCCTATGGCGCCTATCCCCGCAAGCTGCGGCGCTATGTGCTTGACCGGAACGTGATCAGCATGGCCCAGGCGATCCACTCGTCGAGCGGCCTGCCGGCGCAGGTGTTCGCCATCCCCGATCGCGGGCTGATCAAGCCTGGCTACTACGCCGATGTGCTGGTCTTCGATCCGGAGACGGTGCGCGACGTGGCCACCTATCCCAAGCCGCACGCCTATTCGGAAGGCATGACCTACGTCTTCGTCAACGGCAAGGCGGCCCTGGCGCAAGGCGAAGTGACCGCCGAACGCGCCGGCCGGGTGATCCTGCGCGGCCGCTAGCCGCGCCGGCCAGGGCTGGCGCCGTCTCCCCCACAGGCGGCGCCGGTCCGAACCTTCTTCGACACCCCTTCAGTCCAGGAGCCCGCCGATGCGCCGCGCGACCTTGAGATCCCTGCTGCTCGCCACTGCCCTGATGGGGGCGGGCGGCGTCCAGGCCGCCGAGTTCGACCTGGTGATCCTGGGCGGGCAGGTGGTGGATGGCACAGGCAAGCCTGCCTATCGCGCCGTCGTGGCCATCAAGGGCGACCGGATCGTGAAGATCGCCCCGGACGGGCTCAAGGCCGAGGATGGCGACGCTGCCCTCGACGCCCGCGGCCTGATCGTGGCGCCCGGTTTCATCGACAACCATGCCCACATCGCCGACAACATCCACGAGTTTCCCCTGGCCGAGAACTTCGTCCGCCAGGGCATAACCAGCATCATCGCCAGCCTGCACAGCGGGCCGCAGCCCTATCCGCTCAAGCCCTATCTGGAGGCCCTGAAGGTCGCCCCCAATGTCGGCTTCTTCGCCGGCCACAGCTTCGCCCGCACCCAGGTGCTGGGCATGGCCAACCGGGCGCCGGACGCTGCCGAGCTGGCGCGGATGCAGAAGATCATCGCCGACACCATGGCCGATGGGGCCCTGGGGATGTCCACGGGCCTCGTCTATGTGCCGGCCAACTACGCCCGGCCCGAAGAGGTCATCGCCATGGCCAAGGTCGCCGCCTGCTGGGGCGGGATCTATGTCTCGCACATGCGTGATGAAGGCGCCGGCGTGCTGGACTCCGTGGCCGAGGTGATCGACGTCGCCGAACAGGCCGGGCTGCCGGGCCAGATCAACCACCACAAGGCCATGGGCTCCACCCAGTGGGGTTGGAGCGTCAAGACCCTGGCCATGATCGACGCGGCCCGCGCCCGGGGCCTCGACATCACCCACGACCTCTATCCCTATGCGGCCTCCAGCTCCTCCTCGGCGGTGATGTTCCCCGCCTGGGCCCTGGCCGGCGGCCCAGACGGCTTCAAGGCGCGGATGGAGGATCCGGAGGTCCGGGCCAGGGTCGAGGCCGAGATGATGCGGATCCTGATGGTCCAGCGGGGCGGGGCCGACCTGACGCGCCTGCAGTTCCGCAGCCTCGCCGCCGACCCCGCTTATAACGGCAAGACCCTGGCCGATCTGGCCAGAGATCGCGGGCTGGCGGGTACGCCGGAGGACGCGATCCAGCTGCTGATCGAGCTGCAGCTCAAGGGCGGGTTTACGGCCATCTATCACGTGATGGACGAGGCCGATGTGGTGCGCATCCTGCAGCACCCGCTGGCCATGATCGAGACCGATGGCGACCCGGTGGGCTTCGGCGACGGCTTCCCGCATCCGCGCACCTATGGCGCCTTTCCCCGGGTGCTGGCCCGCTATGTTCGCGAGCAGAAGGTCATCACCCTGGAGGACGCCGTGCGCCGCATGACCTCGCTCGCCGCCGACCAGATCGGCCAGACGGAGCGCGGGCGCCTGGCCGAGGGGATGTTCGCCGACATCACCGTCTTCGACGCCGAGACCATCGCCGACAAGGCCACCTTCGATGAGCCGCACCAGTACGCCGTCGGCATCCGACATGTGGTCATCAACGGCGCGCCCGTGATCCGCTCAGGCGCCCTGACCGGCGCCATGCCCGGCCGGCCGCTGCTGGGGCCTGCGCGTCCGAACGCCGTGCGGCCCGATCCGACGACGCCGGGGTGTCCAACCTCCTAGGGACGCTGCTGCGCGATCAGGTGATCCAGCACGGCCAGGCGGCAGGATGAGGCCAGGCCCTGGTCGCCGCGGGCCAGGTCGATCTCGGTGACCAGGGCGGACAGGCTGAGGCCGCGATCTGAGGCCAGGTCCTCCAGGGCCGCCCAGAAGGCGGGCTCCAGCGCCACGGAGGTGGCGTGGCCGGCCAGCAGGATTGATCGCTTCTTCAGGCGCGCCATGGTCCTTTCTTGCGCACGGGAAACGCCGCGGCAAGGTTCGCAGGGCATTGATTGAGCCTGACGCCCGCGTCATCTTTGCCGCCTGCGACGGGAGACGACCATGAGCCTCGCCACCGACAGCTACGCCCCGCATACCGCCCGGGCGCCCGCGGCCCAGCGGCTGCCCAAGCCCCGCCTGCAATGGGGTGCGGCCCTGAAGGCGCTCCGCCGGCTGCTGGCGGACAAGGAAGACACGGTCCAGGTCTTCGAGATCATGCGCGCCCTGAACGGCGGCGCCTCGGCCTGGGGCTATCAGCGCCTGCTGGAGACCCCGCAGGGCGGCCGCATCGCCTATGAGCGCGTGGAGCTGGAGGCCCGACTGATGGACGACGCCTGGCTCGACAGCCTCCCGCAGGGCTCCGTCGGTCACGCCTATCGCGACTTCATCCGCAGCGAGCAGCTGTCGGCCGAGGGTCTGGCGCAGATCAGCCGCCAGGGCGCTAAGCCGATCGAGGTCATGCATCCCTATGCCTGGTTTGGCCGCCGCACCCGCGATGTCCACGACATCTGGCACGTGCTCAGCGGCTATCACCGCGACGGTCTGGGGGAGGGGTGCCTGGTGGCCTTTTCCTATGCCCAGACCCGCGGCCTGGGCTGGGCGCTGATCGCGGTGGGCGGCGCCTTGCGGGGCCGCAACGCCAAGCACCCCTACGCCAGAGCGATCTGGCAGGGCTATCAGCGGGGCAAGGCGGCCGCCTGGCTGCTGGGCGAGGACTACGAGGCCCTGATGGCCGAGCCCCTGGACGCCGCCCGGCGACGGCTGAACATCACCCCGCCCACCATCTATGACGCCATTCCTCCCGAAGCGCGGGATGAGGCGCCGAAGACCTAGTCGTCGTCGCGACGGGCCTGGTCGAGCTTGCGGCGCTGGCGCTCGGCCTCCAGCTGTTCGGCCAGGGTCTGGCCCTTGGTGCGGCCGTGACTCGCCCGGTTGACCTTGGCCTGGTCGCCGGCCGCGGCCTTGGCGCGGGCCTTGCGAACCTTGTTCAGATTGACGATCTCGCCCATGGGAACCCTTTCCATCGGTGGGTGAAATCCTGCGCCAGTCGCCGGCTCCGGGCAAGCGGGACCAGGGCGCCGTTCTCGACAGTCCCGGACGAATAGGGCAGTCAGAAGGGGTGTAGCGAGGGGGCCGATGTGGCCAAGACGACACCCATGGCGCCCTGGGCGCGCCTGAGGTCCAGGGTCCCGGGCCTGCCGGTCCTGATCCTGGTGCTTGGTCTCGTCGCCAGTGTCGCCGGCGCCCTGGTGATCGAGCGGCTGGCCGAGGCCCGCGAACGGCAGCGGTTTGCGTCCCTGGTCGACCAGGCCAACGGCACGATCGCCGATCGGCTGGCCACCTATGTGGCGGTGCTGCAGGCCAGCGCTGGCCTGTTCGCCGCCAGCGAGCGGGTCAATCATGAAGAGTTTCGGAGCTTCGCCGACCGGGTGCAGCTGACGCAGCGCTATCCGGGCATCCAGGGGATCGGCTTTTCGGCCCGTATCCCGGCGGGCGGCGCCGAGCCGCTGCAGGCGGAGATGCGCGCCGCCGGCCGCGCCGACTTCACCCTGAAGCCTCCGCCCCGGGCTGGGGAGGAGGAACGTCACGCCATTCTGTTCCTGGAGCCGGAGGACGAGCGCAACCAGCTCGCCCTGGGCTTTGACATGTATGCCGAGCCCGTGCGGCGCGAAGCCATGGCCCGCGCCCGGGACAGCGGCCAGGCGGCCATGTCCGGCAAGGTGCGGCTGGTCCAGGAGATCGATGAAAACCCGCAGGCGGGGTTCCTCATCTATGAGCCCGTTTATGCTGGGGGTCGTGTTCCTCCGACGGTGGAGGCCAGACGAGAGGATCTGATCGGCTTCGTCTATGCGCCGTTCCGCGCGGGCGACCTGCTCCAGGCGGTGTTCGACACCATTTCGCATCGTCCCTATCGCTACGCCGTCTATCACGGCCCGGTTCGCCCGGAGAATCTGCTTTTCCGGTCAGATCCGGGGGCGGGTTGGGTGGACTTCGGCCCGCTGGCGATCCGCCAGATCGAGGTGGCAGGCGGCAGTTGGACGGTGGTCTACCGAGCCGGACCCGACTATGTGGCCAGCGCCGCGCGCCAGCTTGTCTGGGCCTTCCTGTTCGGGGGTGTCCTGGCCACGATCCTGGTGGCGGCGGCGACCTGGCGGCAAGGCATGGCGCGGATGGCCGCCGAGCGGGAGGTCGCCGCCCGCAAGGCGATCGAGGCCCGCCAGAAACTGCTGCTCGACGAACTGAATCACCGGGTGAAGAACACCCTGGCCACCGTCCAGTCCATCGCCGCCCAGAGCCTGCGCGAGGCCAGCGATGTGGAGAGCGTGCGGGCCAATTTCGAGAACCGGCTGATCGCCCTGTCTCAGGCTCACAACCTGCTGACCCGAGACGGCTGGCGCGGCGCCAATCTGGCCGAGCTGGCGCTGACCGAACTGCGCCCCTATTGCGGCCCGGCCGACGACCGGATCGAGATGCAGGGTCCAGCCGTCTGGCTCGCGCCCAACACCGCCGTGGCGCTCGGCATGGCCCTGCATGAGCTGACCACCAATGCGGTGAAGTACGGCGCCCTGTCAGTTCCGGAAGGGAGGATCGTTCTCGACTGGGTCCTGGCCGAGCTGAATGCGGACGCCGAGCGCCTGACCTTGAGCTGGCGCGAGATGGACGGGCCGCCGGTGACGCCGCCCACGCGCCGAGGGTTCGGCACGCGTCTGATCGTCGGGGGCCTGGCCCATCAGCTGGACGGGGATGTGAAGTTGGACTTCGCCCCCGATGGCGTGCGCTGCACGATCAGCTTCGATGTTCCCCGCCAGGTGGACAGCGATATGCTCTCGGTGGGCGCTGCGGCGTGAACCCGCGGGCGGGTTGAGCCGTTCCCTGGTCTCCAGACCTCAGAAGGAGACCCCCGATGATCCAAGCCTCTGAAATCAAGGAACACATGGAAGTCGTCGGCTCGGACGGCGGGCACGTCGGTCGGGTGGACCTCGTCCTTGAGACCGAGATCGAGCTGGCCAAGTTCGACATGGGCGCCGGCCTGAAGCACCACATGATCCCGATGACCTGGGTGGACCGGGTGGCCGACGACAAGGTCTGCCTCAACCTGACGAAGGACGCCGCCAAGTCGTCCTGGCGCGAAAAGGCCTGAGGCAAGGCGTAGGATGGCCCCTCCATCGCTGGAGGGGCTGACGTCCTATTTCACCGACGCGCAGAAGCGCTGGATGCGGCCGCAGGCGTCTTCGAGCACCGCATTGCTGGTGGCGTAAGAGATGCGGAAGAAGGGCGACAGGCCAAACGCCTCGCCGAACACCACCGCCACGCCTTCGGCCTCCAAAAGCTCGTTGGCGAAGTCCTTGTCCGAGGCGATGACATTGCCGCTGGGCGCGGTCTTGCCGATCAGCCCCTCGCAGGACGGATAGACATAGAAGGCGCCCTCCGGCGTCGGGCACTTCAGGCCGGTGGCCTGGTTCAGCATCGACACCACCAGATCCCGACGGCCCTGGAACAGCCTGGCGTTGGGCTTGATGAAATCCTGCGGCCCGCTCAGGGCCTCCACCGCCGCCCATTGCGAGATCGAGCAGGGGTTGGAGGTGGACTGGCTCATCACCTTGGCCATCAGCTTGATCAGCGGCTCTGGCCCGGCGGCGTAGCCGATGCGCCAGCCCGTCATCGCATAGGCCTTGGAGACCCCGTTCATGGTCAGGGTGCGTTCATAGAGGGCGGGCTCCACCTGGGCGATGGTGGTGAATTCCATGTCGTCGAACAGCAGGTGCTCGTACATGTCGTCGGTGAGGATCCACACCTGGGGATGGCGCATCAGCACATCGGCCAGGGCCTTCAGCTCGGCCCGCGTATAGGCCGCGCCAGAGGGGTTGGACGGCGAGTTCAGGAAGACCCAGCGGGTCTTGGCCGTGATCGCCTTGTCGAGATCCTCGGGTCGCAGCTTGAAGCCGGTCTCCGCCGTGGTCGGCGCAAACACCGGCGTGCCGCCGGCCAGCAGCACCATGTCGGGATAGCTGACCCAGTAGGGGGTCGGGATCACCACCTCGTCGCCGGGGTTCAAGGTCGCCATCATGGCGTTGAAGATCACCGGCTTGCCGCCGGGCGAGACGTTCACCTGGCTGGTATTGTAGGTCAGGCCGTTCTCCCGGGCGAACTTGGCGACAATGGCCTCCTTCAGCTCAGGCACGCCGTCGACGGTGGTGTACTTGGTCTTGCCGTCCTGGATGGCCTTGATCGCCGCGTCCTTGATATTCTGAGGCGTATCGAAGTCGGGCTCCCCGGCGCCGAGGCTAATGATGTCGCGGCCCTGGGCTTTCAGTTCACGCGCCTTCTGGTCGGTCGCCATGGTGGCGGACGGCTTTACGCGGGCGAGCGTGGACGATTGCAGCGACATGGGCGCAGACTCCCTTTGGAGCGGGTGGGGAAGGAGTGCGGGGTTTAACTTGAAGGCCCCCGCGCCGCAAACCCGGCGCTCGGCGGAACACCAGTTAAGCTGACCCGTTTGCACCGGAGCCACAGAAGGGGGCCTCCCGTGATCCGACCTGTCCTGACATTCGCCCTGGCCGCCGCCCTTTCGGCCTGCGGGGCGCAAGAGCCCGCCGCGCCTGCTGAGGCCCCGGCTGCGACCCCGCCAGCCGAAGCGCCCGACGCGGCCATGCCGGCCTATGTCGGCCGCTGGGCCGCGACACAGGCTCTTTGTTCGGACGGCGCCTGGACCTTCCGGCATGACGGCCTGAGCACGGCTGGCGAGGTCTCCTGCCGGTTCGAAGGGGTCGCCGCGCTCGATGATGGCTACGAGATCGCCGCCGCGTGCACCGCTGAAGGGCCGCCCCAGTCCCATCGCCTCAACCTCAGCCTCGGGGCCAATGGGCAGACCCTGCGCGTTCGCGGCGGCCCGTTCGACGATCCCCCGCCGCTCAGCCGCTGTCCCTGATCGCAGTGGAGGCAGGCCCGGCCCTAACTTGACCCGCGCCCGCGGATCGGCGAGGCGTGCGCCATGCGCCGCCTGATCAGCTTTCTGACCAATATGGACGCGCGCGCCTGGCGGGGCGTGGCGGTCTCCTTCGTGCTGTTCGGCGGGGTAGGGCTCGTCTTCCTGTTCGGCGCCCAGGTGCTGGGCTTTGATGGCGAGGCCACGGTCGAGCACTGGCTGGGCATGGCCGCCCACAGTCCCTGGGCCCTGCCGAGCGCGGTGGCGGCCTTCGCCATCCTGGCCTTTGTCGGGGTGCCGCAGTTCGTGCTGATCGCCGCCGCCGTTGTGGCGTTCGGGGCCTGGACCGGCTTCGCCTACAGCTGGATCGGCACCATGGTCTCGTCGCTGGTGGGCTTCTATCTCGGCCGGCTGGCGGGCGCGCGGACCCTGGACGCGTTTGCCGGCGAAGGGGTTCGCCAGTTCATGCGGCTGGTAGGGCGCAACGGCTTCTGGGCCAGCCTGATCGTGCGGCTGGTGCCGTCTGCCCCCTTCATCGTGGTCAACATGGCCGCCGGCGTCACGCCCATGCGCCTGACCCACTTCGCGGCCGGAACCGCCCTGGGCATTATTCCCAAGATCGGTGTCACAGCCTTCGCCGGCAACACCATCGCCCAGGCCATGCGCGGCGGCGGGTCAGGGCACATCGCCCTCCTCGTCGCCATCGCCGCGGGCTGGATTCTCATGGGCTGGTTCGCCCGCAAATGGCTCAAGTCCCGCGAGGCGGCCGCAGGCGAGGGCGACCGGGCGGCTTGAGGGGCGCACGTTTCTTGCCGTCAGAGGGCGATTTTGGCCGGATCGACGCAAGAGCGTTGCGGCGCAGTGCGTTCTTGAGTAGAAAACGTCCATGACCAACGGTTTCCACAGCCTGCTTCTTGGCCTTCCGCTGGGGCTTAGCCGCCCCTGGGCGCCCCTGTAGGCTTGCGCGAAACCTCGCGGAGCCGGGCGCTCAGGGGATGACCCCGCCGCCCGACCTTCCTAGAATGAGCTCCCGCGAAGAGATCCTGACATGACTTCCCAAGCTTCCACCGCCGCGTCTGAACGCGACCGCGTCATCATTTTCGACACCACCATGCGTGACGGCGAGCAGTCGCCCGGCGCCTCCATGTCCCTGGAGGAGAAGCTGGAGCTGGCGAAGATCCTCGAGGAAATGCGGGTCGACGTCATCGAGGCCGGCTTCCCCATCGCCTCGAACGGCGACTTCGAGGCGGTACGGCAGATCTCCGAAATCGTCACCGAGAGCACGGTCTGCGGTCTGGCGCGGGCCGCGGCCATCGACATCGAACGCTGCGCCGAGGCGATCCGTCCGGCCAAGCGCGGCCGGATCCACACCTTCCTGTCCACCAGCCCCTCGCATCGCGACCACATTCTGAAGATGAGCCAGGAGGACATCCTGGAGGCCATCACCCGCTCGGTGACCCATGCCCGCAACCTGTGCGACGATGTGGAATGGTCGGCCCAGGACGCCACCCGCACCGAGCAGGACTTCCTGCGCCGCTGCGTCGAGGCCGCCATCAAGGCCGGGGCCAAGACGGTGAACATCCCCGACACGGTGGGCTATTCCTATCCCTCGGAATACGAGGCCATCTTCCGCGACCTGGTGGAGAACGTCCCCGGCGTCGAGAACATCATCCTGTCCACCCACTGCCACAACGACCTGGGCCTGGCCGTGGCCAACAGCCTGGCCGGCGTGCAGGGCGGGGCGCGTCAGGTTGAGGTGGCGGTCAATGGCATCGGCGAGCGGGCCGGCAATGCGGCCCTGGAAGAAGTGGTCATGGCGCTGAAGGTGCGCGGCGACCGGCTGCCCTATTTCACCGGCGCCGAGACCCAGCACATCACCCGGGCCAGCCGTTATGTGTCGGCCATCACCGGCTTCCCGGTGCAGTTCAACAAGGCGATCGTCGGCAAGAACGCCTTCGCCCACGAGAGCGGCATCCACCAGGACGGGATGCTGAAGGACCGTGGCACCTACGAGATCATGACGCCGGAAAGCGTCGGGCAGGGCGGCTCCAACCTGGTGATGGGCAAGCATTCGGGCCGCCACGCCTTCCGCGAGAAGCTGAAGGCCCTGGGCTATGAGCTGGGCCAGAACGCCCTGAACGAGGCCTTCCAGCGCTTCAAGGACCTGGCCGACAAGAAGAAGCACGTCTTCGACGACGACATCGTCGCCCTGGTGGACGACGCCCTGGCCTCCGGCGCCGACCGGATCCAGGTCAAGCATCTGCGGGTGATCGCCGGCACCGAAGGTCCGCAGGAAGCCCATCTGACGGTGACCGTCGAAGGCGTCGAGCGCGCCGCCACCGCCACGGGCGACGGCCCGGTGGATGCGGTGTTCAACGCCATTCACCAGGTGGTGCCGCACACCGCCATCCTGCGTCTGTTCCAGGTGCATGCGGTGACCGAGGGCACCGACGCTCAGGCCCAGGTCTCGGTCCGTCTGGAGGAGGATGGCCGCATCGCCACCGGCCAGGCCGCCGACACCGACACCCTGACCGCCTCGGCCAAGGCCTATGTGAATGCGCTGAACAACCTCTTTGCGCGCAAGGAAAAGACCGCCCCCGACGCGATCGCTAGCGGGTTCTAGGGGGCGGGCCGGCCCTCGCCGGCGCCCCTGATTTCCCATGCTCTGGATCGCCCTGACGATCGCGGCCGCGCCCCTGCAGGTGGCGCGCAACGCCCTGCAGCGCGGCCTGATGGCCGAGGCTGGGCCGTGGGGCGCGACCCTCGTTCGCTTCCTGTTCGGCCTGCCGTTCGCCCTGGCCATTTTCGCTGTGGTCGCCGGCCTGACGCCTGCGGCCGACCCCACCGCGACGCCCAGGTTCTGGGTTACGGTCAGCGCTGGGGCTTTGGGCCAGGTGCTGGCCACCGCCGCCCTGCTGGGGGCCATGAAGCGGGCCGGCTTTGCGGTTGCCACCTTCATGCAACAGGCCTCCCTGCCGCTGGCCGCCCTCATGGGGCTGGTCCTGTTCGGCGATCAGATGGGTCTCCAGGCCTGGGGCGGCGTGGCCCTGACCACGGCGGGCCTGGCGGCCCTGTCCTGGCCCGGGCGGGCGGCGTCGCGCGGGGCCCTGGTCGGCAGCGCGCTTGGCCTGGCGTCGGGCGCGGCCTTCGCGGTGGCGCTGAACGGTTATCGCCAGGCGGGTCTGGCCCTGGAGCCGGACTATCCGATCTATGCGGCCACGGCCGCCGTCTGCGTCGCCCAGACCCTGCAGACCCTCGTCCTGGGGGTCTGGCTGGCCATCGCCCGTCCCCAGGCCCTGCGGGCGGTGGCGCGGGCCTGGCGGCCCTCCCTGGGCGCCGGCTTCTTCGGGGCGGCGGCCTCGGCTTGCTGGTTCTCGGCGCTGGCCCTGGCGCCGGCCGGCATGGTCCGCGCCGTGGGCGTCATTGAAGCGCCGATCGCCGCGGCCGCCGGCCGGCGACTGTTTCAGGAGACCCTCAGCCTGCGCCAGGTTCTGGCGGGATCGGCCACCGCCCTCGGCGTGATTCTGACGGCTCTGGGCTAGGGGCAGCTCCGTCGGCGGGCGCCTGCGCCCGGAGAATCACCTCGCCGGGCGGCTCAACCCGCCGCGTCATGAACGCGCGCTCAAATCCCCCGAGGGTTGAATCGAAGGGGCCTGGCATGGCCGCAGAACGCTGGTCTCGGGGCGTTAGGTGAATAAGCCTTGAAATCAACAAAGGGGCGGGGCACACGAACCACAAGTCCTTCTCGCGACAGCCTGTTCCGCCCGTTCGCCCCCCGGCGCGCGACGGATCCGGATTTCGCCCGAGTCGCCCATTAAAGCCCCCCAGTCATCAGGGCACTGCATGATCTCGTCCCTCTTCGGCGCTATCTCGAACGACATCGCCATCGATCTCGGCACCGCCAACACGCTCATCTACATGAAGGGCAAGGGCATCGTTCTGAACGAGCCCTCCGTGGTGGCGCTGCGAAATATCGGCGGCCGAAAGGTCGTCCACGCCGTGGGCATCGAGGCCAAGCAGATGCTGGGCCGGACGCCGGGCCACATGGAGGCCATCCGTCCCATGCGCGACGGGGTCATCGCCGACTTCGAAGTCGCCGAGGAGATGATCAAGTACTTCATCCGCAAGGTTCACAACCGGAAGGGCTTTGTGAACCCCAAGGTCATCGTCTGCGTGCCGTCAGGCGCCACCGCCGTCGAGCGCCGGGCGATCAACGACTCCTGCCTGAACGCCGGCGGCCGTCGCGTGGGCCTGATCGACGAGCCCATGGCCGCGGCCATCGGGGCGGGTCTGCCTATTCATGAGCCCACCGGCTCGATGGTGGTCGATATCGGCGGCGGCACCACCGAGGTGGCGGTGCTGTCCCTGTCGGGCATCGTCTATTCGCGCTCGGTCCGCGTCGGCGGCGACAAGATGGACGAGGCGATCATCTCATATATGCGCCGCAACCATAATCTGCTGATCGGTGAGACCACGGCTGAGCGGATCAAGAAGGAGATCGGCACCGCCCGGGCGCCGGCTGACGGCGAAGGCCTGTCCATCGAGGTCAAGGGCCGCGACCTGATGCAGGGCGTGCCCCGCGAGGTCCGCATCAGCGAGAAGCAGGCGTCCGACGCCCTGTCGGAACCCGTTGGTCAGATCGTCGATGCGGTGAAGATGGCGCTGGAAGCCACCCCGCCGGAACTGGCTTCCGACATCGCCGACAAGGGCATCATGCTGACCGGCGGCGGCGCCCTGCTGCGCGGCCTGGACGCCGAGATCCGCGACCATACCGGCCTGCCAGTGACGGTGGCCGACGATCCCCTGTCCTGCGTGGCTCTGGGCTGCGGCAAGGTCCTGGAACATCCCAAGTGGATGAAGGGCGTTCTGGAATCTACCCTGGCCTAGGACTTGCTTGATCGAAGACGGTACGGCCACAGCCCAATTGCCTCTGGCGGGGAGACGATCTTAGGTGTCCTTCCGGGACAATCCTCTGGGTGAAATCCGGGTGCCGCTGGTCTGGACGGCCGGCGTCGCCCTGGTCGTGGCCGTCGTCGTGGCGGTGACCCTGCTGCTCGGCGACCGCCGCGAGACCCTGCGCAATGAGGCCTATGGCGTGACCCGCGAGGTCAGCGACGCCGTAGCCGCGCCTGTGTCGGGGGTGGTGTCGGCGCCCGTCCACTGGTTCGGCGCCCTCTCGGACGGGATCAGCCAGTATTTTTTCGCGGTGTCCGAGAACCGCCGCCTGCGCGCCGAGCTGGAAGAGGCCGCCCAGCTGCGCCAGGAGGTCCTGGGCTTGCGGGACCTGAACGAGCGCTACCGCGACCTGCTGGGCCTGCAGACCGATCCGCCGATCCCCATGGTGTCGGCCCGGGTGGTCAGCGACTCCCGGGGACCCTTCGCCAACACCCGCCTGGCCAACGCCGGGCGCGAGCGGCAGGTGCGGGTGGGCAACCCGGTGATGAGCGAATATGGCCTTGTGGGTCGGGTGGTGGGTGTGACCCGGGGCGCCAGCCGCGTCCTGCTGCTCACCGATATCGCCTCGCGCACGCCGGTGATGGTTGACCGCACCAACGCCCGGGCCATCCTGGCCGGAGACGGCGGCCCCAACCCCAAGCTCGAATATCTCCGCGGCCATGACCCGGTGAAGGAAGGCGATCGCATTGTCACCTCCGGCGACGGGGGGCTGATGCCCCGGGGCCTGCCGGTGGGCGTCGCCGTCAAGGGCGTCGACGGCGCCTGGCGGGTGGTGTTGAGCTCTGAGGCCGGCGCCATCGACTTCGTGCGCATCCTGCTGTTCGAGGACTTCGCCCAGCTGGTCGACCAGGACGAACTGAACGCCCGCAGCGAGCCCCCCGCCGATGGCGTCCTGCCGGCCGTGGGCGTGACCTCGCCGCCGCCGCCGACCCCTGCGCCGGCAACGTCTGCGCCAGCCGCCCGCCCGCCTGCGGCCCAGGCCCCAGCCCCCAGGACCCCCGCGCCCAAGGCGCCGGCCGCCAAGGCGGCGCCTGCGCCGGCGCCGAACCAGCCTGCGCCATCCCCTGAAGCCGCCGCGCCGCCGCCGGTCGAGGAGCCGGTCTTTTGAGCCTGACGGCGACGAGGCTTGACCCCTGGCGCTGGCTCGGCGCGCCGATGCTCCAGTGCATGGCCGCCACCATCCTCTTCAGCCTGCCAATCCGGGTGTTCGGCTGGGGTCTGCCCGAGCCCGTCTTCTGCATGGCGCCGGCCTTCGCCTGGGCTATGATCCGGCCCTCCATCGCCGCGCCCTTCGGGGTGCTGACCATGGGCCTGTTCCTGGATATCTTCTGGGGCGGCCCGCTCGGACTTTGGGCGCTCTCCCTGCTGGTGGCCTATGGCGCGGTGCTGGGCGCGCGGAACATGATGGTGGGACAGAGCCGGCCCATGATGTGGATCTGGTTCGCGGCGGCTTGCGCCGTGGCCCAGACCGTGGGCTTCCTGGTCACCCAGCTCGATGTCCGGGCGACCCCGAACCTGTTGGCCATGCTCTGGCAATTCCTCGCCACAATCCTGCTGTATCCATTTGCGCACCGGCTGATCGACAGGTTCGATGACGCCGACGTGCGGTTCCGATAGGGGGCGACGGCGTTGAGCGAGCCGTCCATCTTTTTCTCCGAGGTCAATGAACGGCAGGGGGCCTTCCACCGCCGCAGCTTCCTGCTGGGCGGGTTCGCCGGGGCCGGGCTGCTGGCCCTGGGCGGACGTCTGGCCCACCTGCAACTCCTGGAAGCCCAGCGCTATCAGAAGCTCTCGGCCTCCAACCAGTTCAACTTTCGTCTGGTGCCGCCGCCGCGGGGGCTGATCGTCGACCGCAACGGCGCGGTCCTGGCCACCAACCGCCCCAACTTCCGCCTCCTGGTGGTCAAGGACGGGGAGCACGAGCCTGGCGAGACGCTCAAGACCCTGGCCCACTTCGTGCCCCTGGACGAGGCCCGCCAGGAGCGCCTGATGCGCGAGTTCGAGCGCACCCCCAACCGCACCCCGGTGTCGGTCATGGAGGACATGACCTGGGAGCAGTTCTCGGCGATCAATGTCCGCGCGCCGGAAATGCCGAATGTCACCGCGGATATGGGCGAGGTGCGGGTCTATCCGCACGGCGGCGCCTTCGCCCACGTCATCGGCTATGTAGCCAAGGTGAACCGCGAGGACCTCACCGAGACCGGCCCGAATTCGGAGGCCATCCTGCTGCATCCGGGCTTCCGGATCGGTCGTCAGGGGGTGGAGAAGGCCTTTGATCTGGACCTGCGCGGTCGCACCGGCGCCAGGAAGGTCGAGGTGGACGCCCGCGGCCGCGAGATCCGCAACGACACCGACGGGGACATCCCCGCAGCCCCAGGCAAGACGGTCGAGCTGACCCTGGATGTGGACATTCAGAACCGGGCTCTGGAGGTGATGGGCGACGAGAGCGGCGCCATCGTCGTCATGGACTGCCGGTCGGGCGACCTGCTGTGCATGGTGTCGGCGCCCAGCTTCGACGCCAACCGCTTCGTGCGCGGCCTTTCCACCGCCGAGTACCGGGCCCTGGCGGACTATGAGCGCCGGCCCCTGCTCGACAAGGCCATGAGCGGCACCTACCCGCCTGGCTCGACCTTCAAGATGACCACGGCGCTGGCGGCCTTGGCGGCCGGCATCAATCCTGAGGAGCGGATTCACTGCTCGGGCGGGTGGCGGTTCGGGGGGCGGACCTGGCGCTGCTGGCGCCATGGCGGGCACGGCGCCCAGAACATGCACGACGCCATCAAGAACTCGTGCGACGTCTACTTCTACCAGGTGGCCCTCAGAATGGGCCCCGACCACATCGCTCGGGCGGCCAAGGCCCTGGGCTTCGGCCAGGCCTTCGACATCGGCATACCCGGTCAGCGCACCGGCGTGGTGGGCTCTACCGAGTGGAAGCGCACCCAGGTCAAGCGCGACCCCACCTGGCATCCCGGCGATTCGGTCAGCTACGGGATCGGCCAGGGCTACATCACCGCCAACGGCCTGCAGCTGGCGGTGATGACCGCCCGACTGGCCAATGGCCGCAAACAGCTCAACCCACGACTGGTCAAGTCGGTGGGCGGTGTCGAGATGCCGCCTGGGGACGAGGTGCCGAACCTGCCGTTCTCGCAGGAGCATCTGGACTATGTGCGCGCCGGCATGATCGCCGTGGCCAACGACCGCAGCGGCACGGCCTTTCGGCAGAGCCAACTGGGCCTCGGCGACGTGCTGATGGCCGGCAAGACCGGCACTGCCCAGGTCCGCAGCTATGACGGGGTGGCCAACCGTGACAGCCGCAGCGTCCGCTGGGGGCTGAAGGACCACAACCTCTATGTCGCCTTCGCGCCCATCGACCAGCCGCGCTACGCGATTTCGGTGATCATCCAGCACGGCGGGCTGGGCGGCGCCACGGCCGCCGCGCCGCGGGCCCGGGAGGTCATGCGGGTGGCCCTGCTGAAAGACCCGGAGATCCGGGCCCGTATCGTCCAGCCCATGCCGCTGCCTGATGTCACCGACCTGCCTCCCGTGGGGGAGGCGCCGGAAGGCGCGGTGGCCGCGCCGCCGCCCCTTGATCCAGGTGAACCCACATGACCATGAGCGCGCTGAGCCGTCCGGGCGAACGCGACCGCCTGGTGGTCAAGTTCACCCAGATCGACTGGACCTTCGCCATTGCGCTCTGCCTGCTGGCCGGGACGGGGGCGTTGATGATGTTCTCGGTGGCCGGCAGCTCCTGGGAGCCGTGGGCGGGGCCGCATCTGTTCCGCTTCGGCTTCTGCTTCGTCCTGATGATCGCGCTGGCCCTGTTCGACGTGCGGGTCTGGTTCGCGCTCGCCTATCCGATCTACGGGCTGGGGCTGCTGCTGCTGCTGGCGGTGGAGTTCGTGGGCGACACGCGCATGGGCGCGACCCGGTGGCTGGATCTCGGCTTCATGAGCTTCCAGCCGTCAGAAGTGATGAAGGTCGGCATCGTGCTCGCCCTGGCGCGGTTCTATCACGGTATCTCGGCTGAGGACGCGCGCCTGTCCTGGTGGCTGATTATCCCGGCGCTGATGATCGCCGCCCCCGTCCTGCTGGTCGCCCATCAGCCGGACCTGGGGACCGCCATGCTGATCGCGCTGACCGGGGCCGCGGTGGTGGTCCTGGCGGGGCTGTCCTGGAAGATCATCGGCGCAGCCGTGATCTCCTTCGTCGCGGCCGTACCCATCATGGTGATGTTCGTGCTGCACGAGTATCAGCGGGCGCGGGTGCTGACCTTCCTCGATCCGGAGAGCGACCCGTCCGGCTCCGGCTATCACATCCTGCAGTCGAAGATCGCGCTGGGCTCCGGCGGCTTCTTCGGCAAGGGCTATGGGCTGGGCTCGCAGAGCCAGCTCAACTTCCTGCCCGAGAAGCACACCGACTTCATCTTCGCCACCCTGGCCGAGGAGTTCGGCTTCCTGGGGTGCGCCCTGGTGCTGGCCCTGTTCGCGGCGGTCATCTTCATGGCCCTGCGCACCGCCTCCCTGGCCCACAGCCACTTCGGACGGCTGGCGGCCGCTGGGGTGACGGCGACCTTCACCCTCTATGTGCTGATCAACGGGGCCATGGTCATGGGTCTGGCGCCGGTGGTGGGGGTGCCCATGCCGCTGCTCTCCTATGGCGGCACGGTGATGCTGACCGTGATGATCGGCTGGGGGCTCGTCCAGTCGGTGCGGGTGCACCGCTATACCGAGGTCACCAGCGGCAAGGGCGCGTTCGTCTAAAGGCGCTAGCCGGCTGGCGCTAACCCGCCAGGGCCTGGTCGGTGGCGCGCACCAGGGCGTCCACGACGCCGGGCTCCGTGGAGGCGTGGCCGGCATCCCAGACCACGTCCAGCTTAGCTTCTGGCCAGGCCTGGCTCAGACGCCAGGCGGCGTCCATCGGCGTGACGACATCGAACCGACCCTGGACGATCCAGCCGGGAATGCCGCGGATCTTGTCGATGTTCTTCAGGATCCAGCCGTCTTCCGGGAAGAAACCGCGATTGACGAAGTAGTGGCATTCGATCCGCGCAAAGGCGATGGCGAAGTCCACCTCGTTGAACTTGGAGGGCCGCGCCTCGGGCCCGCGGATGGAGATGGTGTCGCCTTCCCATTGGCTCCAGGCCGTCGCCGCCTCGGCCTGCACCCGGCGGTCGGCATGGGTCAGGCGCCGGTGATAGGCGCCCATCAGATCGTGGCGCTCCTCCTCCGGAATCGGCGCCAGGAAGTGGGCCCAGGCGTCGGGGAACAGCATGGAGGCGCCGTCCTGATAGAACCAGCGCAGCTCTTTCTCGGTGAGCAGGAAGACCCCGCGCAGGACCAGGCCCTCGACCCGGTCGGGATGGGTGATGGCGTATGCGAGCGCCAGGGTCGACCCCCAGGAGCCGCCGAACACGGTCCACTTCTCGACGCCCAGCTTGACCCGCAGCCGCTCGATATCGGCGATCAGGGTCCAGGTGGTGTTGTGCTCCAGCCGGGCGTTGGGGTGAGAGCGGCCGCAGCCCCGCTGGTCGAACAGCGCCATCCGCCACTTCGAGGGATCGAAGAAGCGCCGCATGGTCGGGTTGATCGCGCCGCCCGGGCCGCCGTGCAGGATCAGGCAGGGCTTACCGTCGGGGTTCCCGCACTCCTCATAATAGACCTCGTGCTCGCTCTCGGTGGCGAGCCAGCCATGGGCGAAGGGCTCGTTCTCGGGGAACAGCCCACGACGTTGGGCGGGCGATGAGACGGCGGTGAAAGGGGAGGGGCGATCCATGTCTGTATTTACGCCGGGAAACGCCTGCGCATCCAGTCGAGGATGTAGCGGTTCACCGCCTCTGGCTGCTCCTGCTGCGTCCAGTGCCCGGAGTCGGTCACCAGCACCTTCTCGAGGTCGGAAATGTAGTCGCCCATCTTGTCGGCCATGGCGGGCGGCAGGACCGCATCCTTCTCGGCCATGATCATCAGACAGGGCAGGCCATCGATCCGGGTGGGCAGGTCGGCGCCCCGCTCCCAGTTGCGGGTGAAGTTGCGGTACCAGTTGATCGGGCCGGTGAAGCCGCTGTGCTCGAACAGGGCCACATAGACCGCCATCTCCTCGTCGCTGAGGAACTGGCTCTGATCAGCGGCCGGGTCATAGGCCGCCAGGCCCGCGGCGAACGCGAAGCTGGAGCCGCCCTTCTTGGTCTCGCTGGACTGGCGCAGGGCCGCAGGCTTGCGCAGGAAGAAGCGCATGGTCTTGTTGACGTCGGCGCCTAGCGTCTGGTCGGCCTCGCCCGGGGTCTGGAACCAGACGATGTACATGTCCGGGCCATAGACCTGGCGGAACAGTTCGATGGGCTCGGCCCGGTAGCGGGGCTGGTAGGGGGTGTTGAGGCCGATGATCCCGGCGCAGCGCTCGCGATGCATCAACGGCATCTGCCAGACGACGAAGCCGCCCCAGTCGTGCCCGACGAACACCGCCTTCTCAAGGCCCAGGTGATCGAGCAGGGCGACCAGGTCGGCGGTCAGGTGCTCCATGTCGTAATCGGCCACGGCCTCCGGACCCGAGCTCAGGCCATAGCCGCGCTGGTCTGGCGCGATGACGTGGTAGCCCGCCTCCGCCAGGACCGGGATTTGATGGCGCCAGGAAAAGGCGGTCTCCGGGAAGCCGTGGCAGAGCACGATGGCCGGACCATCCTTGGGGCCGGCCTCGTAATAGGCCATCTCGATGCCGTTCACCTGGGCGGTCTGAACCGGGGGCATGGCGGCGGCGAGGGCAGGGGGCAGGGCGATCGCCATGGGGGGCTCCGGACAGGTCTGATCCCGGCATTTGGGGGGATATGGGCGGGGAGGCAAGCCTTGCGCCCTTCCCCTGTGGGGCCGGAGGGTTAGATAGGGGCATGACCAAAGCCGCCGCCGCCGCGCCCACCCCCTGGGGTCTTGTGATCCTGCTCGGCGCGCTCACGGCGTTCGCGCCAATGTCCATCGACATGTATCTGCCGAGTCTGCCGCAGATCGGCCAGAGCCTGGGAGCCAGCGCCGCCCAGACCCAGGCCACGGTGGCCGCCTTCTTCGCCGGCATGGCCATCGGCCAGTTCATCTATGGCCCCGCCTCGGACCGCTTTGGCCGCCGGGGTCCGATCCTGGCCGGCATCGCCGTCTACGCCCTGGCCACCATAGCCTGCGCTCTGGCGACGAGCCCCGACATGCTGATCGCCGCCCGCTTCGTCCAGGCGCTCGGCGGATGCGCTGGCGGGGTGGTGGCCCGGGCCATTGTCCGCGACCGGTTCGATCACACCGAGACGGCCCGGATGTTGTCCCTGCTGATGCTGATCATGGGGATCGCCCCCATTGTCGCGCCGCTGGTGGGAGGCGTGATCCTGCAGGTCGCCGGCTGGCGGGCCATCTTCTGGGTGCTGCTGGCCTTTGGCCTGATCGTCGGCGCCTTTGCGCTGTTGCGGCTGGAAGAGAGCCGCTCGGAGGCCACCGCCGTCCAGGCCCGGGCGGAGAACCCGTTCGCCGCCTTCGCAGCCCTCCTGCGCCAGCGCCGCCTGGTGGGCTACGCCCTGGCCGGCGCGCTCAATGGGGCGACCCTGTTCACCTATATCGCCGCCTCGCCGGTCCTGCTGATCGAGGTCTATGGGATCTCGCCGGCCAATTTCGGCTGGGTGTTCGGGCTGAACGCCGCCGGCGTCATCGGGGCCAGCCAGGCCAACCGCTACCTGTTGAAGTATGTCGGGCCCGATCAGGTCCTGGCGCGGGCAAGCCTGATTGCCGTGGGCTTCGGGGCGCTGCTGGCCCTGGCGGCGGTGACCGGGATTGGCGAGCGCTGGACCGTGCTGCCCCTGCTGTTCCTGATCCTGGCGACCTATGGCTTCATCCAGGGCAACACCATGGCCGGGGCGCTCAGCGTCGATGCCAGCCGCTCGGGCTCAGTCTCCGCCCTGATGGGCGGGGCCTCCTTCGGGGTGGGCGCGGTGGCCGCCAGCCTGACGGGTTTGGCCTATGACGGCACCCCCGGTCCCATGGGGATCGCCATGGCCCTGGCCCTGGCGGGATCGGCGCTGGCCCTGCGGACCCTGGCCCTGCCGGGGCGCAGCTAGGCTGCGGGCTTCAGGCGGAAGGCGGCCACGGCCAGGACGAGCCAGCCGACCAGGAACATCAGTCCGCCGATCGGGGTGACGGCGCCGAGGATGCGCGGCGCGCCGAGCGCCATGGCGGTCAGGGTTCCGCAGAAGATGATCCCGCCGCCGAGGAAGAAGGGCGGCGCGATCCGGGCCAGCCACCCGCCTTGACCTGCAACAATAGCGGCGGCGAACACCGCCAGGCTGTGGACCATCAGATAAGTGGCGCCGGTGTCCATCCAGGCCTTGGCCTGAGGATCAGCAATCGCGTGGGCTCCGAAGGCGCCGAGGGCCACCGACAGAAAGCCCCCGAGGGCCGCCAGCCCCAGCCAGAATCGGTCGACACCCATGGCGTCCTCCTGCGTTATGTGGGCGCCTTGAGGCGCGCCGGCGACGGCCGCGCCAAGGACGGTGCAAGGCTGACTCAGCCCTGCGCCATAGGTTGAGGAAATCGCGCTGGGCGCAAGGAGACAGGTCATGGACTTGCGGAAGTTGGGACTGGCCGCAGCGGCGTTCACCCTGAGCCTCGGCGGCGGCGCGACCGCCGACAGCGGCAGCTTCGGCCACTGGGCCGTGGTCTGCGACAATGTCCAGGTCTGCACCGCCATGGGTTTTGGCGAACTGGGGGAGATGGGCAGTTCCGCCCTGCTGAAGCTACGCCGCGAGACGGGACCGGGCGCCGAGCCGACCATCAGCGTGATCACCGCGGGAACTGCGGCGGCCACCCTGCGCCTGGCGGTGGACGGCGCCTCGCCGAGCGGCCTGGCCGCTGTGCCCGCCACGCCGATGGCGGAGGATCCCGAGCGTCGCGTGACCGAACTGACGCCCGCCCAGACCCGCGCCCTGCTGGCGGTGCTCGTCAATGGTCGCACCCTGACCCTGATGGAGGGCCAGAACCCCGCCGCCACCATCTCCCTGGCAGGATCGAGCGCGGCCATGCGGTTCATGGATGATCGCCAGAAGCGGGCCGGCACGGTCACCGCCCTGGTGGCCCGGGGGGCGCGGCCCGCTTCGGCCGTTCCAGCGCCGTCCCAGCCGCCCGCGATCAAGGCCGCGCCCGCCGTCAGCCAGGCCCGGCTGCCCACGACCCCGTCGCCGGCCATGCAGGCGCAGCTGCGCGACTGCGACGACGACATCGCTGACCTGGGTTTTGCGCCGGAGGTGGCCAGGCTTGGCCAGGGGCGGCTATTCTGGGGGGTGGTCTGCTCCCGCGGGGCCTACAACGTCATCTACCGCCTGTTTCTCACCGATGAGCGCGGCGGCGATGTCCGCCCCCTCGAGCTCTCCTATCCCAGCGACGAGACGACGTCCGAACTGATGAACATCAGCTTCGACCCCAAGACCCAGACCCTGATGAACTTCGACAAGGGCCGCGGGCTGGGCGACTGCGGTGCGATCACCGAGTGGATCTGGACCGGCGAAGCTTTCGCCGTGGCCCATCAGGTGCTGATGCCGGAGTGCCAGGGGGTGATGAGCGACGATTGGCCGGTCAGCTACCGGTCACGCTAGACTCAGATTAGAGCCTGAGGGGCGCCAACCGCCCCACAGGCTTGACCCATGCCCTCGCTGCCCTTGCGTCTGGGCCTGTTCTATTCGGCCATCTTCGTGGGCACCGGCGCCAGCGCGCCCTACATTCCCATCTGGTTCGCCCGCCATGGCCTGAGCGGCGCCGAGATCGGCCTGATCCTCTCAGCGCCGATGATGGCGCGTGTGATCACCGCGCCGGCCATCGGGGTCTGGGCCGACAGCTTTGCCCTGCGCCGCACGCCGCTGATGCTCATGGGGGCGCTGGCCACTGTGGCCTACATCCTGCTGGCCGCGCCGTTCGGCTTCTGGTGGTGGTTCGCCGTCTGGTTCGTGGCCGCCTCGGCCATCTCGACGGTCTCGCCGCTGACCGACGTCATCGTGCTGGCCCGGGCCCGGCGGGACGGCTTCAACTATGGCTGGCCCCGGGGCATCGGCTCGGCCGCCTTCATCCTGGCCAATGTGGTCATGGGGGTGATGCTGGTTCAGGGACCCGCCGACCTGGTGCTGATCTGGATCGTCGTGGCCGCCCTGCTGACGGCGGTGGGCACCCGCTTCCTGTTGCCCCCAGATCCGGTGCGCGAGGAGGGCGGCCGCGCGGCCCTGTCGGAAAGCCTGGCCGGTCTCGGCTCCCTGGTGCGCGACGGCGGCTTCATGCTGGCGGTGGTCTCGGTGGGACTGATCCAATCGGCCCACGCCTTCTATTACGGCTTCTCGGCCCTGGTCTGGAAGGCGCAGGGGATCCCCGAAAGCCTGACCGGCGTCCTCTGGGGCTTCGGGGTCGCCGTGGAGATCGGCTTCCTGTGGTTCATGGAGCCCTGGCGGCGCGCCATCGGGCCCCGGCGGCTGCTGGTGATCGGCGGGGCGGCCGCGGTGGTGCGCTGGGGGACGCTGGCCCTGTCGCCGCCGCTCTGGCTGCTGTTTCCCATCCAGGCCCTGCATGCGCTCAGCTTCGCCGCCACCTTCATGGCCTCGCTGCAGCTGGTGGAGCGGCTGTCGACCCCGGCCAACGCCTCATCGGCCCAGACCATGAACTCGGCCTTTTCCGGCGGCCTGCTGATCGGCCTGGCCACCATCGTCTCCGGCGGCCTCTATGACGCGGTCGGCGCCTATGGCTATTTCGCCATGGCCGCCATGTCGGCGCTGGGCCTGGCCGGCGCCCTGCGGCTCTACGGAGTCAGGCGGCTGGACGGGTGAGCTCGGCGCAGAAGGCGGCGGCTGTGGCGCTCACCGCCTGGCGGATCTGGGCGAGGTCGAAGGTCGCCGTCTCCGCACACTCCCGAGCCTGGGGCACATGCAGAAAGCCTACCTTTGGGGCCGCTTTGGTGTGCAGCAGGCGGTAGAGGGTGAAGTTGCAGAGATAGTCGCCAGCATCCTCCGACAGGGTGACCGGCAGGCCCTCGGTCTCCAGGGCCGAAGCCATGGCCTGGCAGGGCGCAGTGGACGCGATCACGTCCTCACCCGCCTCGGCCACGCAGGCCGAGCCCCAGACCCGGCCGGCCTGATCGGGGCGGTCGGGACTGGCGCAGTTGCGACCCAGGGTCTCGACGCGGAAGGTCTGCGCCTCCACCGCCACGCCGACCACCAGAATGCCGCCAACCGGGCGCGCCTGAACCTCGCGCAGGATCGTCTCGGCTGCGCCTTGCCACTGAACGGGCAGGGTAAGGTAGTCGATCTCTGAGCCGGGCGGCGCCCAGCCCTCACGGGCCAGGGTGGCGATGACGGCGGCCGACGGATTGAGCGGCGCGGCCGGAAAACTGCCGAAACCGGCGAGGAGGAGGCGAGGGGACATGGAGCCAATATAGCCCACGCGGCCTTGAATGCCCCAGGGGCGCCCGACGAAACTGGCGAAAACAGTGGAGATGAAGACCATGCGCGCACTGCAAGCGGCTGAACCGTGGGGCCTGGACCACCTGACGATCGTCGAGGCGCCCGAGCCCAAGCCCGGCCCTGGCGAGGTGCTGGTGCGGATGAAGGCGGTCTCCCTGAACTATCGCGACTGGCTGATGATCAACGGCATGTACAGCCGCGGCTCGGCCACCGGCGGCTCAGTGACCCCGTTCTCGGACGGCTGCGGGGTGATCGAGGCCGTGGGCGAGGGCGTGACCCGGGTGAAGGTCGGCGATCGGGTGGCCACCCTGTTCTTCCAGGGCTGGCTGTCTGGGCCGCCGACCCTGGAAAAGGCGATGACGGCGCTGGGCTCGCCGATCCCAGGCGCGGGGCGTGAACTGGCGGTGTTCAGCCAGGAAGGTGTGTCCAAGGTTCCGGACTTCCTGACCGACCAACAGGTGGCGACCCTGCCGTGCGCGGCGCTGACCGCCTGGCGGGCCCTGTTCGAGGACGCAGACCTGCAGCTGGGCGACACGGTGGTCCTGCAGGGCACCGGCGGGGTGTCGATCTTCGGCCTGCAGTTCGCCAAGGCCGCGGGCCTGCGGGCCCTGATCACCTCGTCCTCCGACGAGAAGCTCGCCCGGGCCAAGGACCTGGGCGCCGATCACCTGGTCAACTACCGCCAGACCCCGGAATGGGCCAAGCCCGTGCGCGAGGCGACCGGCGGGGTGGGGGCGGACTTCATCATGGAGGTGGGCGGCCAGGGCACCATCGACCAGAGCCTAAAGGCCATCCGCATCGGCGGCCATATCGCCATCATCGGCGTGGTCGCCCAGGGCGGCGCCGGCATCAATCCGGCGGTCCTGATCGGCAATGCGGCGAAGATGCAGGGGGTCTTCGTCGGCTCCCGCGACATGTTCGAATCCATGTGCAAGGCGATCGAGCTCCATCGCATCGCCCCTGTGGTGGACAAGGTCTTCCCCTGGACCGAGGCCAAGGCGGCCTTTGCGGCCATGGCCGGCGGCGAACACTTCGGCAAGATCGTCCTGGAGTTCTAGGGCGCGGGAGCGGCCGGCGGCTGAGGCCGGCCGCTCTTATCTTCAGAAGATCAGCTTGCGCACGGTCAGCCGAACCGTCCGGCCCACAGGATCGAGCAGGTCCGGCTGGTAGGTGATCGGGATCGCGCCGTCGCCGGTGCGCACCTCCTGGCGGGCGTCGAAGAGGTTGTCGATCGACAGGGTCGCCCGGGCGCCGCGCAGCCAGGGATAGTCTCGCGCCCAGCGCTGGCGGCCGGGATCGGCGAACAGACGTAGGCTGACTGTGGCCAGGTCGGAGAACTCCAGATCTCCTTCCGGTGTGCTGCCGGAGATCGTGGTGGCGCTCTGCCAGTTGGCGTTCATGGCCACCCCGACACCTGCCTTGGAATAGTTGGTCTGCAGCTCCAGCTGATGGCGCGGCGAGCCGCCGCCCGACCCCAGGGCTGCGCCATCCAGCAGGTCGAGCTTGGGCATGCCGGCGCCGATCTGCACCTCATCGCGCAGGGCGAGCGTGTGATAGAAACCGACCTGGAAGACCCCGCTGCGGGGCCCGCCGCCGCCGAAGCCGCCAAAGCCGCCGCCAGGGCCGCCTGGGCCTCGACCACCCATGGCCATGCCGCCGCCGGGGGGACCCGAAGGGCCCGCGCCATCGCCGGGCGGGGGGCCATCAGGCGGACCCTCGCCGGACGGCGGGCGTTCGGCGGTTGCCTGCGCGCCGCCCCGGGCGGGGGTCTGAGCCTCGGTTCCCGCTGCGGCGGCCGGGCGGGCGGCCTCGAAGCGACGCCGCATCTCGGCCCGTTCATCGGCGGTGGGCTCTGAGCCGATCTGGCGCGAATAGGTCAGGCCCCATCGCACCTCGTCCCGGGCCTGCAGGGCAAAGTTGACCGGCCGCGCATCGATGGCGGTCAGGGCGCCCGACGTGTCGCGGGTGAAACGGTCGGGGAAGGCCGCCTCAACCTGGGTCGAGGCCGAGGGAAAGGCGACGATGGCGTCGTGGGTGCGGCTCGAGACGTAGTTGGCCTGCAGCCGCAGATTGATCTCGTCAAAAGGCTGGTAGGTGGCGCCAAGCTTGAAGACGTCCTTCTGGCCGGCGTCCAGGGTGGCCAGGCCGCCGGTGGTGCGGGCGACCTCGGTGGTCTCGCCGCGGGTCAGGTCGAAGACGCGAACCCCGGTGGTGACCGTCACGGGGTCCCCCAGCTGGTTCATGGTCGGCGCCTCGCCGCTGCGGCTGAAGGATCCGAGCAGGCGCAGCTCCGGGGTCGGCCGCCAGTTCAGGCCATAGCCCCAGGTCTCCAGGGCGCCGAAGTCGGAGACCTGCTCGACGCCCAGGTTCAGATTCGCCGACAGGCGGCCGATATGCTCGCCCAGGCCTTCGCCGGCCCGGGTCAGCGGGATGTCGAAATTGCCGCGCAGCTCGCCCACGGTCCGCGACAGATCGCTGGCCTGAAAGGCGCCGAGTCGCGTGGCCTCGCTCTCCAGTTCGGTGGCCGAGGCCCTGGCCGTCAGGGCGGTGCTGATCTGGCCGGCCGGCAGCTCCCCGAAGGCGCGATTCAGCACCAGATCGGCCGCGCCGGAGGTGGTCACCGTGCGGGCGGTGTCCTGGAAGGCCCGCCCGCCCGAGGCCCGGTCGGTATCGGTCTCCACCTCGCCGCGCTCGATCTCGGCGGTGGTCGACCACTGCCAGCCGGCCAGGGCGCCATTGGCCGAGGCCGCCAGGCGGGCGGTCTGGCGCTCAGTGTTTCTCAGCTGGGCTTCGGGTCCAAAGGGCGACAGGCCCTGGCGGGATTCGCTCTCGCTGGTCTCCAACAGGCCGTTCACCGAGAACGAGACGCCGTTGTCCAGCGGCCGGGCATAGACAGCGTTCAGGGCGACGTCGCTGGACTGGGGCTGCAGCGAGCGGAAGGCGCCTTCGCCGCCGGTGATGTCGCGGTCGCTCTCCTCGATGGAGCTGGTCCAGTTGGCCTTGCCGTCCACCGTCAGGCGACGGCCCTGCAGGATGTCGAGCCGCGCGCCGTGCGCGCCGAGGGTCTCGCCGCCGCCGGCCTGGGTCGGCGTCCTGACCGTGCCCTCCACCAGGGTGGCGCGGAACCGGGGCCGCAGGACCATGTTCACCACCTTCTGCTCGGCGGGATAGCCGTACTTCAGGGAGAGCTCCTCGGGCAGGATCTCCACCCGGGCGATGGCCTCGGTGGGCAGGTCGCGGATCTCGGAAAAGCCCGAGATGCGGCCGCCATTGATCAGAATGACGGGACGCCCGCCGCCCTGGCCGCTGCCGATCTGGGGAGAGAGCGCCTCCAGCAGTTCGCTGACGCTGGCCGCCCCATAGGCGCGGATTTCCTGGGGCGAGAGGGTGAGCTCGGGGGTGATGTCGCCGATCACTGAGCCTGCCGGCCGCGCGCCGCTGACCACGAGCTCCTGCACCTCCACATCATCATAGTCGCCCACCTCCTGAGCCATGGCGGCGGCGGACAGGCTGGCGAAGGCTGCGCCGGCCAGCAGGCTGGCGCGCAGGCGGGCGGGGGGACGACGACGGGGAGGCAGACGCAAAGCACTTAATTCCTGATGCTGACCCGGGCGGCGGGGAGACCGCCCATGAAGCTGTCACGCACGACCCCGCCATATCCGTCGCGATCACGGCGCAAGCGAGGCGGTGGCGTTGACGTCCGGGGCTGTTATGCCACCATCGGGTCTGAAGCCCTTGGGGTAGAGAGGCGTCCCGATGACCATGACCGGCGGATGCCAGTGCGGGGCCGTGCGGTTCCGCGTAGAGGGTGAGCTCGGCGAGGGCTCCATCTGCCATTGCCGCATGTGCCAGAAGGCGACGGGCGGGTTGTTCGGGCCCTATGTGGGGGCGCCGTTCGAGGCCCTGGTCTGGACCCGTGGCGAGCCCAAGCGCTTCCAGAGCTCCAACAAGGTCCGCCGCGGATTCTGTAGCGATTGCGGCACGCCGCTGACCTTCGAATATGGAGAGGGGCATGTCAGCCTGGCCATCGGCGCCCTGGACCGACCCGCCGAGGCGCGGTTGACCGAGCAACTGGCCTCGCCGGCGCAGGTCGCTGAGCTCGACGACCTTGCGAGCCTGCCGGTCCACCCTGTGGAGGAGCCTAAGGCGGCGGTCTACCTGGCGGGCATCGTGTCCTACCAGCACCCCGACCACGACACGGAGGCGTGGGAGGTCAGGGGCTAAAGGCGGACGGCGGAAGAGCCGGGATCAGGACGCCGTGGCGGTCGGTCCCGCCAAGGCCGTCTCGCGCCAGCACCCTTGCGCCCAGTGTGAGACCTTGGTCAGCAGCTCGACCATGTTGATCGGCTTGGCGACGCAATCGTCCATCCCGGCCTCGACATAGGTCTGAATCTGATCAGGCAGCGTATTGGCGGTCACGGCGATGATGGGGGTGGACGCCGCAGCGCCCTCCAGCGCCCGGATCATCCGCGTCGCCGTCACCCCGTCCATCACAGGCATCTGGATGTCCATCAGGATGACGTCCCAGTCCCCGGACTTCGCCGCCTCGACGCCGGCGCGGCCGTCGACAGCCGTCTCGCAGACGAAGCCCATGGTGGCGAACATGGCTTGGACCAGGGTGCGGTTGCTTTCATTGTCGTCCACATAGAGGGCTCGCAGACCCGTTTCGCCGCCGTTGGAGAGGCCCTGTTCGGCCTCCTCCCCGGGGATGTCAGCGGACGCCGCGGGGTGCGGCAGGGGCTGAACCGTTTGGCCCAGGGGGTCTGCGATCATCTGGTTGACCACCTCCAGCAGCCCAAGGCCTGCGCCGTGGATCCGAAGGGCCTGATCGCTGGCGGCGGTGGGCAAATCGGCGTCCGCCAGCAGCCGGGAGAAGCCGATCACGGCGTTCAGGGGCGTGCGGAGCTCATGGGACATCTCGGTCAGGAACTGTTGCCGGGCCTCGGCCATGCTGGCCTTCTGCTCGGCCGCGCTCCTGGCGATCTCAGCCTCGACCCGGAGCGTCACATCCTGCTCGTCCAGCAGGATGCAGGTGCGCCCGGTCACAGGGTCTGGCACCGGCCGGGCGCCCATATGGTGCCAACGTGGGCCGTCCCGGGTGATCACCGCGCGCAGTTCTGAGACCGAGCCCTCGGCCGCGGCCGTGAGCATGGCCTGGCCTTCTTCGGGCACAGCGAAGCGGGCGGCGAAATCACCCTCCATGTCGCCATAGGCGCGGAAGGCGGCAGGATTGGAAAAGAGCCTCGTTCCATCGATGTCGAACAGGCTGATCAGGGTGGAGGCGTGCCGCAGGGCCTCGGCGGCCCGCCGCTCCTCGACGGGGACATCCTCAACCGTGGCTTCAAACAGCAGCAACGCCTGGCCGTCGTCATCGACGAACATTGAGACAACCGCCTGGGTCGTGACCGGCTGGCCGTGCGGGAAGAACACCCAGCGCTCGCTCACCGCCGCGCCCTGGGCGGTCTGCTCCACAAGCCGCTGAATGCGGGTCTTCATGGCCGGCGATTGCGCCGAGAAGTCGCGGTCGGCCAGGGCCGCAAGGCTCTCCGCCCCCCAAAGGGAGAGGGCGGCCGGATTGGCGTAGGGCTTCTGTCCGGTCCGCGGATCATACAGCCAGACAGGCCGCCGCAACCGGTCCCATCCCGCGCCGAACCGATGTGGAGCCATGTCTGCGGTGTCCGCTGATGGAACGTGAGCCCGACCGTGGTCCTGCCAGCCTAAATTTCTGGTGAAGCTGTCCCGCCGCGCGGACAGCGCTCAGGTGGGAGCCAGGGGCTCCGGGGCGCGCCCTTCGATCAGGGCTGCGAGATTGTCGAGGCCCCAGGCCGTGCCATGTTCGCGGCCCTGCGCCGCCTCCGGGCCGCCAATCAGATAGGCGCCCTGTTCGGTGTGGATCAGCCGGGTCCCGACGTCTTCCTTGTGGAACTCCAGCGTCTGGAGGGAGACCGACAGCTTCTCACCGTTCAGGAACATGTCGTAGACCAGGATGATCCGCTGGGCCTCGACGATGTCGTGATAGATGGCCTGGAAGTCGCTGACCCGTCCGCCGGGCCAACGGGCATGGAAGCGCTCCCTGCCGCCCACCCGGAAATCGAAGTCGCGGTCCAGGGTTTCGATGTCGGCGATCGCCCCGAACCAGGCGCTCTTGGCCTCAAGGGTCGCATAGGCGGCGAAGACCCGGGCCGGCGTGGCGTTCAGCCGCCGCTCCAGCGTGAAGGTGTGATGGGTGATCGTCATGGGTCCCTCGTCTTGGGGGCGGTGTTGGCCAGGTAGGCCTCAAGCTGGTCATACTGCTGCGTCCAGAACCGCCGGCGCTCGGCGATCCAGTGCTCGACCCTGGCCATGGCCTCGCCCTTCAGGGCGCAGGTGCGCACCCGGCCGACCTTCTTTGTCGTCACCAGGCCTGCGGCCTCCAGGATCTTCAGGTGCTGGACTACCGCTGACAGGGTCATGGGCAGGGGTTCGGCCAGCTCGCTCACCGAGGCGGGGCCAAGACTCAGGCGTTCGACCATGGCCCGGCGGCCGGGATCGGCGAGCGCCTGGAAGGCGAGGTCGAGGGGGCTGTCTTGATGCTGTAGCATTCACTTAAGTTTTGCGACGACCCGGACAGGAGTCAAGCCCGACGCATCGCAGACGGCGCCCAAAACGAAAAAGGGCCGGGCGCCCTGCGGCGCCGGCCCTTCTGTCGTCTGCTTCGTCCTGACCCTAGTTCTTGGCCAGCCAGGCGACGATTTCCTCGGCCGCCTGTTCGGGCGACAGGGTGGTGGTGTCGACGGTGATCTCGGCGTGTTCCGGCTCCTCGTAAGGGGAGTCGATGCCGGTGAAGTTCTTCAGCTCGCCGGCCCGGGCCTTGGCGTAGAGGCCCTTGACGTCGCGCTGCTCGGCCACCGCCAGCGGGGTGGCGACATAGACCTCGACGAACTCGCCGTCCTCCATCAGCTCGCGGGCCATCCGGCGCTCGGCCCGGAAGGGCGAGATGAAGGAGACCAGCACGATCAGTCCTGCATCGACCATCAGCTTGGAGACCTCGGCCACCCGGCGGATGTTCTCCACCCGGTCCTCCTCGGTGAAGCCCAGATCCTTGTTCAGGCCGTGGCGGACATTGTCGCCGTCGAGCAGATAGGTGTGGCGGCCGTCGGCCTGCATGCGCTTTTCGACCAGGTTGGCGATGGTCGACTTGCCGGCGCCCGAGAGACCGGTGAGCCAGACCACGCGGCCCTTCTGGCCCTTCTGCGCGGCGCGAGAGGCCTTGGACACGTCCAGCGCCTGCCAGTGGATATTCTGGCTGCGGCGGAGCGCGAAGTGCAGCATGCCCGCGCCCACGGTCCGGTTGGAGATCCGGTCCACCAGGATGAAGCCGCCCAGGGTGTGGTTGTCCTGGTAGGCGTCAAAGGCGATGGGGGCGTCCAGCGACAGGTTGCAGACGCCGATCTCGTTCAGCTCCAGCCGCTTGGCGGCCAGGTGTTCGAGGGTGTTCACATTCACCTTGTACTTGGGCTCGGTGATGCTGGCGCCGACGATGCGCGTGCCGATCTTCATCAGATAGGGACGGCCGGGCAGCATGCCCTCGTCATCCATCCAGACGATGGTCGCCTCGAACTGGTCGGCGACTTCCGGCGGCTGGCCGGCGATGGACAGCACGTCGCCGCGGCTGATGTCGATCTCATCGGTCAGCGTGATGGTCACCGACTGGCCAGCCACCGCGCGGGGCAGGTCGCCGGTCATGGTGACGATGCGCGCCACGGTGCTTTCGCGGCCGGACGGCAACACCTTGACCCGGTCGCCAGGGGTGATGGTTCCGGTGGCGATCAGGCCGGAGAAGCCGCGGAAGTCCAGGTCCGGGCGGTTCACCCATTGGATCGGCATGCGGAAGGGCTTTTCCCGCAGGTCGTCCTCGACATCGAGAGATTCGAGGTGCGGCAGCAGGGGCGGGCCCTTGTACCAGGGCGCCTTGTCGCTGGGCTCGGTGATGTTGTCGCCCTTCAGCGCCGACATGGGGATGGCGGTGAAGGCCTTGATCCCGATCTGGGCGGCGAAGTCGTGATACTCGGCCAGGATGGAGTCGAACACCTCCTGGCTCCAGCCCACCAGGTCCATCTTGTTGATGGCCAGGACCACGTGGCGGATGCCCAGCAGCGAGACGAGATAGGAGTGCCGCCGCGTCTGGGTCAGCACGCCCTTGCGCGCATCGATCAGGATGATGGCCGCGTCCGCCGTCGAGGCGCCGGTGACCATGTTGCGGGTGTACTGCTCGTGGCCGGGGGTGTCGGCGACGATGAACTTGCGGGTGTCGGTGGAGAAGAAGCGGTAGGCGACATCGATGGTGATGCCCTGTTCCCGCTCCGCGGCCAGGCCATCCACCAGCAGGGCGAAATCGATCTCGCCCCCTTGGGTGCCGACCTTCTTGGAGTCGGCCTCCAGGGCGGCCATCTGGTCTTCGAAGATCATCTTGGAGTCGTAGAGCAGCCGCCCGATCAGGGTCGACTTGCCGTCGTCCACCGACCCGCAGGTCAGGAAGCGCAGCAGGCTCTTGTGCTCATGGGCCTTGAGATAGGCCTCGATGTCTTCGGCGATGAGTGCGGACTGGTGGGACATCAGAAATAGCCCTCTTGCTTCTTCTTCTCCATCGAGGCGGCCTGGTCGTGATCGATCACGCGGCCCTGGCGCTCGGACGTGGTGGTGAGAAGCATTTCCTGGATGATTTCGGGCAGGGTGGCCGCGGTGCTCTCCACGGCGCCCGTGAGCGGATAGCAGCCCAGCGTGCGGAAACGGACCGACTTCATCATCGGGGTCTCGCCGGGACGGAGCGGCATGCGGTCGTCATCGACCATGATCAGGGCGCCGTCGCGCTCCACCACCGGCCGGACGGCCGAGTAGTAGAGGGGCACGATGGGGATGTTCTCCAAGTGGATGTATTGCCAGATGTCCAGCTCGGTCCAGTTGGAGATCGGGAAGACCCGCATGCTTTCCCCTTGCGCCTTGCGGGCGTTGTAGAGGTTCCACAGCTCAGGCCGCTGGTTCTTGGGGTCCCAGCGGTGCTGGGCCGAGCGGAAGGAGAAGACCCGCTCCTTGGCGCGGGACTTTTCCTCATCCCGGCGGGCGCCGCCGAAGGCCGCGTCGAAGCCGTACTTGTCCAGGGCCTGCTTCAGGCCCTCGGTCTTCCACATGTCGGTGTGCAGGGCCGAGCCGTGGTCGAACGGATTGATGCCCTTGGCCAGGGCTTCGGGATTGCGGTGAACCAGCAGCTCGAAGCCCAGGGTCTCGGCCATCCGCGCGCGCATCTCGTACATCGCCCGGAACTTCCAGGTCGTGTCCACGTGCAGCAGAGGGAAGGGCGGCTTGGACGGGTAGAAGGCCTTGGCCGCCAGGTGAAGCATCACCGCGGAGTCCTTGCCGACGGAGTAGAGCATGACCGGGCGTTCGGCCTCGGCCACCACCTCCCGCATGATGTGGATGCTTTCGGCCTCCAGGCGCTGGAGGTGCGTCAGCGTATCGGCGTCGAAGCCGGGCGTGAGGCGCGATTTCGCGGCCTCGGCTTGGCGGGCGTCCATGACGTTAGAACCTTGCATGGGTGGAATCTGGGCCTGAATGGTGCTGCGACGTACAAAGTAATTCCGCCCGCCGTTGGTGTTCGGCGCGCGCACTGGCCCTTTACCGGTCAGTTAAGGGACAGCGGCGCCCAAAGCAAGAACAGGCGCAACCTCCAGTTCAAGTTCCAGGCCAGACCGGTGAGCGGCGCCGTCCCATAGCGCGTCAATCGCACAGTCCGATGACGCAGGCGCCCGATCTGGGCGCGGGGCGATCAGCCCAGGGCGGCGTTGACGGCGCCCTTCTCAGCGCTGGCGCTCTGGTCCAGGGCTTCGCTGATCCCGGCGAGCAGGCGTTCGGGCGTGATGGGCTTGGCCAGATGCAGGTCCGCGCCGGCCCGCACGGCGTCCTGCCGATGGTGGTCCATGGCGTTGGCGCTGAGCATGGCGATCGGGGTCCGCGGACGTCCCGGGGACTGGGCTTCCAGGCGGCGGATCTCGATGATGGCGCTCAGCCCGTCCATCACCGGCATCTGCATGTCCATCAGGATCAGATCGAACGCGCCCGTTCGCCAGGCGTCCAGGCCCAGGGCGCCGTTGTCGGCCACGGTGAGGGCGATATCGAATGGGGCCAGGATCAGCTGCACCACCCGCTGATTTGTGGGGTTGTCCTCTACCAGCAGGATCCGCAAGGGGGCGTCTGCGGCGTCGCTCTCCAAGACCGGGGTCCCGGCTTCCGGGGCCGTGGGCCCCGCCTCGATCTGCTCGAGGGGGAGGGTGACGGTGAAGCGGCTACCCTGGCCGGGCTGGGACTTCACCGCGATCGACCCGCCCATCAGGTCGACCAGGGACTTGGTGATCGACAGGCCAAGGCCGGTGCCGCCGAACCGCCGCGTAATGCCGGCGTCGGCCTGCTGGAACCGCTGGAAGAGGGTGTCGCCGATCTCTTCGTCGAAGCCAATGCCGGTGTCGCGCACCTCGAAGGTCAGGCCGCCGGCGGTCCTGGCCACGGTGAGGCGGACCTCGCCCTGTTCGGTGAACTTGATGGCGTTGCCGGTGAGGTTGCCGAGCACCTGCTTGAGCCGCACGGCGTCGCCCATATAGCGGCCGTCCAGGTCGGGCGGGCAGTCCAGGTGGAAGTCCAGGCCCTTCTCCCGGGCGCGAAGGCGGATCATGTCGATCAGGCCGCCGAATTCCTCGAACAGTTGGAACGGCCGCGCCTCCAGGGTCAGGCCGCCAGCCTGGACCTTGGACAGGTCGAGGATATCGGAGACCAGGCGTTCCAGCATCGCGCCGGAGGACTGGATCAGGTCGACCATCTCCCGCTGGTCGGCGTTGAGCGGCGTGCGGCCGAGCACCCCGGCCACGGCGATCACCCCGTTCAGGGGCGTGCGGATCTCGTGGCTGACATTGGCCAGGAAGTCGGCCTTCACCTGAACCGCCTGCTGCGCGGCCAGTCTGGCCTTGGGCACCTCGGCCTCATAGGCGCGTTTGCTGGCGGCCGGGCCCAGCGCCATGACGATCTCGCTGGGACGACCCTCCTCGTTCAGCCGCTGCACGGCGTTGAGCAGGACGGGAATGCGCACACGATCACGGCGAACGATGTCGAGGGCGAACTCCTCCAGCCGTCCGGTCAGGGCGAGTTCCTGCTGCAGCCGGGTCTGGAGGAATATCTTTCCGGCGACGCTGAGCAACTGATGGAGCTTCAGCCCGGCGTCGATGTCCGCCTGGGTCGCCCCCACCAGGTCGAGGAGGTAGGGGTTGGCCTGCAAGATGTCGAAGGACGGGCTGAGCCGCACGAGGCCGTAGGGGGCGAGATCGCTCAGGTCGCCCTGGGGCGCGGCGGGGATCGACATGCGATAGCTCTCAGGCGGCCC
>NZ_JAUYAW010000026.1 GCF_030693405.1 Phenylobacterium sp.
CTCCTGAGAGATGCTGTTCCCAATAGCGCAAGCCTTGCTTGCAAACTTCCCTATCTTCCGAACGCGTCAGGCAACACCTGCCCGATTGGCCGGGCGTGAGACGTCTTGTTCCCGCCGGCTTCACCCAGACCAACCTAAAACCACGCACGAAGTCCGATCACAAAAGTCGTGCTCTCGACGTCCTCCCCGGCGGACCGGAGGAAATCCGCGGTCCCCCCGAAGGCACGCTCATAGGCAACACCGATGTAGGGCGCGAATTCGCGGCGAACCTCATAGCGGAGGCGGAGCCCGAGCTCTGCGTGCGTGATTCCAGAGCCAGTGTTGAGTCTTGGGAGCTTCTGCGCCGAAAGCCTCAACTCTGCCTGCGGCTGAAGGACCACGCGCTGGGTCAGTCGCAGGTCGTAGGTTCCCTCGACCCGCCCGGTCAGGTCGCCGCGATCGGACAAGAACGCTGCGGCTTCGACTTCGAACCAATAGGGGAAGAGGCTTTCAACCCCGACTGTCGCGTAGGTTCGCGAATTTCCGGACCCGAAGTCACGACGTACTCCGACTTGCACGTCGGTATAACGAGCCACTGCGCGGGAATAGAGCGCCTGAACTTCGGCGAGCTCGACCCCCTCGCCTCCAGAGCCCTCGCCTTCGGACTTGAGGACAAACCTGTTGATGTCGCCGCCGTACCAGCCTTCAACATCCCATCGATAGCCGCCGCCCAGTGGCTGGGATTGGTACTCTGCGAGGTTGAGCATCAGCTTCGCGATCCGTACACCCCCGTGCTCGCGCGCGAGGATTCCCCTGGCGCGTTGCATCGGCCCCGTCCCGAAGACCTGATCGGCCACGCTGTCGGTGATCACGGCCGGCGCCGGCGCATTGCCGACAGGCAAGGCGGCCGCGGTCTGGCCGCCTTGCATCGGCGACATCGTGTGTCCCGCATGAGGGTCCGCTGGGCCCGGCATGGTGTGTCCGGCATGCGGATCGGCGGAAGCCGCAGGTTGTGCGGGCATGGCGTGCCCGGCATGGGGGTCCACGGGCGCTGCTGAGGCGGCGCCTTGGGTCGGCTGCGATGGGCTCGAGGCGTTCGGCGGCTCCGGCATCGCGTGGCCCGCATGGGGATCGGCCGACGGCTTCGGCGCGGCGGGCATGGCGTGGCCTGCGTGCGGATCCGTGGGCGCGGGAGGCTGCGCCGGGATCGCATGACCGGCGTGGGGATCGGCGGCCTGGGCGGCGGCGGCTGTGGCCGAGCTGGCCAGCGCCAGGGCTAGGAGGGAGGTCCGGATCATGCCGCCGCTCCTTCGACCGGACGCACCTTGAAGACTTGGAACATGCCCGCGTGCATGTGGTAAAGCATGTGGCAGTGGAAAGCCCAGTCACCCCCCTCGGCGGTGAAATCGAACGACACCTTGCCGCCCGGCATGACGTTCACCGTATGCTTGCGCGGCAGATAGCCGACCGGCCCGTGCACAAGCTCGAAGAAGTGCCCGTGCAAGTGGATGGGGTGCGTCATCATCGAGTCGTTGATGAGGGTGACGCGCACCCGCTCACCGGCCCGGAAGGAATAGGCCGGCGGGCTCTCGCTGAACTTCCAGCCGTCGAAGCCCCAGATGAACCGCTCCATGTTGCCGGTGAGATGGATGTCCATCGCGCGATCCGGCGGCCTGGGGTCGGGGTTGGGATCCAGCGCGATGAGGTCCTTGTAGACCAGCACCCGATGACCGACGCTTTCCAGCCCAAGGCCGGGATCGCCGGTGCGATCCATCGGCATGGGCGCGATCATCTGCACGCCCGGCCCCTTCTTGATTTGAGGGGCCTTCGACCAGTCCAGCATGTTCATGTCCATGCCGCCCATGTCGCCCATCACATCCGAGCCACGCTGGCGCGGCGGCGCCATGCCGGGCGGCGGCCCGGCGGCCATGCCCGGCATGGCGCTATGATCCATCCCCGGCATGCTGGAGTGGTCCATTCCAGCCATGCCCGTAGCGCCCATGCCGGCGTGCGCCGACATGTCCATGCCCATGTCCTTCATGGTCAAAATGGGCCGCTCACGTAGCGGCGGCACGGCCGCGCTCATCCCAGCGCGGGGCGCCAGGGTCGCCCGTCCCATGCCAGAGCGGTCGATCGCCTCCGAAACGATCGTGTAGGCGCGATCCTCGGTCGGGTGGACGATCACGTCGTAGGTCTCGGCGTTGCCGATCTGGAACTCGTCCACCTCGACGGGCCGGACATTCTGGCCGTCGGCTGCGACGACCGTGAGCTTCAGGCCCGGAATGCGGACGTTGAAGACCATCTGCGCCGCACTGTTGATAAAGCGCAGGCGCACCCGCTCGCCGGGCTTGAAGAGCCCGGTCCAGTTGTCCTTGGGGCCGTGGCCGTTGACGAGGAAGGTCATCACCGCGCCGGTGACGTCCGAGATGTCGGTCGGATCCATGAGCATCTTGGCCCATTCGATCCGTTCGGCGAGGGTTTGGTCCTTACCGGCAAGCAGGCCGGCGATCGTCTGGCGCTGATAATTGAAGACCCCGCCCTGCTGCTTCAGCCGCTTGAAAATCAGGTGCGGGTGCATCTCGCTATGGTCAGCTAGCACCAAGACGTGCTCGCGGTCGTAAGCGACGGGATCGGGCTTCGCCGGCTCGATGACGATGGGGGCGTAGTGGCCCTCCGCCTCCTGCAGACCCGAGTGGCTATGGTACCAGTAGGTGCCTGACTGAATGATCGGGAACTCGTAGACGAAGGTCTCGCCGGGGCGGATGCCGGGAAAGCTGACCCCCGGAACGCCGTCCATCTCGAAAGGCACCAGCAGCCCATGCCAGTGGATCGAGGTGTCCTCATCGAGGGTGTTCGTCACCGCGATCCGGACCCGCTGACCTTCTTTCAGACGAATGAGCGGACCGGGCACGGTCCCATTGATCGTCACCGCGTGTCGGCGCTCGCCGTCGATCGTGATCGGTGTGTGGCCGATCGTCAGCTTGATGTCCTCGCCCGAAAGGGTCGGGAGGGTCGAGAGTAGGCCCGGCGTCGCGCTCTGCGCCCAGGCGGGCAGCAGCGAACTGATCGCCGCTCCGCCCCCGAGTATGGCCGCCCCTTTGATCAAGGTGCGGCGGTCAAGGTCAGGTCGTGGCCGGGACATTCGAAATCCTACGATCGAAACAACACACGAGGTGATGGGGCTTCCCACTGTGGGAAGGTCAAGCGCCCCGACCACACAAGCTCTACGCAGCTCGGGGCCATCGCCCCTGAACTTCCGAGGATTAAATCGCCGAGCGGTCGATAAGCTCCGCAAGCTGCTGGCGGGCCCGGTAGACGCGCGTCTCGACGGTCTTGACGGTCACACCCAGGAGCAAGGCGGCTTCCTGCTGCGTGAGCTCGTCGAAATACGTCAGGAGCAACGGCTCCTTCAGCTTGATCGGCAGGCGGTCGATGGCCTTCTGGATGACGGCCCGACGCTGCGCCGAGACGGTCGCCTCCTCGCCATCGGGTGCCGGGTCAGGCTGCGCCTGAGCCTCGGGGGATTGCTCGTCCTTCTCGCCCAGGATGAGCCGGCGCACCGCCAGACGGCGGGCGCGATCACGGCATTTGTTCAGCGCGATGGCGCGGAGCCATACGGGAAAGGCGCGTTGGCCGTCAAAGCGCGCGAGCGCCTTCCACGCCGCCACGAAGGTCTCCTGCACGACGTCGACGGCGGCGTCGGCATCGGCGACGTAGCGACGCACAAAGCCGTAGAGCGGCGGGTTGTGCCGCCGCATGAGCGTCGTGAACGCCCGATCCTCCCCGTCCAGCGCGCGCAGGACGAGATCGGCGTCCGTCTCTTCCTCAAGCGTCACGGCGCCTGTTCAGTGAGGGCCTCAGCGACACGCTTGTCGAACTGCGCGGCCTGGTCCGGCGTCAACACGGTGCGCATCGCCAGGACGTGCAGGATGGTTTCGTTCTGAAGGGCCCCCATGGCGTCGTGGAACCGTTCGACCGCGGCCTTCACCTCCGGCGAGTACTCGTGACGCACCTGAATGGCCCGGGCGAGCTCGGCGTTGGCGGCGCGCAACTCGGCCTCCCGCGCCCGACGCCGGACCGCGAAGTCTTGCTCGAGCACGTCCAGCCGCTTCCGCTGCTCGGGGGCGAGCTTCAGCTCTTCGTGGACGAACTCATGCAACGAAGGCTGGTGACGCTGGTCATAGATGTAGCGCGCGCCAATCCAGGTTCCCCCAACGGCCGCGATGACCGTCAGGAGCAGCGTGAGGATCAGCCCACGGCTGAAGAAACTCATCCGTGGTGATCCAGAAGGGTCGAGGGCGCGAGCTCTGCCTTGACAGAGAAGGCGGACACCTCTTGCGACTGCGCCGCCACCGCTGCTGCAGTCACCCCACCGCTCGCCACGCCCAACCCCAGCGCGCCAATCACGGCCGCGGCTCGAGCCACATAAAGCGTCGGCGCCGCCGCCCGCGCTTGGCGGACGCGCTCGATGCCCTTCCAGACCCTCGCCTCCAGCCTCTGGTAGCTGGCGGGTAGCGGCTCCGATCGAAGCGCTCTCAGTTCGTCATCAAGTCCGTCGTTCATCGCAACACCCCGATCATTCGTCATGACTCTATACGCAGGATCTGGTGGGCTCCCCTCAACTGAGGGCCGGCGGCGCCGTCCCGCGTATGTCCTATAGAGGTCGGGAGCTGGGGGGCTGCAATGGTTCGTCGCGAAAGCGAAGCGCGCGAGGCTGGAGGCGTGTTTCCAGCCGATCTCCCGGCTCTTACCAGCGTACGCTTCTTGTTGGCCTTGGGGGTGGTGCTCTTCCACTATCAGCTGCAGTGGCCTTGGGACGCCATGTCGTCGACCGGGTTCTTCGACCGGGCGCGGCTCGGGGTCGACGCCTTCTTCATCCTCTCCGGCTTTGTCCTGACCCACGCCTATCGCGATGCGATCGCCGGAAACCGGATGAATTATGGCAGGTTCCTGATCGCCCGCTTCGCCCGAATCTACCCGGCGCACCTGGCTGTGCTCGCCTTCGTGCTGGTCATGGTCACCACGGCGAGCCTGGTGGGCGCTGAGTTCGACCGCAATCTCTACAATCCCGCCGGCCTCGTCACGACACTGCTCCTCGTTCACGCCTGGCTCCCGGAGGTGGTGAAAGCCGAATGGAACGGTCCCTCCTGGTCGCTGTCCGCCGAGTGGTTCGCCTATCTCGCCTTCCCGGTATTTGCGTGGATCGGTCTGAAGCTTCGGCGCCGGCCGATGCTGCTCTTAGCGCTGACCGCCCTGCTCTTCCTGGCGCTGGACCAAGTCTACCAAGCCCTGTTCGACGACATTGTAGTGCACGCTGAAGCGAGCATGGGCATACTGCGCATCATCCCCGAATTCCTCTACGGCGTGGCCCTCTACCGCTTAGGAGAACGCCTGCTGCTTGGTCGCCGGGCCGCCGTCCTGTTCGCCGGGGCGGCGGCGATTCTTCTCGTCGCGCTGATGCACCTGAAGGCCGACGACCGATGGATCGTCGCTGCAGCGGGCCCGCTCGTACTGGCTCTGGCTATGCTCTCGAAGGTACAGGCCGAGGGTGTCCTCAAGGCGCGCTGGCCCCGCCTCGGGGGCGAAGCCTCCTACGCGCTCTATCTCGTCCACATGCCCATCCTGATCGCCTGGAAGGGCGTCTGGTCGGCCGCCCAGGGGCGCGACAGCGGCTATGTACTCGGCTGGTGGGAGGTAGCCGCGCTCTTGGCGCTGTCGCTTCTGGCGGCCATCGCCCTTCACCTACTGTTCGAGGGGCCGGCCCGTGCTTGGATTCGTCGCCGGGCGGATCGCCTTTGGCCCGCCCCTGAGACTCGGGCCCAGATGCGACCAGGCTCCCAGCCGCCTGACATCTAGGTCAGGGTCCAAGGGCGAGCGATCTGATCGGCCTGGGCGGGCGCAAGGAGCCCGCGGCTGATCTGCTTAGGGCTTCGGCGTGCGTCCGCCATGCTTGTCGAGCCAGGCCTGTAGCTCAGCGATCTCCTTGCGCTGCTCGTCCGCCGTCTTCTGCGCCATCCTCTTGATCTCTGCGTCGTCACCATGCTTCAGCACCGCCTCCGACATGGAGACCCCGCCCCTATGGTGCTCGATCATCTTGAGCGCCCAGGCTCGATCGGGATCGGCGTCGTTGGCGGACATCATCTTCTGATGCATGTCCTGCATGCCCTTCATGTAGTCCTGCTTGGCCATTTGGCCGTGTTGCATGCTGGTGGGGCCCTGCTGAGCAAGGGCCGGTGCGGCGAGCAGCGCGGCCGCAGCCGCAACGATGGCGATCATTTTCATCTGGGAGCCTTTTGCGATCAGTGAAACGTCTGGAGGGCGGCCTGACAGGCCTGTTCGCAGCGCCGGCACGATTCGGCGCAGATGCGGCAGTGCTCATGCATGCTGGCGTGACGGTCGCATTCCTCCGCGCAGAGCCGGCAGGCCTCCTCGCATGCCCTCAGCACACTCTGGATGATCGGTTCGTTTGAGCCGGTGCGGCGTGATGCGATGTGGCCAGCGGCCGTGCAAATGTCGGCGCAGTCGAGGTTCAGGCGAATGCATTGGGTCAGCTGCGCGACCATCTGCTCGCCCAGGCAGGCATCGGCGCACGACGTGCAGCTCTGAGCGCAGTCGAAGCATTCCTCGATGCAGCGGATCAGGCTGTCGTTTGTGTTTCCGCGCACCTGGGGGTGCGTACTTATTATTTCATGGGCGTGCATGGCCGTCATCCTATGCAGGTGGATGGCCGCTGAACCCTCATTCTGGAGTTCCGTTCCGCCGCACGGGCCGAGGAGCGAAATCTTTTGTCCGTAGAACTGAAAAACCGAGGGAGCAGCCTTCCGCGTGCGTATTGCCGCTCGTCTTTTCCGGGCTCAAGCGGGTGGGGGTGAACTCATCATGGGAGCGCAGTGACGCTCACGCGAAGCCTCACAGCTAGCTTGCCGGAGATGGGAAACGCACGGGAGTTCGTCAGTGGGCGGCTCCGGGCTAAGCGTCATTAACATCCCGTGCTCGTGCGCTACGGCAGAAATGCACAGGGCCGGACCCGACGGCGCCACCTACATGTGTCCGTCCATCTTCATCGGCGGATCCGCTTTCTTCATCGGGATGGAGCCGTCGTTCTTGGCGCCCATGCCGTCGGCATGCGCCTTGGCGCCCATCTCCATTCCGCGCTCATGCGCATCGCGTTCCATCTCCATCCCTTCACGGTGCCCCTCGGCGCGAGCCTCTTCTAGGGTTTCAGACGAACTGGAATGATGCTCGCCGGCTTCGCCCGGGGCGTCGGGCGTCGTCGCCGGAGCCGTGGCGACGGGCGACGGGGCGCCGGGCGCCGGAGCCTCCGTCTTCTGCTCGCACCCGGCCAGGCCGATCGCCGCCAAGGCGACGGAGCCAGCCAAGGCCTTTAGCAGACGGGGCGGCAAGAGATGGGTCATGGGTCGCGTCCTGTCGGTGGGTCAACGAAGCGGCAGATAAAGTGAGGCCGACCGGCTGCAGCATGAAGGGCGCAGCCGGTCGGCCGCTTTCCTACTTCTTGGCTTCAGCCATCTTTGCGGCGCACTTTCCGTGCATCTTATCCATCTCGGCCTTGCTGAGCGGCTTCATCTTCATGACCCCGGGAGTGCCTTTCATGGAGGCGTGGTCATGCATGACGCGGCCGTCCATCTTCCGGCCCATGACGCTCTTGCACTCTTCGTGGGTTGGGTTGGCGGGATCCTTGACCGAAACGGTGGCGTCGGCCGCGGCCTTGTGATCCCCGTGTTCCGGCTGCGCGTAGCTCTGGCTGGCGGTGGCGAGGCCGAGGGCCGCGATGGCGACGAATAGGGTACGCATGGGTGTGTCCTTTGCTGGTCGGCGGACAGCGGCTCGCCGTGCCCTCGATTGAAATATGCCAAACCCTAGCGTTCCCTCCAAACCCAACCTTGATATCGATCAAGCGCCGCTGCGGCGGGACGCCAGCGCCATCAGTTCCGGAGCTTGCCGATCAGCTCGACCAGCTCGGCTGTCTTCTGTTCGCGCTCCGCCACGTCGCCGCTGGCCGCCATCGCACCAGCGACGCAGTGTTCGAGGTGGTCTTTCACGAGTTCGCCCTCAACCCGACGCAGCGCCGCCCTCGCGGCGTGCAGTTGCGTCAGGATGTCGAGGCAGTAGCGATCCTGCTCCACCATGCGGGAGATGCCTCGCACCTGCCCTTCAACCCGGTTCAGCCGATTGATCAGACGTGGCTTGTTCGTGCGTTCCATCAAAGCCTCCGCCGCTCGGTGCGGCAACATACAGAAAGCCGCGATTTGATCCATGCCCCACTGGGGTATATATACGCCGAACAGGAGGCCCCATGAGCGGTCAAGGCCATACCCACCATCATCATGCTGACCCCAGTGACCGCCAGGCGGCTGTCGTGGCGGTCACCGACCCGGTCTGCGGCATGACGGTTGATCCGGCGACCACCCCGCACCACGCGGAGCATGCGGGGCAGACCTTCCACTTCTGCTCGGCCGGGTGCCGCACCAAGTTCGTCGCCGATCCGGCGAAATACCTGACCAAGGATGAGGCCCCGTCCGCTGCGGCGCCGGCAGGGACGATCTACACCTGTCCGATGCACCCCCAGATCCGGAAGGAGGGACCGGGCAACTGCCCCATCTGCGGCATGGCGCTCGAGCCGGAGACCGCGACCGCCGAAGGCGGTCCGAACCCCGAGCTGATCGACATGACCCGCCGGTTCTGGGTGGGTCTCGTCCTCACCCTGCCCGTTCTCGCGCTCGAGATGGGCGCGCATGTCCTCGATCTGCACCGCTGGATTTCGCCCACGACGTCGAACTGGGTGCAGCTCGCCCTGGCGACCCCCGTCGTGCTGTGGGCCGGCTGGCCCTTCTTTGAACGGGGCTGGGCGTCCCTGCGGACGCGCAACCTCAACATGTTCACCCTCATCGCCATGGGGATCGGGGTGGCCTGGGCCTACAGCGTCGTGGCCACGCTGGCGCCGCACATCTTCCCTTCGGCGTTCCGGCGCACCGATGGCAGCGTTGCAATCTACTTCGAAGCCGCGGCCGTGATCACGGTCCTCGTGCTGCTGGGTCAGGTGCTGGAACTGCGGGCCCGCGAGCAGACCTCGGGTGCGATCAAGGCGCTGCTGGACCTCGCGCCCAAGACCGCGCGACGGGTCCGGACGGATGGGACTGACGAAGAGGTCACGCTCGACCAGATCCTGGTGAGCGACCAGCTGCGGGTGCGGCCGGGCGAGAAAGTCCCCGTCGACGGCGAGGTCGTGGACGGCCGCGTCTCGATCGACGAGTCGATGGTCACCGGGGAATCGATGCCCGTGACCAAGGAAGCAGGCGACAAGGTCGTCGGCGGCTCGATCAACAAGACCGGCTCCTTCGTGATGCGGGCCGAGAAGGTCGGGGCCGACACCCTGCTGTCGCAGATCGTCCACATGGTCGCCCAGGCCCAGCGCTCTCGGGCGCCGATCCAGCGCATGGCCGACCAAGTCTCGGGCTGGTTCGTCCCAGTGGTGATCGTGATCGCTGTCCTGGCATTCGCCGGCTGGGGGGTCTTTGGTCCCGAGCCGAGGTTTGCCTTCGGCCTCATCGCGGCGGTCTCGGTGCTGATCATCGCCTGCCCGTGCGCACTTGGACTGGCGACGCCGATCTCGATCATGGTGGGGGTCGGTCGCGGCGCCGGGGCCGGCGTGCTCATCAAAAACGCCGAAGCCCTGGAGCGGTTCGAAAAGATAGACACGTTGGTGATCGATAAGACCGGAACTCTCACCGAGGGGCGGCCAGCGGTCACCGCCATCGTGCCCGCCGCGGGTTGGGACGAAGCCGAAGTGCTTCGCCTGGCCGCCAGCCTCGAGCGTGGCAGTGAGCATCCCCTCGCGGACGCCATCCTCCGCGCCGCAAGCGATCGCAAGCTAAGCCTTTCAGAGCCGTCCGACTTTGACTCGCCCGTCGGCAAGGGCGTTCTGGGCTCGATCGACGGGCGGCGTCTGGTGCTCGGATCCGGCAAGTTTCTGAAGGAACAGGGGGTCGACACCGGGGAACTCGATAGTCAGGCAGAGTCGCTCCGCACTGACGGCGCTACGGCAATCTTCATGGCGGTGGACGGACAGGCCGCAGCGGTGTTCGCCATCGCCGACCCCATCAAGGCCACCACGCCCGAAGCCGTTCGCCTCCTGAAGGCCGAAGGCGTGCGGCTCGTCATGATGACCGGCGACAACCGCACCACGGCGCTCGCCGTGGCCCGCAAGCTCGGCATCGACGAAGTCGAGGCCGAGGTTCTACCGCAGGACAAGGCGGCCGTGGTCGAGAAGTTCCGCGCCGAGGGCCGCAAGGTGGCGATGGCGGGAGATGGCGTGAACGATGCGCCGGCGCTGGCGGCGGCCGAAGTTGGGATCGCCATGGGCGCGGGGTCCGACGTGGCCATCGAGAGCGCGGGCGTGACCCTCCTGAAGGGCGATCTGCAGGGGATCGTCAAGGCGCGGCGGCTGTCCCGCGCCGTGATGCGGAATATCCGCCAGAACCTCTTCTTCGCCTTCGTCTATAATGCGGCCGGCGTGCCGGTAGCGGCCGGCGTCCTCTACCCGGTGTTTGGCTGGCTGCTCTCGCCGGCGATCGCGGCGGCGGCCATGGCGCTGTCCAGCGTCAGCGTGGTGACCAACGCCTTGCGGCTACGAAGCGTAAAGCTCTAGCGCGGACGGGTCCCGTCCGCCGGCGGCGCCGGGTGCAAATCGGGTTCGTCCGGCGACATGATGTCGGTTTGCGACGGGTCCTTCCCGAAGGCGGACTGGTCGTGGGGTTCCCCCATTTCGTCCGCCGCGGCGGCAGGCGCGACCTCGCCAGACTGCGGGCCGCCGGGCTCTGCGGAGCAGCTCGTCAGGATGAGGAGCACGGCGGCGGCGAGCCCTTTCGTCGATGTGAGATGAGCCTGCGCGCTGGCCAGCCATCGCATACGTGAGCCCTCGCTACGCCGACTGTCGTTCGGTCGACGCGAAATGCTGGACGGCGTCGATCACCATCCGACGCACGCACCAGCGCGCGTAAAGCCCCGCAAGGGCTGGAAGCCACCTCGCCCACCCCCGGCTCGGCAGGGCGTAGTCGATCCAGACGGACAGGCGCGAACCGGCCCCCTCTTCGGTGATGGCGAAGCCCATCTCGTATCCGCCGATGACCAGGAGCCTCGGCTCCCCCGTTGTGCGCCAGACCTTACGGTGCGGCGGGTCGCGGACCGTGACCACCTCGTCGACAAAGAGCGACAAGCCAAACGCCGCGCCGCCCATGCGGATGTGCGAGCCCACCGCCTGGCCACGCCCCGCGTCGAACTCGTAGGTCATACGACCGCCGCCCATCATCACGGACGGTCGGCCCATGTGCTCGGCCAACCGGGTCTGGTCGTCCAGGCGGTCGAACACGGCCCGCGGCCGCGCGGGCGTCCGAGCGGTCGCCTCGCGGCGATGGCGGAACGCACCGACCTGGGGCCGTGCGCCGCCACCGGCGCCGGTCGGCGATGGTCCGACGGACTTGGCTCCCGGCATGGCGACCTCCAATCGATCGTAGCGTGACGCCGCCCGGAGAGGCGCAGGCGTGACCGCGCCAGGGCGCTAGCGGCGCGGGGCTTTGTCCTTCGTTTCCTCCGCCGCCGCCGTCTTGGCGGCGAACGGCTCCGGCGCCATCAAGAGGATGAAGGTCAGTCCAGCGCCCAGCGCCATGAGCAGCCACTCCCCGAGGCCGGCGGCGAAGCCCGCGAGCGCGGATACCCAGACCGCTGCGGCGGTCGTCACGCCGTGGATCGAGCGACCGCAGGCGGGGTGCATGATCACGCCGGCGCCGACGAACCCGACCCCCATCAGCACCCCTTGGAGCACGGTGCTGATGACCCGCGCGTCGTCGCTGTGGAGTCGCATGGCGATGACGCCGGCCATGGCGCCGGCTGTGGCGATCAGCGCGAACGTGCGCGCGCCGACGAAGCGGATCCGTCGGGACCGCTCGAGCCCGATCAGAAAGCCCACGGCCGCGGCGGCGACGACCCGAAGGACCACGTCGAGATCAGACACCAGCGACTTCCTCGCGCAGGACGGTCGCGATGAGCGGGGCCACGGAGATGGCGTTCGTGGCGTGCGGCACTGCGTCGGTGGAGACGACGCGCGCCGAAGCGCCGGCGACCTCGGTCAGGGCGTCGCCCCCGAAGATCGCGTGCACGATGGCGCAGATCGGGGGCGGGAACCCCCGCAAGCCGAGCTCGCGGGCCGCCGCCGTCAAGGTGCGGCCGGAAGACGCAATGTCGTCGATCAGCACCGGCTGACGGCCGGCGAATGCGGTCAGGTCGGGAAAGGTGATCCTGACGTCGCGATCGCCGAACCGCTCTTTGCGCAACACGACCACCGGGGCGTCAGCGGCCGCGGCCACGTCCGAAGCCCATTGCTCACTCTCGCTGTCCGGTCCGATCACCAGCGCATTTGGGACTTCGGAACGGATCCAGGCGCCGAGCAGATCCGCGGCATGGAGGGTCACACAGGGGATGGTGTAGAGGTCGCTGAGGGTCTTGAAGCGATGTAGATGAGGATCGACGGTGATCAGCCGGTCGAACGCGCCCGAGAGCAGGCGCGCGAACGCGCGTGACGTCACCGCCTCCCCCGCCTTGAACGCCTTGTCCTGGCGCATATAGCCGAGGTACGGCGCGACCAGCGTCACCCGTTTGGCGCCCTGCTCACGCGCGGCCGCAGCGACGAACAGGAGCGTCAGGATGACGCTGTCGATGCGCACCAGGCTGCAGACGATGTCGACCTGGCGGCCGGCCGGGTCGTCCAAGATGCGAACGTAGTGCTCGCCATCGGGGAACTGGCGCGTCTCGAGCCGCCCGAGCTCGGCGCCGGCGGCCTCAGCGAGCTTGGCGGCGAAGGCTTCATGGCCCGGCAGAGCCAGCATGAGACGCATGTCAGGCCTCCAGTTGCACGATGTCGGGGTTCGCGGCGGCGAATTCGAGCGCGTAGGCCAATTCGCCTTCCGCTTCGGCGTGCACGGTCATGAGCGGTTGTCCCTGGGCGACGTCGTCGCCCAGTCGCGCGTGCAGCATGACCCCTGCCGACTTGGCGTCCGGGGCGCCCGCGAGCTTGGCCAGCCTGGCTAGGGTCCGGTTGTTGATGCTTGTCAGCCGCCCTGCGCGGGATGCCAAAACCGGGTGCGTCAGGGCGGCCTTCGGCGGCTGCCGCAGCCCGCCTTGAGCCTCGCAAATGGCCTCAAACTTCGCCCACGCCCGTCCGTCCGCGAGCGTGGTCTCGGCAAGCGCAAAGCCTGTCCCGGCGGCGGTTCGGCCGGCCAGTTCGAGCGCGGCGCCGGCCAGCATGCAGGCGCGCCGCCGCAGGTCCTGCGGAGCGTGGGCTTCGTTCTTCAGCACGGCCAGAACGTCGTGCGCTTCCAGCGCGGGACCGATCCCGCGCCCGACCGGCTGCACGCCGTCGGTCATGACACACCGCAGTTCCACGCCGAAGACGCGCCCGACCTCGCTCAGCTCCGCGGCAAGCTCAGCGGCCGCCTCGTCGGTCCTGACCTTGGCCGTCGCCCCAACCGGTATATCGATCACGATGTGGGTCGATCCGGCGGCGATCTTCTTCGACAGCACTGAGGCGATCAGTTGGCCTCGCGTGTCGATGTCCAGCACCCGCTCCACCCGGATCAGGATGTCGTCGGCGGGACTGAGGCGGACCGAGCCGCCCCATACCAGGCAGGCGCCCTCCCGCTCCACCACGCGCCGCATGGCGGCGACGTCCAGGTCGACGGGGGCGAGCGTCTCCATGGTGTCAGCCGTTCCGGCGGGACTGGTGATCGCGCGCGACGATGTCTTCGGCATCAGCAGACCGTGCGACGCGACGATTGCCACGACGATCGGGGTGGTGCGATTGCCGGGAAGCCCGCCGACCGAGTGCTTGTCGATGACAATCGGCGATGGCCAGGTCAGCCGCTCGCCGACCTCGATCATCGCGCGCGTGAGGCCGACCGTCTCCTCGAGGTCCAGAGGGAGCGCCGAGCAGGCGGTGAGGAAAGCGGAAAGGTGAACGTCCGTGTAGCGTGCGGCGGCGACATCCCTGACGATCGACTGGAGCGCCGCCAGATCGAGCCGCTGCCCGTAGATCCGACGCCGGACCGCCGAGAGGGAGCCAAGAGGCGGCGGATGGCGGACGGTGAGCTCCGCCCCCTCGGCAATGCCCAGCCGCGCCCAGGCGGCTTCCGACAGGCCCGCTTCCCCATGGCCAAGAAGGCCGTCGGACACCTGGTACAGAAGCGCGAGCACCTCGCGCCCATTCGCCACTAGCAACACCTGCGAGCGCGGGCCGAGACCCTCGGAGCGGCAGACGTGGCAGTCCGAACGCATGAGAACGACGGCGTCGTCCTGGCTGAACAGTCCCAGCCGCCGAGCCTTCAGGGTCGGTGTGGGAGAACGGGGTTGCGCCTCCACGGTCACGACAGGCCGTAGGCTTCGTCCTGAGCGGAGATCGTGCAATCCCACCCCAGGTCCGCCTCGATGCGCGCCTTCAGTCCGACTGGGCCGTCATCCTCCCCGTGGACGATGAACGTCCGGGCCGGCGGGCGCTTGAAGCCGGCCAGCCAGCGCATGATCTCGTCCACGTCCGCGTGGGCCGAGAGCATCGGGAGGTTCGCCACCTCGGCTCGAATGGGGATCCACTGCCCGTGGATCTTCACTTCGCGGGCGCCCCCGAGCAGCGCCTGCCCGCGGGTTCCGGCCGCTTGATAGCCTGAGAAGAGCACGGTGTTGCGGGCGTCCGGGCCGTACGCCTTCAGATGGTGCAGCACGCGCCCGCCGGTCGCCATGCCGCTGGCCGATATGATCACCTTGGGCATGCTGTTGTGGCTTAGAGCCTTCGACTCGTCGACGTCGCGCGTATAGGTCGCGACCTCGCAAGATGCCCGGCAGACATCCTCGGCCAGCTTGTGATCGGCCCCATGGCGACACAGAAGGTCGGTCGCATCAGTCGCCATGGGACTGTCGAGATAGATGGGCGTCAAAGGCAGCGCCCCATCCTGCTTGAGTTTCGACAGCAGGTAGAGCAGCTCCTGGGCGCGCCCGACGGCGAACGCCGGAATCACGACAGTGCCGCCCCGCGCGGTCGTGCGCTCGATCACCTGCAGCAGCGCTTGCGCTGGCGCCACCGGATCGTGGCGACGGTCTCCATAGGTGGACTCCACGATCAGGTAGTCGGCGTGCGGCACGGGCTCGGGATCGGGCGTGATCGGATCGTCGTAGCGGCCGAGGTCCCCCGAGAAGACGACAGTCTTCCCGCCCCACCGAATCTCGACGGTTGCGGCGCCCAGGATGTGGCCCGCGTAGCGGAACGTGGCCGTGGCGCCATGTCCAAGGTCCACCGGTTTGCCGAAGGCGACGGGCCGGAGCTGGCCAATGGCGCGTTCGGCGTCATGCTTGCCGTACAGCGGGAGCGCGGGCTTGTGCTTGGAAAAGCCGTGCCGATTCGCGAACTCGGCGTCGCTTTCCTGGATCTTGGCGCTGTCCAGCAGCAGGAGTTCCGCCAGATCGGCCGTTGCCGCCGAGCAGTAGATTGGGCCTCGGAAGCCTTCTCGCACCAGCCGTGGCAGGTAGCCGGAGTGATCGAGGTGCGCATGGGTCAACACCACGGCGTCGATGGAGGCCGCCTCGCGGGACAGCGGCTCCCAGTTCTTGAGGCGCAGGGCCTTCAGACCCTGGAACAGCCCGCAGTCCACGAGCAGGCTTCGCCCCCCAAGCTCAAGCAGGTGCTTCGAGCCCGTCACCGTTCCTGCGCCGCCTAGCGACGTCAGCGTCAATTTGGCCATGCGCCCTCCGATCCCTGCCAAATACTACGCGCGCGGCCGGCCGCGCCCTTGCCGCAGATCAAAGCTGCGCCGCTTCCGCCCGTCACGTCACGAAGACGGGCGCAAAGCCGCCGCCCGGCGTGCGGAAGTTCGTTGTCTGACCCCGATAGACTCGCGCCGCCGCGAGGAGCGGCAAGCCGACGTAGGTGTAGAGACGTACGTCAAGCTTGAGCGCCAGGACCTCGCCGTCGATTCTAATGCGCCGCTCGGTCGGTGCGGCCAGTTCCTGGGCGATATAGCCCCCGCGCTGCACCTCCTCCCAGACCCCGCGGGTCATCTTATCGCCGCGATAGACCGCCTTGCCGCCGTGGCCGCCCGCCGGCTTGAAGAAGTACCGTTTGCGCGCCGACCACAGGGCCTCCGCGGTCTCTGCGCTCACCAGGATCGTTCGAGGCACCGCCGAGAGACTGCGCCGCTGGGCGGGCGACAGTCCCCAACCGGCCGGCGCGGCGGGGTCGGACAGCACCGTCAGGTTCCGCTTGTCCGCGAGGAGGGCGTGGTTGCGCGGATTAGGCGTGAGAACGACAGCGCCCGCCAGATAGGCGTCACGCAGCGCCCCGTGGCTCTCGCCATCCAGCGCGAAGTCGACCAGCCGGTTGTAAACCAGATCGATCACTTCCTCGCCGTGCCGAAGCTGGCCCTGGGCGAAAGACAACTCTGCAGGATCGACGATCCTGACCTTCAGGCCGCGCCGCTTGAACGCGCGCTGGGCGAGCAGGAACTCAGGGAAGAGGTACTGCTCGGTCGGGCGATCGTCGATGATGGCGAGGGTGCGCGGCTGACTGGCGCGACCCTGAGACCGCCACTCTTGCTCGAACATCCGCCACACGGCCGCTTCGAAATTCGCGGCCGGCGTCGCTTCGATCGCGTCTCGCGCCTCGCGGCAGCACGCACCCTGGGCGCGGGCGAGGAAGGCGTTCAGAAAGGCGCCGCCGGCGTTGGTGTTGACTTCGATCAGCTTCGGCCCGCTCGCGCCGAGATGGAAGTCGTACCCCGTGAAGACGCCGCGGGGCCCGAAGTCATGCCGCGCGATTTCGGGCGCCCAGGCCATCACCGCCGCCTGATAAGTGGGGTCGCTGGCCGCCGCCTCGATCGCATCGACGACCGCAAGCATGGCGTCCAGATCCGCGCGCGCGAGGAACACCGGCATTTCGGCGAAAAGGTGCGGCCGGCCGTCCAGCAGAGCCGCTGCGAGGTCGGCGTCCAGCGCTTCGGCCTGGATCGCCGCAACGAGGCTGGCACGATCCAGCGTGATGCAGAAGCACTCACGGTTGAGCACGGCGTCACGGTTTTCAACACCTCGAGCGTCGTGGGTCATGCCCTTCTCCTCTAAGCCAGTCGACATCAGCCTGACGAGAACCGGCATCTTCGCTACCCGCTCGGCGGGCGCGTGGCCCGCATTGATCGCGATCTTGATTGCGGCGATGGAATGGCCGGCGACCCAGGCGGGCTCGACAAGTCCCTCGGGCGGAGGCGCAGAGATGGCTGCGGTTCATGAGCAGCGCCGGGAATCTAGGGCGGTCGCAACGTCGTGATACGTCCGGGTCAATGTACCTTTACCATGCCAACGCCCTTGATGTTGTTGAACGAGTCGGTCTGGTGACAGAGGTAACACTGTTCGACCCGAGCCCCCTTCTGGCCTGAGATGGGACGGTCCATCATTTCGAAGTGCATCATGTAGTGGCTGGGCGGCGCCTTGTGGCACTGCGCGCAGTCAGTGGACTTGGGACTCGGATGGAGGAAGGTCTTGATCTCCCAGCTCTCGGTCTGGTGACAGCTGGCGCACTGCTTGCCGAAGAATCCGCCGTGAGGATCTTGAACCGCATGGCAGGTGGCGCACTGCAGGCTCCCCGAGCCGCCATCGCGCCGCTGTGCGACCGCCTCGAGCACAGCGTGATCCATTTTGGTGGGCCGGACGGCGCGACCCTGGTGCTCGACGTGACAGCCTTTGCAGTCCCCGATGTTCTGGTGAAACGCGGTCGCGGGTTTCATCAGCAACTCCTGCGCCGGCGCATGGCAGGTGACGCACTTCTCCGCCGTCACACCCGCGACCGGCGCATGGCAGCTTTCACACTTGTCACCCAGAAAGGCGTGGGCCTCGGAAAGGGCCCCCGGCCGCACCGCGCCCGTCCATCCAGGCAAGGCGTGGCTGCCACCTTGCCAAAGCGTCCACACGACCCCAACGACGAAGACCACGCCGAATACGCTCAGCGCCGCGTAGATCTGGCCCGGCAGCTTCATGGGAGCCACCTCAGTCCATAGTAGACGCCGGACCAGATGTGCAGCGCGAGCAGCGTGTACATGACGATGGCGGCGAGGATGTGGGTGACCACCCACCGGTTCAGCGCGCGCTTCAAAGTCTCGCGGGCGCCGATGGCGAACTCCAGGTCGGAAATGGCGCCTAGCAGGTGATTGACCTTGAGGCCGGAGGGATCGACCACAACCTCATCCTTCAGGCCGACGGCGGACAGCGCGAGGCTGTCATAGCGATCCCTCAGCACGGAGAGCTGGCGTTGTTGATCCCGCAAATCCTGGCCAAGCTCGACGAGGAAGTAGCGTCCGACAAAGCCGGTGGCGACGACCAGAAGCATTGAGACCATGAGCCCCACCCCCAGGGGACTCTCTAGCTTATGGCCTGAGTGCAGGACGCCCAGCACCGCGCCGATCGCCCCGGCATAGACGTGGAAAGTCAGAATCGCGCCAAGGGAGACCTGCCGCGCGCTGAGCAGCGCCTTCACCCGCCCCTGCCGCTTCACGAGGGCGTACGCCAGTAGGGCGACAAAGAGCACAGCTGCGGCTATGCCCAGGGCCCCGCCGGCCAAGCTCCCGGGAAACCGGGGCGCTGAATGCAACAGGAAGGCGGGCGCGGTGAGCGCAAGTGCGCTCAGCAGGCCTTCCACAATGACCTTCTCACTTCGCGTCATGTCACGCGTCCACGACGAGGTCGCCGACGGACTTCGCCTGGCAGGCGAGAATGACCCCGTCGCGCTTTTCCCCCTCCGTCAGAGAATCCTGGACCTCCATGCTCACAGATCCCTGCCGCAGTGGCACCTTGCAGCGGCCGCAGATCCCGACCCGGCACTCGTAGTCGATGGCGACGCCGATGGCCTCGGCGGCCTCCAGCACCGATTGGTCCGGCGCTAAGCGCCCGGACTTGTTGGACTTGGCAAAGGTCACCGTCGCCTGCGCCGACGGCGGGGCCGAGGGAGAGGCGACTGCGACATCGACGACGGCCGTGACCGCGGCTGCGGGGGGCTGGGTTTCCAGGACTGGACCACCCTTCGGGGGCGCGAAGTTCTCCGTCTTCACCTGATCGTCCGGCACGCCCATTCCGCGAAGGACGCCCTTCACCGCTTCCATCATCGCGGGCGGGCCACAGAGATGGACCCGGCGGCGGACGATCTCCGGAACGGCCGCGGTGATAAACTCGGGCGTCATAAACCCCACGGAACCAGCCCATTCGGTCCCTTCGGGCTGAGAGACGACAGTCGTGACGTGGACGTTCGGGTGCCGGCGCGCGAGATGCGCCAGTTCCTCGCGGAAGATGATGTCGGCGGGCGTGCGCACCCCGTAGAGAAGGTAGATGTCGTGGGGATAGGCGCGGTCCGTGAGATAGCGCAGCACGCTCATCATAGGCGTAATGCCAACCCCGCCCGCGATCAGAACGATGCCTTCCGCCTCCTGACCGGTGAAGAAGAAGCTCCCGGCGGGGGCGGCCACCTCGATGAGATCGCCGGCGTCGACGCGGTCGTGGAGGTGGCGAGACTCCAAGCCGTATTGCTCACGTTTCACGGTCAGCTCGATGTAGTCCCGTTGCGTGGGCGAAGAGGAGATGGTGTAGGATCGGCGGACCTTCTTGCCATCGATCTCGGAGGTGACCGTCGCGTACTGTCCCGGAAGGAAAGTGAACGGGAACGGGCCGAGGTTTGGCTCCATCAGCCGGAACGTCTTCACGCCGGGCGTTTCGTCGAAAATCGCCTTGATCCGCAGGACGCCGATCCAGGGACGCCGCGCGGGCGCTCCGGCTTCTGCCGCCTTCGACATGACAGCAGGGGCTGAACCCGGCGAAGCTGCGGGTTCAGCGGTCGATGGCTCAGCTGGAGCGCCGGGTGTCAGCCGCTCGGCCAGCGCCCCCACACGGCGCGCGCGGATCCATTGCAGCCAGAGCGCCCCCGTAAGAGCGGCGCCCAGAAGGATCATGAGCAGAACGTGCAGCCAGGAGAGACCGCGAA
>NZ_JAUYAW010000033.1 GCF_030693405.1 Phenylobacterium sp.
TCGATCGACCGGATCACCGACTTCACCGCGGCTGATGACACCATCGGCTTCGGGATCACCGGTTCGGCCACGAACTACGCCGAGATCAGCGTGGGCACCTACGCCCAGGCCCTCTCGGACGCCTCGGCTCTGATCACCTCCGGCTCGCGCGACATCGTCGCGGTCCAGGTCGGCGCCGACGTCTTCGTGTTCGCTGACATCTCCAGCAACAACACGGTGACCGGCACCGTCCAGCTGATGGGCATCACGCTCGCCGGCGTCTCGGAAACCAACTTCACCGCCTAAGGCGAAGCTGCTTCGAGACAAGACTATGGGGGCCGTCCTTCGGGGCGGCCCCTTTCTTGTGTGTTGAGCCCTGCTCCATACGACACCAGGCGCCCGCAAGCCTGACCTTGCGCCGACGCGCCAAGCCGCTAAGCCAGTCCCCTATGACCAATGCGGCCATCTATCTGCATCCCGACGGCTACCGGACCGATCGCGCCACCCTGATGGGCCGCCACTCGGCCGGGGAGAGCTTCCTGCGGGGCTTCCTCCGCCACGCCGAGGTCGACCGATTCCATTTCTGGAAGGGCGGCGCCCTGGAGCATGAGGCCTATGACGCCCTGCTCGCGGGCTCTCTGCCCCTGCGTCGAGACGGCCGCTGGATCGCCCCGCGCAACCGCCAGGGTCTGTCCGACCCCGGCTGCGTCTTCATCCCCAGCCCGACCATTGGCCAGGAATCCTGGTGGCGCCGGCGCTACGGTCCGGCCCACTACAGCCTCTGCGGCCTGACCCACACCACCGCAACCCACCGGGCCATCGCCGCCCTGGAGGAGCTGCTCACCTGCCCGACTGAAAGCTGGGACGGCCTGATCTGCACCTCGGCCGCGGTCCGCGCCGCGGTGGAGACTCAGCTCGCCCTGATCGCCGATGATCTGCGGGGCCGCCTGGGCGCCAGCCGCCTGCCAAGCCCGCAGCTGGCGACCATTCCTCTGGGCATCAATGGCGACGACTTCGCCTTCGACCCCGCCGCCCGCGCCGCCTGGCGGACCCGCCTCGACATCCCAGAAGACGCCGTGGTCGCCCTCTATGTCGGCCGCCTGAACGCCCGCACCAAGATGAACCCGGCCCTGATGGCCATGGCCCTGGAACAGGCCGCCCAACAGACGGGCAGGCCCGTCTATTGGATCGTGTCCGGCTGGGCCGGGACACAGGAGGCCTGGGACAGTTTCCACGCCGCCACCCAGGCCTTCTGCCCGTCGGTCGCCTACCGCCCCATAGATGGCCGGGAGCCCGCCACCCGCTTCTCCATCTGGTCGGCCGCTGACCTCTTCATCTCCTTCTCCGACAACATTCAGGAGACCTTTGGCCTGACTCCGGCCGAGGCCATGGCCGCAGGTCTGCCCTGCGTCGTCACCGACTGGGACGGCTACCGCGACACGGTCCGCCACGGGGTCGATGGGTTCCGTATCCCTACCTATGCCCCACGCCCCGGACTGGGGGAGGACCTGGCCTTCAATCACGACAATGGCTGGGTCAGCTATGACAACTATGTGGGCGCCGCGGCCCAGATGACGGCCATGGACCTGCCGGCCGCGGCCAACGCCCTGACGGCCCTTATCAACAGCCCCGACCTGCGCCGGCGGATGGGGGAGGCCGGCCGCCAGCGCATAGCCAACGACCTCGACTGGTCGCAGGTCATCCCCCGCTACCAGGCCTTCTGGGGGGAGCTGGCTGAGCGCCGCGCCGCCGCCGCGCCAGAGGCCGCCGACCAGGCCCGGCGCCGGGTCAATCCCCGGCGCAGCGACCCCTTCGTGCTGTTCGCTGGCTATCCCACCCGCGCCCTGCAGGCGAGCGACCGCCTCGTCCCGGGCGCAGCGTCTGACTGGGCGGCCGCCAGGGAGATCCTGTCGCGCAACCTCGCCATGACCGGCCGCTGGGCCCTGGCGCAAGACGAGGAATGCGAAGCCGCCTTTACGGCCGTGAACGCCACCGCCCGCGCCACCGTAAGCGAAATCCTGGCCGGGTTTCCCATCCCCCGGCGCCCCTATGTGGAGCGGTCCCTGCTCTGGCTGATGAAGTTCGACATCCTGCGGCTGGCTGAGGCCGCGCCCATTGTCCCCCTGGACGACGAACAGGGCCCAGCCTGAACCGCTGAGCGACCGGGGCCTGCCATCGCAATGTCATGATGAGGGGATAGTCAGCGAGGCCGCAAAGGCCGGGCCATAGCTGGCATGGATGCTATGGCCCGGCCGAAGCGACACAGCCCTGGAGAGCTAGGCTGACACTAAACTGTAGCTTACTCCGAGGCGCCGGGAAAGGCCCTGAGCCCCGCCGCGGCAAGATCACGCAAATTTGTGCCGCTCGCTGGCCACCCTCAGAAGCGGATCTGAAACACCTGCTCCAGGGCGCGGCGTCCGCCCCGCTCGACCCAGTATTCGGCCCTGTAGGTCCCCGTCTTCCAGCCCTCGGCCGGCGTGCGGCGGCCGGCATAGAGCAGGTACTGGGCCTTGGCTCGGTCCAGGGGATCGATGCGGGTCTCGGCCACCAGATCGCCATTGGGCGCTGTGACCTTCAGGTGCTGAACATCGCCCGCCTCCAGGCCGATGGCCCGCACATAGGCGACCAGGGCCGGGGCGGACCCCGAGGCCTGCGGAATGACCGCCTCTTCCACCGACTCCATGGAGACGGCGCCCGAGGCGAATCCGAAATTCAGCACCGCGCCGCGACGATAGACCATGCGGTCGCCGGCTTCCCGCGACCAGAGGGCGCCGCGGGCTTCGCAGACCCCAGCGTCGGCGCCCGGCGCGAAGGGGTCGATCACGGCCCCATCCCGCCGCACGGTGAAGTGCAGATGCGGATATTCGGTCTGGCCTGACAGTCCGATCCGGCCCAGGGGCTGACCGGCCTTGACCTCATCGCCCTCGCCCACCACCAGGCTGCCCTGGGCCAGGTGACAGTACTGGGTCTCCCAGCCGTCCCCGTGATCGATCACCACCCCATTGCCGCATTCGGTCCCGTCCACCGCCGCCAGGCCCACGGTCCTGACCGAGACGTCGGGCACGCCGTCCCGCAGCCGGCTGACCCGACCGGCCGCCGCGGCCAGGACGTCGACGCCCGCGCGCTGAGCGGCGAGGTTGGGGATGCGGAAATCCACCCCGTTGTGGTCCTGATAGCTCCGCGTGGCGCAGAAATAGTCCTGGGCGCCGGGGCCAGGATCGCGGTCCACATAGTTCTGGATCTCGCAGGTCTGGCCGAGCACGCAGTCGACGGGCAGGACCAGCTCTGGCCCGATCCTGGGCGTCTCATCCACCGCGGCGCTGTCGCGGGGCGAACAGGCGCCAGCCAGCAGGATGGCCGACAGGAGCAGGGGGACGCAGGAGAGCCGGGGCATGGCTCCTTGTCTGGGCCGGTCCCCTGACAGAAATATGGCGCGCGACCCGCCAAGGTCCCTAAGGGTAGGCGATCCCGGTCAGGGCCTCTAATCGCGCCATGTCCTGGGCGTAGAGCCGCCGCAGCAAGGCCTCATCGGCCGGCGTCAGCGCCGAGGGATAGGCGATGTCGCGGCCCACATGCACCCGCCGCGGCGCAACCGGCGGCGGGGCAGGGGCGCCGAGGAAGCCGCTGACCTCGGCCAGGACGGCGTCGGGCGCGGTCTCCAGGTTCTCGGCCCGCAGCACCAGCAGCTGATCTGCCGGAAACAGGCTCAAGAGATGTTCGATCTGGGCGCCATAGAACCCCCGCTCCACATAGCTGAACTCCCGGTGGAAGCCCCAGGGCTCGGCGTCGAACAGGCGCTGACGGCCCTCGCGGATGCACCAGTCGAAGGGATGGGTCTCCGCCCCGCGGGCGAACTCCATCTTCCAGTGGGAAAAGGCCCGCCCTACGGGATCGCGCAGCAGGACGATCAGCCGGATGGCCGGGTTGTAGGCCCTGATCCGCGCCAGGCTGTCCTTCCAGTAGAGATAGATGGGCGTCGCCTCGCCCCACGTCCGCCCTGTGTCGGCGAGGTCGAAATGGGCGTGATAGGCGCCATAGTCGGGCGCGCTCCAGTTCTGGCCCTCATCGTCGAAGAAGTGGACCTCCTTGACGTCCGACAGGCCGATCTGCGGCTGGTCGCTGAGATAGTCGAACAGGGCCGTGGTCCCGGCCTTCTGGGCGCCGGCGATGATGAAGTCGATCCGCGGCTTCAAACCCTGTCCCTCACTGCGCCCCAGTTCCTGCGCCGGGTCGGCGCCCCCATTGCGGGATACGGCTTCATCGCCGCGCCGACACGCGATAAGAGGGATCGACATGGCGGGCCAGAGCCAAAATCGGTCCGCAGCAAACGGCATACAAGGTCGGGGTCTTGATCACCATCATCGACGAAGAGCGCGGCGAAGTCGTCGTCCGCGACGGCGACACTGAAACGCGCCACAGCCTCTCCACCGCCGAAGGCTTCGCCGCGGCGTCCAAGGCCTGGGTCCGGGCGACCTGGGATTCCAAATACGTCTATTCCTTCGCCTGGATGGGCCGGCCGATCATTCAGTTGCCGGAGGACATGGTCCGCCTGCAGGAAGTGATCTGGGACCTTCAGCCCGACGTGCTGGTGGAGACCGGCGTCGCCCATGGCGGGTCCCTGGTCTTCTACGCCTCCCTGTTCGAAGCCATGAACAAGGGCCGGGTGATCGGTATCGACATCGAGATCCGGCCGCACAACCGCACCGCCATCGAGGCCCATCCGATGAAGAAGCGGATCGAGCTGATCGAAGGCTCGTCCACCGCCCCTGAGGTGGTCGAACAGGTGAAGGCGCAGATCAAGCCCGGAGAGACCGTGCTGGTGGTGCTCGATTCCAACCACACCAAGGGCCATGTGCTCGACGAACTGCGCGCCTATGCCGACATGGTGCCGGTGGGCTCCTATATCGTCGCCACCGACGGGATCATGGAGCAGGTGGTTGGCGGCCCGCGCACGGCCGAGGACTGGACCTGGAACAATCCTCGTCGCGCGGTGCATGAGTTCGTCGCCGAGGATAAGCGCTTCATCATCGAAGAGCCGACCTTCCCCTTCAACGAAGGGGTGGTGAAGGAGCGGGTCACCTACTGGCCCGACGCCTTCGTCAAGCGGATCGCCTGAGACCTGGCCAGGGGGGAGGTACTGCGATGAAAGTCGTCATCCTGGCCGGCGGCCTGGGCACCCGGATTTCCGAGGAAAGCCACCTGCGGCCCAAGCCGATGATCGAGGTCGGCGGTCGGCCGATCCTCTGGCACATCATGAAGATGTTCTCGCATCACGGCTTCAACGAGTTCGTCGTGTGCCTGGGCTACAAGGGCTATGTGGTGAAGGAGTATTTCGCCAACTACGTCCTGCACAACGCCGACTTCACCGTCGATCTCGCCAACCGGGCCATCGACTATCACGCCACCAAGCACGAGCCTTGGAAGGTGACCCTGGTGGACACCGGGGCCGACACCATGACCGGCGGCCGGCTGAAGCGGGTGCGGGAATTCCTGACGCCAGGTGAGCCGTTCTTCTTCACCTATGGGGACGGGGTGGCCGATGTGGACCTCACGGCCCTGGCGAAGTTCCATGCCGCCCACGGCAAGCGCGCGACGGTGACCGCCGTGGCGCCCCCCGGCCGCTATGGCGCCCTGGAGATGACCGGCGACCGGGTGGACCGCTTCGTGGAGAAGCCGCCGGGCGACAACGGCCTGATCAATGGCGGCTTCTTTGTCCTCGACCCCTCGGTGATCGACCGGGTTGAGGATGACGCCACCGTCTGGGAGCTCGGCCCCCTGGAAGGCCTCGCCGCCGACGGCGAGCTGATCGCCTATCGCCATGACGGCTTCTGGGCGGCCATGGACACCCTGCGCGACAAGAACCAGCTGGAGGGCCTGTGGGCGTCCGGCAAGGCGCCCTGGCGCCAGTGGGCATGAGCCGGCCAGACCCGGGCTTCTGGGCCGGCCAGCGCGTCCTGCTCACCGGCCACACCGGCTTCAAGGGCGCCTGGACGGGCCTCTGGCTCGCCCGCATGGGAGCCAAGGTCACCGGCCTGGCGCTCGCGCCCGACCAGACCCCGGCGCTCGCCGATCTGGCCGGCTATGACCATCTGGCCGCCTCGCACCTCGTCGATCTGCGCGACCGCCGGGCCGTGCTGGACGTGGTCGGCGGCCAGCCCTTCGACCTCGTGCTGCACATGGCCGCCCAGCCCATCGTGCGCGCGGCCATCGAGGATCCGGTGGGCGCATTCGCCACCAACATCATGGGCACCGCCCATCTGCTGGAATCCCTGCGGGACGAAGACGCCCTGCGCGGGGTCCTGGTGATCACCTCGGACAAGGTCTACGCCAATAACGATGGCGGCCGGGCCTTCCAGGAGGGCGACGCGCTCGGCGGCAAGGATCCCTATTCGGCGTCCAAGGCCTGCGCCGAGATCGTGACGTCCAGCTTCGCTCGCTCCTATTTCGACAAGGCCGGCGTGCCGGTGGCCACCGCCCGGGGGGGCAATGTGATCGGCGGCGGGGACTTCTCCCGCGACCGTCTGGTGGCCGATATCGTCCGCGCCGCCCGGGCCGGCGAGACCACCGTCCTGCGCCATCCCGAAGCCACGCGCCCCTGGCAGCATGTGCTCGACTGCGTGGCGGGCTATCTCGTCTTCGCCCAGGCCCTGGTCGAGCGGTCCGACACCCCGCGCGCCCTGAACTTCGGCCCCCGTCCGGGCGCGGCCGAGATCACCGTGGGCGAGCTGGCCACTCAGGCCATCGCCGCCCTGGACGCCCAGCCCTGGCGCCATGAGCCCGACCCGGCCTCCATCGAGGCGAAAAGCCTGGCGGTGGATGCGAGCCTCGCCCGCAAGACTCTCGACTTCGAGAGCCGGCTCGACGGGCCTGCGGCCGTGGCCTGGACCATGGACTGGTATCGCCAGCAAGGGCAGGGCGAGGCCGCCCGCGACCTCTGCCTGGCGCAGATCGAGACCTACGAAAGCCTGTGATGACGACCCCTGTCTGCCGTTTCTGCCGCACGCCGCTCACCCACACCCTGGTGGACCTGGGCCGTCAGCCCCTGGCCAACAGCAACCTGACCGCCGAGCAGTTGGCCGCCGGGACTGAGAAGACCTACCCCCTGCACGCCCGGGTCTGCCCCGCCTGCTTCCTGGTGCAGGTGGACGATCCGGTCGCCGCCGACGAGATCTTCGATTCCGGCTACGCCTATTTCTCCTCCTATTCGGCCAGCTGGGTGGATCATGCCCGCCGCTATGCCGAGGCGATGATCGCGCGGTTTGGCCTGGGCGCGGACTCCCTGGTGGTCGAGGTGGCCTCCAACGACGGCTACCTGTTGCAGCACTTCAAGGCCGCCGGCGTGCCGGTGCTGGGGATCGAGCCCACGGGCAACACCGCCCAGGCCGCCATCGAGAAGGGCGTACCCACCGAGGTCATGTTCTTCCACGGCGAGACCGGCAAGGCCCTGGCCGCCCGCGGTGTGCAGGCCGACCTGATGGCCGCCAACAATGTGCTGGCCCACGTCCCCGACATCGGCGGCTTCGTGGCCGGCTTCCGCGAGGTGCTGAAGCCGGAAGGCGTGCTGACCTTCGAGTTTCCCCACTTCCTCAACATGCTGGAGATGGTGCAGTTCGACACCATCTATCACGAGCACTTCTCCTACCTCTCCCTGCTGGCGGTGGCCCAGGTGCTGCGGGCCAACGGTCTGCGGGCCTTCGATGTGGAGCTTTTGCCCACCCACGGCGGGTCGCTGCGCCTGTTCTGCGCCCATGAGGCTTCCAGCCATCAGGAGACCGCGGCGCTCAAGACCCTGCGCGCCCGCGAGGCCGCAGCCGGTCTCCATAGGCTTGAGACCTATGAAGGCTATGCCGCCCGGGTCGATGAGGTTCGCGCCAGCTTCCTGGCCTTCCTTCGTCAGGCCAAGGCCGAGGGCAAGACGGTGGCCGCCTATGGCGCGGCGGCCAAGGGCAACACCTTCCTCAACTATGCCGGTGTGGGGCCCGACGACATTGTCTGCGCCTTCGACGCCAATCCGCACAAGCAGGGCCGCTACCTGCCCGGCAGCCATGCGCCCATCTATGGCCCCGAAAAGGTCGCCGAGGTGAAGCCGGACTATGTGCTGATCCTGCCCTGGAACCTGAAGGACGAGATCATGGGCCAGCTGGCCTATATCCGTGACTGGGGCGGCCGTTTCGTCATCGCCTCGCCGACCACCCAGGTTCTCGACTGATGCGGTTCTCGCCCACGGAGATCGCGGGCGTCGTGGTGGTCGATTCCGACCCTGTCCTGGATGACCGCGGCGCGTTCGCCCGGCTGCATTGCCCCGCCGAGTTCGCCGACGCCGGCATAGCCTTCGTCCCGGCCCAGACCAGCCTGTCGCGCAACACCGCGGCCTTCACCCTGCGGGGCATGCACTATCAGCCGGCGCCGCATGGGGAGACCAAGCTGGTGCGGGTTGTCCGTGGGCGGATCTTCGATGTTGCGCTCGACCTTCGTCCCGGCAGCGCCACCCTTGGTCGCTGGACTGGAGTGGAGCTGGACGCCGAGCATGGCCGCGCCCTGTTCATCCCCGAAGGCGTCGCCCACGGCTTCCTGACGCTCGAGCCCGGCGCCGATGTGCTCTATCAGATCGCACCCATGTTCGAGCCCGGCCATGGGGCGGGCGTGCGCTGGAACGATCCGGCCTTCGCCATCGCCTGGCCGGCCCCGCCCCAGGTGATCTCCGAGCGGGACGCAACCTATCCGGATTTCGCGCCGCACGCAGAGCCAGGAGGCCGCTGATGCTGAAGATCGATCCCACTGCGACGATCTCCCCCCTCGCCGATATCGAGCGGTCGGTGCGCGGCACCTTGATCGAGATCGGCGCCCGGGTGCTCATCGACTCCTTTGTGAAGATCAAGGCGGTCGGCGGCTCGGGCGAGGTGACCATCGGCGCGGACTCCGCGGTCAACTCTGGAACGGTGATCTACACCGGCAATGGGGTTCGCATCGGCGAAGCGGTGCTGATCGCCGCCAACTGCACGCTGGCGCCCACCAATCACGAGATCACCGACCGCCACGCCCGCATCCGCGACCAGGGCTTCATGGAGAGCCGGGGCGGCATCGTCATCGAGGACGACGTCTGGCTGGGCGCCGGCGTCGTGGTGCTGGACGGCGCGGTGATCGGCAAGGGCTGTGTGGTGGCCGCCGGCGCCGTCGTGCGCGGCAAGCTTGAGCCCTACGGCATCTATGCCGGCGCACCGGTCCGTCGCATCGGCGAGCGCGGCAAGGGGTGAGCGGCTGGACCATCATCGGGGCCGGCGGCTTCATCGGCGGCCGGCTGGCCCAGGCCCTGCGTGACCGGGGCGAGGCGGTCTATGCGCCGGCCCGAGGCGAGGCTGCCCTGTTTGACCGGGACCTCGGCCGGGTCTTCTACTGCGCGGGCCTCACCGGCGATTTCGCCGTCCGGCCGTTCGATACGGTGGAGGCCCACGTCACCCTGCTGGCCCAGGTGCTGGCCAAGGCCCGGTTCGAGCGGCTGATCTATCTGTCGTCCACAAGGCTCTATGACAGCCTGGGCGCGGCCGGCGGGCGGGAGGACGACATCCTGGCCTTCGATCCCGCCGCCCCGCGCAATGTCTATGACCTCTCCAAGGCCCTGGGCGAGAACCTGACCCTGGCCAGGTCCGATGGCCGCGGCGCCGTGGCGCGCCTCTCCAACGTCTTTGATCTCGCCGAGGGCGCCAGCGGCTTCCTGCCCGAGCTGTTGCAGAAGGCGCGGCGATCTCGGCTCATCACCCTGGACTCCGTACCCGGCGCGGTGCGCGACTACATCCACGCCGATGACGTGATCGCCGCCCTGCTGGCCATGGGCGAGGGGGCCGCGCCGGGCGTGATCAATGTAGCCAGCGGCCGCAACGTCTCCAACGCCGACCTGGCTCAGGTGTTCGGCGAGGCCGGCTGGACCCTCAACCTGGCGCCCGACCGCCCCATGCCGGCGGCCCCGCGCTGCGCCACCGACCGGCTCCGCGCGCTCGGGGTTGAACCGCAGGACCCCCGCCGCCTGATCGCTCAGGCGTTGGCCGCCCCCGGCTTTTTCCTAGGCTAGGACCGGCGAGGGCGCCTGCTCGGCGGCCCGGTGGCTCACCACGGCGGCTTCCAGCATCCTGTAGAAGTCGGCGGCGAAGGCCTTGGTCTGGCCCAGGCGGCTGGCCTTGAGGGTCGGCCGCAGCTCGCGGCGCAGCTTGCGCAGCCGCTCCACATCGCCAGCCAGTCGCACCGCGGCGTCCTGGTAGCCATCCAGGTCCCCCGTACAGAGGTCATGCAGCCCGGCATTGCCGAGGATCGAGCAGCTCAGACGCTCGAACAGGCCCGGCCCCACCAGGGTGACCACCGGCACGCCCATCCACAGGGACTCGCACGTGGTGGTGCCGCCGGTCTGCGGGAAGGTGTCCAGGGAGATGTCCATCTCATTGTAGAAGGGCATGTGCGCGCCGCGCACCGCTTCAAAGCGCAGGCGATCTCGGCTGACCCCCTCGGCCTCGAAGATGGCCGAGATATTGTCCCGAAAGGCTGCGGTGCCGCCCTCGGGTCGCACGAACATGAAGCGCGACCCTGGGACCGCGGCGGTCACCTTGGCCCACTCGGCCACCATGGCCCGGCTGTACTTGTAAGGATTGTTGGCCGTCCCGAAGGTGACATAGCCGTTCGCCACCACCGGCGGCTCGGCGGCCATAGTCCGCTCGGGGAAGGCCAGTTCCCCCATGGCGATCCAGCTCGACGGCATCAGCAGGGGCTTCTCGATCAGCAGTTCGCGCCTCGGCGGCACGAGGTAGGGGTCAAGGATCAGATAGTCGATGCTGTCCAGACCCGAGGAGTGCGGATAGCCCAGCCAGCTGGCCTGCAGCGGCGCGGCCTTCCAGGCCATGACATTGATCTTGTTCATGTGGGTCGAGCCGCCCAGCTCGATCAGCATGTCCAGCTGGTCGTCGCAGATCATCTGCGCGGCGTCGAAGTCGCTGATCTCCTGCTCCCAGCGGAACACGTCCACCAGCTCGGTGATGCGCTTCTGCAGGCTGTCTTCCTGCCCCTGGTAGTAGGAGTAGCAATAGAGCTCGAAACGGTCCCGGGGGATGTTCTCGAACAAGGGCAGGGAGAAATAGGCCACCGGATGCATGCGCAGGTCCGACGACATGATCCCGATGCGGATCTTGCCATTGTCGGGGCGGGGCGTCTTTGGCCGACGCAGGGGATAGCGTTTCACCCGCTCCTGCACGAACTCGCCCCAGGCGCGATGCTGGTGGATCAGTTCGTCGCGATCCTCCGGCGTCTTGACCCGCGACAGCTGGCTCAACAGTGCGGTGTGGCGGCCCTGCTCGGCCCACAGGCGGCCCGTTTCCTTGAAGTCGCATACCTCGTCCAGGCCGGCGAAATCGGCGACCCGGGACAGGACCTCGGAGGCCACCTTCAACTGCGCCGGCCCCGCCAGGGCTCCCACGGCGCGGGCCGCCTTCAGTTCGGCATAGGCGTCGTCCAGGTGAGCGGCCTCATCCCCATGCCTTGAGCGCACCAGGCTCTCCACCAGGGCCATCCGGTAGTCGAGGTCGTCCGGCTTCATCTCTACGGCCCGGCGCAGGTGGATATTGGCCCGCGGACGGTCGATATCGCTGAGGACCCCGCCCAGCTGATAGTGCGCCCAGGCCTCGTCCGGATGGGCCTCGAGAACCTCCTGCAGATAGGCCTCGGCCTGGCGAAGCTTCTGGCCGCGCCGGATGGCCACCGCCTTGGCCTCCATCAGCCGGGGGGTCGGATTGATCTTGAGGGCCTCGTCCAACACCGCCACAGCAGCGTCGGACGTCTGGGTTTCGGCCAGCAGGGCCGACAGGTCGAGCCAGGCGTCGACCAAGTTCGGATTGAGCCGGGTGGCCAGGCGGAAACGCATCTCGGCCTTGTCGAACGCTTCAGAACGCCACAGGCCGCGCCCCAGAGCCCGCTGCATCTCGGCATTGGTCGGCGCCTTGCGGACCAGTTGGGTGAAGATGGCGACCGCGCCTGGCCCATCTTTCAGATCATTGAGCACATTGCCCTTGTTCTGCAGCAGGCCGTCGTTCTTGGGTTCGATCTTGAGACCGGCGTTGAGGGCCTTCAACGCCTCCTCCGGCTCGCCCGTCCGCCGGAGGCAGACGCCCAGAACGTTCCACAGCTCCGTGTCGCGGGGATAGACCTCAAGTCCGGCCCGGCACCACTGGGCGCCCTTGGCGTACATGGCCTTGCGGTACAGCAGACCGGTGAAGTTCCGATAGAGCTGCTGGGCCGAGCGCGGCTCATCGGTGAGATGGGCCTCGATCAGGGCGACGCCCTCCTCGAGACGGCCAGCCCTCAAGGCGGCGTCGGCTTCGGCGATCCGATCGGTCATGACCTGGTCCTGGGAAACGGCGTCCTACGCCCACGCCCGGGGCGCGGGAGTCGCCTTGATCCTAATGACCTGCCGTGCCGGCGCCAACCGCATCGCCCGCGCCCCGGCGCCTCGCCACATAGTCGGGGCGCGAGAAGCGCCACTTCATGGCCAGGATCAGGGCCGAAAGAGTCAGGCACACCGAATTGGTCACCATGACCGGCAGGCTGCCGATCATCACGCCATAGGTGACCCACAGGCTGAAGCCCGTCACCGTCACCACATACATCCGCAGCGAGATGGATGTGGCGTCCCGCTCCCGCCAGGTCTTCAGGATCTGCGGGGTGAAGCTCATCATGGAACAGAGGCCGGCGCAGAAGCCGATCACTTCAGGAAGCAGGGCGTTCTCATCCATCTCCTAGACCGCCTGCGCCATCTGCTCGACGCCCCAGCGGCCGACGAAGCTGTCTGACAGGGCCAGACCCGGCGGCGGGGGTCCCGGGGCCGCCCCATCCTGGAGGCAGCGGGCGAGGAATGTCAGGGCCCGACGAACGGCGCGGTCGGAATAGGGCTTGCCGATCACCCCACAGGCGCCGGCCAGGTCGTCGGGCAGACGCTTCACATTGGCGGTCATGAACAGGACGATCGCGCCGGCCCGCTCGGCGATCTCCCGGGCGGCGTCCACCCCGGTCGGACCGTCGGAAAGATGAACATCCACCAGGGCGATATCGGGCTTCAGAACCTTGGCCAGGCGAACCGCATCAGCGGAATCCAGCGCGTGGCCCACCTCGACGCAGCCGGCCTCGCGGACCAGAAATCCAAGCTCGACGGCGAGCAGGACCTCATCTTCGACGATCAGCACTGACAGGGGTCGTGACATGGGAATGGCCGGCCTATCCATGGGCGGGGAGCTTCAGAATGGCCCGCAGGCCCGGCTCACCGGCTTCGAATTGCAAGGTGGCGCGCAGCTGTTGCGCCAGCAGGTTGGTGATGGTCAGGCCGAAGCCCGGCTCGAAGACGCCGTTTTCCGGCAGTCCCGGCCCGTCGTCACAGACCTCGATCACATAGTGGCCGTTCAGCCGGCGCACCTGGATGCGCAGCCGACCGGGCCGCCCCGGCGTCAGGCCATGCTTGAAGGCGTTGTCCACCAGTTCGTTGACGGCCAGGGCCAGGGGCGCGGCCTGGGCGGCGGCGATGTCCACCCGCTCAAGATCAAGGCGGATGTCCACCTCTTCGCGGCCGGAGGAGACATCGCCCATCAGGTCGCGGATGAAGGTGGCTACGTCGAACCGCTCCAGGTCATGGCTCTGAAAAAGGCGCCGGTGCACCGTGGCGATGGCGCTGACCCGCGACAGCATGCTCTGCAGGGCCGCCCGGGTGGCGTCATCCAGGGTGCGCCTGGTCTGCAGGACCAGGAGGGAGGTGATGAGCTGGAGGTTGTTCTTGACCCTGTGGTCCACCTCATGGAGCAGGGCGGTGCGGTCAGCCAGGGCCTGCTGGGCCGTGCGGGCCTGCTCGGCGGCGGCGGCCTCAAGCGCGGCCTCGGCCGCCTTGCGGGCGGTCACGTCCACCTGCGAGCCAATGTAGTAGACGATCAGGCCAGCGGCGTTGCGGACCGGGCTAATCTGCAGGGCGTTCCAGAAGGGTGTCCCGTCCTTGCGGTAGTTCAGGAGGTCTTGGTTCGTCGCCTCACCCTTGTTGATGGCCTGGGCCAGCGCCTTGACGACCGGCCCCTCGGTGTCGGGGCCCTGAAGGAAACGGCAGTTGCGGCCGAGAACCTCGTCGCGTCGGTAGCCGGTCATATTGAGGAAGGCGTCATTGACGAAGACGATCGGCAGGTCGGGCGCCTGGGCGTCGACGATCGTCATCGACATCCGGGTGGCGTGAACGGCCGCGGCGAATGGATCGTCGATCCCCGCACGAGGAGCCAGAAGGCTATCGGCCAAAAATCTGTTTCCTTGTTCCGACATGCCCGACGCCGACCTGCCCCCGGATGCTGCAAACGCCGGTTTTCGGGCCGGGTTCCCTGCTGGCGCGACGGCGAACGCGCGGCTGGACGACCAACATCTGTCGTGTCACGCCAATGTCACACCCGTCCGGCTTGGTGGATGATCCGGCGAACGGAGATTCGATAGTGCCGCAGCCGCCCCAGTCCCTGCCTCTCAGACCCCGTCGCGGCTTTGTGGCGCAGCCGGTCGTCCTCACCGGTCTGGCGGGCGGCCTCGCTCTGATCGCCCTGGCCCTGGCCAGCGGGGCGCACCTTCTGCTGGTCCTGGTCCTGGCCTGCGCCCTGGCCGCCGTCACCCTCGTGCAGGCTAGGCGGGCCCGGGGGGAGGCTGGCCGGCTTCGCGCCGAAGTCGCCCAGACCCATGTGGAAGTGGCCGACGGCGCCCTGACCCTGCCCTACACCTCGGTGCTGAACGCCCTGCCGGACCCGGTGATGGTGATCTCCGCCCATGAGCCTGACGATCTCACCGGCCGTCGTTTCGTCATGGTCAACCGGGCTGGGCGCCGGGTGCTGAAGATCCAGCGGGAGGCCGGGCTGCTGGTCACCGCCATCCGCGATCCAGACGTGCTGGAGGTGGTGGACGAGGCCCTGTTCGGCGGCCTGGAAGGCGAGGCGGTCTACGAGACGGGCGGGGTGCAGGAGCGGATCTTCCGCGCCTATGCCCGACCCCTGGGCGCATCTGGCGACGGCGCGAGACTGGCCCTCCTGGTGCTGCATGACGAGACCGATATCCGCCGGGTGGAGCGGATGCGCGCCGACTTCCTGGCCAATGCCAGCCACGAACTGCGCACCCCCCTGGCCTCGCTCTCAGGCTTCATTGAGACCCTGCGGGGCCACGCCCGGGGTGATGAGGGCGCCCGGGACAGGTTCCTGGGGATCATGCATGTCCAGGCCGAGCGGATGTCGCGGCTGATCGACGATCTCATGTCGCTCAGCCGTATCGAGCTGAACGAACACGTGCGGCCCCTGGAGGATGTCGATCTTGTCGCCGCCCTGCTGGACGTGGTGGACGCCCTGGCGCCCCTGGCCCGCGATAAGGGCGTGGCCCTGGAGGTGGAGACGCCGCCCCGGGGCGCGGTGACCATCACCGGGGACCGGGACCAGGTGATCCAGGTGGCCCAGAATCTGGTGGACAACGCCCTGAAATACTCGCCGGCCGAGGGACGTATCCGCATCCTGCTGCAGAGCGATCTTAGCGCCGAGGCCTGCGTCGCGCCGCGCATGGAGCCGGCCGCCAGGATGTCCCTGCTGACTCCCGATCATGGGCCTGAGCGGTTCGCCGCCCTGTCTGTGATCGACTCAGGGCCGGGCATGGACCGCGAGCATCTGCCCCGGCTGACCGAACGCTTCTATCGGGTGGAGGGCCAGAAGAGCGGTGAGAAGCTCGGCACCGGGCTTGGCCTCGCCATCGTCAAGCACATCGTCAACCGTCACCGCGGCGGCTTGGCCGTGGAGAGCCGGCCCGGCCACGGCGCCGTCTTCACGGCCTATTTCCCCCTCGCACGCACGTCCGCCGAGGTTGGCGGCGCGCCGGACGAGGCCCCTGACGATGTAATAAAACTGTCATGAAACTGTCGCGTTTGATCAGCAAAGGGAGGGCAGTTTCCGCCCGGCGCGGACAGGGGCGGTGTTTGTCCGCCCGAACCGCATGACGCGCGCGACGAGCGGCAAGACGAAGGCCTGAATGCTCATCTGGATCGCCCTTCTGGGGCTCATCCTGTTTTCTGTCACGGCCTATGCGGCCGGCCGCCGCAAGGTGCTGAGCGCCGCGGGCGGACGGGCGCGCCTGATGCACTCCCTTCCGGGGTATCACGGCGCCTATCTGGCCCTGTGGACGGCGGCCCCTGCCATCATCCTCCTGCTCCTGGTCAGCCTGTTCGGCGCTCAGATCGAAGAGATTGTGCTGCGCGCCGACCCGCCGGCGGCCGTCTCGACCCTGCCCGACAGCACCCAGGACGTCTTCTATAACGACGTGGTGGCCACCGTGACCGGCGGCCAGGTCAGCCAGACCATCTATGACGGCGCGCTGGGCTCAGCCTTCGCCGAAAAGCTGGTCCAGGCCCGCGACATCCACCGCAGCCTGACCACCGGCGCCCTGATCGCCGCCTTCATCCTGGCCCTGGCCGGCGCCGCCATGGCCTGGCCGCGGCTCAGCGCCGACTTCGCCGCCCGGCCCCGGGTGGAGCGCTGGATCGCCGTCCTTTTCCTCGCCTGTTCGGTGGTGGCGGTCCTGACCACCCTGGGCATCGTCGCCTCCCTGGTGTGGGAGAGCTGGCGCTTCTTCCAGGCCGTGCCGGTCTTCGAATTCCTGTTCGGTCTCACCTGGGACCCGCAGATCGCCATCCGCGCCGACCAGGTCGCCTCGTCCGGCGCCTTCGGGGCCGTGCCCCTGTTCATGGGCACCTTCCTGATCATGATGATCGCCATGACGGTGGCCGCGCCGGTCGGTCTGTTCGCCGCCATCTATCTCTCGGAATATGCCGGGCCGACCGTGCGCGCGGTGGTCAAGCCGCTGCTGGAGATCCTCGCCGGCATCCCGACGGTGGTCTACGGCTTCTTCGCCGCCCTGACCGTCGGCCCCCTGTTCCGCGGCGCCTTCAACAGCCTGGGCGCCCAGTTCATCGGCGGGCCCCTGGACGGCCTTGGCCTCTATCTGATGCAGGTGCAGAACCAGATGGCCCTGGTGGCCGGGGCGGTCATGGGCATCATGCTGATCCCCTTCGTCTCCTCCCTGTCCGACGACATCATCAATGCGGTGCCCCAGTCCCTGCGGGACGGGTCGCTCGCCATGGGCGCGACGCGTTCGGAGACCATCACCCGGGTGATCATGCCCGCCGCCCTGCCGGGCGTCATGGGCGCCCTGCTGCTGGCCGTCTCGCGGGCCGTGGGCGAGACCATGATCGTCACCATGGCCGCCGGTCTTCAGGCCCGCGCCACCTTCAATCCGCTGGATACGGTCACCACGGTGACGGTGCAGATCGTCACCCTGCTCACCGGCGACCAGGAGTTCGACAGCCCCAAGACCCTGTCGGCCTTCGGTCTTGGCCTGACCTTGTTCCTGATCACCCTCATGCTCAACATCGTCGCCCTGCGGATCGTGCAGCGCTACCGGGAACAGTATGACTGACGCGGCCCTCACCCCCGCCCAGAGCGCCAAGGCCCGCGCCCGGGCCGAGTCCGAGGCCCGTCTGAAGCGCCGTTACCGGGCCGAGGCGCGATTCCGCTTCTATGGTCGCGCGGCCATCATTCTGGCGCTGGCCTTCCTGGTGCTGCTGCTCGGACGTATCGGCCTGCAGGGCTATTCCACCTTCACCGACTACCGGGTCAGCCTGCCGGTGCAGGTCAATGCCGACCGGGTGGACATGGCTGATCTGGGCGGCTCGAACTTCAATCTGACGGTCGCGGAGTCGGCCCTGGCCCTGCTGGGCGAGACCGATGATCCGTATGGGGAGGCCTCAGCTGAGATGATGGCGATCCTGTCGGGCGACATGGGCTTCCAGATCCTCGACCGCCTGCGGGAAGACCCGTCCCTGGTGGGCCAGACCATCACGGTCCAGGGGCCGATGAAGGCCAATGCCAGCCTCTACTACAAGGGCCAGATCAGCCGCGACACCGAGGTCGGCGGCCGGCTCCTGAGCGACCGCCAACTGGACTGGCTGGACGAGCTGCGCGAGCGGGGCGTGGTCTCCGGCGGCTTCAACTGGACCTTCCTGTCCCGGTCGGACTCCACCGAGCCCGAGCAGGCCGGCGTCTGGGGGGCCGTGGTCGGCTCGGCCATGATGCTGTTCGTCACCGCTATGCTGGCCGCCCCCATCGGCGTGCTCGCGGCCACCTATCTCGAAGAGTTCGCGCCCAAGAACCGGTGGACCGACATCATCGAGGTGAACATCAACAACCTCGCCGCCGTGCCCTCGATCATCTACGGCCTGCTTGGCCTGGCGGTGTTCATCAACTGGCTGGCTGTGCCCAGGTCCTCGCCCCTGCTGGGGGGCCTCGTCCTGGCCCTCATGTCCCTGCCGACCATCATTATCGCCACCCGATCGGCCCTGCGCGCGGTGCCGCCGTCGATCCGCGAGGCGGCGCTCGCGGTGGGCGCCTCACGCACCCAGACCGTCTTCCACCACGTCCTGCCGCTGGCCATGCCCGGCATGATGACCGGCGTCATCCTTTCGCTGGCCCATGCGCTGGGTGAGACCGCCCCGCTGCTGATGATCGGCATGGTCTCCTTCGTGCCGGGCGTGCCTGAAACCCTGACCAGCGCGGCCACCGTGCTACCGGTGCAGATCTTCATCTGGGAGAACGCCTCGGAGCGGGCCTTCCATGAACGGACCGCCGCGGCCATCATCGTGCTGCTGGTCTTCATGGTGCTGATGAACCTGGTCGCGGTGCTGGTGCGCCGCCGCTTCGAACGCCGCTGGTGATCCCATGACCCCCATGTCCAACCCCCGTTCGAGCTTCAAGATGACCGCCCAACGCGACGACGCCCTGGCCTCGGCTGGAACGAGCCGCGCCGCGGTCGGCAAGGTCTCGGCCACTGATGTCAGCGTCTTCTATGGCGACAAACAGGCCCTGTTCGACGTCAGTCTCGACATGCCTGACCGCATGGTCACCGCTCTGATCGGTCCGTCGGGCTGCGGCAAGTCCACCTTCCTGCGCTGCATCAACCGGATGAACGACACCATTCCCGGCGCCCGGGTCGACGGGAAGATCATCCTGGACGGCGAGGACATCAACGACCGCAAGGTCGATCCGGTCCTGCTGCGCGCCCGGGTGGGCATGGTCTTCCAGAAGCCCAACCCCTTCCCGAAGAGCATCTTCGAGAACGTGGCCTATGGCCCGCGCATCCACGGTTTCGCCGACAACAAGACCGAGCTGGCCGACATCGTCGAATCCTCGCTCAAGCGGGCCGGTCTCTGGAAAGAGGTCGCCGATCGCCTGCAGGCGCCGGGCACCAGCCTGTCGGGTGGTCAGCAGCAGCGCCTGGTCATCGCCCGGGCCATCGCCGTCAGCCCCGAAGTGATCCTGATGGACGAGCCCTGCTCGGCGCTCGACCCCATCGCCACGGCCAAGATCGAAGAGCTGATCGACGACCTGCGCAGCCAGTACTGCATCGTCATCGTCACCCACTCCATGGCCCAGGCCGCCCGGGTCTCCCAGCGCACCGCCTTCTTCCACATGGGCGCGGTGGTCGAGGCCGGCGCCACCGACGAGATCTTCACCAACCCGCGTGACACCCGCACGCAGGATTACATCACCGGACGCTTCGGCTGACCGGGAGGACGCCGCCATGAACGAACACATCGTCAAGGCCTACGAAGACGAGCTCAACACGCTCACCGCCGAGTGCGCGCGGATGGGCGGGCTGACCGAGGCCGCCGTCGCCGACGCCCTGGAGGCGGTGGTCCGCCGCGACCAGCAGATGGCCGATTCCGTGGTCGCCCGGGACGAGCGCCTCGACGCCCTGCAGGCCGATATCGAACGCAAGGCGATCCGCATGATCGCCCTGCGCCAGCCGCTGGCCAACGACCTGCGCCGCACGGTGGCGGCCATGAAGATCGCCAACAATCTCGAGCGCGTCGGCGACCTGGGCAAGAACATCGCCAAGCGCACCATCGTCATCATCGACTCCGACCCGATGGTCCCCCTGACCCGCTCCATCGAGCGCATGGGCCGGCTGGTGGTCACCCGCCTGAAAGAGGTTCTGGACGCCTACACCGCCTCGGACCTGGAGCGGGCCATGTCCGTCTGGTCCCGCGACGACGAGGTGGACGAGCACTACAACAGCCTGTTCCGCGAACTCCTGACCTACATGATGGGCGATCCGCGCACGATCACCGCCTGCGCCCATCTGCTGTTCGTGGCCAAGAACCTGGAACGCATCGGCGATCACGCCACCAACATCGCCGAGATCATCCACTACGAAATCACCGGGGACGAGGCGATCGCCACCGCTCGTCCCAAGACCGACGCCCTGCAGCGTCCGTGACGGGAGTCCGCCCCATGACCCCTCATATCCTGGTCGCCGAGGATGAAGACTCCCTCGCCACCCTGCTGAACTACAACCTTGAAAAAGAGGGCTACGCCGTGGCGGTCGCCGCCGATGGCGAAGACGCCCTGATGATGATCAACGAGAAGCTGCCGGACCTCATCCTGCTGGACTGGATGCTGCCCAAGGTGTCGGGCATCGAGGTCTGCCGCCGGCTGCGGGCGCGGACCGAGACCCGCAACATCCCGATCATCATGTTGACCGCCCGGGGCGAGGAGACCGACCGGATCCGCGGCCTGGACACCGGCGCCGACGACTACATCGTCAAGCCCTTCTCCATGTCCGAACTGTCGGCCCGAATCCGCGCGGTCCTTAGGCGCCTGCGGCCGGGCCTGGCCGAGGACCGGGTCCGCATCGGCGATCTGGTCATCGACCGGGTGGCCCACCGGGTGCGCCGCGGCGGCCAGGAGATCCACCTGGGCCCCACCGAATTCCGCCTGCTGGACTATCTGATGCAGCATCCAGGCCGGGTCTTCTCCCGCGAGCAGCTGCTCGACGCCGTCTGGGGCTCGGATGTCTATGTGGAGGCCCGCACGGTGGACGTCCATGTGGGCCGCCTGCGCAAGGCTCTGAACCGCGAGGCCGCCGCCGACCCGATCCGCACCGTGCGCTCGGCGGGCTATTCGCTGGACCTGGAAGGCTAACCCCCCGGCTTGACGCTTGGGACCGGGCGCGGCAAAGCCCGCCCATGAACATCCTCCTCGTCGGTTCAGGCGGGCGCGAGCATGCGCTGGCCTGGAAGATCGCCCAGTCGCCCCTGCTCAGCCGCCTGGTCTTGGCGCCGGGCAATCCCGGCATGGAAGCCCTCGGCGAGACCCGGCCGGTGAAGGCCACCGACGTCGAGGCCCTGGTCGCCCTGGCCCGGGAGATCGCGGCTGATCTGGTGGTCATCGGTCCGGAATCGGCGGTGGACGCCGGCCTCGCCGACGCCCTGGCGGCGGCTAATATCCCCTGCTTTGGCCCCAGCCGCGCGGCTGGCCAGCTGGAGTCCTCCAAAGCCTTCACCAAGGCCTTCTGCGTCCGCCACGGCCTGCCCACCGGCGCCTATGTGGTCTGCGACGAGGCGGCCGCAGCCAAGGCGGCCCTGGCCGACTTTTCCCCGCCCTATGTGATCAAGGCCGATGGCCTCGCCGCCGGCAAAGGTGTGGTGATCGCCCAGACGAGGGCGGAGGCTGAGGCCGCCATCGACGACGCCCTGGGGGGCCGCTTCGGGGCGGCCGGCGCCCGGGTGGTGATCGAGGAATTCCTGGACGGCGAGATTGGCTCCCTCTTCGCCCTGTGCGACGGAACCCATGCCCTGGTCTTCGGCCACGCCCAGGACCACAAGCGCGCCTATGACGGCGAACAAGGTCCCAACACCGGCGGCATGGGCACCTATGCGCCCGCGCCGCTGTTCACTGACGACCTCGTCGAGCGCGTGCGCAAGGAGCTGGCCGAGCCGGCCTTCGCCGCCATCGCCGCCGAGGGCCACCCCTATCGCGGGGTGCTGTTCGTGGAGTTCATGGCCACGGCGCAGGGCCCCAAGCTCGTCGAGTTCAATGTCCGCTTCGGCGATCCGGAATGCCAGGTGCTGATGCTGCGCCTGGAAAGCGACCTGGTGCCCTATCTGATGGCCTGCGCCAAGGGCGAGCTCGACCGCCTGCCGGCCCCGGTCTGGCGCGACGAGTCGGCCGTCTGCGTCGTGCTGGCCGCGCAGGGCTATCCCGATGCGCCGGTCACCGGCGCGGCCATCACCGGGGCCGAGGCCGAGCTGGGCGCCGATGTGGCGATCTTCCACGCGGGCACCGTTCGCGATGAGGCCGGCGTTCTGCGGGCGGCGGGCGGCCGCGTGCTGAACGTCTGCGCCCGGGGTGAGGACCTCGTCCAGGCGCGGACCCGCGCCTATGAAGCGGTGTCGCGCATCGACCTGCCCGGCGGCTTCCACCGCACCGACATCGGCTGGCGCGCCCTGGCCCGCTGAGGCCGCTGACCTCGCCCTTTCCAGAGCCCGGTATGGCCTGACGCTGAACGCCTTGCGGCGCCCCGCCGCAGGTCGGTAAGGTGGGTTCAAACAAGCGTAAGACTCCAACCGCACCCAGAGCCTTAGTAAAGGGAAGACGCCCATGGCCGTGGACGCCGCCGAACAAGAGCGCGAACAGCTGAACACCGGCACCAAGGAGGTCGCGGAGTCCCATCGGTTCGACGAGACGCGGCTGGCGGCCTGGATGCAGGCCAATGTGGAAGGCTATGAGGGCCCGCTGGAAGTACGCCAGTTCAAGGGCGGCCAGTCCAACCCCACCTACCAGCTGGTGACGCCGAACAAGAAGTACGTCATGCGCCGCAAGCCGCCGGGCAAGCTGCTGCCCTCGGCCCATGCGGTGGACCGCGAGTACAAGGTCATCAGCGCGCTTTATCCCACCGGCTTCCCGGTGGCGCGCTCCTACGGCCTTTGCACCGACGAAGAGGTCATCGGCACCGTGTTCTACGTCATGGACATGGTGGAGGGCCGCATCCTCTGGGACCAGCAGCTGCCGCAATATGAGCCGGCCGAGCGCCGCGCCATCTACATGGCCAAGCTCAAGACCCTGGCCGACCTGCACAACACTGACCACGAGGCCATCGGCCTGGGCGACTACGGCAAGCCCGGCAACTATATGGGCCGGCAGGTGGATCGCTGGACCAAGCAGTACCGCGCATCGGAGACGGTCCAGCTCGAGGAGATGGAGCGGCTGATCGAGTGGCTGCCCAGGACCGTCCCGCCCCAGGAGCGCACCTCGGTGGTCCACGGGGACTACCGTCTGGACAATATGGTGCTGCACCCCACCGAGCCCCGGGTGATCGCCGTCCTGGACTGGGAGCTCTCGACCCTCGGCGAGCCCCTGGCGGACTTCACCTATCTGCTGATGAACTGGGTCAACGGCTCCATCGCCAACATTCCGGACCTCGAGGCCCACGGGGTCCCGTCCATCGACGAGTATGTGGCCGAATACTGCCGCCTGACCGGCCGCGACGGCCTGCCGGACCTGAACTGGTACTTCGCCTACAACATCTTCCGCCTGGCCGGCATCATCCAGGGCATTGTCGGCCGCGTCCGCGACGGCACCGCCAACAGCCCCCAGGCCGCGGCCATGGCTGAGCGGGTGCCGCTGCTGGCCAAGGCCGGCTGGAACTTCGCCCAGAAGGCCGGCGCGACGGCCTAAGCCGCCCGTTTAGGCAGGCGGCGTCATCGCCCTGGACAGCAGCGCGTCCAGGGCGGCCTCGTCCGAGAACTTCGCCCGCACGGGCCAGGCGCTGATCCGCCCCCGCCAGTCGGCCGGCAGCCGCGCCCAGTCCTTCTCGGTGGTCACCAGTCCTGCGCCGAAATCCTCGGCCCGGGCGGCCAGCCGGTTCAGGGTGGCGGCGTCATAGGCGAAGTGGTCGGGGAAGGGCGCAAAGTCGGCCAGCTCGCAGCCGGCCGCCTTCAAGGCCCGCTCCACCTTCCAGGGTTTTCCGACGCCGGCGAAGCCCACCTGCGGCCCCGGCGGCGGGGGCGCCACAGCGCTCAATCGCGCGATCAGCACCGGCGTGGCGCCGAACAGGGCGAGCAATTCCGGATCGGCGGCGGCCACCTCGTTTGGCAGCATCAGCACCACCGCATCGGCCCGGGCCAGGCCCGCGGCCAGGGGCTCGCGCAAGGGCCCCGACGGAAACACCGCCCCGTCGCCGAACGGCCATTCCCCGTCCCGGGTCTCCCCGTCCACGACGATCAGCGACAGCCGCTTGGCCAGGCTCGGATTCTGATGGCCGTCGTCCATGACCACGGCCTGGGCCCCGGCCAGGACCGCCACCCGGGCGCCTTCCGCCCGGTCCCGGGAAATCCAGATGGGACCGTCCTTGGCCATCATCAGGGGCTCGTCCCCCACATCGGCGGCGCTGTGGACGGCGAGGTCAACCAGGATCGGACCGCTCAGCCGACCGCCATAGCCCCGCGACAGGCCATGGGCCTCGACGCCGCTGGCCCGCAGTCTTGCCAGGATTTCCCGCACCACCGGGGTCTTGCCGGTCCCGCCCATGGTGATGTTGCCGACGCAGACGACCGGCGCGCCGGGATCGACAGGGGTCGCCCGAGCGATCTTGCGCGCCGTCACCGCCGCCCAGATCCAGGAGATCGGCTTCAGCAGGATGCGGGTCATGGGCATGGCGGCCCGGTCCCGTTCGCGGACATACCACCAGCGCGGTGTCGACAGTTTCACGGAGCCTCCTGCGGCGGCAGCAGGGGCGCAAGCTGCGCCAGCGCCGCCTCCAGGGCCGCGCCATACTGGGCGGCGTGGGCGAGTGCGGCTTCACCCATGCGTCGGGCGATGGCCGGATTGTCCAGCAGGCCCCGCAGGTGGCGGGTCAGGGCCGCGCCATCCGGCGCGCACAGGGCGGCGACCTCCTCGAACATCGCCTGATAGGTGGCCTGCGCATTGAACACCGAAGGGCCGGTGAGGATGGTCGCCCCCAGTCTCGCGGGCTCCAGGGGGTTGTGGCCGCCGACGCCCGGGGCATAGCCGCCCCCCATCACCACCACGTCCGCCAGCCGGAAGAAGAGGCCAAGCTCGCCCAGGGTGTCGGCCACATAGGCGGTGGTGAGCGGTCCCGGCGCCTCGCCGTCGCTGCGCCGGGTGGTGTTGAAACCCGCCTCGGTGAGCAATTCGGCCACGGCGCCGCCGCGCTCGGGGTGGCGCGGGGCGATGATCAGCAGCAGGCCGGGTTGATGCTCGCGCAGCTTGTGGACGGCTTCTGCGATCAGGGCCTCCTCGCCGGGATGGGTGCTGGCGGCCAGGATCACGGGCCGCCCGGCGGTGAGCCCCCGCAGCCTGTTCAGCTCGTCTTCGTCGCAGGGCAGGGGCTCGCCCACCTGTTTGAGGTTCAGCTGCGGCCCGGTGACTCCGCCGAGCCTCTGCAACCGCTCGGCGGTGGCGGCGTCCTGCGGCAGGATCAGGTCAAAGCGCCCCAGCAGGGCGCGGGCCGCCGCCGGCGCCCTGGCCCAGCCGTCAGCGCTCTTCTGCGTCATCCGGGCCGAAACGAGCGCCAGACGAACGTCGCGTTCTGCCGCGGCCGTGATGAGGTTGGGCCAGAGCTCGCTTTCCACCAGCACAGCCGTCGCCGGACGCCAGTGATCGAGGAAGCCGGCCACCGACCGGGGTCCGTCCACCGGGGCGTACTGGTGGATCACGCCCTCCGGCAGTCGCCGCGCCAGCAGCTCGGCCGCCGTCCGGGTGCCCGACGTCACCAGCAGGGTCAGGTCGGGCCTGCGCGACTTCAGCGCCTCGGCAAGGGGCAGCAGGGAGACGCTTTCGCCGACGCTGACCCCATGCAGCCAGACCAGTTCGCCAGGCGGGCGCAGGGCCTGGGGCCGGCCCAGGCGTTCATCCAGGCGCTCAGCGTCCTCCTTGCCCCGGCGGGCGCGGGCCTGCAGCAGGGCAGGCGCCAGGGGCTCCAGGGCCGCCAGCGCCAGACGATAGGCCGCAAGGCCTGGGGAGCGGGGCGCAGGCTTCACACCACCTCGGCGGGCGCCAGACGGCAATGTGCGGCCTCGCCCATCTCCACCTGCAGGGTGGCGTGGCCGATGCCGAACCTCTCCTGCAATCCTTCGCAGGCGGCGTGCAGGAAGGCGTCAGGCTCGGTGTTTTCCGGCCGCGTGATGTGGACGGTCAGGGCCGTTTCGGTGGTGCTCATGGCCCAGATGTGCAGGTCGTGGACGCCGGTCACCCCGGGCAGGGCGTTCAGCCAGGCGCGCACCGCTTCGACATCGATGCCCCGCGGCGCGGCGTCCAGGGCCAGGTCCACGGAGTCCCGCAATAGGCCCCAGGTGCCGATCAGGATCACCGCCACGATCAGCAGGCTCAGCGCCGGATCGAGCCAGTAGAGGCTGGTCAGCGCGATGACGCCGGCCCCGATCACCACGGCCAGGGAGACGGCCGCATCGGCGGCCATGTGCAGAAAGGCGCCGCGGATGTTCAGATCCCCCTTGGCGCCGCCCATGAACATCAGCGCTGTGGCCGTGTTGATGATCACCCCGATGGCCGCGACGATCATCACCGGAGCGGCGGCCACTTCGGCGGGCTCGGCGATGCGTCGGATGGCCTCTGAGACGATGGCGCCCACGGCCACCAGCAGCAGGATGGCGTTGGCGAGCGAGGCCAGGATGGTCGCCTTGCGCAGGCCATAGGTGCGCCGTCCCGAGGGCTGGCGCTTGGCCAGAGCCACCGCCCCCCAGGCCAGCAGCAAGCTCATCACGTCCGACAGATTGTGTCCGGCGTCGGCCAGCAGGGCGAGCGAGCCGAACCACAGGCCAGCAGCCACCTCGGCGACGACGAAGCCGGTGTTGAGGACCACCCCAACGGCGAAGGCCCGGCCAAAGTCCTTGGGCGCATGATGATGGTGACCGCCCAGCCCGTGGGTGTGGCCATGGTCGTGGTTGTGATCGTGATGATGGTCGTGATGGTGGGGGTGGGCGGCGTGGTCGTGGGCCATGGGCTTCAGGCCTTCGCTGCCTTGGGGGGCAGGGCGCCCACCAGGGCCTCGGCCTGGCGGGTGGCGGCCGACAGCCTGGCCGACCAGTCTGCGCCCAGGGCGGCGATCTCGGCCTCACCGGCGTCCGGCGGCACGTGCAGCGGGCCCGCCCACACCACCACGCCTCGCCCGAAGGGGGCCGGAAGATTGACCTGGTCCCAGGTGTCCAGCCGCAGGGCGGGGTGGGCGGCCATGCCCATCAGGAAGACCGGAGCGGCCGTGCGCTTGGCGATCTGCAGGGCGCCCGAGGCGATCACCTCATGGGGTCCGCGGGGGCCGTCGGGGGTGATGATCAGGGCGCCGCCGCCGCCGACAAAGTTCAGGGCCTCGCGGAAGCCGGCCACGGCGGCCCTGGCCTTGGAGGCGTCGCCCTTTTTGGCCGAGGACATGCGGATGGCCGGAAAGCCCGCCCGCTCCAGGGCCTGGGCGACGAATTCGCCGTCCGCCGAGGGCGAGATCAGGGCCTTGGTCCCCGCCTTGCGCCACCACTGCGGCGCTACCGACAGGCACAGGGGAATGCGGCCGTGCCAGAACAGGGCGACGGCCCCCGATGGCCCCGACAGCACTGGCTCGACGCAATCGACGTTCACATGCCGCCAGCGCACCGTGCGCAGGACCAGCTTCAGATAGGCCGCCAGCAGCCAGCCCAGAAAGCTCTGGACGCCCGGTCGGCGCAGCAGCCCCTTCACGCGGCGCTCTCCGTCTCCAGGTCCTGGCTCTTGGCCAGGCGGGCATAGAGGCCCTCGGCCCGAACCAGGCTGGCATGGTCGCCGGTCTCCACCACCTGGCCCTTGTCGATCACATAGATGCGGTCGGCGCCGCGCACGGTCGACAGGCGATGGGCGATCAGCATGGTGGTCCGACCGGCCATCAGGCGGGTCAGGGCGGCCTGCACCTGGGCCTCGCTCTCGGTGTCCAGCGCGCTGGTGGCCTCATCCAGCAGCAGGATCGGGGCGTCCTTTAGGAAGGCCCGGGCGATGGCGATCCGCTGGCGCTGGCCGCCGGACAGCCGCGCCCCGGCCTCGCCCACCAGTGTGGCGTAGCCCTCGGGCAGGCTTTCGATGAAGTCATGGGCCGCGGCCGCCCGGGCGGCGGCCTCGATCTCGGCCTGACTGGCGTCGGGGCGCGCATAGGCGATGTTGGCCCGGATCGTGTCGTCGAACAGGAAGGGCTCCTGGGTCACCAGGGCGATCTGGTCGCGCAAGGACGCCAGGGCGAGATTGCGCACATCGGTTCCGTCCACGCTCACCTGGCCGCCCGTCACGTCATAGAAGCGCGGGATCAGGTTCAGGATGGTGCTCTTACCCCCGCCCGACGGTCCGACGAGCGCGACGGTCTCGCCGCGGCTGGCGGTGAGGCTCACCCCGGTCAGGGCCGGGGCGCCCTCCCCATAGGCGAAGCTGACATTCTCGAACGCGATGGCGCCGTCGCTGCGGGTCAGGGGCCGGGGGCTGACCGGCTCGCGGATCAGCGGCTCTACATCCAGGGCGGCGAACAGCCGGCGCGCGCCCGCCAGACCCTCGGCGAAGACGGTCTGCAGATTGGCCAGCTGCCGCAGGGACTGGGACGCCATGCCGAGCGCGCCGATGAAGGCCACGAATGCCCCCACATTCATCGCACCGCTGGCGGCCCGCCAGCCGGCATAGGCCATGACCGCGGCCACGATCAGGGTCATCAGGGTCTCGGTGGCCGGCGCCGCGGCGGCGCGGGCGTTGGCGCCCTTGACCAGATGGGCCTGGCGCCTGGCCACCACCTCGGCGACGCGCGCCTCTTCGAAGGCCTCGCGGTTCTCGATCTTCACCACCCGAACCCCGTCCAGGCTCTCCATGATGGCGGTCGAGAGCGCCGAGGTCTCGGCCATGGCGCCCCGGGCGGCCTTGGTGGTCTTCTTGGAGAACCGCCGCATGATGCCCGTCGCCAGGGGCGCGGCCAGCAGGATGGCCAGCGTCAGGATCGGGTCATTGGACAGCATGACCAGCACCGCGCCGATCACGGTCAGGAAGTGCTGGGTGTAGTTGACCAGCCCCGAAGTCGCCGCCTCGCGGATCAGGCCGGCGTCATAGAGCACCGAGGAGACATAGGCGCCCGAATGCTGCCCCCGCAGCCGGGCGAGGTCGGCCCGCACCAGCTTGCCAAACAGCTGCACCTGCACATCGCCCACCACCCCATTGCCGATCCGGTTGACCAGGGAGGCCTGGGTCACCTGGGCGACCCCGCGCAGGATGGCGTAGCCGGCGATGGCCAGCGGAATGGCCCAGATGGCGCCGGGCTTCTGCTCCACCAGCAGGTCGTTGATCGCCGGCTCCAGGATCTGCACCAGCTTGGCGCTGGAAAAGGCGACGATGACGGCGGCCACCAGCGCCAGGGCGAAGCCCTTCCAGCGCGGCTTCAGATAGACCTGCGCGATGCGGCCGATCAGGACGCGGGCGGGCGTCTGGACCGGCTCCGGTGTGGCCGTGGAACTCATGGTCCTGGCGTCGTCCGTCACGGCCCGCAAGTCAAGTAAGCCCCGGGGCCAGACGCGGCCTCAAGGCTTCCGTTCAGGCCCCCGACCGCCTAGTTATGCGGCAAATCCCGGAGCGCCCCTTGGCCCAATTCGACCTCAGCACCCCCGAAGGCCGCAAGCGCGCCCGGCGGGACTATATGTGGAACGACCACGCCTTCCTGCGCCTGCGCTTCCAGAACGCCCACTGGATCAGCGACGAACTGGTGCGCACCAACCAGCCCTCGCCCGAGCAGCTGGCCGGCTGGAAAGCTCGCGGTATCAAGACCATCATCAACCTGCGCGGCGGTTTCGACGGCAGCTTCTATGTGCTGGAGAAGGAGGCCTGCGCGCAGCTGGGCCTGACCCTGGTGGACTTCACCATCACCTCGCGCGAGGTGCCTAGCCGCGCCCGCGTCCTGGGCGCCCGCGACCTCTTCCAGTCCATCGAGTACCCCGCCCTGATGCACTGCAAGTCCGGGGCGGACCGGGCCGGCATCATGAGCGTCTTCTACATGCACTTCCGCAAGGGCAAGCCGATCGCCGAGGCCCTCGACCAGCTGCACCTGCGCTACCTGCACATGAAGGCCGGCAAGACCGGCGTGCTCGACTATGTGTTCGAACGCTACCTGGCCGAGGGCGAGCCCGCCGGCCTGTCCTTCGTCGAATGGGTGGAAAGCCCCGCCTACCAGCCCGACGCCATGAAGGCCGACTTCCGCAGCCAATGGTGGGGCAACTTCTTCACCGAGCGCCTGCTGAAGCGGGAGTAGGGAGCGGGGGCCGCCTCCTACCGCACCGTTTCCTTCTCCTTCGGCGCCGATACCTTCTGGGGCTTGGCCTGGGCCTTAGGCTTCGGCAGCAGGCGGAACCTCGACTGGCACCAGGCGAAGTCGATGCCGACATCGATCAGGGCGTCTGAGCGGCCGCAGGGGCAGACGAAATCCATCACCGCCCGGACCCGATAGGTCTCGCCGGCCTGCAGGGGCACGGGGCGTCCCGTGGCGTGATTGGGGGCCGCATTGACGCACAGAACCAGATCGCCAGGGCCGACCGCGTCGCTCATCGCATCCATCCATTTCGTCGGCGGCAGTCTAAACCTATCGCCGCCCGCGACAAAGGCCGTCTCGGCCCAGCCTTCAAGGGCCAAAGCCGTCTTCGTGTCCTTCGCGCCCCTTCGTGCCCTTCGTGTCCCCCTCTTCCCCCAGCCTCCGCCCCCCCACCGCCGGTGACGGTCCTGTGTCCGATGGGCGACAATTGGCGCCGTGACGCTCCCTGATCCCCGTGCCAGGATGCCTGGGTCGGCCGTCGCGGCCAGTGGGGCGCGGGCCGGCCAGGGTGTCGGCGGCTTCGTCGATGATCCTGCCCAAAACATAAGAAGCCCGGCGACATGATCGGGCGCGGGAAGGAAACGAAGATGCGCGTCGCACATGAGGCGACGGGGGAGGGGACGACTCTGGTCGGTCCGTCCTTCCCGTCGCGCCACCGCGCCGGTCCCCTGAGCGGGGCGGCCTATCTGGACGCCTTCGTCCCCCTGCTGGTCGATCTCTACGGCGAGGGCTGGTGCGCCGGGGGCAATCTCTCGGTCCTGTTCAAGGCCGCCGCCCAGGACGGCGAGATGCTGAGCGCCCAGGCCACGCCCGGGCGGGAGCGGGCGAGGCTAGAGATGCGCAGCGCGGCCATGGCCCTGATCTGCCAGGGCACCGGCGCCGACCATGCCGATGCGGGCTCGGAGCTCTCCCGCCGGCTGCTGACCCAGGAGGCCGCGCCCCGCAGCGCCATCCGCATCCTGGCGGGGGTGAGCATCGGCGCCGAGATCCACGATCTGGCCCTCAGCCTGCCGGGCGCCGCCGCCGGCGCGGCCCTGTCGCCCTCTGAGGTGGTCGAGCTGGCGGCCGCCGCCCTCTCGCCCGTCGTTGGCGCCGACCTCGCCCACAAGGGCCAGCTGGGCGGGGTGGAGATCCAGTTCCTCGAGGGTCCCCTGCGCGCAGGCGCCGCCTATCTCGCCCGCACCCGCCTGCACGCCATCACCGAAAGCCCCGAGGCTGAGGCCTGCTGGTTCGACGTGCTGATCGCCGATCCTAAGGCCGGCAAGGATCAGGCCCGGGTCACCTTCTGCCTGCGCTTCATGAAGACCGCCTCGCCGCTCTGGACCTGAACCCTGGCCTTCAGCGCCGGCGCAGCTGGACGAAGTACTCCCGGTCGAACAGCCGGTAATAGAGCCAGGCCGGCAGGCGGTCATAATAGGGCTGCACGTCGGCGATGATCCTGGCCTGGGAGGCGTGCACGTCCAGCAGGGCCCGCTTGGTCAGGGCCTCACCGGCGATATTCACCGCCATCTGCGGCGCCGGCAGGCCCGTATCCTTGCCCTTGGGATAATTGTTGCGGAAGGCCTCCACCAGCCGCAGGGCCAGCCGCACCAGGGCCTTGGGCAGGGTCACCTGATAGAGCAGGCGCGGCCAGGCGCCCTCGCGGGTCGGGGTCTCGAACAGCTCGCGCACCCACACGCCGGTGCGCACATGGTCGGGATGGCCGTAGAAACCGACCTTCTCGTCAAAGCTCACCAGCACCTGCGGACGATAGCGGCCGATCAGCTCGGCGATGGCCGCCTTGGGTTTTGCAGGATCGATCCGCGACAGGCCGCCATCGGGAAAGTCCAGCACCTCGACCGCGTCGGCGCCCAGCAGGGCCCCGGCGGCCTTGGCCTCCTGGATGCGCACCTTGGCCAGTTCGGCCGGCGCATAGCCCGTGTCCTGCGCCGCCTCGCCCCGGGTCAGATAGACCAGCACCACCCGGGCCCCGGCCTTGGCCATCTGGGCGAGCGCACCGGCGCAGGTGATCTCGTCGTCCGGATGGGCCCAGATGGCCAGCACGGTGACCCCCTCGCCAACGCCCGGCAGGACATGGGTCTTGGGCACCGACTCGTCGTTCAGCTGACCCCTGGCCAGCAGGAAGCCGCCCACCAGGGCGGTGGGCAGGGCCACAGCGGTCAGCAGACCCCAGGGCAGGCCGCCCCGTCGGTCGCCTGCGCCTGTCCGTCCGGCCCTGGCTCGCACAGCCCTATCCCCCATAGCGCGCCTCCGCCGGACGGGCGCCGTCGTCCCTGGCCATCTGGGTCGCCCAGGCCAGGTCCGCCAGATAGGTATCGGCGACGGACTTGTGAACCGGCGACAGCATCAGGTGCAGGCCGGCCGGCTCAGTCACCGCACTGGTCACCCAGCCGCGCCCATAGAGGTGCTTGAGCACCGCGAACGGATTCACATCCTCCCGGGTAAAGGACAGGATGCCCAGCTGCGGATCGCCCAGCAGGCGCCAGCCTTGGGCCTGCGCCCCCTCGCCGATCGCGCGGCGGGCGTCGGTCACCTCGGCGTGCTTGGCCCGGTAACCCTCGATCCCCAGCACATTCATCACCGCCCAGGCCGCGGCGATGGCGCCGCCGGGCCGGGTGCCGGCCAAGGTGGGGGTGACCATCTTGCCCGCCGGCCAGTCGCCGACCTCGAAGATCATGTGCGCCCGCAGATCCTCGCTGCGGAAGAAGACGGTCGACGCCCCCTTGGCGCAGTAGCCGTACTTGTGGAGGTCCGCCGACATCGACCAGACGCCGGGAACCTCGAAGTCGAACGGCGGGACATCCCCGCCGTTCATGCGCACGAAGGGGGCGATATAGCCGCCGACACAGGCGTCCACATGCAGCCAGACGCCCCGCCGCTCGGCCAGCGCGCCGAGCGCCTCTATGGGGTCGATCAGGCCATAGGGAAAACAGGGCGCCGAGCCGACCATCATGATCGTCTGGCCATCGATCGCCGCCTCCATGGCCGCCGGATCGGCCAGCAGGTCCTTCAGCGGCGTGCGCCGCACCTCGATCTCCATCACCGCGCACGCCTTGTCGAAGGCCGGATGGGCCGAGCGGGGCAGGACGAGGTTCAGCTTACCCGTCAGGCCGCGCACCTTGCGGGCATGGTCCCGGGCGGCCTTCACCGCCATCAGGATCGAATCGGTGCCGCCGCTGGTCATGTTGCCGACGCACCCCGCCTCGCCGTGGAGCAGGCCAAGGCCAAAGCCCACCACCTCGGCCTCCATCTGCTTCAGGCTCGGAAAGGCGGCCGGCCCCAGGCCGTTCTCGGAGGCGAACTTGGCGTAGGCCTCCTTCTGCACCTGCTCGATCTCCGGGCCGGCGTTGAAGACATAGACCGCAGCCTTGCCCTCGCGCCACTTCACGTCGCCCTGGCCCATCTGGTCCATGCGGGCGGACACCTCGGCCCAGGGCGCGCCCCCATTCGGCAGGCCCTTCGTCGGCAAGATCGTCATGGGTTGGCCCTCCCCGGGGCTGGTCGGCCGCTTTGCGGCTCTGATCGTTTCAGCCCCTCAAGGTGGCACAACCCAGGGGGTTCGCAAGAGCAGGCAGGCTTGACCTCGCCGGCGGCGGAGGCCAAGCCCTTTGGCCTCGACGGGAGGGGGACACCATGTCGCAAGGGATCGAGGCGCTGAAGGCGCCCTCCAATCGCCGCGTGCTGGGCGCAAGCCTGGTGGGCACGGCGGTGGAATTCTACGACTTCTACATCTACGCCACGGCCGCGGCCCTGGTGTTCGGCCCGCTGTTCTTCCCGGCGGCCTCCCCCTCGGCCCAGCTGCTCTCCTCCTACGCCACCTTCGCCATCGCCTTCTTCGCAAGGCCCGTGGGCGCGGCGCTGTTTGGCCACTATGGCGACCGGATCGGCCGCAAATCCACGCTTGTCGCCTCCCTGATGCTGATGGGGGTCTCGACCTTCGCCATCGCCTTCCTGCCCACCTACGCCACCGCCGGCTGGATCGCCCCGGCCCTGCTCTGCCTCCTGCGGTTTGGCCAGGGGCTGGGCCTGGGCGGCGAGTGGGGCGGCGCGGCCCTGCTGGCGGTGGAGAATGCGCCGCCCGGCTGGAAGGCGCGCTTTGGCATGTTCCCGCAGCTTGGCGCGCCGGTGGGCTTCATCGCCGCCAACGGCCTGTTCCTCATCCTGGGCCTCCTGCTGACCCCGGAACAGTTCATCGCCTGGGGCTGGCGGATCCCCTTCCTGCTCAGCGCCGTGCTGGTGGGCGTCGGCCTCTGGGTGCGCCTGAAGCTCACCGAGACCCCGGCCTTCTCCAAGGCCCTGGAGGAAGCCCCCCCGCCCAAGACCCCCCTGTTCGAACTCCTGGCCCGTCATCCCCTGGAGACGTTGGGCGGCACCTTCGCCGTGGTGGCCTGCTTCGCCACCTACTACCTCTCGACCTCCTTCGCCCTGGGCTACGGCGTCACCACCCTCGGCTATTCGCGGGAAGCCTTCCTGGCCATCCAGCTGGGCGCCATCCTGTTCATGGCCGTCGGCATCATCATCGCCGGCTACTGGTCGGACGCCACCACGCCGCGGGGCGTGCTCATGTGGGGCTGCGGCATGGTGATCGTCGCAGGGCTCCTGCTGGCGCCCATGCTGGGCTCGGGCTCGCTCCTGCTGGTGTTCGGCTTCCTGTCGCTCAGCCTGTTCTGCATGGGCTTCGTCTATGGGCCGCTGGGCGCCTTCCTGCCGGGCCTGTTCCCGGCGCGGGTCCGCTACACCGGCGCCTCGGTCGCCTTCAACGTCGGCGGCATCCTGGGCGGCGGCCTCGCCCCCCTGGTGGCCCAGCTCCTGGCCGACCGCGGCGGCCTGGTCCCCGTCGGCTTCTATCTCGGCGCCGCCGCCCTGGTCAGCCTGGTGGCGCTGGCGCCCCTGCGCCGGACGGTGGAGGACTGACCCCTAGCGGAAGGGGCCGAGATACGTTGGACCATCGCGGTTCGGCAGGTCTGCTTTCTGGCTGTGCGCTGCGGTCCGCGTTCGGCTCCGGGCTCGGTGACGGGATTCGACCCCAGTCGGACGTTGGCAGCGTCTGTTTTCGGGGGCTGTTCATCTAGCAGGGGCCAGCTAGGCTCTGGTCATGTCAGGCTTCACAATTCTTGGAACTTCCCGCCTTGGCGCAGAGTCGGCTTGCGACGCGTGTGGAGCCGGGGCGACCGTGTCGTTCAACTGGCGCTACGCTCAGGAGCGTCGATCGGCGGAGGATGTGGAGCGAATCAACCTTTTCGCGGGGTGGAAGAACCTGCGTCGAGGCAGGTTGTATCGCTGCCTTACCTGCCAGGCTGTGTGGCATCTCGACGGTGACTCCGAGTGCATGACCCACGTCAATGATGAGCGGATCAAGCTGGTGCTGGACTGGAACGCGGCCCCAATCACACTGCCAGCTGACTTGGTCGCCATCGTCCAGCAGATCGGCCCAACGCCTCCTGATGTCTACGGCAACGGTCGCGAACGGCGCGTAACGCCTTGCGCTGTCGAAACGAACTCCGGTGAGATCTTCGAGCGGGCAATGATCTGCGTCCAAGCCGATGCACCGGTCGAAGATTACCTGCAGTTTCGGCTGGGTAGCGAGATAGCCAGAATCCACGAGAGCGCTTTCGCGCTTCCCGCTGAAGTTCGCCGCGCCAGTAGCCGCGCGCCAGAAATGCGCATGGGCTTCTATCCCACATTGATCGAGATGCCCGACGGCCGTCGGCTCGTCATGAACGGGATGACCAGCTTCATGATTATGGACGGGTACGCCGCTAAAGACGCCAAGGTCGCAAACGGCAGCTACTTCGAAGAGAACCCGCCGCCCGGCTTCATCGAGACCCCGAAGGACATCGTCTACTTCATCGTGGATGGAGAGCCCGGTTGGGTCCCGGAGGAACCAGAGATGGCATACTCTTCAGCGGTCAGGTCCGCTCCGAAGCGCCGCACCTGGTTGAGTAGACTGTTGGGGCGCTAAGGCAATGTCCGCTTCCCACCCTTCTCAGCCGCTCAGAATGTCGGCTACCGGAGCGTGAGGGAGAATGCACTATCGGCTGCTCCCGGGCAGGGTGGGGGCCAAGGCGCTCAATTCTATGCACGTGGGATGACGGGTGGCGCGTCGCCCTCACAAGCTTCTGGCTATCAGCCACGACTGACCGCAGGCGCTGAGAGGCGCGAGGGGCATTCTCGCAGTCCGCTGATTTTCCGCTCCGTGAGAGCCCCATCGTGCGGTTTGCGGCAAAGCGGCGACCTCCGACAGGTGAGTTTGCAAATTATACGGTCACTCTACCGGAAGGCGTCGACCACCTGGGCGATCCAGGCTTTGACGTTGTCCTTCTTGTCCAGCGGCGTCTTGCCGTGGCGGACGACGATCAGGTCGAGGTCGGGGACCAGGACCGTGTACTGGCCCTCATAGCCATTGGCGCTGAACGAGCCCGGGCCGGCGATGTTCAGCCACCAGTGGGCGCCATAGTCGCCTTCGCGCACCGCCGGCTGCGGGGTCGGCGTGCGGGCATAGTCGATCCAGTCGGCCGGCAGCAGCTGGCGATCCTCCCAGCGGCCGCCGCGCAGATAGAGCAGGCCAAAGCGCGCGAAGTCCCTCGCCGTCGCAAAGCAGAAGGACGAGCCGATGAAGGTCCCGGCTGCGTCGAACTTGGGGACCGGGCTCGTCATGCCCAGCGGCTCAAACAGACGCTCCCGCATGAAGGCCTCAAACCCCGCCCCGTCGACGTTAGCTGCCCGGGCCGCGCAGCGGGCGACGATGTTGGTCGTGCCGCTGGCATAGGACCAGGCGGTCCCCGGCGGATGGGCCAGCGGCCGGGTCGCCGCATAGTGGGCCACATCGGCCTTGCCGGAGCCGAACAGCATCTCAATCACATCGGAGACGTGGCCCGGCACATAGTCCTCCACGAAGGACAGGCCGCTCGACATGCGCAGCAGTTGATTGAGCGTGATTTCGGCGCGGGGATCATCCGGCGTCTCCCGCCATTCCGGAACGTCGGCCGGGGCGTGGATATCGAGCTTTCCCTCGGCGACCAGCAGGCCCACCAGGGCCTGGGTGATGCTCTTGGCCTTGGACCAGGAGGGGTAGGTGGCCTCAGGCCCGAAGCCCTCGCCATAGCGCTCCAGGACGATCCGCCCGCCCTGGACGACCAGCGCAGCGTGGGTCTCGCCCAACAGCTCGGTGTCGGGGGCGGCGAAGGCCGTCGCCATCAAGGCCTCCAGCACCGCGTCATCGGCGTGTTCGGGCTGGCCCTGCGGCCAGTCTTGGGTGGGCCAGGGGGTGTGGGCGGGTTGGGTCGGCAGGATGGGCAGGCTCATGGCCACAGGTGAGCGCGGCGCGCCTTCGATGTCAAAGGCGGCCCTAGGGTCAAGTTCCCGCGCGCCGCCCCCTGTCCCCCGGGCGCCGTTGGAGTCAGGATGGGGCCATGGAAACCCCCGACACCCGATCGCCTACCCATCCCCTGGACCTCGGCGGCGAGGCCGGCGACGACGCCCGCGAGGTCCGCCGCCAGGCCGACCTGCTGGCCCAGTTGCTGCGCGAGGCCATCGCCTATCTGGACGGCGAGGCCGCGGCCGCCGGCGTCGATGCGGCCCGGGCGGCCGAGGGCCTGCGGCCCTATGAGGAGCTGTCGGCCGACGAGGCGGAGTTTCTGGCGCGCGCCTTCGCCTGCCATGCCCTGCTGGAGAACATGGCCGAGGAGGTGACGGGGCGGCGCCGTCAGGCCGAGGGCCGTTCGGCCGGGGCCAGTCGCGCCGTGACCCTGCGCGGGGCCGTCGAGGGTCTGGCCAAGGCCGGCCGCAGCGCGCGCGAGATCACTGAAGCCCTGGCGCGGCTGCGGGTCGCGCCGGTCTTCACCGCCCACCCCACCGAGGTGCGCCGCCGGGCCCTGGTGGACCGGGAAGGGGAGATCACCCGGCTCATGGCGCTGCGCCGCCACCGGCTGCCGCCGGCCCTGGAGGCCGAGGCCCGCGAGGCCCTGTTCCGGGAGGTGGCCCTGCTCTGGCGCACCCGGCTGAACCGGCCCGAAAAGATCGCCGTGGCCGACGAGATCCGCAACGTGCTCTCGGTGGTGCGCCAGTCGGTGCTGCCGGCCGTGGCCGCCCTCTATGCCGACTGGCAGGGCCTGCTCACCGACGCCGAGACGCCCCCGGTGCTGAGCCTGGGCTCCTGGCTGGGCGGCGACCGGGACGGACATCCCGGGGTGGATGCGGCCGCCCTGCGCACCGCCCTGGAGGCCCAGGCCCGGCTGATCTGCGACTTCTATGCCGGCGAGCTGCGGGCCCTGTGGCGGGACCTGGCCATCTCGTCCGGCTTCGCCGAGGTCTCGGCCGAGATCCGCGAGCTGGGCGCGGCCATGCCCGATCCTTCCCCCCACCGGCGGGACGAACCCTATCGCTGGCGCTCGAAGCCATCTTCGACCGGCTGAGCGCGGTCTCCCAGAAGCTCACCAGCCAGCCCGTGGCCTTTGCGCTGACCCCGTCGGAGGCCGAACCGTATGTTGATCCCGAGGCCTTCATCGCCGACCTGCGCGCGGTGGCCCAGTCCATCGAGGCCCATGGGGGCGAGCGCATGGTCGGGCCGCGGCTGAAGCGGCTGATCCTGGCGGTGCAGGCCTTCGGCTTCCACCTGCTGACCATCGACCTGCGCCAGAACGCCGACGTCCATGCCCGCGTCGTGGCCGAACTCTTGGCCCGGGCCAGCGCGGTGGCCGACTATGAGGCCCTGGATGAGGCCGCCCGGGTGAAGGTGCTGCTGGCCGAACTCGCCCATGAGCGGCCCCTGCGTTCGCCCTATCTCGACTATTCGGCCGAGACCGCCAAGGAGCTGGCCATCCTGGATGCGGCGGCCCGGGCGCTGGACCTCTACGGCCCCAAGGCCCTGGGCGCCTATGTGATCTCCAAGGCCGCGGCGGTGTCGGATATCCTGGCCCTGCTGGTGCTGATGAAGCAGGCGGGCCTGGCCAGGGGCGGGGCGCGGCCCGAGACGCGGATGCGACTGAGCCCGCTGTTTGAGACCATCACCGACCTGGAGCAGGCGCCCGACATCCTGCGGGCCTGGCTCGCCCTGCCGCCGGCCCGGGCCATCATCGGCCAGGCGGGCTACCAGGAGGTGATGCTCGGCTATTCGGACTCCAACAAGGACGGCGGCTATATCGCCTCGCGGCTGCATGTGGCCCAGGCGGCCAGCGCGCTCTCGTCGGCCTGCCTGGAGAACGGGGCGGCCCTGCAGATCTTCCACGGTCGGGGCGGCTCCATCGGCCGCGGCGGCGGGCCGGCGGCGGCCTCGGTCATGGCCCAGCCCTTCGAGGTGATCCCCAGCCGCATGCGCTGGACCGAGCAGGGCGAGATGATCTCCCGCCGCTACGGCGACGAGGAATCCGCCCGCCGCCGCATGGACGAGCTGGTCGGCGCCGTGCTCGCCGCCGGCGCCCGCCAGCAGATCTCCCCCAGCGAAGCCCACGCCGACCGCCTGGCCCGTCTGAGGAAAGGCGCCTTCGCAGCCTACCGGGAGCTGGTCTATGAGAACGCGGCGTTTGAGGATTTCTTCTGGTCGGCGACGCCGATCGGGGAGATTGCGGAGCTGAACATCGGCAGCCGGCCGGCCTCGCGGACGAAAAGCCGGAAGATTGAAGACCTTAGGGCCATTCCGTGGGTGTTCAGCTGGACCCAGTCGCGGTTCATGCTGCCCGGCTGGTTCGGCTTTGCAGGGGGGGTGAAGCGGGCCGGACTCACCGGTTCAGAACTGGCCGAAATGGCCCATTTCGGGCGCATTTTCCCCGCTTTATTGGCCGATATGGAGCTGGCTTTGGCCCAGGCCGACATGGAGCTGGCGGGCGCCTATGCCGAGCTGTCTCCCGACCGCGACGCCGCCCGGGCGATCATGGACGTCATCCGGGCGGACTATGAGCAGGCCTGCGAGCTGGCGGTGTCGATCCGCAGGGGGAGCCGCCTGCTGGATGATCGCCCGGCGCTCGCCGAATGGGTGCAGGTAGCGTCTGACTCTATCGCGCCTTTGAACCGGCTGCAGCTGGAGCTGTTGGCCAGGCGGCGCCGCGGGGACGACGATCCGCGTCTAAAACGGGCGGTGGAGTTCACTGTAGCAGGCATTTCCGCCGGACTTCGCGGCACGGGCTGAGCCGGCCCTGGCCAGGGCTTGGCCAGCCCCTATGGTCCCGCCTCTTACGCATCCCAAAGTCTTGAGAGCTTCCATGAGCGCCGGCGTCTTCGACCTCTTCAAGCTGGGCGTCGGGCCTTCCAGTTCCCACACCATGGGACCGATGACCGCGGCGGCCCGGTTCCTCAGCGCCCTGGCCGAGCAGGGTGTGCTGGCGGGCGTAGCGCGGGTGGAGACCACGCTCTATGCCTCCCTGGCCATGACCGGCCGGGGCCACGCCACCGACCGGGCGGTGATCTTAGGGTTGGCGGGGTTCGAGCCGGCCACCATCGACCCGGACGACGCCGAGGCGCAGCTGGCCCATATCGCCGAGTCCGGCCGTCTGACGCTGGGCGCCGGGGGGCCGGAGATCGCCTATTCGGCGGCCGACGACATTGTCTGGGAGGGGCGCACCCGCCTGCCGCAGCATCCCAACGCCCTGCGGTTCCGGGCCCTGGACGGGGGCGGGCAGGTGCTGGCGCAAGCGCTCTACTTCTCCATCGGCGGCGGTTTCGTGGTGGACGAGGCGCAGTTCGACGCGCCGCCTGCCCCGTCAGGCCCGGCCATCCCGTTCGACTTCGCCAGCGCCGATGAGCTGCTGGTCATGGCTGAGCGCGAAGGGGTGAGCATCGCGCAGCTGATGTGGCGCAACGAGATCGCCCGGCGCACGCCAGATGAGGTGAACGCCGGCCTCGACGCCATCTTCGAGGCCATGGAGGCCTGTATCGAGCGGGGCCTGCGCCAGGACGGCTGCCTGCCGGGCGGCCTGAAGGTCCGGCGCCGGGCCCGCCAGCACTTCAACGAGCTGACCAGACGCATGGAGCGCAATATCAGCGACCCGCTGGCGGCGCTGGACTGGGTGAACCTCTGGGCGCTCTCGGTGAACGAGGAGAACGCCTCGGGCGGCAAGGTGGTCACCGCGCCGACCAATGGGGCGGCAGGGCTCCTGCCCGCGGTGCTGCGCTTCTATGACCGGTTCCACCGGGGCGGGGCCGAGGGGCGGCGGACCTTCCTGCTGACGGCGGCGGCCATCGGGGCGCTCTACAAGCGCAACGCCTCGATCTCCGGCGCCGAGGTGGGCTGTCAGGGGGAGGTGGGCGTGGCCTGCTCCATGGCGGCAGCCGGGCTGACCGCGGCGCTGGGCGGGACCAACGCCCAGATCGAGAATGCCGCCGAGATCGCCATGGAGCACAATCTGGGGCTCACCTGCGATCCCATCGGGGGACTGGTTCAGGTGCCCTGCATCGAGCGCAACGCCATGGGGGCGGTGAAGGCCATCGACGCCTCGCGCCTGGCCCTGCTGGGGGATGGCCAGCACTCGGTCAGCCTGGACAAGGTCATCGCCACCATGAAGCGGACCGGCGAGGACATGAACGAGATCTACAAGGAGACCTCGCTGGGCGGGCTGGCCGTCAATGTGGTGGAGTGCTGAAGCGAGCCTTGGAGTTGGCGCGCGTTTTGATCCGATAACCGGTTCCCACTTATCGGAACGCGCTCGCCTAGGCCGCCGCCAGCTCCGGCGCAGGCAGGATGCCGCTCATGTCGATCAGGGTGATGATGCCCTCATCGGTGGTGATCATGCCGCGCGCCAGACCTTTGGAGGAGGCCGCGCCGATGACGGGCGCCGGCTGGATCTCGCCCTCGCCCACATTGATGATGTCGGAGACGGCGTCCACCAGCAGGCCCACCGTGCGGCCCACCAGATCGACGACGATGACCACCGAGGAAGAGCGGGCCTCGCTGGCCGGCAGGCCAAGCCGGGCGGCCAGGTTCAGCACCGGCAGCACCGCGCCGCGCAGATTGATGACGCCCAGCACATAGTCGGGCGCATTGGGCAGGGGGGTCGAGGTGGTCCAGCCGCGGATTTCCCGGACCAGTTGGATGTCGATGGCGAACCGCTGCTCGCCGATGACGACAGTGATCAGTTCGCCGCTGGTCGCGAGGGGCTGTCCGGTCATGCTCAGAACGCCTCCCAGCGTTCGTCTTTGGCCCTCAAGGGGCCGGCTTGAGATGGGCTATCCCGAATCCACGCCCGTGATCGCACTTTGGCCGAGGATGAATGAGGCGAAGTTAACGAGACCTCACTGGCCAAGCTTTTTGCTGCGACCCTTTGTCGGGGTGGGGTGGGAGCTGCGCCCCTACGCCCCTATGCCGCCTGGCGGGCTTCGACGGGGGCGAGGCGGATCAGGTAGTCGAAGGCTGAGAGGGCGGCCTTGGAGCCTTCGCCCATGGCGATGACGATCTGCTTGTAGGGCGTCGTCGTCGCATCGCCGGCGGCGAAGACCCCGGCCACCGAGGTCTGGCCCTTGGCGTCGACCTCGATCTCGCCCCGCTGGGACAGGGCCACGCCGCCCTCGGCCAGCCATTCGGTGTTGGGCACCAGGCCGATCTGCACGAAGATGCCGTCCAGCTCGACCTTGTGGCTCTCGCCCGTGCCGCGGTCGTTATAGGTGAGCGCGGTGACCTTGGCGCCGTCGCCGATCACCTCGGTGGTGAGCGCCGAGGTGATGATGTCCACGTTCGGCAGGCTCTTGAGCTTGCGCTGAAGAACCTCGTCGGCGCGGAGCTTGCCGTCGTATTCGATCAGGGTGACGTGGGCGACGATGCCGGCCAGGTCGATGGCGGCCTCGACGCCGGAATTGCCGCCGCCGATCACCGCCACGCGCTTGCCCTTATAGAGGGGGCCGTCGCAGTGCGGGCAGTAGGCCACGCCCTTGTTCCGATACTTGTCTTCGCCGGGCACGTTCATCTGCCGCCAGCGGGCGCCGGGCGCCAGGATGACGGTGCGGGACTTCAGCGAGGCGCCGTTCTCCAGCACGATCTCCACCAGGCCGCCGGTCTCGGTCGCCGGGATCAGCTTGGCGGCCTTCTGCAGGTTCATGATGTCGACCTCATAGTCGCGCACGTGGCGCTCCAGGTCGGACGCCAGCTTCGGGCCCTCGGTGTGCGGGGTGCCGGTCAGGTTTTCGATGGCCATGGTGTCGAGCACCTGACCGCCGAAACGCTCGGCGGCGATGCCGGTGCGGATACCCTTACGCGCGGCATAGATGGCCGCGGCCGCGCCGGCCGGGCCGCCGCCGATGACCAGAACCTCGAAGGGCTCCTTGGCCTTGATCTTGGCCGCGTCCCGGGCCGCAGCCCCGGTGTCGAGCTTGGCCAGCACTTGTTCCAGGGTCATGCGACCCTGACCGAACTCGACGCCGTTCAGCATGATGGTCGGCACGGCCATGATCTGGCGCGCGGCGACTTCTTCCTGGAAGAGCGCGCCGTCGATGGCGGTGTGACGGATGCGCGGGTTCAGCGCGGCCATGGTGTTCAGCGCCTGCACCACGTCGGGGCAGTTCTGGCACGACAGCGAGAAATAGGTTTCGAACACGAAGTCGCCTTCCAGCGCCTTCACCTGTTCGATGGCCTCGGCATCGACCTTGGGGGGATGGCCGCCGACGTGCAGCAGGGCCAAAACCAGGGAGGTGAACTCGTGGCCCATGGGGAGCCCTGCGAAGGTGACCGCCACATCGGTCCCGGCCCGGCGGATTTCGAAGGAGGGCTTGCGCGCGTCATCCCCGTCGGTGCGCAGGGTGACCTTGCCGCCCGACACCGAGACGATGTCCTCCAGAAGTTCGCCCATCTCCGCGGCCTTGGGGCCGTCGCCCAGCGAGGCGACCAGCTCCACCGGCTGGGTCACGTTCTGCAGATAGCCCTGCAGCTGGCTCTTCAGCGTGGCGTCCAACATGGCTCGGGTCCGGTTCTTCTGATGCGGCGCGCGCAAGGCCGTTCGACGGCGCGCACCCCGCAGGCGGGGAGGGCGGGAGAGGGTCTGAGATAGAGAGCGACGGCGCGAGCCCGGGCGTCCAGGGGCGCCGGGGCCGGGGAGGGACGCCGCCGCCCGCCTGCCAGCCGCAAGGCCAGTTGGCGGGGGCGGCGCCCCCTATTCCGTCAGTTCGCAGGCGAGGCTTTGAAGCCCTTAGATCTTGCCGACGAGGTCGAGGGAGGGCGACAGGGTCTTTTCGCCTTCTTCCCACTTGGCCGGGCAGACTTCGCCCGGATGGGCGGCCACGTACTGGGCCGCGCGGATCTTGCGCAGCAGCTCCATGGCGTTGCGGCCGATGCCCTCGGCGGTGACTTCCATGAACTGGATCACGCCTTCGGGGTCGATCAGGAAGGTGCCGCGGTCAGCCAGGCCCTGGCCGGCGCGCATCATGCCGAAGTTGTTGGTGACCAGGCCCGAGGGGTCGCCGATCATGGTGTACTGGATCTTGCCGATGGCCGGCGAGGAGTCGTGCCAGGCCTTGTGCGAGAAGTGGGTGTCGGTCGAGACCGAATAGATCTCCACGCCGAGCTTCTGGAACTGGGCGTAGTTGTCGGCCAGGTCCTCCAGCTCCGTCGGGCAGACGAAGGTGAAGTCGGCCGGGTAGAAGAACACCACCGACCACTTGCCCTTCAGGTCGGCGTCGCTGACCTCGACGAACTTGCCGCCCTTATAGGCCTGGGCGGTGAAGGGAAGAATGGTCGTGTTGACGGAAGCCATGCGCGATCTCTCCGGGCGTTGGGTGGGTGGATAGGGGGAGGAAACACCGCCTTCCTACCACCCCATGCTGCATCGCAGAAATCGATTTTATCTGGGGGGTCGATAGAGGGGGTCGATGATATGCGGGCATCGCTTAGGAGCGGCCTAGCCAAACAGCTTCGGGGGGTTCTTCTCAACCCTGGCGCGGTAGAAGCCCAGGATGTCCCCCTCATAAAGATATTGCGCTCTCGATAGCCCTTGGTCACCGAAGCGTTCGCGGGGTTCCTCCTCGTAGCCTTCGCGGTGGTCCAGCGCTCCGTCGATGTAGAGCCAGACCTTCTCAGCCTCGGCCTCGCGGTCCTTGCCCTGGGCGAGAGCTCTCAGCGTGAGCTCGCGCACATGTTCGCCGCCCACGTCGGCGAGCGCAAGTTCGCCCCGCAGCGTCCGCATGAATCCGGCTCGGACCAAGCGCCAGCTAACTTCCTCATGGTCCAGGTTGCTCGTCATAGCACTTAGGCCAAGCGCAGTTATTTTGGCCCGATCTTCTAAGTTATCCCGTGCAATACCATCCGTAATTGCGCCCAAGCAGCCCGCAAACGTCGCAGCCTTCTCTTCGATCATGCGAGCTTTGGCTCGTAACACGGCAATCCCCAGGGCAATAGCCAGCACCACGTTGAGAATAACTGAGATGGTAACAACCATGAGCATCCCCCTGCCAAGCGCTGTACCTTAGCCCAGCTTTTTCGACTTGCGCTCCTTAAACTTAGGTCGGGTTCTTCGTAGAACCGGCCGCGCGGGCGTCCGCCTTCGCGCTTGGCGATGAGGGCCCCCACCTCGGCCGGCGGCGGGCGTATACTCAGGCTTGTTCCTGTGCGATTTTCACGTTTTGTTTTCGGGCAGGCGGGAGGCGCGGCAGGGCGGTGCGGAAGACTGACGAGACCATGGGGCGGCGCGTGGCGCGCTACTTCTCCGAAGGCGTGGGTGAGGCAGGCGCGCGGGTTCCAGCGTCGCCGGAGGTGTTCGACCTCTGGGAGCGCATTCGCCCGGCTTTCTGGGGCGTCTTCGCCGTCATGCTCCTGATGTCGTTGATCGGCGAGTCGTCAGGAATGATCGACGACCTGGCGGGCGCGCCCGAGATGGCGGTCATTGCGACCGTCAGCAGTCTTTTGATCGCCCTGGGCGTCGCAGGCCTCTTTCTGAGCCTTCGCGCCATCATCTGGATCTTGGCGCGGCGGTCGTTTGGCCGGTCGCAGGAGGTTGAGGTGCGCGGGTGGGCGCGGCGCGAGTTCGACGACGCCATCGAGACGGCGGAGAGCGCGGCCAACACGTCGGGGGAGAGGCGACAGCGCCAGTATCGCCGCCATATCGCCTGGCTCTACAAGGAGCGGGAGCGGACGCACGGCGTGCCCATACCCGACCGCCTGCGCGAAGACGTACTCAGCCTGGCTGGCCCGGGCGCTCGCTGACCTAGGTGGCGGCTTCCGCTGGGGCTGGTCGCGCGTGCCGCGCCCTTTTCTCCCCCCGCCCGATCTCCTTCAGCAGGTCGTGGACGTAGAGCCCGAAGTCGACCTGGATGGTGTGGCGCTGGCTCTTGTAGAAGTGGCCAAGGTGGGCGGCTTCGTCCTTGGCGATGATGGCTTCCATCTCCTCTGGCGGCGGCGGGACGTAGCGGCCGGTGAGGCAGGCCGTGGCCAGCTTGGCCTGCTGCTCGGCGAAGTTGACGAGCGTCGGCAGGGGCTGGGCCAGGCCCATGAAGAAGAGGTTCGGCACGCCGGGCTTCATCATCCGCTTGAACAGGGGGAAGCGGTGCTCGGCGTCGGGCCGGAGGTCCGGGTCGTCGAAGAAGGGGAAGCTGATCTGGTAGCCGGTGGCGTAGATGATGGCGTCGACCGCCTCCACGCTGCCGTCCTCGAAGCGCACCTGGTCGCCCATCAGCTCGGCGATATTCGGCTTGAACCTGATGTCGCCGCAGCCGGCCCGGGTGAGGAACTCTCCGGAGACCGAGGGGTGGGCGGTCAGCGGCTCATGGTCGGGCTTGGGCAGGCCATAGTCCTCCATGTTTCCCACCAGCTTGCGGATGCGTTTGGCGGCCAGGCGAAGGCCGAGCTTGCGCGGCATCCAGTGGGGCATGGCGGCTTTGTCGGCGACGCGGCCGTTCATGTATTTGGGCAGCACCCAGACGCCCCGGCGGGCGGCCACCCACAGGGTCTTTGCGATCGGCTTCTGGGACAGCTCCGAGGCGATATCCATGGCCGAATTGCCCATGCCGACCACCACCACCTTCTTGCCGCGCATATCGATGGGGTCGAAGGGGCTGCGATAGGCATGCGCGTGGAAGGCGGTTCCTGAGAATTCGCCGGGATAGTCAGGGTAACGCGGGTTCCAGTGGTGGCCGTTGGCGACGAAGAGGACGTCGTAGGTCTTGGTTTCCCCAGTCGAGAGCGTGACGGCCCACCGGCCGTCGTCTGTGCGGACAGCCTTGGTCACGGCGGTGTTGAAGGTGATGTGCGGGCGCAGACCAAAGTGGTCCACATAGTCGCGGAAGTAGGCCAGCAGCTGGCTGTGATGGGGGAAGTCTGGCCAGTCGGCGGGCACGGGATAGTCCTCGAAGGCCAGGCGCCATTTCGAGGTGTCGATGTGCAGGCTCTCGTAGCAGGCCGACATCCCGTTGGGATTGTTGAAGTACCAGTTGCCGCCCACGTCGTCGGACATCTCGAAGACGTCGAAGTCGATGCCCTCGTCCTGCAGCCGCTTGGCCGTGGTGAAGCCCGAGGGGCCAGCCCCGATGATGCAGGCGGTGGGGGGCGTGGTGGTCATGGCGTCTGGTCCTCCCGCGCCGATGTGGCCTCGGCTGTGGTGGCGGGAAGGATGGCGCCGTTTCCCCTAGGGTCGGCAACTGCGGCGGCGGTGCGAGGAAGAGGGGACACGAAGGGCACGAAGGACACAAAGCGCCCTCCACTCCACCCCCGTCGCCCTCGGACTTGATCCGAGGGCCGATGAACTCCGCGGCCGGCCCCTGTGTGCAGGGATGCTCGGGTCAAGCCCGAGCATGACGGCGGGAGGGGCAGGGCTCCCTAGCGCCGGGCTTCCAGGAGGTCGGACCAGCGCCAGCTCGCTTCGCCGAGCGCGATGCGGGGCGCGCCGGCGCCGTCGGCGAGGCTGAGGACCACGTGGCCGGAGACGGGATCGCGGCGGCAGGCTTCGGGGGCGAAGGCCACCTCCACGGCGATGGCCTGGCGGACGCCCGCCAGCCCCTTGCCCGCCTGGCCCGGGGTCTGGACCCAATCCCCGTCCCAGAGATGCAGGGCGCGGCCCCGGGCGCCGGCCTGCGCACTCGCCTCCGCCACCGTGGCGCGCAGCCTGGGATCTTTGCGCAGCGCAGTCTGCAGGCGGGCGATCATGCTGCAGGAGGCCCCGCCGCCGCCGGCTCCGTCGCCGGTTCCGGACCCTGAGCTTCCCGTACCGCTCAAGCCCCCGCCGGGGCCGTCTCCCACCGTGGTCGCGCCGGCGGTCTGGGCGGCCGTGAGCAGGGCGTAGGTCGGGGCCTTGGGCGACGGCGGCACGGGCAGGGGCGGGATCTCCGGCGGGTGAGGCGCAGGCCTGGCCTGCCGCGGTGGCGGGGCGGGCGGCGCGAGCTTCGGCGCAGGCGCCGGCGGCGTTGCGGCGGCGGGCGGGCTCGTATCGTTCTCCTCCGGCGCCTCGGCGGGCTCCGGCTCCGGCGGTGGCTCTGGCTCGGGCGGGGTCGGCGGGATCAGGGCCACGAGGATGGAGCGCGGCTCTGGCGCCGGCTCGGGCGGGCGGGCCAGCGCCAGGGCGCCGAGGATCAGGCCGTGCAGCACCAGACTTGCCAGTCCTGCGGCCCCGCGCGCCGTCCTGTTGCGCCGCCCTGACATGAACCTCTCGCCGCCGTGATCGGGACCCAAGAGACCCACGGCGATGCGTCGAGAAGGTGGCGGGGGACGGGCCGCCCTATGGTCAAGGCGCCATGTTGAGGCCACGAACGCGCCTTCACGGGGCCGTGATGGGGCGAGCCAATGCCGGTTCCACGGCAGATGGGGATGGGATCTGCGTTGCAGAAAGGCGCTTACATGACGAAATCCTCACTCCGGTCGGCGGCGACCGTCAGCGTTCTGGTGATGGCCGGCCTCGTGGCCAGCGGCTGCGCCACCAAGAGCTTTGTCCGCGACGAGGTCGCCGTGGTCGATGGCCGCGTCACCCAGGTGCAGGGCACCGCCGGCGAGGCCCTGGAACGCGCCAATGCGGCCCACAAGCTGGCCGAGGGCAAGTTCCTCTATGAGGTGGTGCTGTCCGACGACTCGGTGAAGTTCCCGTCCGACCGCCACGCCCTGTCGCCGGAAGCCGAGGCGCGGCTGGCCGAACTGGTGCAGCGGCTGACCTCGGAAAACCGCAACGTCTATCTGGAAATCCAGGGCCACACCGATTCCACAGGCCCCTCGGGCTATAATGACCAGCTGGGCGAGGCCCGGGCCGAGGCGGTGCGCAAGTATCTCAGCCAGCAGGGCATCGCGCTGAACCGCATGGCCACCATCTCCTATGGCGAGGAGTCGCCGGTGGCGCCCAACACCACGGCCGAGGGCCGGTCCCAGAACCGCCGCGTGGCGATCATCGTCTTGACCTGATCGTCGCACCCCCACTTGCGGGCGCCTGACCCGTTGGACAGGCGCCCGCGCCCGGCGTTAAGCTTCACTGTCGAAGACGGCGAAAAGCCGCTGGGACTGTGGGAGCGAGACGATGGATGCCAATGGCGGACTGCCCGGCGTGCGGCGCGTGGGCTTGAGTGACCCCTTCCTCTGGCTGGGCCAGGGATTCTCAGACCTGTTGCGGGCGCCGGTCCCCATGCTGGCCTACGGCATGATCATCGCAGGCCTGAGCTCTGGCCTGCTCTACGGGCTCTATGTGTCGGACGCGGCCTTCTGGGCGCTGACGCTCACCTTCGGCTTCGTCTTTATCGCCCCCATGCTGGCCATGGGTCCCTATGAGGCCGGTCGTCGGCTGGAGGCGGGCGAGGCGCCGAGCCTCACTCAGATCGCCTTCGTGCGGCCGGCCTTCCGCCAGGACGTGGCCTATCTGGGGCTGGCCCTGCTGCTCATCTATCTGTTCTGGGGCCGGATCGCCCAGATCGTGTTCGGCCTGTCCACCTACCAGATGTACGACACGATCGAGGCGTTCACGGCTTTCGCCCTGACCACGGCCGAGGGGCACAACATGCTGCTGGCCGGGACCCTGGTGGGCGGGGTGATCGCCTATTTCACCTACATGCTGATCGTGGTCTCGGCGCCGATGCTGCTCGATCCGCGCAGCAATGTGTTTGTGGCCACCATCACCAGCTTCCGCACGGTGGCGATGAACCCCTTGCCCATGACCCTGTGGGCGGCCCTGATCGCGGCCCTGCTGATCGCCAGCGCGGCCACGGGCTTCCTGGCCCTGGTGGTGGTCTTCCCGTGGCTGGGCCTGGCCAGCTGGCGGGCTTATCGCGCCCTGGTGGCTGAGCCTGAGCCCGTGCCCACGGGCGCCCAGCCAGCCTGAGGGCTTCAGCCGGTCGCGGCGATCTTCGGAGCGGCGAGCCGGACGATGGGCAGGGCCTCGAAGGCGGGCCTGGCCAGCAGGTAGCCCTGGATGTAGCGCACGCCGATCTGGCGCAGGGCGGCCAGTTCGCCTTCGGTCTCGATGCCCTCGGCGATGACGGTGATCCCCAGCTCGGCGCACATGCGCGCGACGGCGGCGACTATGGTCCGGCGCGGCAGGCTCTCGTCCAGGCCGCGGATCAGCTCCATGTCCAGCTTGATGATGTCGGGCTGGAAGCGGGCCAGCAGGTTCAGCCCCGCATGGCCGGCCCCGAAGTCGTCGAGGGCGGTGCCAAAGCCCATCTGGCGGTAGCTGGCGACGATGTTGGCCACATGGGCCGGCTCGGCCATCTGCTCGTTCTCGGTGAACTCGAAGATCAGCCGCTCCGAGGGCAGGTTCGCGGCGCTGGCGGTCTTGAGCGTCAGGCGGATGCAGGCCTGGGGCGAATAGACCGCATTGGGCAGGAAGTTGATCGACAGCCGCGCAGGGCCATCCAGCAGGCCGGCGCGGACGGCGGTCTCGATGGCCTTGACCCGGCACTGCTGGTCGAAGGCGTAGCGGGTCTCGTCGGTGACCTGTGACAGCACGCTCCAGGCCGATTCCTCGGCCGGACCCCGCACCAGGGCCTCATAGGCGAAGGGCTGGGCGGTCTCCATGTCCATGATCGGCTGGAAGGCCATGGAGAAGTCGAAGTCGAGGCCGGCCCCGTCGCGGCACCCCTGGCAGCGGACGGCGGCGGGGGAGGAGGTGGCGGTCATGCGAACTGATCCCGGAAATGGCCCGCAACCCTGCCGGGAAAGTTTGAATCAAGGGTGGAGACCCCCTGCGACCGGCCGTCGCAGGGGGCCTCGCGCTCACGTCCCCTGACGCGCCTTGCCGCCGGGCGCCGACTGGATCAGATCCAGGATCGCCTCGGTGACCTTGGGTTCCAGGCCCTCGGTGTGGCCCTTGTTGATCCGCACCACGTCGGCGACCACCCGGCCGTCCTGGCAATCGGGGAAGGCGTAGATCTCCGCCGTGCCGGGCGCAGCCGCCAGGCCCCAGACCTTGTAGGTGGAACGGGCATAGTCCCAGACATGGCCGGGCGTCTCATCGACGACGTCGGGACGACGGACCCGGGGGCCGCAGGCGTACTTCTCGGCCCAGGGCGAGGTCTCCGGCAGGGACTCAATCTCATGCTCGCCGATGGCGAAGATGTGGGAGATGTCGCAGGCGATCTTCATCTCGCCACGCATGGCCGCCCGCGGCGGCGGCGGGGAGCCATCGGCCAGCGGCGGGCCAAAGGCGGCGACAAAGGGCGCCTGGCCGATGCGGCCCCCCGACAGGCTGAGCCAGCCGTCGACCTTGTCCTTGAAGAAGTCTGAGCAGACGATCCGGCTGGAGGTGAAGCCCCCCTGGCTGTGACCCGCCAGCCAGAAGGCCGCGATGTTGGACAGGCCGACCTTCTCGAAGACCATCTCGGTGATGTTCTGCAGGTGGGCGTCGTCGGCCGCCCCGTCCCAGCGGCGCACGGGCGGGCCGCCTGGCCACATGGCCGTCTCGGTGGCCGCCGTCGGGGTGGCGATCACCAGCCGGCGCTGGTCCTTGTAGTCGGCGGCCGGGAAGTAGTGTCGCTGCCAGTTGCCGATGGAGCCGGCGCCGTGGAGGTTGAGGATGAAGGTCACCTCTTCCCCCGGCTTCAGATCACACGGCATGTCGAGGAAGAAGCTGCGCCCGGTTTTAGGATCGGTGATGTTCCCCAGCTCCGCCAGGGCGCCGGTTGTGCTGGCGCATTCGGCGCCCGAGCATCGCGCGGTCGGCGGGGCGTCGCAGGTCTGCGCCTGAACGGCGGCCGGCGCGGCCAGCAGCGCCCCGAAGGCGGCGAGCATCATCAGTCTGGTCTTCATGATCTTGTTTTCCCCTTGGCCCGAACTCCCGCCGGGCGCCTGTCACATCTTAGGCGAACAGCGGTCGCGGAGTCTCGTCTCTATGATGCGGTATGGCGGTGTTATAAAGTTGCAAGAAGCCGCTTGACCACCGCGCGCCGCCTATAGATGTTATAGTGTAACATCATGAGGATCGGGCCATGCGGCGACTTCCGGTGACAGTGCTCTCAGGCTTCCTGGGCGCGGGCAAGACCACTCTTCTGAACCACGTCCTGCGCAACCGCGAGGGCCTGCGGGTGGCGGTCATCGTCAACGACATGAGCGAGGTGAACATCGACGCCGAGCTCGTCAGGGATGGCGGGGCCGAGCTGTCGCGGACCGAAGAGCGGCTAGTGGAGATGAGCAATGGCTGCATCTGCTGCACCCTGCGCGAGGACCTGCTGGCCGAGGTGCGCCGCCTGGCCGCCGAGGGCCGGTTTGACTATCTGCTGATCGAAAGCACCGGCATTTCCGAACCCATGCCGGTCGCCGCCACCTTCGACTTCCTGGAGGAGAGCGGAGACTCCCTGCGCGACGTGACCCGCCTCGACACCATGGTCACGGTGGTCGACGCCCTGAACTTCCATCGGGACTATGCCAGCTATGAACGCCTGGCCGACCGTGGGGAGAGCCTGGGGGAGGATGACGCCCGCTCCATCGTCGACCTGCTGGTGGACCAGGTGGAGTTCGCCGACGTCATCGTGCTGAGCAAGATCGACCTGGTGGAGCCCCGCATCGCCGATGAGGTGGAGGCGGTGTGCCGCGCCCTGAACCCCGGGGCTCGCATCATCCGCGCGGTGAAGGGGGAGGTTCCCCTGGCCGACATCCTCGATACGGGCCTGTTCGACATGGAGAAGGCGGCCAGCGCGCCGGGCTGGCGTCAGGCCCTGGAGTTCGGCGCGCCGTCGGAGTCGGAGGAATATGGCGTCTCCACCTTCGTCTATCGCGCGCGGCGACCCTTCCATCCGCAGCGGCTGAAGGCCCTGCTCGAGCAGGAATGGCCAGGGGTCTGGCGCTCCAAGGGCTTTCTGTGGCTGGCCACCCGCATGTCCAAGGCCGGCGCCTGGAGCCAGGCTGGCGCGGCCATGAGCTTCGAATGGGGCGGCTACTGGTGGGCGGCGATCCCGCCGGAGCGGCGACCGCAGGACGAAGAGACCCGCCAGGCCATCTCCAGCCGCTGGCGCGCGCCCTATGGCGATCGCCGCCAGGAGCTGGTGCTGATCGGCAAGGACATGGACCAGGCCGCCCTGACCGCCCTGTTCGACGCCGCCCTGCTGACGCCGGAGGAGACCCGCCGGGGGCCCGATGTCTGGCGGCGACTGGCCGATCCCTTTCCGGAATGGGGGCCTGCGCCCCAGCCGCAAGCCGTGCTCGCCTGAGCGCCCTGTCTGTAGAAACGAGTCCCCTGATGAAAATCCTCCCTGCCCAAATGCTCGACGGGTCCGCCATCGGCCTGTCGGGCCTCTGCCTCGTCCATTGTCTCGCCCTGCCGGTGGCTGCGGCGGTCTCGCCGATGCTGGGGGTCTGGAGCGAAGCCGAGTGGGTGCATCTGACGTTTGTACTGCTGGCGGCGCCCCTGTCAGCCGCCGCCCTGGTGATGACGCGGCCCCGCCGGCCGGCGGCCATGGCCCTGGCTGCGACGGGCCTCGCCCTGCTGGCGGCGGCGTTGTTCTTCCATGAGGCGGAGACCGCCATGACCGTGGCGGGGGGCCTCATCCTGGCCTCAGGCCACCTGGTGAACTGGCGGGGCCGCCTGCATCCGCCCCATGCGCATGCGGCCTGACACGGTCCTGGCCCTGGGGCTGCTGGCGCTCGCCGCCTGCGGCCAGCCGCCCGAGGCGCCGGACCCACCGGCGGCCCGGCCGGTCGTCGCGGAGGCGCCGGCCTTGACGGCTGAAGCTGATCTGACCCCCCTGGGTCCCGGCCAGGATGAGGAGATGTGGGCTGAGTTCGAGTCCGGCCAGGCGCCGATGGCAGACGAGCTGGCCAGCGAGCGGGCCCTTCAGCTCACCCTGCCGACGGCCGATGGCCCCCAGTGGGCGAAGCTGCGCAAGACAAAGGTCTGGGTGGACGAACCAACCCAGCTGTTTCGCGCCAGCCATCCGGCCGAGGTCCGGGCCCTGGCGGGCAAGCCGTTCAAGATCCAGGGCTTCATGCTGCCCCTGGAAATGGCCGAGCGCACCACGCGCTTCCTGATCTCACCCTATACGCCGGTCTGCTTCTACCACCCGCCCGCCGAGCCGAACGAGGTGATCGAGGTCTGGCTGAAGCGCCCGATCCGCGCCGGCTATCACCTGGTGGAGGTGGAAGGCGTCCTGGCCCTCACCGACAATGGCGAAAAGGGCCTGTTCTTCCAGATCCGCGACGGCGCGGCCCGGGTCGTCCAGGAGGTGGACGGCGCGCTCTAACCCGCCAGGGCCGAAGCGCTGACCGCCTCCAGATCGCCGGCCCCTTGCGTCACCGCTGCGACCAGGCCGGGGGCGCCCGCCAGGACCTGGCCGGCATAGAGCCGCAGCAGGGGCAGGCGGGCCTGCATCCAGGGATCGTCAGAAGCTGCTGCGACCAGGGCCTGGCGGGCCAGGACGAAGCCGCCGATGACGTCGCCGGCCAGCTTCAGATAGGGGGTGGCCCCGGCGGCCGAGGGGGTTCCCCGGTTCTGCAGCATCCAGTCGGTGGCGGCCTCCAGGGCGCGGACGCCCTCGGCCAGGCGACGGCCGGCCTCGGTCAGGTCGGCCCGCTCGGTCAGCGCCTCGGCGGTCATGGCCATCTCGGCGCACAAGGCGTCCATCACCGAGCCCTCGCCCATGGAGAGCTTGCGGCCGGCGAGATCCAGGGCCTGGATGCCGTTGGTGCCCTCATAGATCGGGCCGATGCGGGCGTCGCGATAATGCTGGGCCGCTCCGGTCTCCTCGATGAAGCCCATGCCCCCGTGGACCTGGACGCCGAGGGAGGCCACCTCGACCCCCACATCGGTGGACCAGGCCTTGGCGATGGGGGTCAGCAGGTCCTGGCGGGCCTTGGCGCTGGCCCGGGCCTCGGGCGTGGGCGCCAGGCGGGCATGGTCGGCGAGCACGCCGGTCATGAAGCAGATGCCCCGGGCCGCCTCGATCTTGGCCTTCATCAGCATCAGGGTGCGGCGGACGTCGGGATGGTCATAGATGGGGGCCGGCGAGGCGCCGCCCCAGGCGGATTTTCCCTGCGTGCGGTCCTGGGCGTAGGCGAGCGCCTGCTGGAAGGCCCGTTCGGCGATGCCGACGCCTTCGACGCCCACCTGCAGGCGGGCGGCGTTCATCATGACGAACATGTGCGCCAGGCCCTGGTTCAGCTCGCCGACCAGTTCGGCCTGGGCGCCGTCGAACATCATTACGCAGGTGGGGGAGGCGTGGATGCCCAGCTTGTGCTCGATGGAGGCGGCCCACAGGGCGTTGGCCTCGCCCAGCGTCCCATCGTCCTGCACCGCGCGCTTGGTGGTCAGGAAGAGCGAGATGCCCTTCACCCCGGGCGGGGCGTCGGGCAGACGGGCCAGCACCAGGTGACAGATATTGTCGGCCGCGTCGTGGTCGCCCCAGGTGATGAAGATCTTCTGGCCATAGAGCTTGTAGCCGCCGTTCCCATCCGGCTCGGCCCGGGTGGTTAGCGCCGCCAGATCCGAGCCGGCCTGGGGCTCGGTGAGGTTCATGGTGCCGGTCCACTCGCCCGACACCAGCCTGGGCAGAACCAGCCGCTTCTGGCGCTCGGTTCCATGCTGGGTCAGGGCCTCGATGGCCGCCTGGGTCAGCATGGGGCAGAGGCCAAAGGCCATGTTGGCCGCATGGACCATTTCGAAGACCGCCAGCTCCATGGCCTTTGGCAGGCCCTGGCCGCCATGTTCGGCCTCGGCCGAGAGGCTGTTCCAGCCTTGTTCGGCGAAGGCGCGATAGGCGTCGGCGAAGCCGGGCGCGGCGGTGACCTTGCCATCGGCATGGCTGGCGCCAGCCTGATCGCCGGCCCAGTTGAGCGGGGCCAGGACCTCGGTGGTGAAGGCGCCGGCGGCCTCCAGCACGGCCGCCACCGTGTCGGCGTCCAGCTCCGGGAAGCTCGTCTCCACAAGGTCCCCATGGCCGGCGACGTTCAGGGCGAAGGCGATGTCGCGGACGGGGGCGCGGAAGGTCATGGACGGCTCCTGTTGAGGGAAGGCTATTTAGGCCGAGTGACGTTGCGTCACCAAGGCTTGCGGTCCCCAGGGCGACAAGGGGCGGGGTTTGCGGCTATCACCAGCGCGCCTTTGAGGATGGAACCATGACCATGACGCAAGCCGATGCGGCGGTGGATCGCGCCGCCCAGGCCCTGGCCAGTGGCGCGCTCGCCATCCTGCCCACCGAGACCGTCTATGGCCTGGCCGCCGACGCAGCTGACCCCCGCGCCGTGGCCGCCCTGTTCGAGGCCAAGGGCCGGCCGCGGTTCAACCCCCTGATCGCCCATGTGGCGGACCTCGCCATGGCGCAGAAGGTCGGCGTGTTCGATGAGCGCGCCGTGGCGCTGGCGCAGGCCTTCTGGCCCGGACCCCTGACGCTCGTCTTGCCGGTGGCCGACGGCGAGGCGGTGTGCGACCTGGCCCGCGCAGGGCTCGACAGCGTCGCCATCCGGGTTCCAGGCCATCCGCTCGCCCGGGCGGTGATCGCGACACTGGGGCGTCCCGCGGTCGCGCCTTCGGCCAACCGGTCTGGGCGTCCCAGCCCCACCACCTTCGCCGACGCCCTGGAGGAGACCGGGGTCTTTGCGCTGGCCGCCCTGGACGGCGGGCCCTGCGCCGTGGGGCTGGAGTCCACCGTGGTCGCCCTGCTGGACGAACCGCGCCTGCTGCGCCCTGGCGCTGTGACCCGCGAACACATCGAGGCGGTGATCGGGCCCCTGGCCGAGGCCGAGGACGACGCCCGCCGCTCGCCCGGCCGCATGGCCCGCCACTATGCTCCCCAGGCGCCGGTGCGCCTCGACGTCATCGCGCCGGAGCCGGATGAGGCCTATCTGGCCTTCGGTCCTGGCGCGCCGGAAGGCCCACGGGTGTTCAATCTCAGCCCGACCGGCGACCTGGCCGAGGCCGCCGCTCATCTGTTCGCCTATCTGCGGGCGGCCGACCGCACCGCGCCGCGGGCCATCGCGGTGGCGCCTATACCCGCCCACGGCTTGGGCGAAGCGATCGAGGATCGCCTGCGGCGCGCCGCGGGCTTTGTCGGCTAGGGCTTGAGGGGTTAGATTCCCGCCATGACCATTTCCGTTCCCGCCGATGTCGTCTCCCGCCTGAAGGCCGTGCTCGGCGAGGGCGGCTGGAGCCAGGACCCCGAGCGCCTGGCGCCCAAGCTGCTGGAGTGGCGCGACCGCTGGAGCGGCCAGACACCGTTCCTCGCCCTGCCCGGCTCGACCCAGGATGTGGCCGCCGTGGTCGGAATCTGTTTTGAGGCCGGCGTACCCATCACCCCGCAGGGGGGAAACACCGGCCTGGTGGGCGGCCAGATCCCCATGGGCGAGATCCTTTTGTCCACCGAGCGCCTGCGCGCCGTTCGCGATGTGGACGCCCTGGATGACGTGATGGTGGTGGAGGCCGGGGTCACCCTGGCCGGGGCCCATGAGGCGGCGCTGGCGAAGAACAGGCGCTTTCCGCTGGATCTGGCTTCGCAGGGGACCGCGACCATCGGCGGGGTGATCTCCACCAACGCCGGGGGCACCGCGGTGCTGCGCTATGGGACCACGCGGGACCTGGTGCTGGGCCTGGAGGCCGTGCTGCCCAATGGCGAGGTGTGGAATGGGCTCAAACGCCTGCGCAAGGACAATACCGGCTATGACCTCAAGCAGCTGCTGATCGGCGCCGAGGGCACGCTCGGCGTGGTGACCGCCGCCAGCCTGAAGCTGTTTCCCATCCTGCCGTCGCGGGCCGTGGCCATGGTCGGTCTCGCCAGTCCCCGGGCGGCGCTGGACCTTTTGGCCCGGGCCAAGGAGGCGGCCGGCGGCGGGGTCGAGGCCTTTGAGCTGATCAGCCGGGTCGGCGTCGACTTCGCGCTGAAGAACATCGCCGGCCAGCGCGATCCCCTGGCGCAGACCCATCCCTGGTACGTGCTGGTGGAGCTGGCCTCTGGCGAACCGGGCTCGGCCGAGGCCGCCCTGGAGCGGCTGCTTGCCCAGGCCCTGGAGAGCGGCCTGATCGCCGACGCCGTGGTCGCCCAGACCAGGACTCAGGCCCAGGCGCTGTGGTCCCTGCGGGAGAACCAGTCCCCGGCCCAGAAGCCGGAGGGCGCCACCTGGAAACACGATGTGTCGGTGCCGGTCAGCAAGGTGGCCGACTTCCTGGAGGAGGCGGGCGCGGCCATGACCGCATTCGCGCCGGGATGCCGGATCTGCGCCTTCGGTCATGTGGGGGACGGCAACATCCACTATGACGTGCTGCGCCCGGACGGGGGCGATGACGCCGCCCATTCGGCGGCCCGCGACGAAGGATCGCGCCGGGTTCACGATATCGTCGCCAGCCTGGGCGGCTCCATCTCCGCCGAGCACGGCCTGGGCGCGATGAAGACGCAGGAAGCCTTGCGCTACAAGGCTCCGGTGGAGGTGGCCGCCCTGCGGGCGATCCGCTTGGCCCTTGACCCCAAGCGCATCATGAATCCCCGGGTCCACTTCTAAAGACCGCCCCCGCCTTGGCTTTGTCACGAAGACAGGTCAAAGGACCGCGCCATGCTGTTCGTCCTTTCCCCGGCCAAGGCGCTGGACTTCTCCGCCCCCGACAAGCTGCTGGGCATGACCGCCCCGCAGTTCGAAGCCGATGTGGCGGAGCTGGCCAAGACCACCCGCAAGCTCACCGTCTCTGACCTGAAGCGGCTGATGTCCCTGTCGGACAAGCTGGCCGAGCTGAACCGCGCCCGCTTCCAGGCCTTCGATCCCGAGAGCGAGGATGGTCTGCAGGCCGCGCTCGCCTTCAATGGCGATGTCTATGCCGGCCTGCGCGCCCGGCAGATGAGCAAGGCCGACCTGGACTGGGCGCAGGATCGCTTGCGGATTCTCTCGGGCCTCTATGGCCTGCTGCGGCCCCTGGACGTGATCCAGCCCTACCGGCTGGAGATGGGCACCCGGCTGAAGACCAAGCGCGGGGCGACCCTCTATGACTTCTGGGCCGACAAGATCGCCGTGGCCCTGAATGCGGCCGCCCAGGGCCATGCCGACCCGACGCTGGTCAACCTGGCCAGTCAGGAATATTTCGGCGCCGTCGACGCCCGGGCCCTGAAGCTGCCGGTGCTGACCGTGCGCTTTCTGGACGAGAAGGACGGCCACGCCCGGATCGTCAGCTTCTACGCCAAGAAGGCCCGCGGCCTGATGGCCCGCTGGGCCATCGACAACCGGATCAGCCGGGCCGATGATCTGAAGGGCTTTGATGGGGACGGCTATCGCTTCGCCGCCGCCGACTCCCAGCCGGGCGAATGGACCTTCATCCGCCAGCAACCGAACGCCGCCGCCGCGGCCTGACACCACCCACGGGGAGAGACGCGCATGGCTGCTGACTACGGGATCGCCGGACACGTCGCCATTGTCACCGGCTCCACCAGCGGCATCGGCTTTGCGCTGGCCTCGGCGCTCGCCGAACAGGGGGTGCATGTGATCCTCAACGGCCTGGGGGACCCGGCCCAGATCGAGACCAATCGGCGCGAGCTGCAAGCCCGCACCAACGCCTCGATCCGCTATCACGGCGCCGACATGACCAGGCCCGATCAGATCGCCGATCTGGTGGACTATGCGGTGCGCGAGTTCGGCCGCCTCGACATTTTGGTCAACAATGCGGGCATCCAGCACGTCTCGCCCATCGAGGACTTCCCGCCGGAGAAGTGGGACGCCCTGATCGCCATCATCCTCTCCTCGGCCTTCCACGCCACCAAGGCCGCCGTGCCGATCATGAAGGCCCAAGGGCGCGGCCGGATCGTCAACATCGCCTCGGCCCACGGCCTGGTGGCCTCGCCGTTCAAGTCGGCCTATGTGGCGGCCAAGTTCGGCGTGGTGGGCCTGACCAAGGCCGTCGGCGTGGAGCTGGCCCGCACCGGCGTCACCTGCAACGCCATCTGCCCCGGCTATGTGAAGACCCCCCTGGTGGAGGCCCAGATCGGCGACCAGGCCCGCTCCCGCGGCATCTCCGAAGACCGGGTGGTGGACGAGGTCATCCTGGCCGCCCAGCCCAACAAGGCCTTCGTCGAATATGATCACCTGGCCGGCCTGCTGCTCTACCTCGTCTCCGACATGGGCGCCTCAGCCACCGGCGCCGCGCTGTCCGTGGACGGCGGCTGGACGGCGACCTGAGGTTAGAAACCCCCGTCGTATTCGGGCAAGAATAGACCTTCCGACGCCCGCCAGACTTTTCGTATATACAAAAACTTGCGCGCGGCGCCTATTTAACGTATATACGAAAACCTGATGGACATTTCCTTCGATCCGGAAAAGAGCGCCAGGAACGAAGCGGAGCGCGGCCTGCCGTTCTCGATGGCGGAGGAGTTCATCTGGGATACGGCGTTAGTCGCGACCGACGAACGTTTCGACTATGGCGAGGATCGCTGGATCGCTCTGGGTTTTATCGGCGCGCGTCTGTTCGTGCTGGTGTTTACCGAGACCAAGGACGGCATCCGCGTCATCAGCTTCCGCAAAGCCAATGCGAGAGAGGCCAAGAGATATGCCCAAGCGACCCAATCCTGAGAAGATCGACGCTGAATCCCCTGAGCTCGATGACGCGTTCTTCGCGCGGGCGAAGTCTGCTGACCAGGCCTTGGGGCCGGCCTTCATGCTCAAGGCCAAGCGTGCGCCGGGTCGGCCGAAGGTTGACGAACCCAAAGAGCCGGTGAGCATCCGGCTTCGGCCCGACGTGCTCAACCACCTCCGCTCAACCGGAGCCGGTTGGCAAACCAGAGTGGATGACGCCCTCGCAAAGCTCATCGCCGAGGGGCGGCTTTAGTTTCAGCGCTTCCGAGCCAGGAGGGGGCCACCAGCCGCTCTGCTCGACGGAGGTTCTGGTTGGCGCCAGTTGCTGACATAGGCTCCGAGCCAGTTTGCGGACATTCCTCAACTTGGCTGAATGTCGGGTTGCCGACCTACCAGCCACGGCTGAGTCCGACCCTTGAGGGACATTGGCGTTGCCCGCTTTTGGATCGCGGACGCACTTCATCAGGTCCGTGCTCTATTGGTCGAGAGTTGACTTACGCGGTTGGCCGTCATGGGGACCAAGCAGCCGCGCCGGCGCGTCAAGCCACGCATAGGGGCTGTCGCGCTCGACCTCTGGGTTGAGGGGATATCGCCCTCGGTTCTCCGGCTTCCGCTTCTCCCCGATAACGAGGAGCCTGACCTCTTCTTCAGTGTTGTTCAGGAAGGTGTGGCAAATACCTGTGCCAGATGGAAAGGCGACGCTGTCCCCTGGTTTTAGGGGGTGCAATATTCCGTCAATCCAGGCATCAGGTCGCCCTTGCACTACGAACACAAACTCTTCTTCGGCGCTTTCGGCGTGGGGATATGAGGTGCGTCTCCCAGGCAGGAGCCGAACATGGTGTATGCCGATACGCGTCAGGCCTAGCTGGCGCCCGAGCGAGGCATCCAGCCCCATCGGCTCATCGTCACCCGCATACCTGTGCGGCTCGGGCGACTCCAACTCCGACCAATGAGCTATGAAGGGCGGACGGTCGATCATGTTTCTCACCATGGCACCTAACACGAGAAGCTATCCCGACGGAGGCTGCACTGCTCGATATTGAGGCCATCTTGTTCGATGCCGATGGGGTGATTCAACGCCCGCCGGTTGATCTTGCCAATCAGCTAGCCTTCACATTGGGGATCGCGGCGGAGCAAGCTGATGCGTTCATCCTGGATCTGTTCGCGGCGGAAGCCGAGGCGCTGACCGGTGAGAAGGACATCTTAGACTGCGCGGAACTCGTCCTGAGGCGCTGGTCTATCGACGGGGGTTTGGAGCACTTTGACCGACTTTGGCACCAGATCGACGTGTACTCGGACGTGCACGACGTCGTGGGGGAGTTGCGGGCGGCGGGCATCTATTGTGCGATTGCGTCGAACCAACAGGCTCGCCGGGCGCGAGCGATGTCTGTCGACTTGGATTACCGCCAGAAGTTTGATGCCGAGTTTTACTCTTGCGATCTCAGGCTGAGGAAGCCGATGCAGGCGTACTTCCAGAGTATCATCGACCGTTCAGGCGTCGAACCAAGCCGATGCCTGTTCGTGGATGACCGCACTGGCAATCTCGAAGCGGCGAGGGCCATAGGGATCCACACACTGCGCTTCGTGGCCGACGACCACCCGAAGAAAGGGGAAGCGCTAAACGGGTTGATCAGAACTCTGAGGCGCTCACCGTAGGGCCCGCTAGCCACCCATCTCGGCGGTTCAGGACGTCTGCACTGTGGCCGCCCGCTCCGCGATGAGCGCGGCGGCGAAGATGCGCCAGTGGACTAAGCCGCTCGCGCGGCATGGGTGGGCTGGAGAGAGGTCTGTGAGGGGTCGGCTGGCGCGGTGTTTGGCCGGTCCTGTCTGAAGATTGGGGATCAACCCTGCAGACAGGAGA
>NZ_JAUYAW010000042.1 GCF_030693405.1 Phenylobacterium sp.
CGACGAGATCCTGCTCGCGAGCCGGCTGGACCTGCGCGACGCCAGCGACGTGTCGACCCTGGGCGCCACCGAAGAAGTGGACCTGGTGGGGCTGGCCGCAGAAGAGTGCGCCCGCACCGGGGCCGATCTGGCGATCGCGCCGGGCGCGTCATCGGTGCTTGTACAAGGTCACGCCAAGCTGCTGCGTCGCGTGCTGCGCAACCTGCTCGAGAACGCGCGGCGTTATGGTCTTTCCTCGGCGGGCGCGGGCGCGGGCGCGGGCGCGGGCTCAGGAGCCGCCGGCGGCGCGGTGGTCAACGGACCTTGGCCCCCCAGCAGGTCGCCGATGGGATCGGACGACTGCGCCAGCGCCGGGGCGGCCGTCAGCAGGACGGCGAGCGGCGCCATCAGGGCCAGGCGGCGGCGAGGCGGGGCGGTCCATCCCATGGGGCGAGGCTCCTTGGTCTTCCTGCGTCCAGTCAGGTCGCGGCGATGGCGTCGGCCACGGCGAGCAGGCGACGGGCCTGTTCCAGGTGCAGCCGCTCGACCATGCGCCCCTCCACACGAAGGACGCCCCTAGCGGTGTTTTCTGGCGAATCAAAGGCCTCCACCACCCGCCGGGCCCAGGCGACCGCCCCGGGATCGGGGGAAAAGGCCTGGTTGGCGGCCTCGATCTGGCTGGGATGGATCAGCGTCTTGCCGTCGAATCCGAAGGCTTCCCCCTGGGCGCACTGGCGCGCCAGCCCCTGGGCGTCGTCGATGCCGTTGAAGACCCCGTCCAGGATCACAAGTCCGTGCGCGCGGGCCGCAGCCACCATCAGCGACAGGGGCGCCAGCAGGGGCGCGCGCTCGGCGTCGTGGCGGCAGCCCATCTCCTTGGCCAGGTCATTGGTCCCGGCGACCAGGGTGGTGAGCCCATGGGCCTGCGCCGCGGCGCCCAGGGCGTCGAGGCGGAACAGCACCTGGCAGGTCTCGACCATGGCCCAGAGCGCCACGCCCTCCGGCAGGGCTTTGGAATAGGGCGCGAGATCATCGGGACCATCGATCTTGGGGACCAGGATGGCGTTGGGGCGCGCCCGGGCCGCGGCCTCCAGATCGGCCTGGCCCCACTCGGTGCTCAGGCCATTGATCCGGATCACCACCTCCCGGGGGTCAAACCCGCCCTCGGACACCGCAGCACAGGCCGCCCGCCTCGCCTCGACCTTGGCCTCGGGCGCCACGGCGTCCTCCAGATCGAGAATGACCACGTCACACGGCAGGTCGCGCGCCTTGGCCAGGGCCCGGGGATTGGCGGCCGGCATATAGAGGGCGCTGCGGCGGGGGCGGCCGGGCGGCGGGGCGGCGTCGGCGGAAGGCGGTCTCATGGGTGCGGGACTCCCTTGGCGCAGGCCTCGTCTTAGCGTCTAGGATAGGGCCATGACCATCCGATACGACGCCGAGGCCAAGAACGTTCTGGGGGGCGAGCTCGCCCGCTGCTCCATGGACCCCGTGACCGGTTTTTTCCGCAATGGCTGCTGCGAGACCGGCCCCCATGACCTGGGTCTGCATACGGTCTGTGCGGTGATGACCGCCGAGTTCCTGGCCTTCTCCCGGTCCCGGGGCAACGACCTGTCGACCCCCGTTCCGGAGAGCGGCTTTCCCGGCCTGCGGCCTGGCGACCGCTGGTGCCTGTGCGCGCCCCGCTGGAAAGAAGCGCTGGACGCCGGCTGCGCCCCCAAGCTTGTCCTGGAGGCCACCCACGAGGAGACCCTGGCCATCGTGCCGCTGGGCGTGCTGAAGGACTACGCCGTCGCCTGAGGCCGCCCCTGTCCGGACCTCAGATCAGGGGCCTCAGATCAGGGGGTAGTCCCGCTCCAGATGATAGGCCGGCCCGCTCGATCCCTTGCGGCTCGAATAGAGGCCGAAACTCGCCATCGAAAAGGGTGGGGATTTCATCAGATTGTGGGTCTGTATCCAGGCCGCCACCGCCTGCGGCTCCGGCTGTGACAGATAGGCCAGCGTCACGTGGGGCCGGTAGTTGCGGCGATCGGGCGCGAGCCCCGCCCGGCGCGCGGCGGCCTCGCAGCGGCCGGCCAGCTGGCGAAGCTCGGCATTCTCGGCCACCCCGGCCCAGACTGCATGGATGTCCCGGCCCTCGCCGAAGGCGCCCACCCCTTCCAGCGCGATCTGCAGCGGGCGGCCGGTGACGCAGCCCAGCTCGGCGTCCAGGTCGTCCGCCTGGTTCTCCGGGATTTCGCCGAAGAAGCGTAGGGTGATGTGCAGGGCTTCCAGGGGCCGCCAGCGGGCGCCCTCTAGGTCCCGCTGCCGGGCGCTGAGCGCCAGGGCGACATCCTCAGGGACAGCCAGAGCGGCGAAGAGACGAAGCATGGGGGGGTTCTAGACCAGGGGGGCGGGGGCTTCCAAGCCGTCCGGGCCGGAACGGCCGGCGCAAAGCTGGAGTGGAACCAGCGATATCCCTTGCCCGCTTACCGGTTATCCTTGTCAGGAGCCCCCGGGGTCCCGATATTAGGCAGGCGTCCGATATTGGACGCGCACAAGAAAGGGCTTTGCCTCGATGAGCGACTTCAACCGCGCCCACGCGCGCACGATCCCCGCGGATCGCGCCGACATGTCGGTGGACGCGGGTCTTCGCGCTTTCATGCTTGGCGTCTACAACAAGGTGGCGCTTGGCCTCGTCCTGTCGGCCGCTCTGGCCTTCGTGACCGGCCAATACCCGCCTGTCCGCGACCTGATGTACACGGTCACGGCTGATGGACGCCTGGCCGGAATGACCGTCCTTGGGATGATTGTGGCGTTTGCGCCGCTGGCCGTGATGCTGTTCGGGGCCTTCGCCCTGAAGAACGCCTCGCCGAAGACCTCCGGGATGCTCTACTGGACCATCGTCGCCCTGATCGGCGCCGGCATGGGCGTGCTGACCCTGGTCTATACCGGCGGGTCTATCGCCTCGACCTTCCTGATTACGGCCACCGCCTTTGGCGGCCTGTCCCTGTTCGGCTACACCACCAAGAAGGACCTCACGGCCTTCGGCAGCTTCCTGATCGTCGGCCTGTTCGGCCTGATCATCGCCATGGTGGTCAATATGTTCATCCAGAACTCGATGATGAACTTCATCATCAGCGTTCTTGGCGTGCTGATCTTCGCGGGCCTCATCGCCTTCGACACCCAGCGCCTGAAGATGACCTATTACCAGCTGGGCGGCGACGAAGCGGCCATGGGCGTTGCGACCAACTATGGGGCGCTGAGCCTCTACATCAACTTCATCAACCTGTTCCAATTCCTGCTGGCCATCTTCGGCGACCGCCGCTAGGCGCCCGGCACTTCCAGGAACAACCAAGCCCCGGCGCTCACCCGCCGGGGCTTTTTCGTGGGCGACGCGCCGCCGGGATCAGGCGGCCTTCTTGGACTTTTTCTTCTTCTTGCCTTCGCCTTTTAGGCCTTTGTCCTTGGCAGGCTTGTCCTTCTTGGGCTTAGCGGCCTTTTCGGCCTTGGGGGCGGCCTCGCCTGCCTGGGCCTCGGCGCCAGTCTCGCCCGCCGCCACCATCTGGCGCAGCTGGGCCAGGAAGGTCTCGCGCTTGCCGCCGCTGACCAGCCGCATCAGCCGCTCATCGGCCTGGGCCATCTTGGGCCGCGCCTCAGCCAGGACGGCCACGCCGGCCTCGGTCAGCCGCACCGCATTGGCCCGCGCATCGGCCTGGGAGCGCTCCCGGGCCAGCAGACCCTTGGCGATCATCCGGGCGGCCATGTCAGCCAGGGTGGAGCGGTCAATGCCGGTGGCGCGCACCAGATCGGTCTGGGTCAGCCCTTCCTGGGCCTCCACCGCCGAAAGCACCGCATATTGTCTCTGGGTCAGGTCGCTGTCGCCGAAGGTCTCGGCATAGATGTCGAGGGAGACCTGCAGGGCCCGGTGCAACAGATGGCTAGGGGAGCCGTCGAGGGCCGGCACGCCTGAGCCGCCGGCGCCGAGATCATCTGGATTCTTGTTCTTCGCCATCGGCCCGCTCTCCCCGCGTCAAACCCGACCGCCGGAAAGGATATAGGCCTTGTGCGTCGCTTTGACGACGGAAGGTCCGTGGGCGGCGCAAAGCCGCACCCGCGTGCTCAGCCTGGGGTCGGCGGCGGGGGCGGCTCGTCGGTCTTGGCGTACTTCATCATCAGCGGCACCTGGGTGAAGGAGAATACCAAGGTCAGGATCAGGATGCCCGGCATGCGGAACAGCACCCAGACCTCGTCGCTCTGGGTGCGCCAGATCACCTCGTTCAGCCCCGCCAGGAAGGCGAAGAACAGGCCGTAGCTCAAGGTCAGCCTCCGCCAGGCCACCTCAGGCAGCTGGATGCTGGAGCCCATCAGCAGTTTCAGGGGGCTCTTGCCGAAGGCCATCCCGCCCAGCAGGCCTGCGGCGAACAGCAGGTTCATGATGGTCGGCTTGATCTTCACGAAGACCGGATCATCGAACGCCACGGTGAGCGCGCCAAAAAACAGCGCCGCCCCCCCGGAAATGGCCGGCAGGGGCGCAATGCGACGCTCGAAGACCAGGCCGATGAGCAGGGCGACGGCCGACCCGCCGATCAGCCACTTGGTGGCCTCCACCAGGTCGCGGCCCGACAGGAAGAAGCCGATCAGGAAGGTGATCAGACCGCCGTAATCGACGATGAAGCGAACCGTGCGGCGGGTCTGCGGCGAAAGCCTCATGGGGTGTCCAGTCCGACCAGGGACCTCGCAAAGGCCCGGGGCTCAAAGGGTTGCAGATCATCGACCCCTTCGCCAACCCCGATCAGCTTGATCGGCGAGTCGGACGCCTGGGCCACCGGCACCAGCACCCCGCCACGGGCGGTGCCGTCCAGCTTGGTCATGACGATGCCCGACACCCCGATCTGGTTGCCGAAGATATTCTCCTGGTTCAGCGCATTGCGCCCCACCGTGGCGTCCAGCACCAGCAGGGTCTCGTGCGGGACCTCCGGATCGATCTTCTTGAGCACCCGGTTGATCTTCAGGAGCTCGTCCATCAGGCCCTGCTTGTTCTGCAGCCGGCCGGCGGTGTCGATCAGCAGGACGTCGTAATTCTCGGCCCGCGCCCGCTCCAGGGCGTCATAGGCCAGGCCCGCGGCGTCCGAGCCTGTGGGCCTGGACATGAAGTCGGCGCCGGCGCGCTCCGCCCACACGGCCAGCTGCTCGACGGCGGCGGCGCGGAAGGTGTCGCCGGCGACCACCAGCACCTTGGCCCCCTGGCGGGTCAGGTCGGTGGCGATCTTGCCCAGCGTCGTGGTCTTGCCCGAGCCGTTGACCCCGATGAACATCACCACATAGGGCTTGGGGCCGCCCAACGGATCGAAGGTCCCGCGGCGGGATGACAGCTCCTCGCCGATGGCCTGCGCTAGGGCTTCCTTGATCTCGGTCTCGTCGGCGGTCTTGCCAAAGCGCGTCTCGGCGAAGCGGGCGGTGATCCGGGCGGCCGAGTGAGGCCCGAGATCGGCCTCGATCAGCATTTCCTCCAGCTCGTCCAGCTTGGCCTGGTCCAGGGGCTGCTTGACGAAGCTCGCCACCACCGTCTCGGACATCTGCCGCGACGAGCGCGACAGGCCGGTGGTCAGCCGCTGCAGCCAGCCCTTTTTTTCCTGCGTCATGGGCCGCTTCTAGCCGCCGCCGCCGCCGCCGTCACCTGCCCTCGCAGGATCGGGCAGGGCGGGCTAGCATCGCTTCGAACCGGAGGGACCGACACATGGAGGACGGCCTGGGGGCGGCCCTTGTCTGGCTGGACTATGCCGCCGTGTTCGTCTTCGGCGCCTCGGGCGCCCTGGCCGCGGCCCGGCGCAAGCACGACATCGTCACCTTCACCTTCTTCGCTGCTGTCACCGGGGTCGGCGGCGGCACATTGCGAGACCTGCTGATCGATGCGCCGGTCTTCTGGGTGGTCCGTCCGGAATATCTGATCGCGCCCCTGGCCGCAGCCATCGCCGTCTGGCTGTTCGGAGCCGGCAAGGCGCGACTGTTCATTCTCACCTGGCTCGATGCGCTGGGCCTCTGCGCCTACGCCGTGGTGGGCGCGGCCAAGGCGCTGGCCTTCGGGGCTCCGGCGGGCGCGGCAGTGGTCATGGGAGTGCTGACCGCCACCTTCGGCGGGGCGCTGCGCGACGTGCTGGCCGAGGAGCCGTCCGTGCTGCTCAAGCGGGAAATCTACGTCACCGCCGCCCTGGTGGGGGCCTGCGTCTTCGTGGTGCTGAATGTGATGGGCGTCCCGCAGATGCCCTCAGCCCTGGCCGGCTTCGGGGCCGGCCTGGCCATCCGCGCCGGCGCCATCGTCTTCCGCTGGTCCCTGCCCGGCTTCCCGGGCCGCGCGACGCCGGACGCGGACTAGGCTCCCGTCTTACGCGCCGCAGGCGCTTTCAAGAGGGGACACGAAGGACCGCTCTTCTTTGGGGCGCTGCGCGCCTACTCGGCCGCCATCAAGGTGGAAAGGACCGCCAGGGCCTTGCCGCCGGCGTGGCCGGTGATGCGCAAGGGGGTGATCTGGCCGACCACCGCCTCGCCCTCGTAATGGATCTCGGTGAAGTCCGGCGCGCGGGCCACGCCTGGCCGTTCGATCAGGGCGTCGACCGTACGGCCCACCTGGCGGTCCAGGTGGCGGGAGAGCGCGGCCTCGCCCGCCGCGCGCAGGGCTGCGGCGCGGGCCTTGATCTCCGCCTTCGGCAACTGAGGCATCCGGGCGGCCGGCGTGCCGGGCCTGGGGCTGAACGGGAAGACGTGCAGGTACGAAAGCCCCGCCTCCTCCACCAGCTTCAGGGTGTTGGCGAACATGGCCTCGGTTTCGGTGGGGAAGCCCGCGATCAGGTCAGCGCCGAAGGCCACGTCGGGGCGCACGGCGCGGACCTTGGCCACCAGGGCTAGGGCGTCGGCCCGGCTGTGGCGGCGCTTCATGCGCTTGAGGATCATGTCGTCGCCCGCCTGCAGGGACAGGTGCAGATAGGGCGCCAGCCGCGGTTCGGCCGCAAACAGGGTCAGCAGATCATCATCGATCTCGGCCGCATCGATGGAGGACAGGCGCAGGCGGGGCAGCTCCGGAACAAGCTTCAGGATTCGCCCGGCCAGCTGGCCCAGGCTGGGCTGGCCCGGCAGGTCGGCGCCCCAGCTGGTGACGTCCACCCCGGTCAGCACCACCTCGGCATAGCCTTCGGCCGCCAGGCGACGGACCTGTTCCACCACCTCGCCGGCCGGCGCCGAGCGGGAATTGCCGCGGCCGAACGGGATG
>NZ_JAUYAW010000080.1 GCF_030693405.1 Phenylobacterium sp.
GCGCCGGCCGCCTCGGCGGCGATCACATGGTAGTTGTGGGCCAGGGCGTCGAGGTCGATGCTCAGCCTGGCGCGGGAGGAGGGGGCCATCTGCTCCCCTTGAACCGCCGATGGGCGGGGCGCAAGTCCGGGCGCGTCAGTGGGGATCGTAGCGACCGTCCCGGGCGAGATTGCCGAACTTGGTCAGGTCCTCATGGAAGGACAGCTTCACGGTGCCGATAGGGCCGTGGCGCTGCTTGCCGATAACGATTTCGGCCAGGCCGCGGACCTGATCCATCTGCTCCTGCCACTTGAAGTGCTCTTCGGTGCCTTCCCGCGGCTCTGTGCGGCTGAGGTAGTAGCTCTCGCGATAGATGAACATGACCATATCGGCGTCCTGCTCAATGGAGCCGGACTCCCGGAGGTCAGAGAGCTGTGGGCGCTTGTCCTCGCGGTTCTCCACCTGGCGCGATAGCTGCGAGAGCGCAATCACCGGCACCGAGAGCTCCTTGGCCAGGGCCTTGAGCCCCTGGGTGATGGCGCTGACCTCCTGCACCCGGTTGTCGCTGGACCCTGAGCCCACCGTCACCAGCTGAAGATAGTCGACCATGACCAGGTCCAGTCCGGAGGTGCGCTTCAGGCGCCTGGCCCGGGCGGTGAGCTTGGCCAGGCTGAGGCCGCCGGTGGCGTCGATATAGAGCGGCGCTTCCTGGATCTCGAGGGCGGCGTCGCGGACACGGCCGAACTCCATGGCGTCGATTTCGCCCTTGCGCAGCCGGTCGCCTGAGACGCCGGAGGCCTCGGCCAGCAGGCGCATGGCCAGCTGCTCGGCCGACATTTCCAGGGAGAAGAAGGCCACGACGCCGCCGCTGACGGTCTTGCGCGTCCCATCGGGCCGCGGCTCCCAGGCATAGTTGCGGGCCACGTCGAAGGCGATATTACAGGCCAGCGAGGTCTTCCCCATGGAGGGGCGGGCGGCCAGGATCACCAGGTCGGAGGGGTGCAGGCCGCCGATCTTCTGGTCGAGGTCGATTAGGCCGGTGGACAGGCCCGCCAGGCCGCCGTCGCGGGCGTGCGCTTCGGCGGCCATGGCCACCGCGCCATGAAGGGCATCGGCGAAGGGCACGAAACCCTGGCTGACCGAGCCGGTTTCGGCCAGGGCGTAGAGTTGCTGTTCGGCGGCTTCAATCTGGTCGCGGGCCGAGGTCTCGCCGTCGGTGGTCTGGGCGCCGGTGGCGATTTCCTGGCCGATGCGGATCAGGTCGCGGCGCAGGGCGAGGTCGTAGACGGCCCGGGCATAGTCCGGGGCGTGAGTGGACGGCGGCGCCCGGTCCACCAGATTGGCCATGTAGCGCAGGCCGCCGAGTTCCTCGAAGGCCGGGTCGCGGGCGAACTGCTCGGCGATCAGGATCGGCTCGGCCAGCTGCCCCTTGCGGATCGAGGTCTCGATGGCGCCGTAGAGGCGGCCATGGAAGGGTTCGAAGAAGTGCCGCGCCTGTAGGTTGTCCCCGAGGCGCTCGAAGACGGCGTTGTCGTACAGCAGCGCCCCCAGCAGCGCCTGCTCAGCCTCGATATTGGCTGGGGCGTGGGTGTGGTGGGGTTCGTCATCCTGCGGCATGCGCAGGTCCAGGGCGGGAACAATGGCCATGGGTTTCTGATAGCTTAACGCCGGCCCTCCGACTGCCGACGAAGTGTCGCGCTCAACAGGAAATCTCAGGCCTGTGGAAAGGTTGGTCCCAAGGCAAAGGGGGCGGACCTGCGTCCGCCCCCTCAAACTCGCCTCAGATGACGGGATCTACCAGCGGACGCTGACCCGACCGTAGAGGAACCGGCCGTTGAAGCCGAACGGCGAGAACGAGCTGAACGGCGCCGCGCCGGTGGTGTTCAGGTTCGGCGGGATCTGCCGGGGATAGACGTCGAACAGGTTGTCTGCGCCCAGCGCCACCGTGACCCCCATGGGGAAGGTCCGACGGGCCTCCAGGTCCACCACGCCACGGACGCCGGTCTCGCTGTCGGCGCTGCCATTGGCCAGGGTGCCAGGCGAGAGGGCCGAACCGTAGAAGGTGCTGCGCAGGGTCGCGCCCCAGGCTTCGCGGTTCCAGTCGCCCTGCAGGGTCAGCTTCTGCTTCGGCGCGCCGTCCTCGAAGCGGAGGACGGCCTGGCGGCCAAACAGGGCCGTCGGGGTCGGCAGGATCGAGGTGCTGGAGGTCGGGGTCTTGGTGACCTCGAACTCGTTGATGTTGCCCGCCGCCGTCAGGTCGAACGTGCCGGCCTGCGGATCGACGATCCGATAGCGGGCGACCACGTCAACGCCGGTAGTCTCGGTGTCCACGCCATTGATGAAGAAGCGCGCAGCGGTGGCGCCGAAGGGCGCCAGGAGGTCGGCAATCACCCGGGCGTTGGTTCCGGGTGCGGCGGTGGCCGACCCCTGGAAGGTTTCGCTCAGGAC
>NZ_JAUYAW010000002.1 GCF_030693405.1 Phenylobacterium sp.
TGGCGGTTCTCACCCTTCATCAGGTCGACCTGCTGGCGCGGGATATCCAGGCCCTTCTCGGCCATGAACATGCGCACCACCTGCGGATTGGGCCCGACGGAATTGTAGAACTTCATGGCGGCGCGTCCCCTTCGATGTCGTCGCGCCCAGTTGACCGCGCTCCCCCAGCGTCAGGTCAAGGGTCTTGCGGGCACGGCGCGGTGGGGTCGTCCTCGGCGCAGGCCTCATCCATGCGGGCGAAGTGGTCGCCTTGATCCAGAGACGCCAGCTTGGGCGCTGGGGTCGGCCTCGCCCGGGTCGTCACCTCGGCCCCCTCGGTCAGCGTACGATGGACCGGGCACTTCTCGGCGATCTCGATCAGTCGCGCGGTCTGGTCGGCGTCCAACTCACCTTCCAGCCCGATCTCGCGCACGAACCTGTCCTTTGAGGTGGCGGTGCGCGCCGCGTGGGTGACCTCCACGCTGACCTTGTCCAGAGACCAGCCCTTGCGATCAGCATAGAGGCGGCAGGTCATGGCCGTGCAGGCGCCCAGCGCCGCGCCGAGCAGGTCATAAGGGCTGGGTCCTGAGTCCAGGCCACCCACCTCCGTCGGCTCGTCGGCCAGGAAACGGGCTGGCCCCGCCCAGACCGCCACCTGGAACTTGCCGCCGCCGGTCTCCTCCACCCGCACCGCCTCGCGGGACGGGGCCTCGGCGGGCTCAGAGGCGGTCAGATAGCGCGCCGCCCAGGCCGCGATCACGGCCGCCGCATAGTCGGTATCGGCCTTGTCGGTCAGCAGATGATCGGCGTCATCGAGGGACACGAAGCTCTTGGGATGGCGGGCGGCTACGAAGATCTCGGTGGCGTTGTCGATCCCCACCACCTCGTCCCGGGGCGCATGCAGGATCAACAGCGCGCGCTTCAGATGGGCGATACGTTTCGCCTGATCCTGCTGAGCGAGATCGGCGATGAAGCCTGCGCTCAGCGCGAATTCGCGCCCGGCGATCTCCACGGGCACGCGGCCATCCCCGTCCGTCGCCGGCAGGCCCTCGATGTTCCGCAGGACGTGTTCGGCTGAGGCCGGGGCGTTGAGCACCGCCACCGCGCGCACCGTCGGGCATTGGCCCGCCGCAGCCAGGACCGCCGCCCCGCCGAAACTGTGTCCCACCAGGACCTGCACCTCATGGCCCGCGGCGTTCATCGCCTCGACCGCGCTCGCCACATCGGCCACGTCGCTGGACAGGCCTTCGCCAAAGTCGCCTTCGCTCTCGCCCAAACCGGTGAAATCGAAGCGCAGGACGCCGAACCCCTGGTCGGCCAGCGCGCGGCTGATGCGGACCGCCGCCAGCGCCCGCTTGTCGCAGGTGAAGCAGTGGGCGAAGACCACAAAGGCCCGGGGCGGCGAGGACCCTGTTTCAAGCACGCCAGAAAGACGCCGGCCCGCGGCGTTCTCGAAGTCGAAACCTGCGCTGGGCATCGGGCTCTCCATTCGTACGGGCCTGGAACGTCCAGGCCGCTGGGGCGGCGGGGCCAGCCCGCGATCTTGGCGAACGGCCAGGATCAGGCGGGCGTTCCGCCGCCCCCGGCGCCCGTCAGGCGCCGAGCTGGTCCATCAGATACTCGGCCGAGGACACCCGGAATTCGCCCGGCTCTTCGACGTTCAGCGACTTCACCACCCCGTCTTCAATGATCATGGAATAGCGCTGCGAGCGCTCGCCCATGCCGAACTTGGTGGCGTCCATGGTCAGGCCCACCGCCCGGGTGAAGTCGCCGCTGCCGTCGGCCAGCATGGTGATGTCGTCGCCCACCGACTGAGCCTCGCCCCAGGCCTTCATGACGAAGGCGTCGTTGACCGACAGGCAGGCGATCAGGTCGACGCCCTGGGCCTTCATGGCTTCGGCCTTGTCCACATAGCCCGGCAGGTGGCGGGCCGAACAGGTCGGGGTGAAGGCGCCGGGCACGGCGAACAGGGCGACGGTCTTGCCCTTGAAGAGGTCGTCGGTCGAGACGGGCTTGGGGCCGTCCACGGTCGCCTGGGTCAGGGTGACGCTGGGCAGCTTATCGCCGGTTTTGATGGTCATGGCCGTGCTCCTCAATAGGTCGCCGGGATGGGCGTATGGCCAGCAGATAACGCATTGCCCGACCCCTTCAACCTTCGCAGGCCAACTGTGTCTTGAAAGCGCCGCGTTCAACCTCAAACTAGGGGGATGGGCGCCATCGACCAGACCTCAGAACCGGCCGGGACCTATCTCTCGGGAAAACTGCTGATCGCCATGCCGGGCATCGGCGATCCCCGCTTCGAGCGGGCGGTGATCTTTGTCTGCGCCCACGACGAAGAACACGCCATGGGGCTGACCGTAAACCGGCCCGTCGAAGGCCTGATGCTGGCCGACCTTCTGGACCGCCTGGATATTCCCACGGTCATGGACAGCGCCCCAGGACTGGATGATCCCATTCTGATCGGCGGCCCGGTCGAACGCGAACGCGGCTTTGTCCTGCACACCGCCGACTATCGCAGCGAGCACAGTCTGCCCGTGGGGGAAGATATCGCCCTGACCGCCACCCGGGAGGTGCTGGAAACCTTGGCCCATGGCGCCGGTCCTCGACGCAGCGTCATGGCCCTGGGCTATGCGGGCTGGGGCGCGGGCCAGTTGGAACGCGAGATCCGCGACAATGTCTGGCTGACCTGCGCGGCGGACGAGGCCCTGTTGTTCGGGGACGACCACGATCACAAATGGTCCCAGGCCCTGGCCAAGCTGGGCGTCGATCCGGGCCTGCTGTCGGCGACGGCCGGTCAGGCCTGAGCCTGACCCGGTGGCGGCTTCAGCCGCGGGCCTTTACCGGGGCGGCGCCGTCCACATAGCTTTCATTGAGATAGACCTCGGCCTCCTGGGCCGACAGGGCCGGGGCGTAGCCGAAGCCCTGCCCGTAGTCGCAGCCCAGGGCCAGCAGCTGACGGGCCATGCCGGCGTTCTCCACCCCTTCGGCCACCACCTCCAGGTCCAGGTCCTGGCCAAGCTTGACCACGGAGGACACGATCTTGGCCGAGCCTTCGTCTGTGCCCATGGTGCGGACGAAGTAGCGATCGATCTTCAGCGTGTCGAACGGCAGGCGCGTCAGATAGGACAGGGACGAAAAGCCTGTCCCGAAGTCGTCCAGGGCGAGAGCCGCCCCGGCCTGCCGCAGGTCCCGCAGGATGATCGCCGCCCGGTCGGGATCGCGCATGACGTCGCCTTCGGTGACCTCCAGCTTCAGGGCGCCTGGCGGTAGGCCGGTCTCCCGCAGGATCCGCACCACATTGGAGATCAGGTCTGGATGGTCGATTTCGCCTGTGGACAGGTTGACGGCCACGGTGAGCTCGCCGGCCGCCCGGTGGTTGCGCCGCCATACCGCCAGCTGGCTGGCGGCCTCGCGCATCATCAGGGAGCCGAGCGCGCTCATCAGGCCCATCTCTTCGCAGAGCGGCAGAAACTGGTCGGGCATCAGCAGGCCGCGCCTGGGGTGACGCCACCTCACCAGGGCTTCGAACCCCGACAAGGCCCCCGTCGAGAGCCGGACGATCGGTTGATAGAAGGCCGTCAGCTCCCCGCGGCCGATGGCGCCGCGCAGGTCGCCCTCCATGGCCAGTCGGGACAGGCCATCGCTCTCCAGGGCCCGGCCATAGGCCGCGGCCCCGCCGCGTCCGCCCGTCTTGGCCGCTTCGACAGCCAGCTCGGCCCGGCGCAGCAGTTCCGCCGCTTCCGGCGCCTCGTCCCCGCCCCGGGCGCGCACGGCGCCCACAGAGAGGGTGGGATGGATATCGAACCCGGCCACCCGCAGCGGGCGTTCCAGGGCCAAGCGCAGGACCTCGCTGGCTGGGACATCGCCCACCCGCGCGAGGACGCCAAATTCATCTTCGCCGACCCGGGACAACAGGGCGCCGGGGGGAAAGGCCGCGGCCAGGCGGGAGCCAAGGGCCGCCAGGACCAGGTCCGCCCGCTCATGGCCAAGGGCTTCGTTCAGGCGGCGTAGGCGGTCGAGATCGCCCACCACCAGCTCATAGTCGCCGGGAATCTGCAGATGCTCCCGCGCTCGCAGAATGAAGCTCTTGCGGTCCAGAAGGCCGGTCAGGCTGTCGAGGTCAGACGCGGCAAACTTGGTCTCGGCGGCCACGACGCCCGCGGCGCGCACCCCTTCCTCCAGCCAGACCCCGCGCCAGATGCAGACCCCGCCGCCGCGCATGCGCAGCCGCACCGCGATCTCGGCGCCGGGCTCCTGCACGCGCAGCACCTCCTCGGCCCGGGCGCGATCCTGGGGCAGGGCGAGCGCGCGAATGGCGGCAGACGAGCACTCGGGCGCCAGCGGGCCCAGGCCAAGGGCCCTCGAGGCCCCGGTCAGGCGCAGGCGGTCGCGCTCAGGCTCCCAGTGCCAGAGGACCACATCGGCCGCGCCCAGCGCTTCCAGCGTGCTCGTGGCGTCCCATATCCAACGATCGCTCGCCATGGCCTCTCGGGGGCCGGCGCAGGCCGCCGGCTAAACAGAAACAGTCACCTCCGGCGCCTCGTCCCGCGAACGGGGCGTGGTCATGCCGAACAGGACATGATCTCGCCAAACGCCGTTAATTTTCAGATAAGCCTTGGCGAACCCTTCCTCCTCAAACCCCGCCTTGGCCAACAAACTGCGGGACGCAGCGTTATGCGGCAGACAAGCAGCCTCCAGCCTGTGGAGGCCCAAGGTGTTGAAGGCGAAGGTGTTCAGAGCCCGCGCCGCCGCCAGGGTGAGGCCGCGCCGGGTGAAGGGCTGACCGCACCAATAGC
>NZ_JAUYAW010000005.1 GCF_030693405.1 Phenylobacterium sp.
CCTATGGACAAATCCAGGCGCCGCCCTATCCGGGGCTCGCCCCGGATAGGGCCAACCCTGAGCACAAACTGGCGGCGTAATCTGAACCCGAACCAACCTTAGCCAAGCCGCCAAACTGTACGGAGAACCGGCGCCACCTCAGGCAGAGAGCAGCATGGTGACCGTCATTGCGGCGAGAAAGCCGGTGGCGAGCCACTGCACCCGGGTCTGATCGATGCCGAACTGGCCCATGATTGCCGGAACAGCCACGTTGACGATGGTGGATGAAAGCACCACCGCGATCGCCGAGACCATGGCCGCCGCCGTCGCGAGCCAGCGGTACATCGACCCATAGCGCGCGAACAGGGCCTCAGTCTGTGACATCGATCGTGACCTCGGCCATCATCCCCGGCCGGAGGAGATTCTGCTGTTGGGTGATCGCCAGCCTCACGGGCAGCCGTTGGGTGACCTTGGTGAAGTTGCCGCTCGGATTGGGGTTGGGCAGTAGCGCGAACTGGCTCGTAGCGGCGCCCCCCAGGCGCTGAACCTTGGCCTCAAACGTGCGGCCGGGATAGGCGTCCACCTTCACCTTGGCCGACGCGCCAACCTTCAGTTTACGGAACTCCGTCTCCTTGACGTTCACATCGACCCAGACGGTATGCGGGTCGTGATAGAGCAGGATGCGCGAGCCCGGCGAGACGTACTCGCCCGGATCGACAACGGTCTGATCGATGACCCCATCGAAGGCCGCCACGATCTGTCGCCGTCCGAGATCGAGCCGCTGCTGTTCACGCCGCGCAGCCAGCGCGTCGATCTGGGCGTCGACGCTCGCAATCTGCTCGGCGATCACCTGCACCTGCTGGAGGCCCGTCTGGGTGACCTCGGCGCTCGCCTTCGCGCCGGAGATCGCGGCGCGGGCGCGGACGGCAGTTTGCTCGGCGGCCCGAAGCCGCGCCTGGTCCTCCTCGAACCGGCTCTTGGCGACCAGCCCTTTCCCATAGAGGGTTTCGGTGCGCTGAAAGGCCGACCGTGCCACGGCCAGCTCAGCCTGCTTGGTCAGATAGTCGGCCTGGGCGCTGTCGATGGTCGCGGAGGATACCCCAGCTTGATTGCCGACGGTGTTGCGCACCAAGCTTTGCTGGGCCAACAACTGCGCGCGCTGCGCGCGCAGGTTGGCGATGTTGGCGTTGATCTCCGCCAAGCTATATTGAGCGTCGCGGGGTTCTATGCGGACCAGAATCTGACCCCTCTCGACTTGGTCCCCGGCTTTGACATCGAGCTGAACAATCCTGCCGGCCGCCTCGCTGGAAACCGCAATGACATCTGCGGCAATGCGGGCGTCATTGGTCGACACCCGGCCGGCCCTCCCGTGCAGCCAAACCGCGCCGGCCGCAATGAGGGCCACGATCACGGCGGCGACGAGAAGCAGGCGCCGCGAGGGTTTTCGCCCGATGCGAATGCTTTTCACGCTCGCGACGGGGTTGTCATCCGCCGCGCTCATCTTTGTTCCAAACGCTGGTTGACTCGTCCCAAAACGGACAGACAGGTGACGAGATCGGCGTCAGAAATATCCGCCAGCAACTCGTCGCGAAGCGTGGCCGCAATGCTCGTGATGTGGTCGAGGACCGGCTCTGCCGCGGCGGTGAGGGTGACGCGTTTGGCTCGCCGATCATTCGGCGCCTCCCGCCGCGCAATCAGGCCGCGCCTTTCAAGGTCATCCAACTGGCGCACGATCGTCGGCGCCTCGATTCCGAGCCGATCCGCTAAATCCCGCTGTGTCAGCCCTCCGTCCGAACTTGATAGCTCAAACAACGCCAGCCACCGCGCCTGCGAGAGGCCCGTGTCCTTAAGCCGCTCGTCTAGGCGCGCCCGCCAACGACGGCTCATCAGGTTCGCTGCCTGTCCAAAGGCGTGTCTGGCGGTCATCGAGTACAAATCCGTGTCGATAGGGAGCTAATAATTAGCATCAAAACGCCCCGGCGCAAACCTCGCGGCGCTTGTTGGATGATAGCCCCCTAACCATTAACCTACGAAGGTGCGTTGGGTGCGATTGGGCGCCCTTCGGGAAATACTAGGGCTACCCTTGGGTCTGAAGCGGGGGTTCATATGTATCGTCGAATCGTTCTTGCCTACGATGGCAGTGTGGAGGGACGTGCCGCGCTGCGCGAGGGCGCGATGCTGGCCATGAGGCTTCGGGCCCGGGTCTTTCTCTTGTCGGTCGCCGCAGAGACGCCTGGAAGACGGCTGGCCGAAGGTGCGTACGCCGGAGTCATCGCTCACGAGCAGGAAGCGTACCGAGCGGTGCTGGAAGAGGGCGTCACGGGGCTGCGGCAACTTGGCCTCGAGCCGGTCGCCGAGTTGCGGAGCGGCGAGCCCGCTGCTGAGATTGCCGCCTTCGTAGAGCAAGTCGCCGCAGACCTCCTGGTCGTAGGCCACCGGCATCGGAGCTTTCTTGATCGATGGTGGGCCGGCAGCAGCGGCGCCTACCTGATGGACCGCATCAATTGCAGCATGTTGATCGCCGGCCACCTGGTCTCGGACGAAGCGCTTGTCGACGCACGTGGGGGGGGCAATGAGTGACCTTGCCCCCACCCTTGGACCAGGTCGGGCCGGGATTTCTCGCCGGTCAGGCGTCGGGTGGGCCATGTGTCCCGACGCCATTCATGAGCTCGATCGGGCACTTGTCGCCGATCGCGCTGTGGGGACGATGTTCGTTGTAGTCCCTACGCCAAGCCTCGCATTTTGATCGGGCGTCGTCGAGGGACATGAACCAGGCGGTGTTCAGGCAT
>NZ_JAUYAW010000008.1 GCF_030693405.1 Phenylobacterium sp.
GGGCGATATCCCCATAGCCGCATCCAGCATCACCAGCGCTCCGCCAGCTGACCGCGGCTTCCTCCCCTGAAGGCTTCCGGACGCCAGCCCGCAGCCGGACCCATCAGCATGCGCTGGGGCCGGCATCCGAAACCCTCAACACTTGAAGACATAGGCTCCGAGCCAGAACTCGGACATTCCTCAGCCAGGTCGGACCTGCCACTCGTCGTTCAGCAGGGCAAACAGGCCAGTGTCACGCCAACCATCCCTAACCTTGCGGTCTCGGAGCATCGTTCCCTCCTGGCGCATTCCGAGTTTCTCTAGAAGTCTGACCGAGGCGGCGTTGCGCGCATCGCAAGTCGCCCAGACCCGATGCAGCTCCAGCGTATCAAACGCGGCTGCAAGAACCGCTGACGCTGCCTCGTAGCCGTAGCCCACGCCCCACCAGGAACTTCCGAAGACGTAACCTAGGTCGGCCCCGTCTTGCCCATCCAGTCCCAGCCTAACGGACCCGATGACCCGTCCATTCTCAAGCAGTTGGGCGGCGAGATTGACGTCCCGGCGTGGCCACTGCTCCTGCTCAGCAAGGGTAAGATGAAGTCTCTGGCTGCTGACCTCAGGCGTGTTCGGCCCCCATTCCATGTAGCGGACGGTGTTCTGGTCCGACGCGTAGGCGTGAATGTCGTCGAGGTCACCCGCATGAAACTCGCGCAGCAACAAACGGGCGGTTCGTATGGGAAACCAGGGCATGGATGCTGAGGCCATGGCGCAGCCTAGCTGGCATATGGACGGTGATCCACTGTGCCAGGGGGGCGATGCGCCGCCCCAATGCCTACAGGCGACACCCCCGCAAGCAGCGGTCTCCCTAGATGCACAAGCATGCCCAGCCTTCAGCTCCCGGCCAAGATCCGCAGGATCCCTGACGGGGATTTTCGGTCTGATGGGCGCCACTAGCGGCCTTTGGGCTGCCGCCAGAAAGCCGGCTTTACTAGACGCCCTCGAACAGGACGCCAAGCGCGCCGCTCACGGCGTAAGCCTCATCCTCGGTGAGCATGCGCAGGGGCTGATGGCCTAGCTCGCGAAGGGGAATGGCGGCCATCTGCAGAGGCAGCAGCATGACCTTCTGCCCCTCAACCTCGAAGGTGGGCGTTAGTCGTCCTGGCTGTGAGCCTTTCAGATCTATCGACGAGATGAGTGGCACAACCACGCGAGTGATTGTCGGATTCAGCAGATCCGACTGTACGTCCACGACCAGCACGCCGTTCGGAAGCCGGTAAATCCCATGCTTCATCAGAACTGCCGGTATTCCGCCAAGACCAGGCCATCGGTCTCCACCTTGGCGTTGTACCAATCGAAGAAGGCTTGGTTTTCGGCTTGCCAGCGTCGCGCCCGTTCAGCGGCGACAGCCGCCTCCAGCCCGCTCTCACAGGCGCGCGAGAGGTTCAGGCCCAGCGCCTTTGCTTCCTCGACCAGTGGGCCTGGAAGCGTCAGGTTCAACCGCTGACGACTAGTCGAATGCGTGTTTTCCATGCGCACAATATACGCGCACGCTGCTGCCTTTTCTAGCCCTTAACGTGTCATCGACCGCACCAAGTCCATCCGGCGCCCAAGGTGATCATCCGAAATGGCTGAGAGGCATTGCCCGGAAGCGGGCCTTGGCAAAGACAGCGATGAGCCCACAGCCGCCCACCGCCCCGCCCCCCGCCTCCACCCTTCGTTAACCACGTTTGTCCATTGTCCGGCGCAGTTCCCCCCGGCTTGCGAAAGGGCGCGCGATGAATGGCGCCGAGGTTCTGGATATTGGCCGTGACGCCATCTGGCTGACCATCCAGCTGTCGGCGCCGGTGCTGATCGTGGGCCTGGTGGTCGGCGTCGGCATCGGCCTGATGCAGGCGCTCACCCAGATCCAGGAAGCCACCCTGGTCTATGCGCCCAAGATCGTGGCCATCTTCTTGTCTCTGCTGCTCTTCCTGCCCCTGATGGGGGCGCTGATGTCGAGCTTCATGAACCAGATCGCCGCCCGCATCGCGGCCATGTAGGGCCATGGAAGCCTATGCTTCGGCCCCCCAGGTCTATGCCGCCGGCCTGATCTTCGCGAGGCTCGGCGCCCTGATGATGCTGATGCCCGGCGTCGGCGACGGGGCGGTGCCGGCCCGCATCCGGCTGGCCTTCGCCTTCCTGTTCGCCCTGATGATATTCCCCGTCCTGGGGGGGCAGGTGGGCGCCGTGCCCGACAGCAACGGCGCCATGTTCGCCCAGATCTTCCGCGAGATCCTGATCGGCCTGATGATCGGCCTGATCCTGCGCATGATGCTGGCCGCGCTCGGCATCGCCGGCGAGATCGTCTCCATCCAGTCGACGCTGGCCTTCTCCCAGACCGCCAATCCTGGCCAGGCCCAGCCCTCGACCTCGCTCTCGACCTTCCTGACCGTCATGGGGGTGACCCTGATCATGGTCACCGACCTGCACCACATGTTCCTGGCGGCCATTGTCTCCTCCTACCGCCTGTTTCCGTTCGGCGGCGATGTGCCGGTGGGGGACGCCGCCCAGCTGGCGGTGCAGACCACGGCCGAGGCCTTTTCGCTGGGCCTGCAGCTGGCTGCCCCGGTGGTGGTCTTCTCGCTGATCTTCAACATCGCCGCGGGCCTGGTGGGTCGGGTGATGCCGGCCTTCCAGATCTTCTTCGTGGCCACCCCGCTGCTGGTGCTGTCGTCCCTGTCGATCTTCGCGCTCAGCCTCGGCGTGCTGGGCATGGTCTGGGTCGACCGCTACCGGGCGCTGCTGGCGAACTTCCTGTGATCCATGGCTGAAACCGACCAGTCATCGAAAACAGAAGAGGCCACCCCGCGAAAACTCGAACAGTCGCGGGAAAAGGGGGATGTGGCCAAGACCCAGGACCTCGCCCCCCTGATGGCGCTCGCCTTTTCCGCCGGCGCCATCGCCATCTTCGGCGGCTGGCTGGCCAAGTCCATGGCCGCGGCGCTGCTGCCCTTCATCGCCCATCCCGAGCAGATCCAGCTGGAGGGCGGGGGCGGGGTCAATGTGGCGCGCATGGCCATGATGGCCGCCGCCCCGGCCCTGGCCGCCGTCCTGGCCACCGCGGCCATCGGCGGCATGGCCGGCAATCTGGTGCAGCACGGCTTCCTGTTCACGCCGGACAAGGCCAAGCCGGACTTCAAGAAGGTCTCGCCGCTCTCGGGCTTCCAGCGGATCTTCGGCCCTGACGGCCTGGCCCAGTTCGTCAAGTCGATCGCCAAGATCCTGGCCGTCGCCGGGGTCTCGTACTGGGTGCTCAAGCCGCACTTCCACGAGTTCCAGACCCTCTCGGCCCTCGATCCGGCCGCCATGCTGCCGTTCAGCGCCGAGGTGCTGCGCCAGATGGTCTTCGCCGTCATCGCGCTCATGCTGGTGATCACCGGCGTGGACTGGCTGTGGCAGAAGCACCGCTTCCTCAAGAAGCAGATGATGAGCCGTCACGAGATCAAGGAAGAGTACAAGCAGACCGACGGCGACCCGCTGATCAAGGCCAAGCTGCGCCAGATGCGCCATGACCGCGCCCGCCGGCGGATGATGGCCGCGGTGCCCACCGCCACCGTGGTGGTGATGAACCCGACCCACTACGCCGTGGCGCTGAAATACGAGGCCGGCAGCGCTGGCGCGCCGCAATGCGTGGCCAAGGGTCTGGACGCCGTGGCCCTGCGCATCCGCGCCACAGCCGAGGAGGCCGGCGTGCCCGTCATCGAGGATCCGCCGCTGGCCCGCGCCCTCTATGCCGCCGTCGAGATCGATCAGACCATTCCGCCCGCCCACTTCGAAGCCGTGGCCAAGATCATCGGCTTCCTCATGGGCGCCCGCGCCGCCCCGCCACCCCGGGCGAGGCCGCTGCGCTAGGGCGCGTTCCGATAAGTGGGAACCGGTTGTCGGTGCGAAACGCGCTCAAGACCTAGAGGCTCTAGCGCCAGGCGAAGACCGGCTGGTCGAGTTCGGCCACCCGGGTGACGCGGCCGGCCACCAGTTCGCGCAGCTGATAGATCAGGGCCGCGGTCGGCGCGTGGATGTGCTGGTCGCCGATCAACAGGCGGATGACCTGGCGGGGGCTCTCCGGGATGGTTTCGAAGTCCACCGCATGGTCGGCCATCAGTCCGTCCAGCCGGATGTGGTGAACGGAAGCCACCTCGTCGGGATTGGGCCGGATCTGGCCGGGATCATCCAGCCAGGCGACCACCGGGGCGATCGCATAGCCTGACCGCGTCGGATAGTCGTCCAGGACGCCCAGGATGTTCTCCGGCGGCAGGGAGAGCCCCAGCTCCTCCTCCAGCTCGCGGAGGGCGGCGACCTCCAGGGTCTCGCCCGGATCGCAGCGACCGCCGGGCAGGGCCCATTGGCCCGCATGGGCGCGCAGGGTCGTCGCCCGCCGGGTCAGCAGGAAGGCCGCCTGGCCTGAGCCGTCATCGGCCGCCACCAGGGTGATGGCCACGGCGGCCGCCTTCAGGCCTTCCTGCGGGTGGACGATCCGCGGGAAGGTCTGCAGGCGCGCCGAAAGCTCCTGGCGGAAGGCCGCGTCGAAGCGGCAGGTCACCGGCGCGGCCTCAGCCGGCGGCCTTGGCCGCCTCGACCTTGTCCTGGGTCTTGGTCTCGAAGTCGCTGGCCTCATGGCGCTCGCGCAGCTGGCTTGAGGGCTCGCCATAGGTGCGGTTGACCATGCGGCCGCGCTTCACCGCCGCCCGCTCGCCGATCTGGTCGGCCCAGCGGATGACGTTCTTGTACTCCTGCACCTGCAGGAACTCGCCGCCCTCATACAGGAGGCCCTTGGCCATGCCGCCGTACCAGGGCCAGACGGCCATGTCGGCGATGGTGTACTCATCCCCGCCCAGATAGGCGCTCTCGCTCAGCCGGCGGTCCAGCACGTCCATCTGGCGCTTCACCTCCATGGCGAACCGGTCGATGGCGTATTCGATCTTGATCGGCGCATAGGCGTAGAAGTGGCCAAAGCCCCCGCCCAGATAGGGCGCGCTGCCCACCTGCCAGAACAGCCAGGACAGGCATTCGGCCCGGGCCGCCGGATCGGTGGGCAGGAAGGCGCCGAATGTCTCGGCCAGGTGGATCAGGATGGCGCCGGACTCAAACACCCGGATGGGCTCAGGCCCGCTGCGGTCTACGAGCGCCGGGATCTTGGAGTTCGGATTGGCGTCGACAAAGCCCGAGCTGAACTGGTCGCCGGCCCCGATATTGATCAGCCAGGCGTCGTACTCCGCGCCGCCGTGACCCAGCGCCAGCAGCTCCTCGAGCATGATGGTCACCTTCACCCCGTTGGGCGTGCCCAGGGAGTAGAGCTGCATGGGATGGCGGCCGACCGGCAGGTCCTTGTCGTGGGTCGGACCAGCGATGGGGCGGTTGATATTGGCGAAGCGGCCGCCGCTCTCCTTGTTCCAGGTCCAGACCTTGGGCGGGACGTAGTCGGTGGTGTCGCTCATCAATTCTCTCCCGGACGGGCGTTGTCAGCCGCGCGCCTTGGCCGGCGCCTGAGGCCAATGTGGTGGCCCGCCCCGCGTTTGGCGAGCCCTCAAGCGCCCCCGCGGGAGGGTTTGGTTAAAACCTTCCTGCCACAGAAAGGTCTCCTAAGGGTCTCAGGTGGCCTTGTGCAGTATGATGCTCGATGATTCGGTGGGGCGAACGGCCCCACGTCCAGAGGCAAGCCGCAGGTCCGCCATGGCAGAGACCCCGCAAGGCCCTGAACCGGCGCGCCGGTTTGATCCGCTCACCGCCATCGCGGTGGTGTTCTTCCTCATGGCTGTGGCGTTCGCCGCCGCACCGGCGATCAACGCCGGTCCCGCCACCCTGGCTGGCCTGATGTTGCTCGTCGGCCTGGCCGGCGTGGCGTGCCTGGGCCTCTTTGTCCTGCGTTCGACCCTGGAGCCGGCCACCGACGCCGAGCCCGGCGCCGAGCGCCTGGTGGAGGCCCTGGCTGAGCCCGCGGCCCTGGCCGGCGCCGATGGCCGCATCCATGCCTGCAACAGCGCCTGGCGCGACGTGCTGGGCGACGCGCCGCGCCTGCCCAAGGGCGGATCGTCGGCCGCCAGCCTGTTTTCGGCGCTGGGCGCCGCCCGCCGGGGCGAAACCGCCCACGCCACCCTGCGCGCCGCAGGCGCCGACCACACCGCCGAGATCGCGCCGGTGGGCGCGCCGGGCGCCGCGCGCCGCTTCCTGATCCGCCTGCGCCCCGCCGCGCCCGAGCGTCTGGCCCTGCCGGCCGCGGCGCTGGAGGTGCTGACCGCGGCGGTCGGCGCCAAGGCCCCGCCGCCCAAGGTGCTGGACGCCTTCGCCGCCGCATCGCCCTTCGGCGCAGCTCTGCTGGAGGGGGAGGACCCCTTCAACGCCGTCATCATCGAGGCCAATCCGGCGCTGGCCGGCATGGCCGGTCCCTTCCAGCGGGGCCAGGCCTTTGGCGACCTGATCGAGACCAATTCCCGCCAGGACGCCGCCCAGCGGCTGGCGCAAGGGATGGAGGGCGCCCTCGAGGTCCGCCTGTCCCGCGACCCGGCCAAGATCGCCCACCTCTATCTGTCGCGCACTGGCGGCCGCTGGGTCGCCTATCTGGTGGACGTGTCGGATCAGAAGCAGATGGAGCTGCAGCTGGCCCAGAGCCAGAAGATGCAGGCCATCGGCCAGCTGGCCGGCGGCGTGGCCCACGACTTCAACAACCTGCTGACCGCCATCCTGATGCAGCTGGACAGCCTGGCGGCCCGTCACCCGGTGGGCGATCCCTCCTATGAGGGGCTGAACGAGATCCGCCAGACCTCCAACCGCGCCGCCGACCTGGTGCGCAAGCTGCTGGCCTTCTCCCGCAAGCAGACCGTCCAGCGCGAGATCCTCGAGCTCGGCGAGCTGATCAGCGAGTTCGAGGTCCTGCTGCGCCGGGTGCTGAGCGAGGACGTCACCGTCGACACCGAATATGGCCGCGACCTGCCCCATGTGCGCGTCGACCGGGGCCAGCTGGAAACCGCGGTCATGAACCTGGCGGTCAACGCCCGGGACGCCGTGCGCGCCTATGGCGGCACCACCGTGCGCATCCGCACCGCCCGGGTCACCGAGGCTGAGGCCGCAGCCCTGGGCTATACCGGCGCCAAGGGCGACCAAGCCCTGATCGAGGTGTCCGACGACGGCCCCGGCATCGCGCCCGAGGTCATGGACAAGATCTTCGACCCCTTCTTCACCACCAAGCCGGTGGGCGAGGGGACGGGCCTGGGGCTGGCCACCGTCTATGGCATCGTCAAGCAGTCCGACGGCTGGATTTCCGTGGCCTCCAAGATGGGCGAGGGCTCGGCCTTCCGCATCTTCCTGCCGGTCTATCAGCCGGCCATCGGCGTTCCGGCCCCGGTCCCGGTGGTCAAGGCCAAGACCGTGGCCCGCGACCTGTCGGGCGCCGGCCGCATCCTGTTCGTGGAGGACGAGGACGCCGTGCGCGGCGTCGCCGCCCGCCTGCTGCGCGCCCGGGGCTATGAGGTGATCGAGGCCGCGTCCGGCGAAGAGGCCCTGGAGCTGTGCGAGCTGCACGCCGGCCAGATCGACCTGATGATCTCCGACGTGGTCATGCCCGGCATGCAGGGCCCCGACCTGTTGAAACAGGCCCGCCAGTACCTGGCCGGCGCGCCGGTCATGTTCATCTCCGGCTATGCCGAGGCCGAGTTCTCGAACCTGCTGGAAGGGGAGGCCAACATCTCCTTCCTGCCCAAGCCCATCGACATCAAGACCCTGGCCGAACGGGTCAAGCAGGAGCTGCAGAAGGCCGCCTGAGGCGCATCGCGCGCCTCGCGCCGCCCATCAGGCCGCCATCCTTAGGCTTCGCCCTCCGCCCCCAGCAGCTCCAGCACCGTGGCGGCGATGTCGGGGGCCCAGGGCGCCATCAGCGCCGTCAGCCGCCCCCGGTCGCCCGCGAACAGGGCCCGGCTCGCCTCCTCGAAGCCGGCCGCATCCCCGGCCATGGCCGACATGAACCGATAGGCGGCCTCGCGCCGGCGCCGCTGGTCGCCGGCCCCGGTCTGCGCGTCGGCCTTGCGCGCCTGCTCCACCAGCCTGCGCAGGGTCACAGAGGCGCCGCCCGGCTGCTGCGCCAGCCAGTCCCAGTGCCGGGGCAGGAGGGTGACCTCGCGGGCCACCACCCCCAGCTTCGGCCGCCCCCGCCGGGCGGGCTCGGGCTGAGGCGCTGGCTCAGGCGCTGGGCCAGCCTCCGGGGCCGGCGGGTCAGCGCGACCCTCCAGGTCCGTCAGCCGCCCGGTGGCCAGATCAAAGGCCGGCAGCGGCCCGTCCGCCCCGGCGGCGCGGGCCTGGGCTGCGGCGGCCAGGACCTCATTCAGCGGCCCCTGGGCGATCCGCCGTTCGGCGTGGAACAGGACAAGGCCTGAGGGGAAGTCGGCGGCGGCGTCGGTCATCTATTTACCCGGATAAAATGATCTGACATTTATACCCGGGTAAATAGGAGCTGTCATGACCTCATCGACCCGCAAGGCGCAGATCGCCGCCTATAAGGAGCGCCCGACCATCGCCGGCGTCTTCGCCGTCATCTGCGAGGCCACCGGCCAGGTCTGGGTCGGCCAGAGCCGCCACATCGACACCCAGCAGAACGGCATCTGGTTCGCCCTCAAACAGGGCTCCAGCCCCTACCGCCCCCTCCAGGCCGCCTGGACGGCGCACGGCGCAGGCGCCTTCCGCTTCGAAATCCTCGACCGCCTGCCGGAAGACTACTCCGACCTCCGCCGCAAGGACGAGCTGACGAAGCGCGCGGCGCTGTGGCGCGCGCGGCTGGAGGCGGAGGGGCTGTAGGGGCCTGGGGGTGGCTCAGTGTCCGATCTCTGTGCAGAAAGCTGACCCCCGGGTCGAGAGCTAGAGCCACGGCGCGGAGGCGTCGTGCCCCACCTTGCGCGGGTTACCCGCGGGACAAATACACGCGGGTCGCCACCTATGCGCGCTCGGACACGAACGAGCCGACTGGCGCGCTTGGGCGCAACCAGAAGCCGACCTAGGCCGATGGATTAGCGGTCGTCCGGGAGGGGGGCGATAAGCCGGCCATCGTAGACGATTAGGTCGTAGCGCAATCCTGCAGAGAGTTCTCTAACGGTCTCAAGGCGCTCACTTGTGGCTATGATTACCTGAGCGCCTGCAGCTCCGAGTCGGGCGGCTTCCTTGAGTAGCCCGCCGATACTGACCTCGGAAGCTTCCTGCTGCCTCGGCTCGTCAAGAACAAGGAGTCCGGGATGGTTTGTCGCGGTTTTGAGCGCAACGTCTAGCAGGCCCATCTGATACGCCCATTTCAGCCTTACGCTATCACTGGCCGAGAGTTCGAAGCCGATCTCGAACCCTTCCTTTTCCGGCCGATAGGTGTCCTCTGAAACGGTAAGCTCGCCCACAGGGAACGTCGTGAAGCGGTAAAGGCCGAGTTGCGAGCGGATCGACGCCTCGAATACTTTGATCTTGGCCACGTCTGCATCACTCAGCCGGCTGTCGGGCAGATCCGCTTTTTCCCCTAGGATTGCCTGCCATGCTTCGACCTGGCGCAAGAGCTGTTCCATGAGGGCCGAAAATCGATCTTGCATCTCAAGGAGTTGCTGCACTCTTTGCTCAAGCCTAAGCCGTCGCTCGATGAATGCGGCCGAAGCGGCGTGAGAGGGAGCGATCAGATCGGACTTGAGCGCTCTGAGACGAGCGGTCTTATGCCGTAGATCATCGCTGGAGCTAAGAAGTTCCAAGTCAAGCTCGCGCACCATAGCTTCTGAACGATCAGCAAGGCGCTTGAACACCGTGCGCTGAGCGGCAAGGTAATCAATATTGTCGTCTATCGACATTACCGCATCAAGCGCACCCTGAGGTAGGAGAGCGTCGTCAATCGCCTGCTCGCACGTCGGGCAGTGGTTTGGCGACAGGTCACGCGAGATTTCAGAACCGTACCGCTGCAACTTGCGGGCGTCTTGGTTCTTCTGAATGTCCTCTTCGAGGAGCTTTAACCGTTCTCGCGTAGCAGCAAGCTGGATGAGCTCCGCCTGACGCTCTCTAAAGACTTCGGCGCGGTCGCCGTTGAGGGTTTGGATCGCCTTGGCAAGGTCGTCAGCTTCAACTGTCGCGTCGTCAACGACGCTTTCGACCTCGGGAATGATCACATCTTGAAGCGACCCGAGCTCATCCTGCAAGGCATGCAGATGCTCAGTTAGCGGTCGCCAGTCGCCGTCGACGAAGACCTGCAGATGGGCAGCTCTGACTTCCTCGACAAGCGCAGTGGGCGCTTCCGGCAGCTGCGCCGAGTTCAGACCTATGGCGGCCGCCATTGCCTTGGTTTCGTGGATGAGCGCGGTCCACGTCACTTTTACCCCATTCTGCCGTAGCTCCAGATCCTGTCGCCGGCGCTCGAGATCGTGCGTATCGAGATCCAAAAGAAATTCGACGGCGCGCCTATGCACGTCGCGTATCCGGAAATGGGTGGGAATGTTTCCGGGAATGGACGTCCAACCCGCCTTTTGTTCCACAAAGAACAGCGGGAAGATCGTCTCGACATAAAGCGGGCAGTCACCCCCATCGTACCTCTTCACAGTCGGCAAGTGCCAGTCCATGAAGTCTGCAAGCATGCGGTGGAAGCCCGCCTCGCGCTGCGCTGCCCCGCCATCCAAAACAAAGTAATCACGACGCTCGAACACGGCATCGGGTTGGCTCAACTGAGGACCAGCGAAGACGGAGACCAGCCTCCTGTCTCCATCCGAGGTAACGTTACGTCGCACAGTGATGCGCTCACCCGACTGGTTTTCCAACTCGACTGCGACGTAGGATGCGATGACGGCGTGGCTCTTGCCGGTTGTAGGGTCTTCGACGTGGGTGCGCATCGCATAAGGAAGCGGGATCTCCCGACGCGGACTTAGCATCTGTTCTAGGCCCAAGGCGTAGAGCATGGCCTGTAGCACGGTCGACTTGCCTGAAGTGTTGGGTGCGTGAATGATTGTGCACCCTCCGGACACCGGGATGTCGGTACCGTATAGCCCGTTCGTCGACTGCGCCCTCAGCCTGATGTGCCGCACGGTGAGCGTCATCAGAAGGGCTCCATCTTCATTATTGCGTCAACGACCTTTTCCGTGGCACGCGGGCCAATCCTCGCTAGGAACGCGCGTTCCTCTGCGAGCACGGACATGGCGGATAGCTCGTCCAGTATTGCCTTCCCTTGGTCCGTCAGGGCGGCAGCCTTGCCGTCTTTCATGACCGCGTGGCCTTGGGCGACGGCGAAGGCCAATGCGCGATTGACCCAGGGCTCAATCCGAACCGACAGCGCCGAGGGCTCTCGAGTTCGATCAAGCACCTCAAGGGCCTCGCGCCGCGTCTGACTTGTCCGGCTGAGGTGGGCGAGAAAGTGGAGTTTCTGGAGGCTGCAGCGCTGGCCTCTGGAGGAGGCGAGGACCATCAGGATTAGGGTGACACCCCAATTTATGCGCAGGTCTCCTGGCAGGGGCTGGGAGCGATCGGAGATCGTGAAGGCACCCGTAAAGATCCGGCGAAGACGGCTTGTGGCGCTGCTCATGCGAAATCCAAGGGACAGCGCATAAGCCACTCGCTGACGACACCGAAGGCGAGTTCTTGCGCGGTGTCCGGGTCGAGGTTCGCGACGCGCTCCCTGAAACTGGCCGTCAGACTATCGAGCTCAAGCTCAAGAATGTTCGCGACGCTTTCAGACGCCTTAGCCCCGACCAGCTTTAGACGCCTCAACCGTTGCGAGGTGAGCGCGACGATCTCTTCGTGCGCTTCAGGCGCATTGGCTCTGAGGAAATCCAGGGCGTTCTGGTATTCGATAAAGGATCTCAGAGCGATGTCGACATCGTCTTCGAGGTCCGGCGCGGCCTTGGTCCGCTTGGCGAGCTTGCGTCGAAGGTTGTCCACTAGATCAACGCGCGAAGTCTCGATATCCGCGACCTCTTGATCCGTAGCAGGCGCGATAACGGGGCGCAGCCTTGCGCGCAGACCGGCCCGTCTCTTCCAAGAATCCTCGTCAAAATCATCCCGGTCGTGGATGAGGATCTCGAAATTCGATGCGATATGGGCTAGGCCCATTCTTCGCACCTCCTCCGCCTTGGTTGCTGCGTGGTTATTGACTTCCTGGCTGTCGTGCTTCGGGACAACAATAATCCATCGCGAGACAGGCTTGGACTTGAAGAGCTTGGCGGCGACCCCGTCGACCTTGCAAAGCTTGCCTATGTCGGTCGTGATCTTGCCTTTTTGCTTGGACGCGCGCGTCGCGACGTCAATAGGTTCCTGCACGGCATAGCATTGATATACCACCGCTTCCGACGCGCAGTAGTAGTCCAAGCCGCCGTCACCGGAGTGCCTTGCGGGGACCTTCTGCAGATTGATCGAGCCATGACGGTCCTGCAGCAGGCGACCCACATGGACCTCCCACTCGTCGCCATCCCAAGCCTCGATTACCGTCGTCACCGGGGCTGCATTCGCGAATTTGGAGACGCGATTTGGCATTGAGGCCGCATGGGCGACCAGCCACATTTTGGCGTCTTGCTTCGCAGGACTCTGTTCAAATCGCCCGCCCCCCGACAATGCGACTCTAGAAGTGCCTGCGAGCGACGATAAACGCAACCAGGGCGCGCGCGATGCCCGCACCAGCACTCTGGCACAGACCTGAGCCTTACAGGTGTCCGGAGCCGCTCGGAGGCGAACGGAGCGATGAGTTTTGGGCGCGTCGGTGTGCAGCGCCCCAGCGGCGATTGATTCCATGACGCTGGTCCCGCAGGCCCCTCTGGGGCCTCACCTTATCGTTCATGTTCTGTTCTCATCAAGTCGCAATTCACATCGGCGTTGCCTGAGAGCAGACACTTCCAGCGATCACCAGATGCGGGTCCTACCCCCAGCTATCCACCGCCCCCCGGCGGCGGCCGGGCGCTGCGGGCGCCGCGGCGCTGATCAGGGGGTAGGGGGCGGGGTCGCGGGCGGCGGCGCCGTAGAGCCAGCCCTGGGCCATGTGGACGCCGGCCTTGCGGATGACCTCTTCGACCAGGGGGGTCTCGACCATTTCGGCCAGGGTCTCGACCTTCATCTCGGCGCACATGCGCACCAGCTGGCTGACGAAGGCCGCGCCGCGGCTGTCGTGCTCCAGGTCGCGGATGAAGGCGCCGTCGAACTTCACCACGTCCACATGCAGCTGCTGCAGATAGGCCAGCGAGCTGGCGCCGGCGCCGAAGTCGTCGAGGCAGATCTCGCAGCCCAGGGCCCGCAGGCTCTGCAGATGGCGGTCGGCCTGGACGAGGTCGCCGACGGCGGCGCTCTCGGTCAGCTCGAACATCAGCCGGCCCTTGACGCCGGGGTTGGCGGCCACCCGGCGGGCGAGCTCTGTGACGAAGATCGGATTGCCGATGGAGCGCCCCGACAGGTTCACCGCCAGGATCAGGTCGGGCCTGCGGTTCAGGTGCTCCAGGGCCTTGTCCACCACCGCGGAGTCGAGCGCGCAGACCAGGTCCATCTCCTCGGCCATGCGGATCATGGGGAAGGGGGCGCCCTGGTCGCCGAACCGGATCAGGGCCTCATGGTGGTGCAGCCGGGCGGGGCCCTTCAGGCTGACCACCGGCTGGAAGAAGAGGGCGAAGTCCCGGGCCTCGACCCGTTTGCCGAGCGCGCTGACCTCCGCCATGGTCTGGGCGACCGAGCGTTCGAAGGCCTGGCTGAGATCGGCCGGCGCGGTGTTGGCGCCGCCTTCGCGCAGGAAGCCGTCCATGGTGTAGCGCAAGGCCCGCAGCAGGTGGTCGGGGGGCAGCTCAGCGCTGGCGCTGACCTTCTGCACCACCGGCGCGACGCCCAGGGCCGGGTCCAGGTCGAGCAGGCGGGCGATGCGCTGGGACAGTTCCTGCGGCGTCTCGCGGCCTTCGCGCAGCAGGGCGAAGCGGTCCTCGCCGAGCCCTGCGGCCGCGCCGCCGCCATAGGACTGGGAGCGGATGACGGCGGCCAGGCGGGCGCGCAGCTCGGCGCCCTCCGCCTCGCCGGCCTTTTGGGCGGCGGCCTCGAAGCCCGGCACATCGACCATTGCCAGCTCGACCTCGAGCCCCCGGGCGCGGGCGTGCTCCAGGATGGTGACCGCGGCGGTCTCGAAGGAGGCGCGGTCGTGCAGGCCGCCCGGACCGGCGGTCTTGGCGGCCTTGGCGCGGGTCAGCACGCAGGACACCGCGCCTGAGTTCTGCGGCAGGCGGAAGGCTGAGAGGCAGGCGCCGCGGTCCTCGCCGTCCTGGCTCGCCAGTCGCAGATTGATGGGGCCGGCGCGCATGCCTTCGCCCAGGCCCTTGAACACCATCTTCACCAGCCCGCGGTCGTCGGCGGCGATGAAGTCGAAGAGGTCGGCGCCCTCCAGCGTGCGGTCCTTGGACCCGGCCAGGGCTTCGCCGGCGCCGAGCGCCATGGTGATCTGCCCCTCGGCGCTCGCCTCCAGCAGGAGGTCGGCCGAAGCGAAGGCGAACCCCAGCAGGGCTTTATGAGTCAGCGGCAAGACGGCCTCCCGTTGGAGGGCGATCCTGCAGGCTCACGCTTAATCTGGCGTAACAGTGTCGTCAAAAACCTGCGACATAAGCGCCGGAAAGACCCATTTTCGGTAGGTTTCCGACCCGAAATGGACCCCATTTCGACCCCTGGAGAGCCCATGTCTGTCGCCCTGATGCTCGCCGCCGCCCTGGCGCTCGCCCCTGGCTGTAATCTGGAAGCCCCCAGCGGCGCGGCCGGCTGCGCCGGCGAGGGGGTCGACTCCCTGCCGATCAACGCCCTGCAGGCGGTGGGCACGCACAACTCCTACAAGCTCGCCATTCCTGCGCCTGAGATGGCGTTGCTCCGCGCCATGGCGCCCGATCAGGCGGTCGCCCTCGACTACGCCCACCCGCCGCTGACGGTTCAGCTGGCGGCCGGCGCGCGCCAGCTGGAGATCGACGTCCTGAACGATCCCGACCCCGGCCGCTACGCCCGGCCGCTCGGCCTGCGCATGGTCCCGGGCACGACGGCCTATGACACCGCGCCGCTTACGGGGCCTGGCCTCAAGGTCATGCATGTCCAGGACATCGACTATCGCAGCTCCTGCCTGCTGTTCACCGGATGCCTGGCGCAGGTGGCCGCCTGGTCGAGGGCCAATCCCGACCACGTCCCCCTCCTGATCCTGTTGAATCTGAAGGAGGGCCAGGCCCTGCCGGCGCCGGGCGCGGTGACGCCCGCGCCCTTTGATGCGGCGGCCATGGACGCGGTGGACGCCGAGATCCGCAGCGTCTTCGCCCCTGAGGCCCTCATCACGCCTGATGATGTGCAAGGCGACCATCCGACCCTGCGCGCGGCCGTGGCCGCCGGCGCCTGGCCGACCCTGGGCGAGGCCCGCGGCAAGGTCATGTTCGCCCTCGACGCCCCCCGCAGCCAGGTGGACCTCTATCGGGGCGCGCGTCGATCCCTGGAAGGCCGGGTGATGTTTGTAAACATCGACGAGACCGAGGACGCAGCGGCCTACATCACGCTCAATGATCCGCAGGCGCAGGCCGAGCGCATCGCCGCCGCCGTGGCCGCTGGCCTGATCGTCCGCACCCGGGCCGACGCCGACACCGCGGAGGCGCGGTCCAACGACACCTCCCGTCGCGAGGCCGCCTTCGCCGCCGGCGCCCAGTACATCTCCACCGACTACATGACCCCCGATGTGCGGTTTGGCGACTACCGGGTGGAGCTGCCGGGCGGGGCCGCCGCCCGGCTCAATCCCCGCTGGACCAGGGACTGAAGGTTCAGCCTGGTCGCCGCGTAGCCTCGGCGATGATCGCCCCGGCCAGGCCCAGGGCGGCGTCCAGGGCGATCTCGCCGGCCTGAACCTGATCGGCCAGGCCCATGAGCGCAGGCCCCGCGGCCGATCCGGTCTGGGGGGCTTCCCGCAACCAGAGGCCGGCCCCGGCGGCGATCACCTTGTCCCATTCCCCCCGCACCCCGTTCCAATAGGCCTGGGTCGCGGCGAGATAGGCCTCGGCCGGGGCGGCGTCGAAGCCTTCGGCCCGGTCATAGGTGTTGATCACCACCTCATGGACGAAGGTCGCGTCCTGGCCCGCGCGGGTCCCGACCTTGGCGTTGTCCTGCTCGTGCACCCAGCCCTTGGGCGTCAGGGCGTGGCGGTTGACGCACGCGTAGCGGTCATAGGGCGGGTTGGCCGCAGCGTCCCGCCGGGCCAGGGGCCGCAGGGTCGGCTGGCTGGTCCAGCGCGAGACCCCGCGGTCGTGAACCCACGCCCCCAGGGCGCCGTAGCGGGGACTGTCGTCGGTGTTCCAGACGGTCTGGCCCCATAGGCCTCGGCGGCTGTCCGCCGTCGTCGGGACCAGGCGCCAGGTGTCTGCGCCGGCATAGGTCAGCACCGCGTCAGGCTCGAAGGTCCAGTCCTGTCGCCAATGGCGGATGGTGAAGGTCTGGCCGCCCTGGCGCACCACAAGGATGTGCTGCAGGCGCAGGGTGGCCCCCGTGTCCTCAATGACGCGCACCACCTCATCGCCGGCGTGAATGGCCGGGTCGGCAGGCTCATAGTCCTGAACAAAGGGCACGGTCTCCCGGGTGTCGAAGCGCACATGGAAGTCGCCCACCATGCCCAGGACCGCCCGGCGGCCGGCCTCCAGAGCGCCTGCAGCGTCTGGGGCGGGTCCGGCGGCGGCGGCTTTCGCCGCCAAGGGGGCGGCGGCCAGGCCCATGCCGCCCAGGACCGCCCCCCGCCGTGAAATTGAACCGCTCATCGATCTGTCCTCTGACCCTAGAAACGATAGGTGAGCGAGGCGCTCACATTGCGGCCGGGCGCGGTGTAGGCGTCCTTGACCGTCGAGGCGGCGCCGAGACCGCGCACGTCGCTCCACCACCAGTAGGTCTCGTCCGTCAGGTTGAAGAGCCCGGCCCGCAGGGCGGTGGTCGGCGTGATGTTCCAGTAGGCGGTGAGGTCCACCAGGGTGACGGCGTCGGGCACAAAGCAGCCGCCTGCGCCGCAGACCTGGTCGACATCCTTGCCGTCCTTCTGGGCGGCGTGGGTCAGGATCACCCGGCCGGCGAACCGGCCGTCTGGGTCACGGTAGGAGAGACCAGCCACGGCCTTCCACGGGTCGATGCTGTTAAGGGGCGTCGAGGCGCCGCCGGTGGTCTCCTGGCCTTCGGTCCAGGCCCAGGCGAACTGGGCGCCGAAGCCTGAGCGCCAGGCGCCTTCAAGCCGGGCCTCCAGCCCGCTGATCTCGACCTCGGCCAGGTTCACATATTGGAAGGTGGCCGGGTTGGCCGGGGTGTAGTTCCCGCGGACCAGCACCTGTTCGATGAAGTCGTCGAACCGGCTCGAATGGGCCGTGAACTGGCCCGACCAAGTCGCCCCGGCGGCGTCGAGGCGGCGGAAACGGAAACCTCCTTCGAAGGTCTCGCTGGTTTCCGGCTTGAGGTCCGGGTTCGAGATGGTCTGGTAGTTGCCGACCAGATTGGCGAAACCATTGTTCACCTGGCTGGGGGCGGGGGTCTTATAGCCCTGGGCTGCGGTGGCGTAGACTCCCACCTGATCGGTGATCCAAAAGACCGCGCCGATCTTGGGGCTGAACCGGCCATCCTTCTGACCCACGGCGGGGAAGGGGAAGGCGGCGTCGACCTCGGGATCGATCTCGTAGTGATCATAGCGGATCGCAGGCGTGAGGGTGAGCCGGCCGTCCAGGAGGCGGATCTCATCCTGGACGAAGGCGCCGGCCAGAACATGGTCGGTGTTGGGGAAGGCGCGGGTCGGATAGGTCTCGCCTGCCGGCGGCTGGGTTCCGTCGCGCACCCCTTCCTGGCGGGTGGTGGAATAGTCGAGGCCGTAGACGAGGCTGTGCGAGAGGCCGAGGAAGCGGCCGGCGCTTTCGGCCTGGGCGGCCAGGCCCCACACCTCATTGTCGAAGGTGTTCAGGCGCTCGCGGTCGGGGGAGGTGTTGCGGTCTTCAAAGGCGAATTCCCGGTTCTCGCTGGCCTGCCGGTAGAGGCTGACCAGGGCGCGATCGACCAGACCCTCGCCGCGGTAGACATAGTCGAAGGCCAGACGAGAGCGCTTGATGGTGTCCAGGGCGTCCAGATCCAGGGTGGCCGTGGGCGACGTGGTCGGCAGGACGGCGCGGGCGCTGTAGACCTCGGACTCGATTTCCCGGTCATAGTATTCGCCGCTCAGCCGGAACCGATGGGCGTCGCTCGGCTGGAAGACCAGCTTCCCCAGGACGCTGTGAGTGGTGAAATCCTGGGGGTTTGGCGTCGTTCGATTGACGTTCAGGGCGGCGTTCTCGCCCTTGTTCTCGGTCTCATGGGCCTGGCGATAGGTGTAGGCCAGCAGCCCTGAAACCGTGTCGTTCCCGGCGGCGCCCAGCAGGCTTCCGGTCCAGCTGTCATCCACCGAGCCATAGCCTGCCCGGGCGCGACCGGCGAAAGTCTTGCCACCGGTCAGGAAGTCATCGGGGTCTCGGGTGGTGAAGGACACCGCCCCGGCCAGGCCATCGCTCCCATAGAGGGCCGAGGTTGGACCCCGAAGGATCTCCACCGACTTCAGCAGGTCCAGATCCAGATAGTCGCCGCGGCCGACGGACTGTCCCCCGAAGGTGAAGGCGTCGGGCACCCGGACCCCGTCCACGAGGATCAGAACCCGGTTGCCATCGAGGCCGCGGATGTTGAACCCGGAATTGCCGTCCCGTCCGGTATTGGCGCCGGCGGCGGTGAATCGCGCCGGGGCGTTGCGCACCGACACCCCGGGCTCGAAGCGCACCAGGTCCTTGATGTCCGTGGCCAGCTCCTCCTCGATCTGGGCGTCGGTGATGACGCTGACCGTGGCGGCCACCTCGTCGGAAGGTCTGGCCTGCCGGGTGGCGGTCACGGTGAGCTGTGACACCGTCGTGGCGGCCAGCTGCAGCGGATCAGCCCCCTGGGCTGTGGCGCTCGGCGCCGCAGCCAAGGCCACCAGGGCCGCGCCCATGAACCAGGCGCTGCGCGGCGCCCGCATCGAGTTCGTCATACCAGTATCCCCATAGATGCGCATAAGATGCATTCGCAATAATGATCAAGGTCAGGCCCGCTGGGATGCGGGCTGACGGGTCGTCAACAGAAGGCGACGGGGTCAGTGACCCTGGGCGGTGTCGCGATCATCCACCTGACCATCGCCGTTGGTGTCCAGACGCTGGAAGGTTCGCCCGGCGGTGGCGTCATATTCGCCCCGCGTCATGGCCCGGTCGCGATCAGCATCCATGACGCCGAACCGGACGTGCGCCTGCCGGATCTGGCGCTCCCGTTGGGCGGCCAGTTGGGCGTCGAGCCGCTCGGCGTACTCGGCGACATATTCAGCCTCGCTCAGAACGCCGTCGCCCCCTTGGTCCGTCCGGGCGAAGGCCTCCCCGCGGCGGGCCATGTATTCGGCCTGGGTGACGATCCCATCCAGATCGATGTCGTAGGTCTGCAGGAACTCCAGCTTGCTGTGGCCGGGGGCGGGCGCCTCCTGGGCGAGGGCCGCCGGACTGGTGAGGCAGAGGGCGGCAAAGGCGAGAAGCGGGGGTGTGATCCGGGGCATGGGGCGTCCTTACGGGGCGACTTCAAAGGTGAGGGAGGTGGTGTAGCTGCGCACATCGGTCTCGGCGCCGGCGGGGGCCGGAGCCCTATGGCGGGTCATGATCAGATAGACCCCAGGGCGATCAAACCGCAGGATCGCCTGGCCCTTGGCGTCGGTTGTCAGGCGTTGCTTGAAGCGCGGGTCCTCGTAATCGCCGCCCTCGCGATCAACCTCGATCTCATTGCCGACGAGGGGCTGGCCCTCGAACAGAACCTCAAGGCTGAGCGGGTCGGCCGCGTAGATGGCGCTGGGATGGGCGCCCAGGCGGAAGGCGAGGGGGCCGACCTGCGTGTTCAGCACCGCATCTGTGGGGGCGCCCTTGGTGACATAGACGTCGGCCACCGTGGCGGTCTGGCTGGTCTGCGTCTGGGCCCCGGCCGGAGCCTCCGCTCCGGGCGCCAGAGGCGTCCAGACACCGTCCTTCAGGACCTGAGCGCCTTTCCGTCCGAGGCGAAGGCCGGTGGTGAAGCGATAGGTCCCCGCCTCGGTGAGATCGCTTTCCAGCACGGTGGTCTGCTGAAAGGTCTCGATGCGGTCGTAGGCGTCCCGTCGTCCGTCGGGCCTGTAGAGGTGGAAGTCATCTGAGGTCACGGCGATCTCAGGCCGGAAGAAGGCGGCCTCACCGAAGGCCGCCTGGATCGTGATGACGCTGGCCTCGCCGGTGGAGAAGATGGAGGGCGACAGGAAGGAGGTATGGGCGCCGGCTGGCGAGGCGAGCGCCCCCAGCGCCAGGGCGAAAGCCCCGCATTTCCAGCCATTCGTCGAGCGCATCGTCAGATTACCCCTATATGCAAATGAGTCTTAGTTGCCATAAGGGAGCTTCACCGTTTATGCAACTCACTCGCAATCAATCGGGATGGAAGCGTGGTGCTTGTTTCAACCTTGCTCGGTCTGGGCGCGGCCCTGGTTCCCCAGACCGCGGATGCAGGCGACCTGGCGTGGTCGCGGTGGGCGGCTGATCACGTCCTGGGAACGTCGCTCGACGTCATGGTCACGCCGGGCGGCGCCGGGCTCGGCGAACGGGCTGGCCTCGCCGCCTTGCGGGAGATCGCCCGCCTCGACCGTGTGCTCAGCCGCTGGCGAGAGGACTCAGAGCTCGCCGCGCTGAACCGAGCCCCGCGCAGCCAGGTCTCGGCGGAGCTCTATGCGGTGGTGGGGATGGCCGAACACTGGCGGCGCGAAACCGGCGGGGCGTTCAGCGGCCGCCTGGGTGCAGTCCCCGGGACGCCGGGCGCTGCGCAGAGAGAAGCCGTGAAGGCCGCCGAGGCGGCGATCCTGCGTCTGGAGCCCTCGGGACGGGCGATTGATCGCCCCGAGGCGGTCAGGTTCGACCTGGACGGAGTCGCCAAGGGCTACATCCTGGACCGTGCCCTGGTGGCGGCTCTGCGGGCAGTCCCCGAGGCGTCTGGACTCCTGATCGACCTTGGCGGCGATGTTCGGGTGTGGAGCCATGAAGGCCGCGGGGAGGCGTGGCGACTTGGGGTCGCCGACCCGGCCCGTCCCTTCGACAATGTCGGGCCTCTGCAGACGCTGAGTCTTCGGCGCGGCGCCCTGGCCTATAGCGGGGTCCGCGCCAGGGACGGCGGCGACCACCACATCCTCGATCCCCGGTGCGGCGCCCCGGCCAGCGCGGTGACCGGCGCTGCGGTGATCGCCCCGACGGCGGCCCAGGCGGACGCCCTGGCGACGGCTGTCGCGGTGATGGACCCTGAGGCGGGCCTCAGCCTGCTTGGGCGCTGGCCAGGCGTGAGCGGCATGCTGGTGGCGGCTGACGGACGGATGCTGACCTCGGCCAACTGGTCGGGGACCCATCTTACCGCCGCCACAACCGCCGCCGCGCCCGGCGCCTGGCCGGCCGGCTTCAGGCTCAGCGTCGCCGTGGAGATTCCGGACAAGGGCGGCGCCAACTATGAGCGCCCCTATCTGGCCGCCTGGATCACGGACGCCCAAAAGCGGGTGGTGAAGACGCTGCTGGTCCTGGGACCTGAGCCCCGCTGGCGGGAGAGCAACTACATCTTCTGGCGACGGGTGGAGCGGATGGACATGGCGGCTGTCGCCAGGGTCGCGCGGACCACCCGAGCGCCGGGCCGCTATGAGGTCGTGTGGGACGGGCGGGCCGATGATGGTCAGCCCCTGCCCCGGGGCGCCTACACCCTGAACGTGGAAGCCAGCCGCGAACATGGCGGCCACAGCTTCGTCGCCTTGCCCCTGGCCCTGGGGAGCGGCAGGGCGAACTTCCAGTCCGACCCGACGCAGGAGCTCGGCGTCATCACGGCCCGGTATGGGCCAGGCCGCTGAGCGCCTAGTCTGGCGCGCGCTCGGAATAGCGCGGCAGCTTGTCGTCAAGCGCCCACCAGTCGGCGTGGGAGTCTGCGAAGATGTGGAAGCCCAGGCGCGCGCCGCTGGGACCGTCCAGGGTTCCGGCCCGCAGGCGGAGGACGCCGGGCTTGGCGGTAGTGCGGCTGAAGAGGGGCGACCCGCAGCGGCCGCAGAAGGCCCGGGTCTTGCCCGGCGAGGATTCGAACAGCACCAGGGCCTCTTCCCCCGACAGGAAGCGCAGGTGGTCCTCGGACACGGGGATGTTTGCCGCGAAGGCCGAGCCCTGGGCCTTGCGGCACTGGCTGCAATGACAGAGCTGGATGTCAGCCAGGGGGCCGCTCAGCTGGTAGCGGATCTGGCCACAGAGGCAGCCGCCGAGGTGATCGGCGTCCGAGGAGTCAGTCATGGAAGCTCGCGCGCCCGGCTCTGACCGCCGAAATGGCGGGCTGGATCCAGTCTGCCCATCGATAGCGCGCCGGTCCAGGGCTGCAAGGCGTGTGCGGCGCCGGACATCCGTCGGATTGGCCGCACGCCCCGCCGCTCGCAAATGACCGCCGCAGTCGCTAAATAGCGCCCATGGACGCCGTCACCCTCGACCCCCATCCGGACACGCCACCCCCCTCCGCCGCCGATGCGGCGGTCGAGGCGGTGCGTGCGGCCGTCGGCCTGCCGGCCGGAACCCGGGTGGTCGCCGCCATGTCCGGCGGCGTGGACTCCACCGTCACCGCCGCCTTGCTGGCCAAGGCCGGCTATGACGTGGTCGGCGTGACCCTGCAGCTCTATGACCACGGTCAGGCCCTGGCCAAGAAGGGCGCCTGCTGCGCCGGCCAGGACATCCACGACGCCCGCACCGCGGCCGAGGCCATCGGCATTCCGCACTATGTCCTCGACTACGAAAGCCGTTTCCGTGAGGAGGTGATGGAGGAGTTCGCCGACGCCTATCTGCGCGGCGAGACGCCGATCCCCTGCGTGCGCTGCAATCAGACGGTCAAGTTCCGCGACCTGCTGGACGTGGCCCGGGACCTGGGCGCCGAGGCCCTGGCTACCGGCCACTATGTGCGCCGGGCCGCTGGCGGCAACCGACCCCATCTGCAGCGAGCCGTGGATGCGACCCGGGACCAGAGCTATTTCCTGTTCGCCACCACGCCCGAGCAGCTGGACTTCCTGCGCTTCCCCTTGGGCGGCCTGCCCAAGACCGAGGTGCGGCGGGTGGCCGCCGAGCTTGGCCTGGCCATCGCCGACAAGCCCGACAGCCAGGACATCTGCTTCGTGCCGGAGGGCCGCTACACCACCGTCATCGACCGCCTGCGCCCGCATGGGGCGGAGCCGGGCGACATCGTCCATATGGACGGCCGGGTGCTCGGCCGGCATGAGGGCGTGACCCGCTACACCATCGGTCAGCGCCGGGGTCTGAACGTCGCCGTGGGCGATCCCCTGTTCGTGGTCCGCATCGACGCCGAGCGCCGCCAGGTGATCGTCGGCCCCCGGGAAGCCCTGCTGACCGGCGCCCTGCGGCTCAAGGAAACCAACTGGCTCGGCGAATCGGCCAGCTTCGCCGCGGCCTGCGACGAGGGCCGACCGGTTCTGGCCCGGGTGCGTTCCACCCGCGAACCGGTCCCGGGAAGGCTCGCCTGGGTGGGCGATGAGGTCGGCGTGGTGTTCGACGGCGCCGAGGAGGGCGTGGCGCCTGGCCAGGCCTGCGTCCTCTATGCGCCGGAAGATCCCGATCGCGTCCTGGGCGGGGGCTTCATCGCGGCCACCGTTCCGGCTCAACCCTGAGCGGAGTCAGATTTTCCGCAGCACCCCTGGTCAGGCCCGCCGCGGTCTGGCAGGCCATATTCCTGTCGAACCCGCAGGGCACAGGATTCTGCTACAGCCCTTCTCGTCCTCCCCGACCCCCACGGAACCTTCCTGTTCATGGCTTTTGATTCCTCGGCCCCTGCGGGTCGCCTCAGCGCCGCCCATTGGCGCAAGACGCTGGCGGCCTATCGTGGCCCACAGCTTTCCCGCAGCCTGGCGGAGATCGCCTGGACCCTGCTGCCCCTGACCGGTTTCGCCCTGGCCGCCACCCTGCTGGCAGCCAACGGAATCTGGCTGGGTCTCGTCCTGACCATCCCGGCGGCGGCCTTCCTGGTACGGATGTTCATGCTGCAGCATGACTGCGGGCACGGTTCGCTGTTCGCCAGCCGGGCTGTCAATGACGCGGTCGGCCGGGTGCTCGGCGTGCTGACCCTGACCCCCTACGGCTACTGGCAGGCCTCGCACGCCAACCACCACGGGACGTCTGGCAATCTCGACCGCCGGGAGCTGGGCGCCATCGAGCTGATGACCGTCGAGGAATATCAAGGGCGATCGGCGCTTGGCCGCTTCCTGTATCGCTTCTACCGCCATCCGGTGGTGCTGTTCGCCATCGGGCCGGCCTACATGTTCTTCCTGCAGCACCGCCTGCCCATCGGCATGATGGGCGACCGCAAGGCCTGGATCAGCGTCATGGGCGCCAATCTGGGCATCGCCGCAGTGATCGCCGCCGGCGTCATGGTCTTCGGCGCGGTCCCGTTCCTGGCGGTCTATGGCGCCACGGTGTTCATGGCGGCGGCGGCCGGCGTCTGGCTCTTCTATGTGCAGCACCAGTTCGAACAGACGAGCTGGGCGCGGGCGGGAAGCTGGAACCTGCATGAGGCCGCCCTCAACGGCAGCTCGTTCTATGATCTGCCGCGGCCGCTGGCCTGGCTGACCGCCAATATCGGCGTGCACCACATCCATCACCTGCATAGCCGCATTCCCTTCTACCGGCTGGGCGACGCCCTGAAGGACTATCCGGAGCTGCGCGACTACAGCCGGCTGGGGGTGCGCGAGAGCCTGGGCTGCGCCCGTCTGGCCCTGTGGGACGAGGCGGCCGGCCGCATGATCGGCTTCAAGGACCTGCGCCAGCCGGCCTGAGGCTGTCGACAGCCGGGCTGGAGGGGGCGGCGCTCGCGGAGTATCTTCCGGCCATGAGCCAGACCGATCCCGTCGTCATCGTCGCCTTCGCCCGCACCCCCATGGGGAGCTTTCAGGGCGCCCTGTCACCCCTGAAGGCCACCGAGCTGGGCGCCGCCGCGGTCCGCGCCGCCGTCACCCGCTCTGGCGTGGACCCTGACCTGGTCGAGCAGATCTTCATGGGCTGCGTCCTGCCGGCGGGGCTTGGCCAGGCGCCGGCGCGGCAGGCGGCCCTGGGCGCGGGCCTGCCGCGGTCGGTGCAGGCCACCACCGTCAACAAAATGTGCGGCTCGGGGATGCAGGCGACCATCATGGCGCACGACGCCCTCATGGCCGGTTCGGCCGAGATCATCATCGCCGGCGGGATGGAGAGCATGTCCAACGCCCCCTACCTGCTGGCCAAGCACCGGTCCGGCGCGCGGATCGGTCACGACACCGCCTTTGACCACATGTATCTCGACGGCCTGGAGGACGCCTATGAGCCAGGCCGGCTGATGGGGTCCTTCGCCGAGGAGACCGCGCGGGCCTATCAGGTCACCCGCGAGGCCATGGACGACTTCGCGATTCTGAGCCTATCGCGGGCGCGGACGGCGACGGAGACCGGCACCTTCGCTGGTGAGATTGTTCCGGTGGAGGTGACCACCCGCAAGGGCGCGGAGACCATCGCCGCCGACGAGCAGCCCCTGAAGGCCGATCCCGCCAAGATCCCGACCTTGAAGCCGGCCTTCGCCAAGGACGGGGCCATCACCGCGGCCAACGCCAGCTCGATCAGCGATGGGGCTGCGGCCCTGGTGCTGACCCGGGCCTCCACGGCCAAGCGGCTTGGCCTGCCGGTGGTGGCGCGCATCACAGCCCACGCCGCCCACGCCCACGAGCCGGGCCAATTCACCACCGCCCCGGTCCCGGCCATGCGCAAGGCCCTGGCCAAGGCCGGCTGGACCGTGGACGAGGTCGATCTGTTCGAGGTGAACGAGGCCTTCGCCGTGGTGGCGATGATCGCCGAGCGCGAACTGGCCATCCCCCGGGAGAAGCTGAACGTCAATGGCGGCGCCTGCGCGCTCGGCCATCCCATCGGCGCGTCGGGCGCGCGCATCCTGGCGACCCTGATCGCGGCCCTGCAGGCCCGCGGCGGTCGACGCGGCCTCGCCAGCCTGTGCATCGGCGGCGGCGAGGCCACGGCGGTGGCGGTGGAGCTGGTCTAGGTCGAGATCAGCCCGGGGAGATCATCTTCTCCGGGCGCACGACCTCGTCGAACTCTTCATTGGTGACATAGCCGCCGCCCACGGCCTCATCGCGCAGGGTGGTGCCGTTCTTGTGCGCGGTCTTGGCGATCTTGGCGGCGTTGTCGTAGCCGATCTTGGGCGCCAGCGCGGTGACCAGCATCAGTGAACGCTCCAGGGCGGCCTTGATGTTGTCCTCGCGGGCCTCGATGCCGACCACGCAGTTGTCGGTGAACGAGACGGCCGCATCGCTCAGCAGCTTGCACGACTGCAGGAAGTTGTAGGCCATCACCGGGTTGAACACGTTCAGCTCGAAGTGGCCCGAGGCGCCGGCGAAGGTCATGGTCGTCTGATTGCCGAACACCTGGGCGCAGACCATGGTCAGGGCCTCGCACTGGGTTGGGTTCACCTTGCCCGGCATGATCGAGGAGCCCGGCTCGTTCTCCGGCAGGGACAGTTCGCCCAGGCCCGAGCGGGGGCCTGAGCCCAGGAAGCGGATGTCGTTGGCGATCTTGAACAGGGAGCCGGCGACGGTGTTGATCGCCCCGTGGCTGTAGACCATGGCGTCGTGGGCGGCCAAGGCCTCGAACTTGTTGGGGGCGGTGATGAAGGGCAGGCCGGTGATGGCGGCGATCTTCTCGGCCACCTTTTCGGCGAAGCCGATGGGCGCGTTCAGGCCGGTGCCGACGGCGGTGCCGCCCTGGGCCAGCTCATAGAGGCCATAGAGGCTTTCCTTCAGCCGGCGAACGCCGCCGGAAACCTGGTGGGCGTAGCCGGAGAACTCCTGGCCAAGCGTCAGGGGCGTGGCGTCCTGGGTGTGGGTGCGGCCGATCTTGAGGATGTGGTTGAAGGCCTCGGTCTTGGCCTTGAGGGCGGCGTGCAGGTGCTCCAGGGCCGGCATCAGCTCGCGGGCCACCTGCTCGGCGCAGGCGATGTGCATGGCCGTGGGATAGGTGTCGTTGGACGACTGGCTCATGTTCACATGGTCGTTCGGGTGGACCGGCGACTTGGAGCCCATGACGCCGCCAAGGATCTCGATGGCGCGGTTCGAGATCACCTCATTGGCGTTCATGTTCGACTGGGTGCCCGAACCGGTCTGCCAGACCACCAGGGGGAAGTGGTCGTCGAGCTTGCCGTCGATGACCTCCTGGGCGGCCTGGACAATGGCCGCGCCGATCTTCGGGTCCAGCCGGCCCAGCTCCATATTGGCCTCGGCCGCGGCCCGCTTGACCACGCCCAGCGCCCGGATCATCGGCTGGGGCTGCTTTTCCCAGCCGATCTTGAAATTGCCGATGCTGCGCTGGGACTGGGCGCCCCAGTAGCGGTCGGCCGCAACCTCGATGGGGCCGAAGGTGTCGGTTTCGGTGCGGGTCGCGGTCATCGCAGGGATCTCCAGCCTTGAATTGTCGCGTCGGTTTAGCGAGGCCGGGCGAGACTGCAAAGCGTCTGCGGTCTAGAGAGAGGCATGAACGACGGCTGGACCCACCACGGCAAGGTGCGCGCCCGGGAGGGCGAGGGCGATCTGGAGGTCGTGGTCGATGGCCTGACCACCCAGGCCAAGTACTACAAGCCCCTGATCTATGAGTTCTTCCGCAAGGCTTGGCGCGGCGGCCGGCCGGCCTGGGGGGACTACGCCGTGGAGATCGCCATGGAGTATGTGGGGGACCCGCCGTGGCTGGATCTCGACAATCTGGCCAAGGCGATCCTTGACGCCATCAAGGGCTACGCCTTCCACGACGACGCCCAGGTGGCCCGCCTGCTGGTGGAGCGTCGGGCGGGCGAGCGCGAGCGGATCATCGTGCGCGTGCGCCGCATGGCCGACGGTGGCGTGCAGCCAGCCGCCGGCGCCTCAGGCGGTCCGGGCCGGCCGTTCCAGGGCCAGTAGGGCCAGAACCCCATAGGCCACGACCACGAAGGCGCCGTAGCGGCCCAGGCTCTCAGGCGGCAAGGCGGGCATCAGGGTGTCGAAGAGGCCCATGACCAAGATGGACCCCGCCAGTCCCGGGGCGCTGAAGGCGAGGGCGGCGGGCGCCCGCCGCCGCAAGGGCAGCCGCCGCAGGCGGACCGTCAGGTGGAAGAAGAAGGCGATGGCGCTGGCCACCAGGGCCGCGTTCAGGACGTAGAACCAGAAGGCCTGCTCGATCAGCCCGCCGGCGAAGGCGGCGTAGAACAGGGTGGCGGCCGACCAGACCAAGGCGCCGGCGACCGCGAACCAGAAACTGTCTTCTTTCGACACGACACGCCTCCCACAGCCCATTTTAGGCAGAAGGCTGCGACAGTCGTGCCAAGGCCAAGCTTGTCCGGCGCCGGACACGAAATAGCGGCCGCGCTGAAAGCGCGGCCGCCATTCTCGCGAACCGATCCTGGGGGAGAAGAGGTTCAGCGATACTGTTGCAGTCGGGTCGTCCGCAGGCCGGCGAGGCCGTGGCGTTCGATCGACTTCTGCCAGGCGAGGAACTCCTCTGAGGTCAGGCCGTAGCGGGTGAGCGCGTCGTCCAGGCTCAGCAGCCCGCCACGCACCGCGGCGACCACCTCGGCCTTGCGACGGATCACCCAGCGACCCGTGTCGGCCGGCGGCAGATCGGCCAGCGTCAGGGGCGCGCCGGTCGGGCCGATCACATAGGGCTCCCCGCGGCTGTTCGTTCGGGTCTGTTGTTGTTGCAACATGGCTTTACGCCCTTCACACCATCATCGTTGAGCCAGACCATAGCCCGGCTGCCATAACAGCTCGTGAATCCCGATAGTGAAAATCACAGTAACCATTTGATCCCCCCGTGTACTGAAATGATACAGTTAGAGATTTCAGAAGGAATTAACCTTCACTAAATCTCAGTTACGCGCCAAGTTATCGGCGCATACTGATAAGTTCATCCAGCATCTGGTCGGCCGTTGTAATGATACGCGAGCAGGCTGAGTAAGCTTTCTGGGTGGTGATCAGGCCTGTAAACTCAGCCGACATGTCGACTGTGGAGTTTTCGAGGGTGGAGGGTGAAATGGCGCCGGCCCCGCCCTGGCCCGGCAGCTTGATCACATACTCACCGCTGTCGATGGTGCCGCGATAGGCGTTGCCGCTGACCGCCTGCAATCCGTCGGGATTGGTGAAGGTCGCGACGCCAATCTGGGCGATCTTTCTCACTTGGCTGTTGTCGAAGATGGCCGACACGACGCCAGCCTCATCCACCTCCACGCCCACCACGGTGCCGACCGTGGCCCCATCGGGGTTCACCAGCCGAACCGTCGAGGCGTTGGCGTACTGGGTCAGTTTGTTCAGGTCGAAGGTGATGTTCTGGGCGCCGACGCCCAGGGCGTCATCCCAGCGCGGCGTGCCAGCCGTCCCCGAGGCCGCCAGGCTGATGGTCGGGGCTGCGCCCGCCGCCCCGAACAGGGTGGTGTTGGCGAGGTCAATAGTGCCGTCCTGGTTGAACATCACCAGGCCCTCGGCGATCTGGCCCGAGGGCCCGCCGGTCACGTCGCCAGCCGGAATGGCGTAGATTTCCGCGTGCCACTCATTGGGGTTGGCCGAGGAGCGCAGCAGGCTGATGGACACCTTGTGGGTGCCGCCCATGGTGTCGACGACGTTCATCTCGATGCTGAAGTCCGGCTGGGTGCCGGTCAGAGGGTCGGCGTTCTCTTCCCAGTCGGCCATGGAGCGGGTGGCCGCATTATAGGTGCCTTCGGCCGCCGAGATGGTCTGGCGCTTGTCGAGATTGGCGTTGATGACGACATTGGCCGTGGCCTGGACGGCCGAGCCCAGGTTCTTGACGTTGATCGAGTCCAGCTCGTTCAGGTCAGATGGGTTGTAGCTGATCGTCCCATCGGCGGCGATCGGCCAGCCTTGCAGGAAGAAGCCCGCGTCATTGCGCAGGAAGCCGTCGGCGTCGACGCTGAACGAGCCGGCCCGGGTGAAGACCCGCTTGTCGGCGTCGGTCAGGCCGGCGCCCTTCTCGGTGACGATAAAGAAGCCGTCCCCGGCGATGGCCAGGTCGGTGGAGGCGTTGGCGCTCTGAATCAGACCCTGCTGGCTGATGTATTGCCGCGTGAGCCCCTGGACGCCGCCAGCGCTGTAGCGCCCGGTCACCGCCTGCGCCGTCACGATATTGGCGAAGTTCACCTGGTTGCGCTTGTAGGCGACGGTGTTGATGTTGGCGATGTTGTCGGAAATCGCCGCGAGGGCCGACGAATTGGCGGTCAGGCCAGAGACGCCGGCGAGCATGGCGCTGTTGATGCTCATGGGGGTGTTTGCCTTCTTGTTGGGCTTGTGAGGGGCGGTTGCGTCCTTTCAGGACGCGGTCAGGCCGCCAGCGCGGGCGTTTCGTCGTCGCTATTTTCGGGAGGAGCGGTCGACCCGCCAGACGAGGCCGGGGTGGTCGCCGCTGGGGGCAGGCCGATGCTGCTGATCGTCTGCCAGAGGGCTCGGCTTCCGCCGATTGTGACAAAGGTCTGGCCGTCCACCTGCTCAACGGCGCGGACGAGGCCGTCGATGAAGGTGTTGTGGCCCACCTTGGCGCCGACCGAGTCCGTAGCGGTGATGCGGAGGGTGTAGGTCCCGCCATTGGGCAACTGGGAGCCCAGGATGTTCTTCCCGTCCCAGGCGAACCTGTGTTCGCCGCCCGCGACATTCTCGAGCGCCCGCACCTGGACGATTGAGCCCTTGTCGTCGAGCACCTCGATCTTGACGCTCTTGGCCTCCCGGTCGAGGCGATAAACCCATTCCGCCGACTTGTCCGACAGGGTGGCCTGGTCAGTGGCGGCGCGGACCTGCTTGCCGATCAGGCTGACGGCGTCGGCGACGCCGTCCCCTGACGCGCCCACCAGCTGCTTGAGCAGGTCATTGGTCAGCAGCTGCTGCTCGACCCCGGTCATCTGCACGATCTGCTGGGTGAAGTCCCCGGAATCCATCGGCGAGAGGGGGTCCTGGTTCTTCATCTGCGTGGTCAGCAACACCAGGAAGGTGTCGAAGCTCTCAGCAAGGCGCTGACCCCCGACACTGGAGGCTGCGGCCTGCGAGCTGGCGACGGCGTTGGTTTGCATGGGGCTTCTCTAGATCCGAAGGTCCACGCCGGTCGGAGACTGGCGCTGCTGGTAGAGACGGGTGGCGACCGCGGCGGTGTCGGCTTCATCGGCCATGCCGAGCGCGCTCTGGAAGGCGCGGCCCTGCCAGGTTTCACGGTCGGGCGCCTGGTCTGCGAACTGACCGCCGCTCCGCTGATCGTGGGGCGAGTTGAAGGACAGGCCGCCCGACAGGTCGAAGCCCGCCTGCTCCAGGGCGCGCATCAGCTCGCCCGAGCGGCCGCGCATTTCGTTGGCGGCGTGGGGATTGTCGAAGGCCATGGCGGCGGTGAGCTTGCCCTGGGCGTCGATATCGACGCGGACATCAACCCGTCCGAGGCCTTCGGGCGTCAACTGGATATCGAAATGGGTCGAGCGGCCTTCGAGCCGGCGGGAGACCTGGGCGGCGAGGTCTGCGACCGTGGC
>NZ_JAUYAW010000020.1 GCF_030693405.1 Phenylobacterium sp.
ATTCGGGGATGTTCTCCACCGAACCGATCTCGGCCAGCATGTTGAGCGCCTCTTCGTTGGCGCCCCCATGGCTGGGACCCCACAGGCAGGCGATGCCGGCGGCGATGCAGGCGAACGGATTGGCGCCCGATGAACCGGCCAGGCGGACGGTCGAGGTGGAGGCGTTCTGCTCGTGATCGGCGTGCAGGATGAAGATGCGGTCCATGGCCCGGGTCAGGACCGGGTTGGGCTTCCAGTCCTCGGCCGGAACCGAGAAGCACATCCGCAGGAAGTTCTCCGCGTACGACTCGTCGTTGCGCGGATGCACGAACGGCTGGCCCTTGGAGTATTTGAAGGCCCGCGCGGCGATTGTCGGCATCTTGGCGATCATGCGGTGGGCCGAGATCATCCGCTGCTGCGGATCATCGATATTGGTGCTGTCGTGATAGAAGGCCGACAGGGCGCCGACCGCGCCGACCATGATGGCCATCGGGTGGGCGTCGCGCCGGAAGCCGGCGAAGAACCGGTCGAACTGCTCGTGCAACATCGTGTGGTAGGTGATGTTGTGGTCGAACTCGGCGAACTGGCTCGCCGTGGGCAGTTCGCCGTGCAGCAGCAAATAGCAGACTTCCAGGAAGCTCGACTTCTCGGCCAGCTGGTCGATCGGGTAGCCCCGGTGCAGCAGAATGCCGGCGTCACCGTCGATATAGGTGATCTTGCTCTCGCAGCTGGCCGTCGACGTAAACCCCGGATCGTAGGTGAAGACATCGGCCTCGGCGTAGAGTTTGCGCACGTCGACCACGTCCGGACCCGTCGTACCCTTCAAGATGGGTAGTTCGACGGATTTGGCGCCGATGCTGATCTTCGCCGTATCGCCCATGCCATCCCCTTTCAATGAGTAGGAAATAAAACGTCTGTTCGCTTGGCCTTATAGCGGTTTACGCAGCGGGCGAAAGCGCGTCGTGGAGGCGGCCCAGGCTTTCCTCTTTCCCGAGCGCCGTCAGGGCGCCGGCGAGGTCGGGGGCGGAGGCTACGCCGGCCAGGCAGACACGCAGGGCGGGACCAAACTTGCCGATGCCGATCGCTTCCGATTCCGCAAAGGCGCGGATCTCGCCTTCAAGGTTTGGGACGTCCCAGGCCTGAGCCTCCGCCAGCCGATCCCTCAGCCGGCCCAACCGCCCACGAGTCTCCTCGTTGAGCAGCCCGGCGGCCTTCTCCGGCATGGCCAGCGGCCGCTGGGCCAGGACGAACACCGTCGAATCTGCCAGGTCCAGCAAGGTCTTGGCGCCGTCGCGGACCAGCGGGATGGCCCGCTCGAGCACCGACCGGAGGTCTGACGGGACCGCTAGATCGCGGCTCTCATGGATTCCGGTCACCAGATCCGCCAGACGCCCGATCTCAGCCTGACGGATATAGTGATTGTTGATGTGGTTGAGCTTGGCCCAGTCGAGCCGGGCCGGGGCGCTGACCACATCGACGATGTCGAACCAGGCGATGGCCTGTTCGTCGGTGAAGATCTCATCATCCCCGTGACCCCAGCCGAGCCGAGCCAGGTAGTTGCGCATGGCCTCGGGCAGGTAACCCATGGAGTCGAACTCGCTGACCGCCTGGGCGCCGTGACGTTTTGAGAGCTTGGCGCCGTCGGGGCCGTGGATCAGCGGCAGGTGCGCCCAGACCGGAACCTCCCAGCCGAGCGCCTTGTAGATCAGGGTCTGGCGGGCGGCGTTGTTGAGATGGTCGTCGCCACGAATCACATGGGTGACCCCCATGTCGTGGTCATCGACGACCACAGCCAGATTGTAGGTGGGCGAGCCATCGGTGCGCAGCAGGATCAGGTCATCCAGATCCTTGTTCTGGAAGCGGATGTCGCCCTTCACCTTGTCGGCGACCACGGTGTCGCCGGTCAGCGGACTCTTCAGGCGCACCACGAACGGCCGGTCAGGGGCGTCATTGGGCGTGATGTCGCGCCATGGGGAGCGAACGACCCGGCCCTCGGCCCTGGCGGTCTCTCGCTCGGCCTCAAGCTCTTCTGCGGTCATATAGTCGCGATAGGCCTCGCCCCGGGCCAGCAGGTCGTCCACAGCGGCCCGGTGACGGTCCGCGCGGGCGGCCTGGAAGACCGGCGGCTCGTCGGCCTCAAGGCCCAGCCACTTCATGCCTTCGAAGATGACCTCGACGGCGGCCTGGGTAGAGCGCTCCCGGTCAGTGTCCTCAACGCGCAGCAGGAACTTTCCGCCGGTGTGGCGCGCATAAAGCCAGTTGAAAAGCGCCGTCCGGGCCGTGCCTATGTGCATGGAGCCGGTGGGGGAAGGGGCGATCCGGGTGACGACGGGACGGTCGGGCATCGAGGTCGGGGGTCTTGAGGTGTCGCAGGCCGGCGGGATCGCCGGGCGATGGGGCCGGCGTCTTAGCACGCGCCTGTCCAGCCCTCCTAGTGTGCGGGACCTTCTCGGCGCCCTGGGACGCCAGATGGTCGACCAGGCCGATCGCTGGAGTCTGTGGACGCCGGTGGCGTTCGGCATCGGCTGCGCCCTCTATTTCGCCCTGGGCCGTGAGCCGCTGACCTGGGTCGCCTTCGCAGCCTTGGGATGGGCGATAGCGCTGTTGGTGGGGGCGCGGCGGCTGCCGGTGCGACGGGAGACAGCGCTCGTGCTGATTCTCGCCGCCTTCGCCCTGGCTGGGTTCGCCACAGCCAAGCTGCGCACTCAGGCGGTGGCGGGACCTGTCGCCCCGGCCCTGAGCGGTCCGGCCCAAGTGGAGGGCTGGGTGGTCGATGTCGCCAGTCCCGGCCAGAGCGGCGGCAGTCGCATAATCGTCGCCCCGACACACATCGAGGGGCTGGCGCCCAAGGCCATCCCCACGCGACTGCGCCTGACCCTTCGTGATGTCGTCCCGCCGGCGCCCGGCACGCCGGTGCGCGTGCTGGCCCTGGTGAACCCGCCGCCACCGCCGGCGAGCCCGGGGGGCTACGACTTCGCCCGCGACGCCTTCTACGAGAGCATCGGCGGCGTCGGCTTTGCATTGACGCCGCCTCAGGGCGTCACCCTGGCGCCCCCGCCGGCGCGGCTGATGCTGGACATGCGGATCAACGCCGCGCGCTGGCGTCTTGCGCAGCAGATCGTGGCGAGCATGGGGGCCGAGACCGGCGGCCTCGCCGCGGCCATGGTGATGGGCAATCAGGCGTTTATTCCGCCCGAGCAGATGGAGCACATGAGGGCCTCCGGCCTCGCCCATCTGATCTCTATTTCCGGACTGCACATGGCGATCGTCGGCGGTTTCGTTTTCGCCGCTGTTCGGGCCGGCGCCGCAGCCTGGCCATGGCTGGCGCTGCGGGTGTCCAGCAAGAAGGTGGCCGCCGTACTCGGTTTGGCGGCGGTCGGGTGCTACCTCGTGGTCTCCGGCGCGCCGGCCCCGGCCGAACGCGCGGCGATCACCGCCTCGGTGGCCTTCGCCGCCGTGATCTTCGACCGGCGAGCCATCAGCCTGCACGGCCTGGCGCTCGCCGCCCTGATCGTGATGCTGATCCATCCCGAGGCGGTGACAGAGCCTGGTTTTCAGATGTCGTTTGCGGCCACAGCCGCCCTGGTGGCGCTTGCGGAAGCCTGGCCGCAGGCGATCCGTGAGATCAGCGCGCCCTGGCCGATCCGCATGGTCCAGACGGCCACGACCTGGTTCGCCGCGAGCCTCGCCGCCAGCTTTGTCGCGGGCATGGCCACCGGCCCGTTCGCCCTGCAGCACTTCAACCGGATGGCCACCTATGGCCTGGCGGCCAACCTGGCGGCGTCTCCGATCTCGTCCTTCCTGATGATGCCCAGCCTGGCCATCGGCGCGGCCCTCACGCCCCTGGGCCTCGGCGACGTGCCGCTGATGGTCTCGGGCTGGGGGATCGCCGCCATCACCTGGGTCGCCCAGGCGGCGGCCGAGGCTCCCGGCGCCAACATGCTCGTGCCCAGCGCTCCGGCCTGGGCGCTGCCCAGCGCCTTCCTGGGCATTCTCTGGATGTGCCTCTGGCGGGGCGGGGTGCGTTGGCTGGGCCTGCCCTTCGCTCTGGCCGTGAGCCTCGCGCCCCGGCCTGAGTCGCCGACAGTCTGGATCGCCGCCGACGGGGCGCAGGTGGCGGTGCGGCAGGCCGGGGGCGCCGTTCTTCTGCGGCCGGAGGTCAAGCGCTTCGCTGCGGAGCGCTGGGCGCAGCGCCACGGCCTGATCGCCAGTTCAGACGAGGCGCCGCGGGATGAGATGTTCGTCTGCGATCGTTGGACCTGTCGCCCGCAGCCTGAGGCCCCGGTCTCGGTCGCTGCCTACTGGAGCCGGAAGGTCCCTGATGCCGAGACCCTGGCCACCCTCTGCGCCTCAGCCGAACTGGTCATCGTCCGGCCGGCGCTGGCCCCGGACCCTTGCCCCGGTCGGATCGTGCTCAGCGGCGCCGACTTCGCCCAGGGGGGTTCCGTGGAACTGAGCCAGGGGAAGGATGGCGTCTGGCGCGCCCGCTGGGCCCAGGACCTGCGCGGTCATCGGCCCTGGAGCTGGAGCCCTAGTGGTAACGACGAATGAGGCCGACGAGACGCCCCTGCACCGCGACCTGATCGGGGCCGAAAATGCGGGTTTCGTAGGCCGGATTTGCGGCTTCCAGGGCGATTGAGGCGCCCTTGCGACGCAGCCGCTTCAAGGTGGCTTCCTCGCCCATGACCAGGGCGACCACGATCTCCCCGGAGTTGGCGGAGTCGGCGCGCCGGATCACGACATAGTCGCCGTCCAGAATACCGGCGTTGATCATCGAGTCGCCCTGGACCTCCAGCACGAAGTGCTCGCCAGCGCCCAGCATGGATTCGGGCACATGCAGGCGATCCCGTTCCTGCTGGATGGCCTCAATCGGCGTGCCCGCCGCGATCTTGCCCAGCACGGAAAGCTCTCGCGTGTCGTTGGCCGCGGCGACCGCGGGGGCCGAATCTCCGGGCGTGACGAGTTGCGGCTTGAACGCCTGGCGGCCCTTGGGCGGGGCGGAGGTCGTCGCCTCCTGGGGCAGCTTCACCACCTCAAGCGCCCGGGCCCGGTGAGGCAGGCGGCGCAGGAATCCGCGTTCCTCAAGCGCTGTAATCAGGCGGTGGATGCCGGACTTGGACGCCAGGTCCAGGGCCTCCTTCATCTCGTCGAAGGAGGGCGAGACGCCGGTTTCCTTGATCCGCTCATGGATGAACATGAGCAGTTCGTGCTGCTTACGGGTCAGCATGGGTCTTCCCAACCTTGAGAACAAAGCGCAAACGTTAGCGATGTTCTCTAGGCGTTCTATCTTAATGTCAAGTTACCGGGGGGCGACCGCGGGGACATCGGTCAGAGCGCCCGTCAGGGAGCCGCGAAGTTCAGGGGCACGGTCGTGGGATAGGTGGCCAAAAAGCGTTCTGCGACAAAGTGCAGGACGATGTCCGGCTGCTCTCGTCTGATGATCTCAGCGAGCACGTCCCCGTCATGCCAGACATAGACCGAGCGGGAGAAGTGCTCGGCCAGGAAGGGAATCGAATCGGTGGCGGTTGAGTCCCGGAAGATCACGACCCGCGGCAGCACCGACTCGGGAATTTCGTAGATCAGCATCTCCCGACCATGGAAGCCGGCCTGGTCCTCAGGTGAGAGCGGCAACCGTTTGGCCCGCACCAGGGCCGGGTCCATGTTGTACTTGAGGGTGACCTCCAGCATGGCCCGCCAGCGGCCATAGTCGGCATCGAGGTCGAACGCCTGCCTCTGGTTCTCATCCAGTTGCACGAACAGATCGCCTTCGAAACCGGCTCGCGCCTGCAGGAGCTCGCTGGAGGTGATGGCTGGACGGGTCGCAACGCCCGCGTCCTCGAGAGTCTCGATCACGAATCGGTAGAGCAGATAGCCCCCCAGCCAGTTCACGTGGGTGTCGCCACGGAAGTAGAGGAAGCCCAGCCGCTTCATCCGCTCGAACCACGGCTGCAGGTAGCGGACCTGCGCCGGAAACTGCCTGGCCATCCACGTCGCAGGACGGCCGGGGTCGGACTTCAGCTCCGCCAGACCCATCGGCAGGTATTCCTGATAGGCGACGCTCTTTTCTGGCGTGATGAACATCAGGTAGGGGGTCGGCGCCAGGGCTTCGAGCCGCGCCTTCAATATGGCTGCGACCTGAGCGCGCTCGCGCCGGGTCCAGCGGGTGACCCCGAACTGCCACGGCAGGAAGTCATTGGTGTCATTGACCAGGAAAACCCACCCCCCTCGGGCGGCCAGGGCTTTTCCGGGCTGGCGGGCCTTGGCGGTCGCTACGCGGCGGACAGCCTTGCGCCGCCAGATCACGACATCAGATCTCGGACGGCGGCAGTCACGTCGGTCTGACGCATCAGGCTTTCCCCGACCAGCATCGCCCGGGCGCCAGCGGCGGACAGGCGTCGGACGTCGGCCGGACCTGTGATGCCGCTTTCGGTGACCAGCAGCGCGTCGGGCGGCGCCAGGGCGGCGAGGCGTTCGGTTGTGGCCAGGTCGGTTTCGAAGGTGCGCAGGTTGCGATTGTTCACCCCCACGAGCGCTGCGCCCATGCGGCTGGCGCGGGCCATCTCGTCCTCGTCATGCACCTCGACCAGGGCGTCCATGCCGAGCCGGCGGGCCTCGGTCTGCAGCTCACCGGCCAGGACGTCGTCGACCATGGCCAGGATAATCAGGATGGCGTCGGCGCCGAGGGCGCGGGATTCGGCGACCTGCCAGGGATCCACCAGGAACTCCTTGCGCAGGGCCGGCAGGCTGACCGCCTCACGGCCAGCGGTGAGATAGCCGTCGGCCCCCTGGAAGCTGGGTCCGTCCGTCAGGATCGACAGGCAGGTTGCGCCGCCGGCCTCATAGGCCTTGGCCAGGGCGGGCGGATCGAAGTCTGCGCGGATCAGTCCCTTGGACGGTGAGGCCTTTTTGATCTCAGCGATCAGGGCCAGGCGCCCGGGCCTGTGGGCCGCCTTCAGGGCGTTCAGAAAACCACGGGGCGGGGAGGGGGCTGTCGCGGCGGCTTCCACCTGCGCCTGCGTCCGCTCACGCTTGCGGGCGGCCACCTCATCGCGCTTGTAGGCGGCGATCTTGTCCAGCACGTCGCTCATCAGGCGGTGATCTCGCAAAGCTTGTTCAGGGCGTTCAGGGCGCGGCCGTCGTCCAGCACCTGGCTGGCCAGCTCGACGCCCTCGCGGAGGGTCTCGACCCGCTCGCCCACCAGGAAGGCGGCGGCGGCGTTCAGGGCGACGATATCGCGATAGGCCCCGGTCTCGCCCTCCAGCAGTCGGCGCAGGGCCGCAGCATTGGCCTCTGGTTCCCCCCCGGTCAGGTCGGAGAGGGCCGCCCTGGGCAGGCCCACCGCCTCAGGCGTGATGGTGAACAGGCGCACCTGTCCATCCTTCCACTCGGCCACCTGGGTCTCTCCCGTGGTGGTCATCTCGTCCATGCCGCCCCCATGGACCACCCAGGCGCGTTCAGCGCCCAGGCCGCCCAGCACGCGGGCGAGGGGCTCTACCCAGCGCTCGGAAAACACCCCCAGCACCTGCCGCTGCGCGCCGGCGGGGTTGCTCAGAGGCCCCAGGAGGTTGAACAGGGTGCGGAAGCCAAGCTCAGCCCGGATCGGCGAGACATGTTTCATCGCGCCATGGTGGACCTGAGCGAACAGGAAGCAGAGGCCAGCCTCATCCAGGGCGCGCAGCTGCTGGTCGCGGCCGGCAGTAATGTTGACGCCAAGGGCGGCGAGCACATCGGCTGCGCCGGACCGGGACGACAGCGCCCGGTTGCCATGCTTGGCCACCTTTAGACCGCCGCCCGCCGCCACGAAGGCCACGGCGGTGGAGATATTCAGGGTGTGCAGGCCATCGCCCCCGGTGCCGCACACATCGATCACCTGATAGGGGTGATCCAGGGTGACGGCGGCCTCGCGCATGGCCCGGGCGCAGGCGGTGATCTCGCCAACCGTCTCGCCGCGCATGCGCATGGCGGTCAGGGCGGCGGCCACCTGGGCCGGGGTCGGCTCGCCGCGCAGGCAGGCGGCGAAAAAGACCTGCGCGTCTTCCTCAGAAAGCGTCGCACCATCCGCCAGGCGGGCGAGCAGCGGCTTGAAAGCCTCGGACATGGGGAAGCCTCAGGCCGGGCTCAGGCGCTTTGCGCCGGCCAGGTCAAGGAAGTTGGACAAGAGGGCGTGGCCGCCTTCGGTGGCGATGGATTCCGGGTGGAACTGGACCCCGAAGATCGGCCGGCTGACATGCTGCAGGCCCATGACCTCGCCATCCTCGGTCCAGGCTGTGATCTCCAGCACCTCGGGCATGGTCTCCCGGCGCACCGACAGGCTGTGGTAACGGGTGGCCGTAAAGGGGTTGGGCAGGCCGGCGAAGACGCCCTTGCCCGTATGGTGCATGGGGCTGGTCTTGCCGTGCATCAGGCTGGCGGCGCGGATGACCTCGCCGCCGAAGGCCTGGCCGATGGCCTGATGACCCAGGCAGACGCCAAGGATCGGCAGGTCCTCCGGCGCCTTGGCCAGCAAATCGAGGCAGACGCCGGCTTCATTGGGGGTGCAGGGACCAGGCGACAGGAGCACGCCCTCGGGCTTCAACGCGATCGCCTCTTCGGCGCTCAGCGCATCGTTGCGGTGGACCAGCGTCTCGGCCCCAAGCTCGTTCAGATAGTGGACGAGGTTGTAGGTGAAGCTGTCGTAGTTATCGACGACCAGGATCATGCCATTCCTCTAGAGCGGGTTCCGATATGTGGGAACCGGTTATCGGACGAAAGCTCGCCACGGCGCAAAGCGCCACATTGCATATGGGGTCAGGCGAGCCGATGCTGAAACCATGTCCCTGACCGATTCCGCGCTAGATTCCGACGCCATCGCCCAGGCCAGAAGCCTGCTGGCGCCGGCGGTGAAGAAGGAGCGCCTGTGGCCCGTTGTGGCGGCGGCCGCCTTCGCGGCGGTAGCGGCGTTGGCCTTGGCCGGCGCCATGATCACCGCGCCTCCCGTGGTCAGCCAACCCATGGCGGAAACGGAAATCGAGTCGCCGGACCCGGTCTTCTAGACGAACCGCCAGGCGTCCTCAGCCGCACGGCGCAGGGCGCGGGCCTTGTGCAGGGTCTCGTCATACTCGGCGTCCGGATCGGAGTCGGCCACCACGCCGCCGCCAGCCTGGATGTACATCTGGCCGTCCTTGAAGCAGGCGGTGCGCAGCACGATGCAGGTGTCCACCGAGCCGTCGGCGCCGAAATAGCCCACCGCGCCGGCATAGGCGATGCCGCGTTTTTCGATCTCCAGCTCGTCGATGATCTGCATGGCGCGAACCTTCGGCGCCCCCGACAGCGTGCCCGCCGGCAGGGCGGCCATCAGCACGTCCACGGGATCAACCCCCTCCGGCGCGTCGCCCTCCACGTTGGAGACGAGGTGCATGACGTGGCTGTAGCGTTCGACGAAGAAGGAGTCGGTCACCCGAACCGCCGGGCCCTTGGCCCGTGGCGTCTCAGCGTTCCGGCCCGGCTGGCGCAGCATGGCGACGCGGCCCACATCATTGCGGCCGAGGTCCAGCAACATCAGGTGCTCAGCCCGCTCCTTGGGATCGGCGATCAGCTCCTGTTCGAGGGCAAGGTCTTCTTCCGGCGTCGCGCCCCGCGGGCGGGTTCCGGCGATGGGGCGGATGGTGATCTTGCCGTCCCGCAGGCGAACCAGGATTTCCGGGCTGGAGCCCGCCAGCTGGAAATCGCCGAAGTTGAGATAGAACAGGAAGGGCGAGGGATTTGTCCGCCGCAGCGACCGATAGAGCGCCAGGGGATCCAGGGGGAAGGGCGCCCGGAACCTGTGGCTGGGCACCACCTGGAAGATATCGCCGGCCCGGATATAGGCCTTCGCCTTCTCGACGATCTCCCGATAGGTCTCCCGGCTCACCGGCGTTGTGAAGGCGTCCGGGGTCGCCACGCCCTGACCGGTCAGGCCCGGGGCTGGCCGGCGGAGGTCCTCACGCACAGCCTCAAGACGGGCCTTGGCGGCGGCATAGGCAGCCTCGGCCGACGCGGCGCCGGGACGCACCGTCGTGGCCAGGATGATCTCCTGCCCGATGGAGTCAAAAATGGCGACGATGGAGGGACGCGTCATGATCCCGTCGGGCAGGCCGAGCGGGTCGGGATTGACGTTCGGCAGCCGCTCCACCAGCCGGACCATGTCGTAGCCCAGGGCCCCGAACACGCCAGCCACCATCGGAGGCAGGCCCTTGGGAATCTCCAGGCGGGCGCTGGCCACCAGGTCACGCAGGGACTCCAGAGACGGGGCCGACTGGGTCGTGAACCGACCCGCGGCGATGTCGTCGCCCTCGGCGATCTCCGCCACCTGGCCTCTACACCTCCAGACCAGATCCGGCTTGAGGGTGATCACCGAATAACGCCCGCGCCAGGCGCCGCCTTCCACAGACTCGAACAGGAAGGCGTAGGGCTGGCCCTGGGCGATCTTGAGATAGGCCGAAACCGGCGTCTCCAGATCATCGATCAGGCGGGTCCAGACCACCTGGGCCGCGCCCGAGTCATAGCGGGCGGTGAAGTCGGCGGGTTCGGGCTCCAGGCTCACTCGGCGGATTCCTTCGCGGCCGGCGCTCCAGCGGCGGCTTTCGGGGCGGGGACCTCGGGATCGAGACCCAGGACGGCGCGGGCCCGGCCCTCGTCGACGCGGACCTTGACCTTGTCGCGCGCCGCCAGGCTGGAGGCCTCAGCCAGATCCCGGAAGAGCGCCATGCTGGCCTGACCACGGCCGTCCTCCACCGCGCGGGCCACCTGCGCCACATCGCCCGGGCGCACCGCCTCAACCTTGCCGACAATCATGCCGAACTGCACGTCTCGGGCGGTGAAGGCTTCCTGCGGCGCTGCGCCGAAGGCCCGGACCAGGGCGTCTTCCGACAGGCGCTCGCCGGGGCGGACGGTGGCGCGGCTGAGCCCCGTGGCGCGGGTCACTCGGGCGCCGATGGAGCTGGCCGCGGCCTCAAGGGTCTGGCCGCCGCGAACGGCTTCGGCCAGCTCGGTGGCCTTGGCCTCCAGGCGGCGGAGCATTTCACGCTGCATCCAGACCTGGGTGAGCAGCGGGCGTACCTCATCGATGGGGGGCAGGGCGGCCGGGATCACCCGCTCGGCGCGGACGGCGAAATACTCGCCCTCGCTCAGCTCCGTGAGATCCGACTCTTCCCCTTCCGTGAGGGCGAAGGCCGCTTCAAGGATTCGAGGCGTCACGCCCTGGACCGGCTGGCCCTCCTGGTCGCGGCCCTGCTCACTGACCGCGGGCAAGGTGATCACCGTGGCGCCGGCCGCCTGGGCGGCCTCAGCCAGGGAGGCGCCGCCGATGTGCGCTTCTTCATAGGCCTGGGTGCGCTCATAGACCTTTTCGGCGGCCTGATCCTGGCGGATCTCG
>NZ_JAUYAW010000052.1 GCF_030693405.1 Phenylobacterium sp.
CGGCCACGTAATCGTCCAGCGAAGCCGGCAACAGGAACGACTGGCGCCGATCCTCACCCTCAACGAAACGCCCCATGACCAGCCCTCCGAACGATGGCCGATTCTAGCTAAATTCGCGGCGTTTTCACACAGCCTGGACCCGTTGCGGGCATCCCGTGTCAGCGGCATGTTGCCATTATGGACAGCCCGACCTCAGCTTACGTTTACATCGCTACCAGCAAGGGACTGGCTAGGTCCTACGTAGGGGTCTCGGTATCGCTCCTGGATATGGAATGGGTCTCCAAGTTTGGCGTGGACGACTTAGTCTGGTTCGAAGGTTTTTCAGATATCGCACACGCCCAAACTCGCGCGGATCAGCTGGGGGGAATGCCGGAAGGTCAGCGACGTAGCCTCTTCCTGAATGGCAATCCCGCGCAAGCCGATCTGAGCCCGCGCATCTGGGGTAGCGACGAAGAAGAAGCGTAACGTCCGCTCACCATCCGTTGCGGACTTACTGCTCCAGCGGCAGGGTGGCCCGATGGGCGATGAGAACAGTTTCCAGGACCTGATCGCCGAGCTTCCCAACTGGAACAATGGCGAAGGCGTTGGGCCGGACGCCTGGATTGAAATGATGGGAAGCTATGAACTGGCTGTCGGCTACAGCCTCGTCTTCTGGCCCAGATTCGTTGTCATTGACGGCTACGTCCTCAGAGCGGGCGCAACGGCCGACGCCCTAAGGCAATGGGAGCAGGCCACGGGCGGCGACCGTCGGGCCATTGAGGCCAGCATGAACCATTTCCATATTGCCGACCTCCATGTGAACGCCTCGAAGCCAAATGAAGCACAGCTTCGCTATATCGGTCGTGTGCTGCAGGAGACGCACAGGGCTAAGCTAGCGGCAGACTTCCCCGAGCGTCAGTTCGTCGTGCAGTTCACCGATGAGCCTGGCCTCGACTACCTCGACTACGAATTGACGTTCTGGCAGGAGGGCTAGAGGTCCGCCTCCAAACCACTGCAGAGTTGGCGCAGCTTACTGCTCCAGCTTTGATCCTCCGATGGTGCGCAAGATGGCAAGCGCTTCTTCGTCACCCTGATCAGCAGCCTTGCGGTACCAACGGAACGCCTCCTCAATGTCCTTCGGCACTCCGTCCCCGTGTTCGTACAGCCGGCCGAGATAGACCTGCGCGTACGGCTCTCCTGCTAACGCGGCATACCTGTAGTATCGGGCGGCTTCCGCGGGATCCTGCGGAACCGGACCATTCCCAATCTCGTACATGCGCCCGAGGGCTGTGTAGGCGACCCCCAACCCTTCTCCTGCGGCTTCCTTCATCCACAGAAACGCTTGCTGAACGTCACGGGGCGAGCTCGGGTACCCTCGCTCAGCAATGAGACCGAGACCGTACATCGCTGATGCATTGCCTCGCCGGGCCAAGGGGGTCCAAACTGCCGCCGCGCCAGCCAAGTCGCCCGCCTCGAAAGCGCTCCATCCCTTTTCATACGCGCCGCCGCGACGGATATCCCATCGCAGCCGCAGTCCCCGGATGAGGTTCATCATGGGAGGAGGATACGCGACACAGGTCTGCTTTCCACCCATAGCCGACTCCGCCAACCCACTTCACCCCTCAAACCCCCGGACCACCGCCAGGACCGCCTCGCCGTAGCGGGCGAGCTTGCCTTCGCCGACGCCGGAGATGGCGCCGAGCGCCCGTTCGGCGGCGGGCCTCGCCTGGGCGATCTCGGCGAGCGTCCGGTCATGGAAGATGACATAGGGGGGCACGTGCTGGCGGCCGGCTTCCTCGCGGCGCCAGGCGCGCAGGGCTTCGAACAGGCCCTGGTCGGCCGGCGGCAGGGCCAGGTCGCTGGCGCTGGCGCGGCGGCGGCCCGGAGCTTGCCGCTCGGCGCCGGGGGCGGCCTTGCGCATCCGCACCGGCCGCTCGCCCCGATAGACGGCGCGCACGCCCTCGGCTTCGCCCAGCGCGATAAGCGGGCGGTTGTCGTTGGGGTCTTCCCGCAGCAGGCCCTCGAACAGCAGCTGGTCGATCAGGTCGCGCCAGCCCGGCGCGGCCAGCTCCTGGCCGACCCCGAAGGTGGAGAGGCCGGCCTCGAAGTCGGACGGGTCCTTGGTCTTGCCCAGCAGGTGGTCCACCAGCCGGCCGCGGCCAAACCGTCCGCCCATCCGGTGGACGGCTGACAGCGCCTTCTGGGCGGCCTGGGTGGCGTCCTGGGTTTCCGGGGGGTTCAGGCACACATCGCACTGGCCGCAGGCCTCCACCCCCTCCTCGCCGAAATAGCGGCGGACCGCGGCGGCCCGGCAGCCGGCGCCCTCCAGCATGGCGTAGAGCTGGCGCACCTTTCGCACCTGCACCTGCTTGACCGCCTCGTCCATCTCCCGGCCATCGATGCGCCGCAGGGCCCAGGCGAGGTCTGAGGCGCCGTAGAGGGTGATGCCCTCGGCGGGGTCGCCGTCGCGGCCGGCCCGGCCGATCTCCTGCCAATAGGCCTCGATGGAGCCCGGCGGATCGGCGTGGATGACGAAGCGGACGTCGGGCTTGTCCACCCCCATGCCAAAGGCGATGGTCGCCACCATCACAGCATCCTCGGCCTCGAGAAAGGCTTCGAGCCGGTGGGCGCGGACATGCTTGTCCAGGCCCGCATGATAGGCCTGGGCGTCGACGCCGGCCTGGCGCAGGGCCTCGGCCAGGCGTTCGGTGCCGTCCCGGGAGCCGGCATAGACCACCCCTGACCTGCCCCGCCGCTCGGCCACCAGTTCCAGCACCCGCTTCTGGGCTGGGCCGGACTTGCGCTCGGCGAACAGGGCGAGCTCGGGCCTCGCGAAGCTGGCCACAAACTCCTGGGCGTCTTCCAGGCGCAGCTCGGCGCGGATGTCGTCCCGGGTGCGGGCGTCAGCGGTGGCGGTGACCGCCAGGCGCGGCACGTCGGGGAAGATGTCGGCGAGGCGCCCCAGCGTGCGGTAGTCGGGGCGGAAGTCGTGGCCCCACTGGCTGACGCAGTGGGCCTCGTCGATGGCGATCAGCGCCAGCGGGGTGCGCCGCAGCCGCTCCATCATGTGCGGGGCCATCAGGCCCTCGGGCGACACATAGAGCAGGTCGAGCTCGCCGGCCTCGACCCGACGCCAGGTCTGCGCCCGCTCCTCCGGTTCGATGGCCGAATCCAGCCGGGCCGCCGCCACGCCCGACTGCTGCAGGGCGGCGACCTGGTCGGTCATCAGGGCGATCAGCGGCGAGACCACGAGGCCGAGCCCGGGCCGCAGCATGCTCGGGATCTGATAACAAAGGCTCTTGCCGCCGCCAGTGGGCAGGACGGCGAGCGCGCTGCGCCCGGCCAGGGCCTCGGTGATCACCTCGCCCTGAAGGCCCCGGAAATCAGCGTGTCCGAAGGTGCGGCGCAGGACCTCCCGCGCCTCGTCGAGCGAAGCGGTCATGGGCCGCCTTATGGCGTGCGTCGGCGGGCCGGTCGAAGGGAAAACCGTGTTTGAGCCGGCCCCTTCCCCCCTATGGCGCCCCTACTCCGCGGCCATGGCCACCGGCTGCGCCTGGGCGCCGCGCAGCAGCCGGCCGGGCAGGGCGCCGGTGGGCTCTCCGTCCCGCTGGGTGATCTGGCCGGCGACGATGGTGGCCACATAGCCCCGGGCGCGCTGGATCAACCGGCGGCCGCCGGCCGGCAGGTCATAGGCGACACTGGGCGCCTCCAGGGCGAGGTTCTCATAGTCGATGATGTTGAGATCGGCCCGGTAGCCGACCGCCAGCATGCCCCGGTCATAGAGGCCGACCGCCCGGGCGGTGTCGCGGGTCTGCATCCGCACCATGGCTTCCAGGTCAAATCGCGGCCCCCGGGTCCGGTCACGGGTCCAGTGGGTGAGGTTGGAGGTGGGGAAGGAGCCGTCGCAGATCATCCCCACATGGGCGCCGCCGTCCGACAGGCCCGGCACCGCATCGGGATGGCCCAGCATCTCGTAGCTGGGGGCAAGCGAGCCCTCCGCATAGTTGAGGAAGGGCAGGTAGAGCATGCCCCGCCCGCCGTTGGACAACAGGTGGTCGAGCGCCAGGGCCTCAGGGCTGGTTCCAGCCTTCTGGGCCAGGGCCGCCAGGGTCTGGCTGGGCCGCGGCTCATAGTCCGGGACCTCGCCCATCAGATACATATTGCCCCAGTTGCGGGCCGCGGCGGCGGCGAAGCCCGGGGTCCCCGCCTCGGCCTCGGCCAACAGGGCGGCGCGAACCTGCGGGTCGGCCAGCCGGGCTACCCGCTCGGCCAGGGGCAGATGGGCCAGGCCTTGATAGGTCGGCTGCTGGCTGAAGGGATTGAGGGTCAGCTCGAAGCCAAACAGGATGCCCACCGGCCGGCCGCAGACCTGCGCCTTCATGGGCAGGCCAGCGCCGGTGGCGTCGGTCAGGGCGTCCAGCAGCAGCCGCCAGGCCTGGGGCGCCTTGGCGTGCTGGGTGAGCGAGAAGGACAGGGGCCGACCTGAAGCCTCGACGATCCGCCGCAGCATGGCGAACTCGGCCTCGGGGTCGGCGAAGTCAGAGACCACCTGCAGCACCCCCTTGCCGGCGCGGGCCAGGCCCATGGCGATGCCGGTGAGCTCGTCCTCGCCGGCCGTCAGGGTGGGCGTCGGCTGTCCGTCACTGGTGCGGTGGTTCAGGGTCCGAGAGGTGGAGAAGCCCAGGGCGCCGGCGGCCATCGCCTGGTGCGCCAACTCGGCCATGGCGGCGATGTCGGCGCCCGTCGCCGCCTCCCGGGCCGCGCCGCGCTCGCCCATCACATAGACCCGCAGGGCCGCGTGGGGCAGCTGGGCGCCGATGTCCACATCGAACCGCCGCTGCGACAGGGCGTCGAGATAGTCGGGAAAACTCTCCCAGTTCCAGGCCAGGCCCTGGGTGAGGACGGGGAAGGGGATGTCTTCCACCCCCTCCATCAGCCGGATCAGCCGGTCGTGGTCTTCGGGCCGGCAGGGCGCGAAGCCGACCCCGCAATTGCCCATGACCACGGTGGTGACCCCATGCCAGGACGAGGGCTGCATGTGCGCGTCCCAGGTGGCCTGGCCGTCATAATGGGTGTGGATGTCGACAAAGCCCGGGGTGACCAGCCGGCCCCGGGCGTCGATCTCTTCGGCGCCTGCGCCGCGGACTTCACCCAGGGCGACGATGCGCCCGTCCTTGATCGCGATATCCGCCTCATAGACCGGCGCGCCGGTGCCATCGGCCAGAGTCCCGCCGCGCACGACGAGGTCATATGCCCGTTCCAATTCGCCGCCTCCCTGGCGTGGACAGGTCTTTCGCCCGTCCTTGCGCCGATTAGCTCCCCGCGGAACCGCTGACGTCAAGCGTGCTGAGCGCCGCCGCCCTATTTCTCGCCAGATCGGCGGGATCTGGCCCGCGGGAATGCGGGTCCAGCGGAACCGCGTTCGGCCACAGCCGTTTCTGCCGGCTGGCAAGCGGCGGGCCGACCCGTCCTGAGGAGTGCAGAGCCGTGGCCCTGAGAGTCGTCTTTATCGTTCTGGCCCTGGCGGCCGTGACCGTGGGCTTCCTGTTGCCCACCCCGGGGGCTTCGCCAGCGGCCGCCGACAAGGCGCCGCAGATCGCGACCCTGGATCTCGACTGAGGCGCGACTCAAGGGTTTGCCTACCCCTCCCGGGGCATGGCGCCTTCCTTGCCGGCGCAGCCTTCCAGCGTCTCATCTCCGCTCTGCACGCGGGCCTGATAGGCATAGGTCAGGTCGGACATGCCGTCGGAACAGGCGGCCTCCCAGATCGTCACCATCAGATCGCCGCCGTCGGCGGTGCGGGTGCGCCAGACCGCGCGGCCCTCTTCCAGGACGAAGCCGGGGTTCGGGCCCTGGCTCGATGGGAAGTCCGGGCGTTCCAGGGTGATCTCCGTGTCCCTGATCCGCAGGCCCCAGAAGGGCTCGGTCCCCACCGCCCGCATCTCCCCGTCATAGGGGCCGGCCGCCACCGGCGGCGTCGGCGTCGGCGTTGGGGCGGGTTCTGCGGGCGGCGCGTCGGCCGGCGCCTCCGCCTCGCCGCCATCGGGCGCCTGGGGCTGGCAGGCGGCCAGGCCCAGGGCGAGCACGAGGGCCGCTCCGCTGAGGCGGCCAGGCATGGAGCGGACGGCGAATGGATGGCGCATGACTGGGGTCCTTTCCCGAGGGCCGGGACAGGTTAGACTCCCCGCCCATGAGTCGAAACCGTCGCCCCACCTTCTATGAATTCTTCGCCGGCGGCGGCATGGCCAGGCTTGGCTTAGGAGAGGCGTGGGACTGCGCCTTCGCCAACGACTTCGATCCGGTCAAGGCCCGCGCCTATCGCGCCAACTTCCCCGACGCTGAGGTCCATTTCCGGGAGGGCGATGTCTGGAAGCTGGAGGCGTCCGACCTTCCCGGACAGGCCGATCTCGCCTGGGCCTCCTCGCCCTGCCAGGACTTCAGTCTGGCCGGCGCCCGTGCGGGGCTGGCCGGCGGGCGGTCATCGGCCTTCTTCGGCTTCTGGCAGCTGGTCCAGGGGCTGAACGCCGAGGGCCGGGCGCCGAAGACCATCGTCATCGAGAATGTTGTCGGCCTGCTCACCTCGCATGGCGGGGCCGACTTCCAGGCCCTGTGCCAGGCCCTGGCTGACGAGGGCTATCACTTTGGCGCCCTGGAGATCGACGCCGCCCGCTTCGTGCCCCAGTCGCGGCCCAGGGTCTTCGTGGTGGCCACCCGGTCTGCGCCGCCCGGGTCCCTGATCGGCGACAGCCCGTTCCACAGCCGCGCCCTGACCGAGGCGCAAGGCCGCCTGCCAGCCGAGCTGGCAGCGCGCTGGGTCTGGTGGCGCCTGCCCGCGCCGCCCGCCCGCAACACCGAGCTTTCCAGCCTCCTGGAGGATGAGGGGGCGGTCGCGTGGCGGACGCCGGCCCAGACGCAAGCGCTGCTCGACCAGATGTCGCCCCTGCATCGTCGCCGGTTCGACGCCGAGCGGGCCGCCAAGGGCCAGGCGGTGGGCGCGGCATATCGCCGGATCCGGACCGAGAATGGCGTGCGGGTGCAGCGGGCCGAGGTGCGTCTCGATGGCCTGGCGGGCTGCCTGCGTACGCCGGCCGGCGGCTCGTCGCGGCAGATGCTGCTGGTCGGCGACGAGGGCGGCCTGCGTTCACGGCTGATCTCCCCGCGGGAGTCGGCCCGGTTGATGGGTCTGCCGGACACCTATGTCCTGCCCCCCTCGGCCAATGGCGCCCTGCATGTGACCGGCGACGGGGTGGCGGTTCCGGTGGTGGCCTGGCTTTCGGAAAACCTGCTCCAGCCGCTGATCGGCGCCGATCGCCCTGTCATCGCCGCCGAATGACCGGCTTACAATTGCGACCTGAACCCCTAAGTTCGCGTTCAAAGGGCACGACACGCGAATTTTGAAGGCAGGTCCATGGACGCCAATTCCGACAAGACCTACGACGCCGAAGGCCTCCGCCGGGCGGGCCGGGGGCGGGTTTACAACTCGATCATCGACACCATGGGCGATACCCCCCTGGTGCGCCTGCCGCGGCTGACCGCGGCGCTCAAGCCCAAGGGCGAGGTGCTGGCCAAGCTCGAGTTCTTCAATCCCATCGCCTCGGTCAAGGACCGCATCGGCGTGGCGATGATCGAGTCCCTGGAGGCCCAGGGGATCCTGAAGGCGGGCTCCACCATCGTCGAACCCACCAGCGGAAATACCGGCATCGCGCTGGCCTTCGTGGCCGCGGCCAAGGGCTATCCCCTGACCCTGGTCATGCCCGAGAGCATGTCCATCGAACGGCGCAAGATGCTGGCCCTGATGGGCGCCAAGCTCGAACTTACTCCCGCTGAGCGCGGCATGGCCGGCGCGGTTGCGCGCGCCCGGGAGATCGTCGAGGCGACGCCGGGCGCCGTCATGCCTCAGCAGTTCGACAACGGGGCCAACCCTCTGGTCCACCGGGTCTCGACGGCTGAGGAGATCTGGAACGACACCGACGGCAAGGTGGACGCCGTGATCTCCGGCGTCGGCACCGGCGGCACCATTTCCGGCGTCGGCCAGGTGCTGAAGGCCCGCAAACCCACCCTGAAGATGATCGCCGTTGAGCCCGAGGCCTCGCCGGTCCTGTCCGGCGGGCAGCCTGGTCCGCACAAGATCCAGGGCATTGGGGCGGGTTTCGTCCCCTCCATCCTCGACCGCAGCGTCATCGACGAGGTGGTCCAGGTCTCCAATGACGACAGCTTCGCCATGGCCCGCCGTGTGGCCCGGGAAGAGGGGATTCCGGTGGGCATCTCGTCGGGCGCCGCCCTGACCGCGGCCTTCCATGTGGCCAGCCGGGACGATATGGTCGGCAAGACCATCGTCGTCATCATCCCGAGCTTCGCCGAGCGCTACCTCTCCACCGCCCTCTTCGAAGGGCTGTAGGAACTGCGGAGCGGCCGGGCGTGACCGACGTCTATGACGCGGCCAAGCGCTCGGCCGTCATGCGCCAGGTCAAGGGCTCCGGCACCACGCCGGAGCGCACCCTGCGCCGCCTGCTGACGAGGCTCGGCGCCCGCTATCGCCTCAATCGCCGAGACCTGCCTGGCTCGCCCGACATCGTCCTGCCGGGCCGCAGGCTCGTGCTCTTCGCCCATGGTTGCTTCTGGCATGGCCACGACTGCGCCAGAGGGGCTCGGGTCCCGAAGGCCAACCGCGACTACTGGCTGGGCAAGGTCGCCCGCAACCGGACCCGAGACGCCACGGTCGGCGCGGCCCTGATCGAGGCCGGCTGGCGGGTCGAGGTGGTCTGGGAGTGCGAGATGAAGGACGAGGCGGCGTTGAGGGGTCGGCTGGCTGCGCTACTCAATTCTGCGCCTCTCGCGCATATCCGCCGTCATGGTCGGGCTCGACCCGACCATCCATGAATACCGGCGAACGACTGTGCGTATGGACCCTCGGGTCGAGCCCGAGGGTGACGGAGTTTGAGGTGGTTGCGCCCCTCAGGCGACCACCACCTCGGTCTTCACCGAATTGGCGATGAAGCACTCCTCGTGAGCCTCGTGGTGCAGACGCGCCAGGGTCTCGGCGTCTGGGGCGGCGCCGGCCCATTCGATGGTGGGATGCAGGGTGACCTTGGTCACAGCCTGTCGACCCGGGCTGATCTCGCTCATCACGCCTTCAGCTGCGTCGGCATAGGACGCCACGGCGAAGCCCGCCAGCCGCGCCCGGTGCAGGAAGGTGAGCATGTGGCAGGACGATAGGGAGGCCACCAGCATCTGCTCGGGATCGACCGCGCCCTCCACCGACCACTTGTTGCCCACCACATGAGACGAGGCGGTGCCCGGCACGGCTGTGCCCCGGTCGAAGCCTAGTTCGTGGCCGCGGCTGTAGCGGCCGGCGGGAAAGTCCTCCCCCGCCGACAGCCGCCAGGTGACGCTGGCGCGGTAGGTCGCCATCAGAAGGCTTCGGCCGGCAGGCTCATCAAGGTGTCGGCCCCGGTCTTCAGCTTGGTCAGATGGGCGCTGGTCTCGGGCAGGATGCGCTCCACATAGTAGCGGGCGAGCGTCAGGCGGGTCGCATAATAGGGATCGGTGTCGCCGGCGGTGATCTTGTCCTGGGCGGCCCGGGCCATCATCGCCCACATATAGGCGAGCGCCGTCAGCCCGAAGAGGTGCATGTAGTCGGTGGAGGCCGCGCCGGCATGGTCGGGATTGGCCAGGCCATTGGCCATCAGCCACATGGTGGCGTCCTGCAGTTCTTCCTTGGCGTGGGACAGGCCCTCGATGATCGGGGCGAGCGCTGGATCGTTCTCATGGGCCCCCACATAGGCGTCGATCTCGGCGAAGAAGCCCATGACGCCGCGGCCGCCCTCGGCGGCCAGCTTGCGGCCCACCAGGTCCAGGGCCTGAACCCCGTTGGTGCCCTCATAGATGAGCGCGATGCGGCAATCGCGCATGTACTGGCTGGCGGGGAAGTGTTCGGTGAAGCCGGAGCCGCCATGCACCTGCATGGCGTCGGAACAGACCTTGAAGCCGCGGTCGGTGAGGAAGCCCTTCACCACCGGGGTCATCAGCGCCATGTAGTCAGAACCCTTCTGACGGACGGCCTCATCGGGGCTGCCATGGGCCAGATCCCCGTGCAGGGCGGTCCAGAACAGGAAGGCGCGTCCGGCCTCGATGACCGCCTTGGAGTCCATCAGCATGCGGCGCACGTCAGGATGGACGATGATCGGGTCGGCGGGGCCGTCGGGGTTCTTCGGACCCGTCAGGGAGCGGCCCTGCAGGCGGTCCTTGGCGAAGGCGGCGGCGGCCTGATAGGCGGCCTCGGCCTGGGCGACCCCTTGCAGGCCGACCCCGATGCGGGCCTCGTTCATCATCACGAACATCAGGCGCAGGCCCTGGTTCTCCTCGCCCACCAGCCAGCCCACCGACTCCTCGTGCTGGATGACGCAGGTGGCGTTGCCGTGGATGCCCATCTTCTCTTCCAGGCCGGCGCAGAAGACGGTGTTGCGCGCGCCGGGCTTGCCTTCGGCGTCCGGGATGAACTTCGGCACGATGAACAGGCTGATGCCGCGGGTGCCGGCGGGCGCGCCCTCGATCCTGGCCAGGACCAGGTGGACGATGTTGTCGGCCATGTCGTGCTCGCCGCCGGAGATCCAGATCTTCTGGCCGGTGATGCGATAGGAGCCGTCGGCCTGCGGGACCGCCTTAGTGCGCAGGAGGCCCAGATCAGTGCCGCAGTGGGGCTCGGTCAGGTTCATGGTGCCGCACCATTCGCCCGAAGCGAGCTTGGGCAGATAGAGGTCCTTCTGGTCCTGGGATCCGCCAGTGTGGATGGCCGAATAGGCCCCGTGCGTCAGGCCCGGATACATGGAAAACGCCATGTTGGCCGAGGACGACATTTCCGAGAAGGACAGGTTGACCACATGGGCCAGCCCCTGGCCGCCATAGGCCTTGTCGGCCCCGATGGCTGGCCAGCCGCCGTCGACCAGGCCCTTATAGGCGGCCTTGAAGCCCTCAGGCGTGGTGACCGTGTTGTCGGGATGCCAGGTGCAGCCCTGCTTGTCGCCGATGGCGTTGAGCGGGGCCAGGACCTCGCCGGTGAACCTGGCGCCTTCCTCGATGATCTGGGCGACCAGGTCCATGGAGGCTTCGGAGAAGCCCGGCAGATCCCCATAGCGCTCGATCTGCAGGACATCGCGCAGCAGGAAGAGGTGGTCGCGGACGGGGGGCTGATAGGGCATGGGGACTCCGGTGTCGGCCGGGCCGGTCGCCCGGCCCGGTCAGGATAGGATGGTCGAGGGATGAGGCCTTATTTGGCGCCCACATGCTCCAGGCCGTCGAGGCGCTGGCGCAGCATCTGGTCATAGTCGGCCGCCCGGGGCAGCAGGTCGGGGCGGGTGGCGATGAGCTTCTGTTCCAGGTTGTTGCAGCCGTTCTTCAGCTCGCTGATCGCCCGGTCGATGTCTTCGCGCTGGCTCTCCAGGGCGACGATGCGCTCCTTGAACTTGCGCAGGGACTTGGCCATCTGGGCCGCGCCGCCGTCGTCCAGGTCGTAGAGGTCGAGGATCTCCCCGATCTCCGCCAGGGACAGGCCCACCCGCTTTCCCTGCAGGATCAGCTTCAGGCGGGCGCGGTCCTTGTAGGAATAGACCCGGTTCATCCCGTCGCGGGCCGGGGTCAGCAGGCCCTTGTCCTCATAGAAGCGCAGGGCGCGCGGGGTGCATTTGAACTCCAGGCAGAGCTGGCGGATCGTATAGGTGCGTTGGGGGCGGCGCAGGTCGGTGGGCATGTGTGGCGTCTCCGGTTGAGCCTGGTTTTTGGCGGCTTGTTTCTGGCTGACAGCGTAAGTGGCATCTTACGTCAACGTCAAGGCAAGCCCCCTGCGCGAAGACGAGGCGCCAGACCGATTCAGCCCCAGGTTTCGCCCTCTCTCGTGGACGGGCCGCGCAGGCCAGCCCTAGTTTGCCGGCAGTCAAACCGGGGGCGTCATCATGATCCGCAACACCTTGCTGGCGGCCGCCGCTGTGGCCGCGCTTTTGTCCTGTCCGCTGGCCGCTCAGGCCGCGCCGCGACCGATGGGCGAGGTCACGGCGGGGCTGACCCGAACCGAGGGGCTGATCCCCATCTATGCCGACGCCGAGCGCGGCCGGGTGCTGATGCTGCTGCCGCCGCCGGACGCCGAGGGGGTGAGCGGCCGCTACATCCATGTGGCCAGCCTGCGCACGGGCCTGGGCTCGGCGCCCATCGGCCTGGATAAGGCCAGGCTCGGCCCCTCACGGCTGCTGGCCTTCCGCCGGGTCGGGGCCAAGGTGGTGGCGGAGTACGAAAACCCCCGCTTCCGCGCGGTGGGCGCCCCTGCAGTGGAACAGGCCTCCGCGCGGGACGCCTTTGCGCCCTCCATGGTCTGGGCCGGCGAGATCCTGTCGGTGGACCCTCAGGGCCGCATCCTGATCGACGTATCCAGCTTCCTGACCCAGGACGCCCTGGGGGTGGTCGACGCCCTGAAGGGGTCGGGGGAGAGCGGCTGGAGCCTGTCGAAGGATCTCAGTCTCACTGATCCCGGTGAGGCCAAGGCCTTTCCGGAGAATGTCGAGCTGGAGGCCATCCAGACCTTCGTCTCCGAGACGCCTGGCCGGGAGGTGGCCAACATCACCCCGGACGCCAAGCGGATGACGCTCAAGGTGCGACACTCCTTCGTCAAGCTGCCCGAGCCCGGCTACGAGCCGCGGGTGTTTGACCCCCGCAGCGGCGGCAATGCGCTGCAGTTCCTCGACTTCGCCGCCCCGCTCGGTGAGCCCATCGTCAAGCAGTACGCCCTGCGCTTCCGCCTGGAGAAGACTGATCCCACCGCGGCGGTCTCGCCGGTGAAGAAGCCGATCGTCTTCTATATGGACCCCGCCGCGCCGGAAGCGATCCGCAACGCCCTGATGGAAGGGGCGGCCTGGTGGGCCGACGCCTTCGAGGCGGCCGGTTTCAAGGACGCCTACCGGGTGGAGTTGCTGCCCCCTGGCGCCGACCCCTTGGACGTACGCTACAGCATGATCAACTGGGCTGACCGGGCGACCCGCGGCTGGTCCTACGGCCAGACCATCATCGATCCGCGCACGGGCGAAATCCTTAAAGGTTCAGTGGTGCTCGGCGCCCTGCGGGTGCGCCAGGACATGCTGATCTTCGAGGGCCTGGTGGGGGCGCGCATGACCGGCTCTGGCGGGGCCAATGACCCGGCCGAGGTGGCGCTCGCCCGCCTGCGCCAGCTGGGCGCCCATGAAGTGGGCCATTCCATCGGTTTCGCCCACAATTTCGCCGGCTCCACCCAAGGCCGCACCTCGGTGATGGACTATCCGGCGCCGCGCATCCTGCTGACCGAGGGCCGGCCGGACCTGTCGGACGCCTATGCGGTAGGGATCGGCGACTGGGACAAGTTCAGCGTGGCGGCGGTCTATGGGCCCGAGCCCCAAGCCCAGGTCCTGCTGCACCAGAACGCCACATCACCGGACGGCCTGCGCTACATCACCGACGCTGATTCCCGGGGCCTGGACGTCGGCCAGCCCTGGGGCAGCCTGTGGGACGATGGTCCAGATCCGGCCGCCGAGCTCGAGCGGATGCTGGCTGTGCGCAAGGCCGCGCTTTCAAGCTTCGGCCTGGGCGCCCTCTATCCCGGCGAGCCGGTGGCCGCCCTGCGGCGCAAGTACGTGCCTATCTATCTGATGCATCGCTATCAGGTTGAGGCGGCCGGCAAGCTGCTGGGCGGGGTGGATTTCGCCTATTCCGTGATTGGCGATGGCAAGGAGTCCGCGGCCTCAGTTCCAGCCCAGGCCCAGCGCGCGGCCCTGTCGGCCCTGCTGGCGGCCCTGGATCCCGCCACCCTGGAGACGCCGCGCGGGCTCATGCCCCTGATGTCGGCCGGCCTCACCGGCCGCACCGACCGGCAGACCGAGATCGAGCTCTTCCCGACCCTGGCCGGGCCGATCTTCGATCCCCTGGCCGCCGCCGAGGTGGCCGCAGGCCTGCCCCTGGACGTATTATTGAACGACCAGCGCCTGGCCCGGCTGATCGAGCAGAACCGCCGCGATCCCTCCCTGCCCGGGGCCGGCGAGGCGCTGGACGCCCTGACGGCCAAGGTGCTCGCTGATCCCGCCGATCCAGCCCTCATCCCCATCGCCCAGCGGACCCAGGCCCGGGCCGTGCTGGACCTCGGCCGGCTGGCCCAGGACCCGGGCGCTGCGCCCGGCGTCACCGCCCAGGCGAGCGCGGCCCTTGAGGCCATCGCGGCGCGGCTGTCGGGCGCCCGGGGCGGCGATGCCGCGACGCGGGCCCACCGCGCGCGGCTGGTGGCCCTGATCGAGGATCCCGCGGAGCTTCGCCGACTGGCTGCGGCCAAGGAGATCCGTCCCGAGACGCCGCCGGGCATGCCCATCGGCTCGGCCGGCTGGCTGGATATGGACTAGGACCGGCCTCCACTTCGCCGTCATGGCCCGGCCCCGCCGGGCCATCCATGAACACCGGCGAAGGGCCGTGTGCATGGGCCCTCGGGTCAAGCCCGAGGGCGACGCGGCAATGAGTCGGGCTCCCTTGCTCAGCAAGGCTCAGCAAGGCTCAGCCAGCGACCAGGTCGCCGGCCAGGGCCTTGTCGATCAGCTCCAGGGTACGCTCGACCCCGAAGATGGCCACGAAGGAGCCGAAGCGCGGCCCCTGGCTCTGGCCGAGCAGGACTTCGTACAGCGCCGTGAACCAGGCCCGCAGGGGCTCGAAGCCCCCGGCCTTGCCGGCCTCGAACACCTCGTTCTGGATCGCCTCGGCGTCGGCGCCGGCGGGCAGGGCGCGCAGGCGGGCGGCCAGGTCCAGAATCGCCGCGCGCTCCTGGTCGGTGGGGGCGCGGAAGGTCTTCGCGGGCTTCACGAAGTCCTCGTAATAGTTGATCGCATAGCCGGCCAGGCGGTCGAGCAGCGGATGATCGGCCGGCGTCGCGCCGGGGATGTAGCGGCTGATGAAGCCCCAGAGAATCTCCTTGGTCGAGGCGTTGGCCGCCGAGACCAGGTTCAGCATCAGGGCGAACGAGATCGCCGCGCCCTCGGCCGGGGGATCGCCTCGGTGGACGTGCCAGACCGGGTTGTCGATCTGCGGGTCGTTGGCGCCCTCGGCCTTCTTGCGGTTGAAGGATTCCAGCTGCTGCAGGTACTCGTCGGTGGCCTTGGGGGCCACGTCGAAGTGCAGCCGCTTGGCCGACTTCGGCGACTGGAACATGTAGTAGGCCAGGCTTTCGGGGGTGGCGTAGCGCAGCCACTCCTCCATCGAAAAGCCGTTGCCCTTGGTCTTGGAGATCTTCTGGCCGCCCTCGTCGAGGAACAGCTCGTAGTTGAAGCCCTCCGGCGGAGTTCCGCCCAGCACCTTGCAGACCTGGCTGGAGACCTTGACCGAGTCGATCAGGTCCTTGCCGGCCATCTCATAGTCGACGCCAAGGGCGACCCAGCGCAGGGCCCAGTCGGGTTTCCACTGCATCTTCACATGGCCGCCAGTGACCGGGACTTCGACCCGCTCGCCGTCCTCGTCGGCGAAGATGATGGTTCCGCGGTCCACATGGCGTTCGAGCGTCGGGACCTGCAGCACCTTGCCGGTCCTGGGGCTCACCGGCAGGAAGGGGGAGTAGGTGGCGCGGCGCTCTTCGCCCAGCGTCGGCAGCATGATCTTCTGGATGGCGTCGAAGCGCTCCAGGGCGACCAGCAGGGTGGCGTCGAACCGGCCCGAGCGATAGGCCTCCGTCGACGACATGAATTCGTAGTCGAAGCCGAACCCATCGAGGAAGGCGCGCAGGCGGGCGTTGTTGTGGGCCGCAAAGCTCTCATGGGTCCCGAACGGGTCGCGGACCACGCTGAGGGACTTTTCCAGGTCCTCCTGCAGCATCTCCTGGTTGGGCAGGCCCGGCGGGACCTTGCGCATCCCGTCCATGTCGTCGGAGAAGGCGATCAGCCGGGTGGGGACGGCGTCGTCGGTCAGCGCCCGGAAGGCGGTGCGAACCATGGTGGTCCGCGCCACCTCGCCGAAGGTGCCCACATGGGGCAGGCCCGACGGGCCATAGCCGGTCTCGAAGATGACCGACCGCTGCAGGGGCTCCAGCGCAGCCACGGCCTCGTCGGCCTTGCCGGCATTGATGAGCGTAACGGCCAGATCCCGCTCGGCGTCGGACAGCCGCAGGCGCAGGATCCGCGCCAGCAGGGCGCGCGCCTGTTCGAACGGCCAGCTCTTGGCCCCTTGGGCCGCATGTGAAAGTCCCTGAAGCATGGCGCAGGCGGTAGCGCGCATGACCGCCTGCCTCAAGCGGCATTTGCCTGACGGGCCTTGCGTCGTGAGCTGTACGGCCCACCTGCCCCGCTTCCCTCGGGCTTGACCCGAGGGCCCGTGCACACCTGGCCTGCTCGGTGCTCATGGATGGCCCGGTCAAGCCGGGCCATGACGGCGGAGGGGGAGGGGTTGCGTCTCAGGCCGTTAGAGAAAACCACGAAGGGCACGAAGATCACCAAGGGCGCGGTGTCTTCGTGCCCATTGTGCCCTTTGTGGTGACCTTCTAACCGGCGCTCCGCGCCGTCAGCCCTCGGTGGGCGTCTGGAAGTGGCCGCGGATGGCGGCGACGGGCTTGGCGCGGGCTTCCTGCCAGGCCTCGACGTGGACCGATGAAATCCGGCGGCCGGCCTTCTTGATCTCCGCCCGGGCATAGGTGTCCATGGCCCGGCCCGGCCGCAGATAGTCGATGGTCACGTCGATGGTCTTGGCGGGCCGGGGGCCGCCGGTGATCACCGCCAGTTGGGCCAGCGCCGTCATCTCCATGAAGGCGCCCAGCACGCCGCCATGCAGGGCCGGCAGCAGTGTGTTGCCGATCAGGTGCGGCGAGAAGGGCAGGATGGCGGTCATCTCGTCCCCGGCCAGCTCGGCCCGCATGCCGAGGAAGGCGATATAGGGGGTGCGCGCCAGGAAGGCGGCCAGCCGCTCGGCCGGTGTGGTCTCGGTGCTCATGCGCCGCCTCCGATCAGGGCGAAGGCCGCCTGGGCTGTCGCCACCGGATCGTCGGGGTCGCCGTCATGGGCCAGCGCCCGGACAAAGGCGATGGTGCGGGTCAGCTTGTAGCAGTGGCCGTCGGCGATCAGGTCGGCCTGGGGCCTGGCCGGCCGCATATAGTCGATGCGCAGATCCAGCGTGCCCTGGGGGACCGCATTGGCTGCGCGGATCGACAGGCCGCAGACATGGTCGAGCAGGGTGGTGACGACGCCGGAGGCGATGACCCCGGTCTCGGGGTCCCCCACCAGGTCGGCGCGCCAGGGAACCCGGATGGCGCCGCGGGCTTCACTGATGGAGACGAACTGGAAGCCCAGGGCCTCGGTTTGCGGAGTGCGGGTGACCATGTGCCGGGCCGCCTGCTCGTCCAGGCGCCCGGTCATGGCGGTGATGAAATCGGGCGGCTTGACCATCCCTGAGGGCCTAGCGGCTTGCCCTCGGGGCGGTCAACGAAAACGGCGCCGCCCGAGCGTCTTAGAACAGCGGCAGGGTGTTGCTGTAGGCGGCGATGGCGATGGCCAGGACAGGGGTGGCGGCCAGGGCGATGTTGGCGAAGGCGAGGAGGTTGGAGCGGATCATGGCGGGTCTCTTCAGGTTTGTGTGGGTGGAGCGCGTCGGCCGCGTTCCGATGACCCGTGTATAGTTTCTCGCTCTTCGGAATACTCGTTAAGTCTTGGTCATGAGCTCGATTTCATAATATGAATACTGTGTAATGAAGTGGACGTTTCGTAATCTGGCGGCGGCGGGCCGGGCTCACCATCTGGAGAGGCGATGATCAGACCGCAGGACCTGCTCTGTCCCCGCCCCGAAGGGCTCTATTGCCCGCCCGGCGACTTCTACATCGACCCGGTCCGGCCGGTGGGGCGCGCCGTGGTGACCCACGGCCATGCCGACCACGCCCGCTCAGGCCACGGGGCGGTGCTGGCGACGCCGGAAACCCTGGCCATCATGGGCGAACGCTACGGCGCGGATTTCACCGCCACCCGCCAGCCCGCCCCCTATGGCGAGACGGTGGCCCGGGACGATGTGGAGGTGACTCTGGTCCCGGCCGGCCACGTTCTGGGCTCGGCCCAGGCGGTGGTCCGCTGGAAGGGCCTGACCATGGTGGTATCCGGCGACTACAAGCGACGGCGAGATCCCACCTGCGCGGCCTTCGAGCCCGTCCCCTGCGACGTCTTCATCACCGAGGCCACCTTCGGCCTGCCGGTCTTCCGTCACCCGGACGACGCCGGCGAGATCGCCCGGCTGCTGCGCTCGGTGGCCCAGTTTCCCGAGCGGACGCACATGGTCGGCGCCTATGCGCTCGGCAAGGCCCAGCGGGTCATCCGCCTGCTGCGCGAGGGCGGCTGGGACAAGCCGATCTATGTCCACGGCGCGCTGGAACGCCTGAACCGCCTCTATGAGGACCACGGGGTGGACCTTGGCCCCCTGCTGCCGGCCACCGTCGACAAGAAGCAGGACTTCGCCGGCGCCATCGTGATCGGCCCGCCCTCGGCGCTGGTCGATCGCTGGGGGCGGCGGTTCAACGACCCGGTCCTGGCCTTCGCCTCAGGCTGGATGCGGGTCCGCGCCCGGGCCCGCCAGCGGGGCGTGGAGCTGCCGCTGATCATCTCCGACCACGCCGACTGGGACGAACTGACCGCCACGGTGGATGAGATCCGCCCTGGCGAGCTGTGGATCACCCATGGCCGGGAGGAGGCCCTGGCCCGCTGGTCCGAGCTTGCGGGCATTCCGGCCCGGGCGCTGGCCCTGGTCGGCTATGAGGAAGAGGACGAGGCGTGAGGCGGCCGTCCTCAGATGCAGGGCGGCAGGGTCAGCAGGCTGTCGTTCCACTGGCTTTTGGCATAGGCCCGCAGGTACTTGCCGTTCGGCCCATTGAGTATGTTGATCTCGGCCCGCTCGCCGCCGACCTGGAGATAGAAGGTGTCGCGGCCCCCCTCGATGGCGGCGATCACCTCGGCCTTGCTGCGCTTCCAGCCGTTGCCGCCCAGATGGGTGATCCCCTCGTGGGGGTTCTTCCGGGGCTGTCTCGTGATGCAGGTCACGCGGGCGTCGGCCATGGTCAGGGGCTCCCGGGCTTGCGCGCCAGTCGGCGCGGTCACCTCCGCTATAGCCGAACCGCTGCGGCGCGCCAGCCGGGGCCGGGCCTCTGATGCGCGCCTTCGCCGATCTGCTCGACCGTCTGTCCCTGACCGCCTCGCGTAACGCCAAGCTGACGCTCGTGCGGGACTATCTGGCCACAACCCCCGATCCCGACCGCGGGTGGGCGCTGGCGGCCCTGACCGGCGACCTCTCCTTTTCCGCCGCCAAGCCGGCCTTCATCCGCAAGGCGGTGGAAGAGCGGATGGACGCCGTCCTGTTCCGCTGGTCCTACGACTATGTGGGGGACCTGGCCGAGACCGTGGCCCTGGTCTGGCCCACCCGCCCCGGCGCCAACCGCGAGCCGGAGCTTTCCGAAGTAGTGGACGCCCTGGCCGGCGCCAGTCGGGCCGAGGTCCAGCGGCTGATCGAGGGCTGGCTGGATGCGCTGACAGACCCCACCGCCCGCTGGGCGCTGCTCAAGCTGATGACGGGGGGCCTGCGGGTCGGCGTTTCCTCGCGCCTGGCCAAACAGGCCTGCGCCGATCTGGGCGGGGTGGCGATCGCCGAGGTCGAAGAGGTCTGGCACGCCCTGCACGCGCCCTATGAGGACCTGTTCGCCTGGCTGGAGGGTCACGGGGCGCGGCCCTCCCCCGATGTGCCGGGGCGGTTCCGGCCGGTGATGCTGGCCCAGGCCATCGATGAGGCCGTGGATTTTGGCCGCCTCGACCCGGCGGCCTATGCGGCGGAGTGGAAGTGGGACGGCATCCGCATCCAAGCCGTCAGCGAGGCGGGCGTGAAGCGGCTCTACAGCCGCACCGGCGACGACATCTCGGCTGTCTTTCCCGACGTGGTCGAGGCGCTGGATTTCGAGGGCGCCCTGGACGGCGAGCTGCTGGTGCGCCGCGACGGCGTCGTCGCCCCGTTCGGCGATCTGCAGCAGCGGCTGAACCGCAAGACCGTCGACGCCAAGATGCTGCGGACCTATCCGGCCGCCATCCGCGCCTACGACATCCTGGCCCTGGAGGGCGAGGACCTGCGGACCCTGGCCTTCACCGAGCGGCGCGTCCGCCTGGAGGCGCTGGTGGCGCAGCTGGCCGATCCGCGCATCGATCTGTCCCCCCTGCAGCCCTTCGAGAGCTGGAGCGAGCTGGCCGACCTGCGAGCCGATCCGCCGGCGGGCGATCCGCAGATCGCCGAGGGGCTGATGCTCAAGCACCTGACCTCGATCTATGAGGCCGGCCGCCCCAAGGGGCCGTGGTTCAAGTGGAAGCGCGACCCGTTCCTGATCGATGCGGTGCTGATGTACGCCCAGCGCGGGCACGGCAAGCGCTCCAGCTTCTATTCCGACTACACCTTCGGGGTGTGGACGATCGCGTCCGAGGGCGAGCGGGTGTTGACCCCGGTGGGCAAGGCCTATTTCGGCTTCACCGACGCCGAGCTGAAAGAGATCGACAAGTTCGTCCGCGACAACACGATCGAGCGTTTCGGCCCGGTCCGTTCGGTCCGCGCCGAGCCGCATATAGGCCTGGTCTTCGAGGTGGCCTTCGAGGGTCTGCAGCGCTCCCCCCGGCACAAGTCCGGCGTGGCCATGCGGTTTCCCCGCATCAGCCGCCTGCGCTGGGACAAGCCCCCTGGCGAGGCCGACGAGCTCTCCACCCTGGAGCGGATGCTCGACCAGATGGAGCGGCGGTAGGGGCGAGGCTGTGCGTCCTTCGAGGCTCGCTTCGCTCGCACCACAGGATGAGGGAGGTTTGTGCAGGCTGAACCGTCTCAGTCTGTCCTCATCCTGAGGCGCCCGAAGGGCCTCGAAGGACGAGGGCGGTCGCACAGCTTTCCCCGTCATGGTCGGGCTTGACCCGACCATCCATGAACACCGGATTGGACGCGGAGTGCATGGACCCTCGGGTCAAGTCCGAGGGTGACGGGTTGGTGAGCTGGTCACGGCAGCCGGCCCTCGGCCTTCAGGAAGGCGCGCAGGTCGCCGCCTTCGAAGAGCAGGCCCTCGACGCCGGCGCGGGCGGCGGCCTGCATGTCGCCGAGCTTGTCGCCGATCATGAAGGAGGCGGCGCGGTCCACCGGCCAGTCGGCCATGGCCCGCAGAAGCATGCCGGGATTAGGCTTCCGGTCGGGGGGATCGGGATGCCGATAGGTCTCGACCACCGCCTCGGGATGATGCGGGCAGTGGTAGAAGGCGTCGATCCGCGCTCCGTCCTTCGCCAGGTCCTCGGCCATGGCGCCGTGCAGGGCGTGCATGTCGGCCTCAGTGTAATAGCCCCGCCCGACGCCGGACTGATTGGTGACCACAAAGACCCACCAGCCGGCCCGGTTGAAGGCGGCGATCACGGCCTTGGCGCCGTCGATCCAGGTGAAGTCCGCCCAGCGGTAGACATACCCATGATCGACGTTCAGCACCCCGTCCCGGTCCAGGAAGAGGGCGGGTCTGGCGCGTTTTTCGGCGTCGGCGGCCATAGTCTCCCCTGAAGGCTCGCGGGGCGACGGCGCCCCGGCGGCGGTTGTTTCACAAGCGGGCGGCGGCGGTCTATGGTCACAGGCGAAACGATCTGGAGTCCGCCCCCTTGTCCGAGCCCAAGTCCGCGTCCGTGTCGGCGTCCGCCACACCCGTCCTGGCGATCGATGATCTGAAGGTCACCTTCGACACCCATGACGGCGCCGTCCAGGCCGTGCGTGGGGTCAGCCTGCAGGTGGCCCGGGGTGAGACCCTGGGCGTGGTGGGCGAAAGCGGCTCGGGCAAGAGCCAGACCTTCATGACGGTCATGGGGCTGCTGGCCCAGAACGGCAGGGCCACCGGCTCAGTGCGCTTCCAGGGGAAGGAGATCCTGGGCCTGAAACCCCGGGCGCTGAACCGTCTGCGCGGCTCGAAGATGACCATGATCTTCCAGGACCCGCTGACGGCCCTGACGCCGCATGTGCGGATCGGCGAGCAGATCGCCGAGCCCCTGCGACTGCATCTGGGCCTGTCGGCCAGCGACGCCATGGCCCGCGCCCGCCAGTGGCTGGACCATGTGCGCATTCCCGACGCCGCCCGGCGCCTGCGCCAGTATCCCCACGAGCTGTCCGGCGGCATGCGCCAGCGAGTGATGGTGGCCGCGGCCATGGCCGGTGGTCCCGAACTGCTGATCGCCGACGAGCCGACCACGGCGCTGGACGTCACGGTCCAGGCCGAGATCCTCGACCTGATGGCAGAGCTTGGCCGCGAAACCGGCACGGCCATGGTGCTGATCACCCACGACATGGGGGTCATCGCCCGCCTCGCCGACCGGGTCTGTGTGATGAAGGACGGACAGTATGTGGAGGAGGGGCCGGTGCGCGAGCTCTTCGCCACGCCCAAGGTCCAGTACACCCGCGACCTGCTGGATGCGATCCCGCGCCTCGACCGCGCCGACCGCGGCGGCCGGCCCACCGTCACGCCCGTGGCCGCCGACGCCCCGGTGATCGTCGAGGCCAAGGATATCAAGGTCTGGTTCCCCATCCGCCAGGGGCTGCTGGGCGGCATGCGCCAGCTGCGGGCCGTGGACGGCGTTTCCTTCGATGTCCGCCAGGGCGAGACCCTGGGCGTGGTGGGCGAGAGCGGCTGCGGCAAGTCAACCCTGTCCCGCGCCGTGCTGAATCTGGTCAAGCCCACCGACGGGGTCGTCACCCTGATGGGCCGCGACATCACCCACGCCCAGAAGGCGGAGATGCGGGCGGCCCGCAAGGACCTGCAGATCGTCTTCCAGGACCCGCTGGCCAGCCTCGACCCGCGCATGACCATCGGCGACTCCATCGCCGAACCCCTGAAGATCTTCGCCCCGCAGCTGAACCGCGACGCCCGGGACGCCGAGGTGGCCGGCATGATGGCCAGGGCCGGCCTGTCGCCCGAGCTGATCAACCGCTATCCGCATGAACTGTCGGGCGGCCAGAACCAGCGGGTTGGCATCGCCCGGGCCATGATCCTCAAGCCCAAGCTGGTCATCTGCGACGAGGCGGTCTCGGCCCTGGACGTCTCGATCCGCGCCCAGATCATCGATCTGCTCATCGACCTGCAGAAGGAGATGGGTCTCGCCATGATCTTCATCAGCCACGACCTGGCCGTGGTCCGGGAGATCAGCCACCGGGTGATGGTGCTGTTCCTCGGCCGGGTGATGGAGCTGGCCGACCGGGACAAGCTCTATGCCGATCCCCAGCACCCCTATACCCGCGCCCTCCTGTCGGCCGCTCCCATCCCCGATCCCGAACGGGAGCGCAACCGCCAGCGGCTGAAGCTGACGGGCGAGCCCCCCAGCCCCATGGATCCCGCCGCGGCCCTTCGTTTCCTGCCCTCGCGGGTCAGCGTCGATCCCCTGGCGCCGATCTATGTGCCTCGCCTGAACGAGGTGGCGCCGGGGCATCTGGTGTCGGAATTCGACGTGGACTGGGAAAAGCGCGGCGCCGCCTGAGCCGGCAACCCGTCGGAAACCCTTCGGCGCGTAGCATGACTCGACCGCAACCCTGTCGAGTAGCCCCGTCCATGTCCGCCCTGCAGATCGAGGTGGTCCGTCCCCAGGACCTGACGCCGGCGCGCCTGGACCGCTGGAGTGAGCTGCAGGCTCAGCAGGACATCACCTATGACAGCCCCTTCCTGTCGCCCCACTGGGCGCGGGCGGTGGAGCGAGCCCAGGCCCGGGCGGCCACCGCCACCCGCGGCGTAAGGGTCGCGGTGGTGGGCGACGGGACCCAGGATCTGGGCTTCATGGCCGTTCATGTGGGGGGCGCCACAGCCCTGCCCGTGGGCGCGCCGCTCTGCGACTATCAGGGCCTGGTGGCCGCGCCGGGACTGGAGATCGGCGCCCGCGACATCGTCGCCGCCCTGGGGGTCCAGCGCCTCGACTTCTGCCACATGCTGGACGCCAGCGGCCCTTTCCAGGGCTTCTCGCACGGGGAATCCCTCTCGCAGGTGGCCGATATCGGCCCCAGCTACGAGGCCTACGCCGCCGAGCGCCGCGCCGCCGGCGTCGGCCTGCTCAAGGATTGCGACAAGAAGCGCCGCAAGGCGCAGCGGGAGGCGGGCGAGGTGGTCTTCACCCCCTTCAGCCGTGCGTCGAGCGACTTCGACCAGCTGATCGCCTGGAAGCGGGCCCAGCTCAAGGCCACCGGCCAGTTCGACATCTTCCAGCCCGGCTGGACCCGGCGGCTGATCTCCGACCTGTTCGAGAGCCGTGACCCGGAGTTCGGCGGCGCGCTGTTTTCCCTGCACATCGGCGGCAAGCTGGCGGCGGTTCATCTGCATCTGCGCGGCGCCCGCACCATCCACGGCTGGCTGATCGCCCATGATCCAGCCTTCGACCGCTATTCGCCGGGCCTGCTGCTGTTTCAGGACATCCTGCGCTGGATGGAGACCACCCCCTATCATCGCCTGGACCTCGGGGCGGGCGACTACCGGTTCAAGCGCGAGCTGGCCAACGCCCAGGTGAGCGTCGGCCACGGCTTTGTCGGCGTGCTCTCCCCGGCCACCCTGCTGCGGCAGGCCGCCTACAGCCTGCGCAGGGCCGCCGAATCCCTGCCCCTGGGGGGCATGTCGGAACTGCCGGGCAAGGCCATGCGCCGGGTCGACCGCCTGCGGGGCCTGCGCTCGGCCTGACATTGCGAAGGGCGCCTTGGCCCGATAGGTTGCCGGCCTTTCCGCCCGCGGTTTCGGGCGGCCTCCCCGGACCTCCGATCCCCATGACGCTTTCCATCGACGACATCCGCGCCGCAGCCGACCGGCTGAACGGCCATATCGAGCGCACCCCGTGCCGCCTGTCGAAGACGCTGTCGGAGATTACCGGGGCCGAGGTGTGGGTGAAGTTCGAGAACCTGCAGTTCACCGCCGCCTATAAGGAGCGCGGGGCGCTCAACAAGCTGCTGCAGCTGACCGACGCTGAAAAGAATCGCGGCGTGATCGCCGCCTCGGCGGGCAATCACAGCCAGGGTCTGGCCTATCACGCCGCCCGCCTGGGCATTCCCGTGACCATCGTCATGCCCCGCTCCACCCCCTTCGTGAAGGTGCAGCAGACCCGCGCCTTCGGGGCCGAGGTGGTGCTTGAGGGCGACGGCTATGACGAGGCGTCGGGCAAGGCCAAGCAGATCTGCGAAGAGCGCGACCTGGTCTTCGTCCATCCGTTCAACGACCTGGACGTCATGGCCGGCCAGGGGACGGTGGCCCTGGAAATGCTGGAGGACGTGCCGGACCTCGATGTCCTGCCCATCCCCATCGGCGGTGGCGGGCTGATCGCCGGCTGCGCCACGGCGGCCAAGCACCTGAAACCCGGCATCCAGGTCGTCGGTCTGGAGCCGGCCATGTATCCCTCCTTCACCGCCCGGATGCGCGGCGTGAACGGGGCCAGCGGCACGGGCGGGGCGACCATCGCCGAGGGCATCGCCGTCAAGCAGGTGGGGGATGTCAGCTATGGCGTCGCCCGGCCGCTGATCGACGAAGTCCTGCTGGTCGAGGAGCCCTTCTTCGAGCGCGCCGTGGCGCTGTACTGCAATGTGGAGAAGACCGTGGCCGAAGGGGCGGGCGCCGCCGCCCTCGCCGGTCTGCTGGCCTATCCCGAGCGGTTCCGCGGCAAGAAGGCCGGCCTGATCATCACCGGCGGCAATATCGACACCCGCCTGTTGGCGTCGGTCCTGACCCGGGAACTGGTGCGCGAGCAACGCCTGGTCTCCCTGCGGATCATCGGCGACGACCGGCCGGGTCTGCTGGCCAATGTCTCGGCCATCATCGGTCAGATGGGCGCCAACATCGTCGAGGTGGCCCATAACCGCCTGGCGCTGGACGTGCCGGCCAAGGGGGCGGAGTTCGACATCATGATCGAGACCCGCGACGCCAAGCACACCCAGGAAATCATGGACGCCCTGCGCGAGCGGGGCTATCCGCCCCGCGCCGTCTGACCTATTTCCGCCACGCCCTCCTCTCAAGGATGCCCTTGATGCTTGCCCCCCTGTTCGCCCTGGCCGCGGCCCTCGCCCTGGTCGCCTGCTCTCCGCAAGGGGGGGAGGCGGCGTCCGAGGCCAAGATCTACATGGAGCAGAACGCCGAGCGCGACGGGGTCGAGACCCTGCCCTCTGGCGTCCAGTACGAGGTCGTGCGTTCAGGGCCTGCCGAGGGTCTGAAGCCGAGCCTGGGTGACGAGGTCAAGGTCCACTATGAGGGCAAGCTGGCCGACGGAGAGGTGTTCGACTCCTCCTATGAGCGCGGCGTGCCCGCGGCCATGCCCCTGGCCGGCCTGATCCCGGCCTGGCTGGAAGTGCTGCCGCTGATGCGGCCGGGCGACGAGTGGATCATCACTGTGCCGCCGGAGATGGGTTACGGGGAGTCCGGCCAGGGGCCGATCCCCCCCAACAGCGTGCTCATCTTCCGCATCGAACTGATCGACGTGCTGCCCGGCCCCGGCCGGGTCCAGCGGGGCTAGGCCCGCGCGCGTCGAAAATAGGCTCTAGAGGGCGGCCTCGAGCACCCCATAGAGGCGGGTGACGTCGATGGGCTTGCTCACATGGCTGTCCATGCCGGCGGCCAGGAGTTCGTTCACCTGGTGATCCATGGCGTCGGCCGACAGGCCGATGATCGGGGTCCGTCGCCGGCCCTGGCTCCGTTCCCGGGCGCGGATGGCCGCCGTGGCCGCCAGCCCGTCCATCACCGGCATGCGCACATCCATCAGGACCAGGTCCCATTCGCCGGCCTCCCAGGCCGCGACGGCCGCGGCGCCGTCGGCGACCATGACCGGCTCGACCCCGAGCGGCGCCAGCAGGGCCTTTAGCACCACCTGATTGACCTCATTGTCCTCCGCCGCCAGCACCCGAAGCCCGTTCAGGCCGCCAGCCGGAGGGGCGGGGCCGTCGTTCGGCGCGGGCGCGGCGTCGCCGAGCCGGACCAGGGGCGCCGAGAGAGAGAAGGTCGAGCCCTGGCCCGGCGCGCTGGTCGCCTCCAGCGCCCCGCCCATCAGTCCGCACAGCTCGTGAGAAATGGCTAGGCCGAGACCGGTCCCCCCGTGCCTTCGGGGGGTTGAGGAATCCAGCTGGGCGAAGCGGACGAACAGGCGGCCGAGCTCGGCCTGGCTCATGCCCGGACCCGTGTCGCTCACCCAGAGTTTAAGCCGCCCGGAGACGGCCTCGGCGCCCAGGATGACCCTGCCTTCGTCGGTGAATTTCACGGCGTTGGACAAAAGGTTGAACAGCACCTGGCGCAGGCGGGTGGGATCGCCCTGAAAGACCCCTCGGGCGCTGTCGTCGACGGCCATCTCCAGCTGCAGGCCCTTGTCCAGGGCCAGGGTGGCGAAGGTGGCCCGGGCCGACTCTAGGATCTCATTGAGATCGAAGGGGATGGATTCCACCTCCATCTGGCCGGCCTCGATCTTCGACAGGTCCAGCACATTATTCAGGAGCGCGGTCAGGGCCTCGCCGGACTGGCGGATCACCTCCAGCCGTTCCCGCTGCGGGGCGCTGAGGGTGTCGCGGCTCATCACCTGGCTCATGCCCAGCACGCCGTTCAGGGGGGTGCGGATCTCGTGGCTCATGGTGGCCAGGAAGGCGCTCTTGGCGGCGTTGGCCGTTTCCGCCGCCCGTTCGCCATCCCGGGCGCGGTCCAGGGCCTCGGCCAGGGCGCCTTCGATGGCCTCCCGGTGCAGGGCGGCTTCCAGCACATAGGCGAACATGGCGCCGACCGCGATGGCGGCCACGGCGACTGCGGGCCAGGGGGTGGCGGCTGGGCTCAGCAACAGCCCTGCCAGGGCCATTGCGCCGACGGTGGTGAGCGCCGCGCCGCTGATCAGGCGGGACGCCGGCAGTTCGGCCGCGCCGCTCAGGGCGACCGCGCCGATCATGGCCATGGCGGCGACCGCGGCGGTCTGATCCCCGGTCATCAGCAAGGCCAGCGGCATGGCCCCATAGCCCAGGGTCTCGATCAGGGTGAAGGCCGCCAGACCCTGCTCGGCCGAAGGCCCCGGCGCCGGGACCGCCAGCAGCCGGCGGCAGAGGAGTTGGTTGAACAACTGGAGGACGAAGTTGGTGACAAACCAGGCGGCGGAAAAGGCGAAGGGCAGCCAGAGCAGGCTGCCGATGGCCGCCAGCAGAGTCAGAGGCAGGATCACCCGGGCGTCGCGCTTGCGAAATCTCGCCACATCGACCCATCGGGGAGCCGGAGGAGACTCAGTGCTCATGACAGCGATCCTGGATTGCGTCCCGACCGGTCGCCCGCAGGACGCGAGTCATATTGGTGAACGGCTCTTAACGCTGTGTGAAAAGCGGGCAGCCCCCGGACCCATGGGATAGGCCGCCTACCAGTTTGGCGCCCGATCCGGGTAAATCAGCCAGCGCCGAAGACGTCTGGAGCCCCCGCGCCCGGAGGTCTAGGCTTGGACCCATGTCATCCTCCCAGACCCTCACGCCCCGCGCGCTCGAGATCCTCGAGCGCCTGGTGGCTTTCGACACCACCTCGCGTCTCTCCAACCTGGCCCTGATCGAATGGGTCGAGGCCTATCTCGACGGCCACGGGGTCGGGCACCGCCGGGTGCCTAACGCTGAAGGGACCAAGAGCAATCTGATCGCCACCATCGGTCCGGACATTCCGGGCGGGGTGGTGCTGTCGGGCCATACCGACGTGGTGCCGGTGGACGGTCAGCCCTGGACCTCTGATCCGTTTCAGGTGACGTCGCGGGACGGGCGGCTCTATGGGCGGGGGACCTGCGACATGAAGGGCTTCCTGGCCCTGTCCCTGGCCGCCGTCCCCGACATCCTGGCCACCCAGCCGAAGAAGCCGGTCCACCTGGCCTTCTCCTATGACGAGGAGGTGGGCTGTATCGGCGCGCCGGACATGATCCGCATCATCGCCAGCGAGCTGCCGAGGCCCGCGCTGGTGGTGGTCGGCGAGCCTACCAATATGGAGGCCGTCAGCGGCCACAAGGGGATCAACACCTTCCGGGTGACGGTGCGCGGGCATGAGGCCCACTCCAGCCAGACCCAGCTGGGCGCCTCGGCCAATATGGTGGCGATCCGGCTGATGGGGCAGCTGTGTGATCTGGCCGAACAGCTGGAGCGCGATGCCGATCCGGCCTCGCCGTTTACGCCCAAACACGCGACGCTCACGGTCGGCCAGGTGAACGGCGGCACGGCGGTGAACATCCTGGCCCGGGAGTGTGTCTTCCTCTTTGACCTGCGCAGCCCGCCGGGCCTCGATCCTCAGGCGGTGCTGGCCCCCTTCTTTGCGGCCTGCGCGGCCGCCGACGCTGCGCTCAAGGCCCGCTTCCCCGACACCGGCGTCGAGGTGATCCAGCGCTCGCACACCCCGCCGCTCGCGCCGGAAACCGACGGGGCGGCCGAGGCCTTCGCCCGCCGGCTGGCCGGCGACAACGGCCCGGCCCGGGTGGTGGCCTTCGCCGCCGAGGCCGGCCAGTTCCAGGAGGCGGGCTTCTCCACCGTCATCTGCGGCCCGGGCTCCATCGACCAGGCCCACCAGCCCGACGAATTCGTCGAGGTCTCTCAGATGGAGCGGGGCGGAGCCTTCATGGCGCGCCTCGTCGACTGGGCCGCAGCGGGCGAATGACCGCCCGGCGGCCGCGCAGGTCATTGGGATTCCAGGTCATGGCGCGGGCGATCTGCAGGGCCGAGACGCGGCGCTGCGCCTGAGTCCGTCGACGGCTTGTCCAGACCGGCCCCAGCCCGGAGACGGCGGCCTTGAACCCCCGCCAGGTTACGCCCAGCAGCGGGCGGTTCTGCGGCCGCAGGCTGACCACGGCGAAGGCCAGCAGATGGAGCGGCAGGATCACTGGCAGCAGCAGGGCCGGGGTGTTCTTGACCAGCACCCAGAAACGGTTGCGCGTGCCGTGGAAGACGGCGAATTCCGACTTCGGCCCCCCGGACGTGGCCGAGCCCTCATGGGCGATGACGGCCGCCGGGACCAGCAGGGTGGGCTCGCCGGCCAGCTGCAGGCGGTAGCCGAAGTCCACGTCCTCGCAATAGCAGAAGAAACTCTCATCCAGGCCGCCAAGGCTGAGGAACAGGGCGCGATCCACCATCATCGCCGCGCCGCAGGGGGAGAAGACCTCCCCTTCGGGCGCATCGCCCGGATCCGGGTTCAGATAGCCCCCCCGATAGGGGATGGCCGGCCCCGACATGACGTCGCCCAGGCCGTCCAGCAAGGACCGGTCGCGGGCCATCACCTGGCGGGACGTGAAGGACAGAACCTGAGGATGACGGGCGGCGGCGGCCACAAGCTGCTCCAGCCAATCGGGATCAGGGTAGGCGTCAGGATTGAGCAGGACCAGCCAGAGGCCCCGGGCCTCGCGCGCCCCCAGGTTCACGCCGGCGGCGAAGCCGAGATTGGCCCCGGCCTCGATCACCCGGGCGAAGGGGTGACCCTTAGCCGCCCCATGGGCCTCGCCCTGAGGCGAGGCGTTGTTGACGATCAGCAACTCGTGGTCGCCGAAGGTCTGGGCGGCCAGGGCGGCGACGCAGGCCGGCAGGCTGGCGGCGCTGTTATAGGCGACGATGACGACGCTGAGCGCAGGGGGCGCCTTGTCTTCGCCGAAAGGCTCGTTCATGCCGGGGCGCGCTCCAATATCGATACGTAGAGTTTCATGACCGCCATCACCCCGCTCGCCCTGCCCGAGGTTCTGCTTATCACGCCCAAGCGTCATGGCGATGCGCGGGGCTGGTTCGCCGAGACCTGGAGCCGCAAGACTCTGCGCGAGGCCGGCCTCGCCTGCGACTTCGTGCAGGACAACCAGGCCTTCAACGCGAAAAAGGGCACGGTGCGGGGGCTGCACTTCCAGACCGCGCCCCACGCCCAGGCCAAGCTGGTGCGGGTCCTGCGGGGCGCCATCTATGACGTCGCCGTCGATGTGCGGCCGGGCTCGGCGACCTTCGGCCAGTGGGTTGGGGCCGAACTGACGGCCGAGGGCGGCGAGCAGCTTCTGGTCCCCCGCGGCTTCGCCCACGGCTACTGCACCCTCACCGACGATTGCGAGCTGTTCTACAAGGTGGACGGCCTCTATGCGCCGGACTGCGAAGGCGGGGTGATCTGGAACGATCCGGACCTGGGCATCGATTGGCCGGTGACGGCGGACGGGGCCATCACCTCGGACAAGGACAAGATCCTGCCCCGCCTGAAAGACATGCCGGAGGCCCATTTCTGATGAGCGAACCGCAGAACGAACTGCTGGAAATCCTCAACCTCGAACAGATCGAGCTCGACCTCTATCGCGGCCTGACGCCGGCCCGGCAGGGCCAGCGCATCTATGGCGGCCAGGTGGTGGCCCAGGCCCTGACCGCGGCCTATCGCACCATCGAAGACCGGCTGTGCCACTCCATGCACGCCTATTTCATCCGGCCCGGCGACCCGTCGATCCCGATCCTGTTTCAGGTGGACCGGGCCCGCGACGGCGGCTCGTTCTCGGTGCGCCGGGTGACCGCCATTCAGAACGGCAAGCAGATCTTCAATCTGGCGGCCTCTTTTCAGGTCCCTGAGGACGGCTTCGAACACCAGGATCAGCTGCCCGTCGTGCCGGCGCCGGAGGACCTGCTGAACGAGGAGCAGCTGCGCGAGGCCGATGGGATTCCGCCCCGGGACCGGGACTGGCCTGTGGAGGTCCGCCCCATCGACCCGCAGCGCCGGGACCAGACCGAGCCCATGGCCCCGCTCTATAATGTCTGGTTCAAGGCCCGAAAGTCGGTGGGGACCGATGTGGCGGTCAACCAGTGCGCCTTGGCCTATGGCTCGGACATGAGCCTGCTGGATGCGAGCCTGCGGCCCCATCCGGTCCCCCACGGCCACCTGCAGGTGGCGAGCCTCGACCACGCCCTGTGGTTCCACCGGGCCAGCGACTTCTCCGACTGGCACCTCTATGTCCAGGACAGCCCCTCGGCCTCGGGCGGGCGAGGCTTCAACCGGGGCTCGATCTTCGACCGCCAGGGCCGTCTGGTGGCCTCGGCCACGCAGGAGGCGCTGATCCGCCATCGCCCGCCGGGTTGATCCGTGACAGTCTTTCGTGACACCGGCGGCGAAGCCGGGAGCCAAGCGGGAGGATGCTCATGAACGACCGGGTGAAGGTGGAGATCAAGAACGGCGTCGCCGACGTGCGCATGGTCCGCACCGACAAGATGAACGCCCTGGACGACGCCATGTTCTCGGCCCTGATCGAGACGGGCGAGGCGCTGAAGACCACCAAGGGCGTTCGCGCCGTGGTGCTGTCGGGCGAAGGGCGCGCCTTCTGCGCCGGCCTCGACATGGGCTCCTTCGCCGCCATGGCCTCTGGCGAGCGCAACCGCGGGGCGGCCGATGGCGGGACCCTTTTGACCCCCAACCGCACCCCTGGCGGCTCCAACCGGGCCCAGCACGCCGTCATGGTCTGGCGCGAACAGCCGGTTCCGGTGATCGCGGCCATCCATGGGGTGGCCTTTGGCGGCGGCTTCCAGCTGGCCCTGGCTCCGGACATGCGCTTCGTGACGGCTGACGCCCGGATGGCGGTGATGGAGATCAAGTGGGGCCTGGTGCCCGACATGGGTGGCCTTGTGCTGATGCGCCATCTGGCCCGGGGCGACGTGATCCGCGAGCTGACCTATTCGGGCCGCATCTTCGACGGCGAGGAGGCCCATCGGCTCGGCTTCGCCACCCGGGTCTGCGCCGATCCCTTGGCCGAGGCGCTCGCCTTCGCCGCCGACATCGCCGGCAAGAGCCCCCACGCCATCCGCGGCGCCAAGCGGCTGATCGAACTGGCCGAGACACCGGCCAGCCAGCACGACATCCTGCTGGCCGAGAGCGCCGAGCAGGGCGCGGTCATCGGATCGCCCAACCAGAAGGAGGCGGTGATGTCGAACATGGAGAAGCGCCCGGCGGTCTACGCCGACTGAGGGCGTGCTCATTGCGGCCGTCCTCGTCCTTCGAGGCCCTTCGGGCGCCTCAGGATGAGGACGGACTGAGGCGCCTCACCAGCCTCCCTCATCCTGAGGTGCGAGCGAAGCGAGCCGCGACGGACGGAGGGCATCACCCCTCTCGTCGCCCTCGGACTTGATCCGAGGGCCCATGCACACCGTGGCCGGATCAGTGTTCATGGATGCTCGGGTCAAGCCCGAGCATGACGGCGGTGGGGTGGTGGGCATGAGCCCTCACGCTACGCCCTAGGCGTTAGACAGGCGTCTGCCCCCACTCGGCGCGGACCGCCTCGTCCGGCTCCCCCGGCAGGGCCAGCGCCCGCTCGCCCGCAAAGGCGTCGGGCGGCAAGAGCTGCGAGAGCGCCCAGACCGCGGCGCCCCTGACGACGGGCGCCGCATCGCTCAGCCGCTCGCGCACCACCTCAACCAGGGCGGGATCTCCGCTGTTGCCTAGGGCGTAGAGGACGTTGCGCACGAACCGGTCGCGGCCCAGGCGCTTGACCGCGCTCTGAGTGAAGAGGGCGCGGAAGGCGGCGTCGTCCAGGGCAGCCAGGTCTTGCAGGCGCGGGGCCTTCAGGGCCTCGCGGGCCTGCAGCTTCGTCTCCCGGGCGCCCTGGGCGAACTTGTTCCAGGGGCAGACGGCCAGGCAGTCGTCGCAGCCATAGATGCGGTTGCCGAGCATGGCGCGGAACTCGGCCGGGATTGGTCCCGACAGTTCGATGGTCAGGTAAGAGATGCAGCGCCGCGCATCGAGCTGATAGGGCGCGGGGAAGGCGTCGGTCGGGCACACATCCTGACAGGCCCGGCAGGAGCCGCAGGCGTCCTCGCCGGGGGGATCGGGCGTCAGCTCCAGCGAGGTGAGCACCGAGCCGATGAACAGCCAGGAGCCGAACTGGCGCGAGACGAGGTTGGTGTGCTTGCCTTGCCAGCCCAGGCCCGAGGCTTCGGCCAGGGGCTTTTCCAGCAGGGGGGCGGTGTCGACGAACACCTTCACCTCGGCGCCGAAGGTCTGGACCATCCAGGTCGCCAGCTGTTTGAGCCGCTTCTTGATCAGGTCGTGATAGTCCGACCCTTGCGCATAGACCGAGATGGCGCCGCGATCGGGGTGATCCAGTATGGCGCGCGGATCGTGTTCCGGGCCGTAATTGACCCCCAGCATCACGGCGGAGCGGGCGTCCGCCCACATGGCCTGAGGGTGGGAGCGACGCTCCAGGGTCGTCTCCAGCCAGGCCATCTCCCCATGCCGGCCGTCTTCCACAAAGGCGGCCAGGCGCTCGCCAGCGATCCAGGGCTGGTCGGCCCGGGCCAGGCGGCAGTCGTCGAAGCCCAGGGCGAGGGCTTGGCGGCGGATCAGCGCTTCAGGGGGTTCAGAAATCGAGATCGTCATAATGGGCCGCGGGCGCGAGCCCCGGCCAGCGATCGGCGAGGAGCGGCCGGAAGCAGGGCCGGGACTTTACTGTCATGTACCACGTCTTGACGACCGGAAAGTCGCGCCAGGGCACGTCGCCGAAATAGTCGATCACCGACAGATGCGCCGCGCCGGCGAAATCGGCCAGGCTGAGGCGCCGCCCGGCCAGCCAGTCGCGCTCGGCCAGCAGGCTCGCCAGATAGGTCAGATGGATACGCAGCGCCTCGCGTCCGCGACGCAGGGCGGCCAGGTCCGGCGCCCCCATGCGCAGGAGGCGCTTTTCCATCTTCTCATGCAGCAGGAAGGAGCCGACCTCATAGTCGAACTTGCGGTCGAACCATTGCAGCAGCCGGCGGGCCTCGGCCCGATCGACGGCTTCGCGGCCCAAGAGGGCGGGTTCAGGGTGGCGCTCCTCCAGGTAGTCGAGGATGGCGCGGCTCTCACACAGAACCAGCCGGCCGTCGGGCCCGTCCTCCACCAGCACCGGCGTCAGGCCAGACGGGTTCAGCGCCGACAGGTCGTCAGGCTGCTCCCAGTAGCGGACGACCACGTCCTCGAACGCCAGGCGCTTTTCGCCGAGCGCCAGACGGACCTGCCGCGAGGCCGGGTCGAGCGGAAAGTGGTAAAGGGTGCGTTGGACGCTCATGCCGGCATTTCGCCGCGAATGCGGACAGTTTGATCAGGTCTCGATAAGGCCTGGGGGGCCTTAAGGGCGCGTTTACGAAGCCTGCGGCGCCGCCCCATCTGGGTGACTCTGCGGCTTCAAGTCGCGGCGGTTTCTGCAAACGCGCCACCGTGGGGCTCGGCCCGGCCCCTCGGGTCGGCATGGATCAGGATGTCGGCGGCCGGGAAGTGCTTCAGAAGGCGATTCTCGGCCTCGACGATGACCTGGTGGGCGGCGTCCAGGGTCAGGTCCGGATCCAGGTCGGCGTGCATCTGGATGTGGACATAGGGGCCTGAGGCGCGGGTGCGCAGCTGGTGGATGTCGGTCAGGCGGTCGTCCTGCGTCATCAGCCGAACGATCAGCGCCCGCTGATCCTCCGGCAGTTCGTGATCCATCAGCTGGTGGGCGGCCTCGCGGAAGACGCCGATGGCCGCCCAGACCAGCAGGGCCGCGACGATGAGACTCGCGACCCCATCCAGGCTGACAAAGCCCAGCAAGGCGGCGCCGGCCACGCCCAGGAGGGCGGCGAGATTGGAGGCGAGGTCCGAGAAATAGTGCGCCCGGTCGCCGGAGACGGCCACGGACCGGGTCTGGCGCAGCACCCGGGTCTGGGCGGCCACCAGAAGGCCGGTGAGCGCGATCGAGGCGGCCATGACGGCCATGGCCCAGCCCCCGTGGGTGATCGGCTGGGGGTCCAGAAGGCTGGCTATGGCCTCCCGGCCCACCAGGGCGGCCGAGGCGAAGACCAGGCCCGCCTGCATCAGGCTGGCGAAGGCTTCGGCCTTGCCGTGCCCGAAGCGGTGCTCGGCGTCGGGCGGGGCTACCGCGTAACGGACGGCGAAGAAGGTGATCAGGGAGGCGATCAGATCGAGGCCGGAATCCGCCAGGGAGGCCAGCACCGCTACAGATCCGCTGGCCACCCAGGCGCCGGTCTTCAGGGCGACCAGGACCAGGGCGACGGCCACCGACAGCAGGGTGATCCTGCGGGTCAGGGCGGCGGCCTGGGCCGGGGCCAGCGCCGGGGTGGAGGCGGATGCGGTCATCCCCCGATCCTAGCCCCTGGCTCAGCCGGCGCCAGCGGGAGAATCCGCCCCCGCCGACGCCGGTGGTCGATCAGGCCGCCTTGCGAGGCTCTGGGCCCACATAGACCGACTGGGGCCGCACCAGCCGACCGCCGGCCAGCTGCTCACGGGCATGGGCCAGCCATCCCACCACCCGGCCCATGGCGAAGACGCAGGTGAAGGCCTGGGGCGGGAAGTCCAGGGCTTCCAGCAGGAGGGCGGTGTAGAACTCCACATTGGTGTCCAGCGGCCGGTCGGGCTTGTGGGTCTTGAGAATATCCAGGGCCGCGGCCTCGACGGCCTCAGCGAAGGCCACGCGGCCGGGGCGGGCGCCGGCGTCCTGGGCCAGGGCCCTCACCGGCCCCTTCAGCGCATCGGCCCGAGGGTCGCGGACCCGGTAGATGCGGTGGCCAAAGCCCATCAGCCGCTCGCCCCGGGCCAGGGCCGCCTCGATCCAGGCCCGCGCATTCTCCGGCTGGCCGATTCCGTCCAGCATCTCGATCACCGGCCCCGGCGCGCCCCCGTGCAACGGGCCTTTGAGCGCGCTGATCCCGGCCAGGACCGCCGAGGTCAGGCCGGCCCGGGTCGAGGCCACCACCCGGGCGGCGAAGGTCGAGGCGTTCAGGCCATGGTCGGAGACGGTCACCAGATAGGCGTCCAGGCCTGCGACCTGGGCGGCGGTGGGGGTCTGGCCGGTCAGCATGCGCAGGATGTCCGCGGCATGGGGCTTCGCCGGATCCGGGGCGATGGGGCTCTGGCCGGCCTGGACGCGGACCACGGCCGGGGTGAAGACCGCCGGCGCGGCGATCAGCCTGAGGGCGGTGGCCAGATCATCCCCGTCGGGGAGACGGGCGATCAGGGCGCGGACCGCCTCCACCGGCTCAAGGGCGGCCAGACCCTCATCCAGGTGCGCCACCTGGGCGAACACCTCGACGCGGGCCTGGCCGAGGGCGGCGCCCAGATCAGACGGCAGATCCTCGAAGAAACCGCCGAACAGCAGGGCGGTGAGGTCCTCAAACGTGGCGTGGCCGGCCAGGTCGTCCAGGGAGCGGCCGCGGATGATCAGGCGGCCGGCCTGGCCGTCCACCTCCGACAGGACGGTGCGGGCGGCGACGACGCCTTCGAGGCCTTCGGGGGGCGCAGAAGCATGGGCGTTCATGGGGAGGCTCCGGTTTCGACTTGCGCGCGAGGATTTCGACCGGCAGGCTCCACCGTCAATCTTGATCAATATAATCAATGTAGACCTCATGACCGACTGGATCGCCGCGGACGAGGCCTGCGCCCGGCTCAATGTCCGCAGCCAGACCCTCTATGCCTATGCCAGCCGAGGGCGCCTGACCGCCCGGCCAGATCCCGCCGACCCCCGCCGCAGCCTCTACCGCGCCGCCGATGTGGCGGCCCTGGCGGAACGAAAGGTCCGGGGCCGCAAGGCCGCCGCGGTGGCCGCCGGGGCCATCGCCTGGGGGGAGCCGGTGCTGGACTCGGCCATCACCACCGTCATCGGCGGGACCCTCTATTATCGCGGCCGCGACGCCGCCGAACTGGCCGAGAGCCAGACCCTGGAGGCGGTGGCCCGCCTGTTGCGAGGTGGCGACGGGGCGGCCCTGAAGCGCACCGCCCGGGGCGCGTCGCCGACCGGCTCCGACATGCGGGCCCGGGCCTTTACGGCCCTGGCCCAGCGGGCCGGGATCGATCCGCCGGCGCTCGGCCGCCATCCCCTGGCGCTGGCGGTGGAGGCCGCCACCCTGCTGGATGTGCTCACCGATGCTGTGGCCGGGGCGCCGGCCAGCGGCGCCATCCACGAGCGCCTGGGCCAGGCCTGGGGCTGCGCCCGGGGGGATGGCGGCGCCGACCTGATCCGCCGGGCCCTGGTGCTGCTGGCCGACCATGAGCTGAACGCCTCGACCTTCGCCGCCCGGGTGGCGGCTTCCACCGGCGCGTCCCTGTCGGCCGCGGCGCTGGCGGGCCTCTCGGCCCTGTCGGGGCCGCGGCACGGGGGAGCTGGCGACGCCATGCGCGCCCTGGCGTCAGAGGCCGCGCAGTTGGGGCCGGCCGCCGCCATCGCCGCGCGGCTGGCCCAGGACCGCAGCCTGCCGGGCTTCGGCCACGCCCTCTATCCGGAAGGCGATCCCCGCGCCGAGGCCCTGCTGGCCCGGTTCGAGCCGCCGGCGGACCTCGCGGCGCTGAGGGTCGCGGTGGCCGGCGCCACCGGCCAGCGGCCCAATGTGGATTTCGCCCTGGTGGCGCTCTCGGAAGTTCTGGGATTGCCGAAGGACGCGCCCTTCGCCCTGTTCGCGGTCGCCCGCTGCGCGGGATGGATCGCCCACGCCATCGAACAGGTGCAGACCGGCGGCCTGATCCGGCCGCGCGCCCGCTACGCCGGGGTGGCGCCGATATCGAGTTCCGGCGGCTCGGCGAACTGACCGCCCTTGCGGTAGCGATAGAGATAGGACCCCACCACAGACTCCACGGCGGTGGCCTCGACCCCCAACTCGGCCAGGCCCGGCAGGGCCGGGTTGGCGACATTGTCCACCTTCAGCTGCGCCACCTGGTCGGTGGTCAGCGGTGGGGCGATCGGGGTCAGGGCCACGAGATTGCCCACCTGGCCGATCAGGCTGGCGACGCCGAAGGGCAGGGGCAGCAGGAATCGGCGACGCTGGGTCTCGCTCAGCACCAGTTCCAGAAGCTGACGGAAGGTGAGGATGGCGGGACCGCCAAGCTCATAGGTCTGGCCCGCGCTGGCGGGATTGACCAGGGCCGCGGCCACGGCCCGGGCCACGTCGCCGACAAAGACCGGCTGGAACTTCGTCTTGCCGCCGCCGATCAGCGGCAGGGCCGGCGACAGCACGGCCATGGCGGCGAAGCGGTTGAAGAAATCGTCCTCCGGCCCGAACACGATGGACGGCCGTAGGATCACCGCCTGAGGCAGGGCCTCGCGCACGGCGGCTTCGCCGGCCGCCTTGGTGCGGGCGTAGACCGAAGGGCTGCCCGCGTCCGCGCCGATGGCCGAGACCTGGACCATACGGGCGACGCCGGCGGCCTTGGCCGCCTCGGCCACGTTGCGCGCGCCTTCGGCATGTAGGCTGGCGAACTTCTGACGGCCGCTCTCATAGAGAACGCCGACCAGGTTGACGCAGGCGCTGGCCCCGTCCAGCGCCCGGGCCACGGAGTCCTTGTCGCGGATATTGGCCTGGACCACCTGGATCTGGCCCACATCGCCAAGCAGCAGAAGGTCATAGGCCCGGGCGGGCTGGCGCACAGCCACCCGCACCCGATGCCCGGCCCGGGCCAGAGCCCGCACCACCTGACTTCCCACAAAGCCCGATCCGCCGAAGACGGTGACGAGATCCTGCATGGCCCGGCCCGTTGATTTGCAAACTTCCCGAGCCGCCCGGATAGACGATGCGGACCCCTGCTGCAATGCGACTTCAATTTCCGATGAAAAGGTCCGTTGACGCCCGTCTGGCTTTTCCCTAGTAGTCCCGCCTCCCGATCCGACGGACCGGGCCCAGGTGGCGGAATTGGTAGACGCGCTGGCTTCAGGTGCCAGTGGCTTAACGGCCGTGGAGGTTCGAGTCCTCTCCTGGGCACCACCCCTTTCTCAGGTCTCCGCGGGGGTGGCCGTCCTTTGCTCCCCCGCAGGACATCCCAAAGCCGCGCGGCGAGGCCCGCGCCATCTGCGGAGCAAGCGGTCTTGGCCAATCATCTTCACAAGGGCGACCTGCCGGCAGGCCTGTTCGATGGCGTCGAGTCGGTGGCGGTTGATTCAGAGACCATGGGCCTGCGTCTGGGGCGCGACCCGCTCTGTGTGGTGCAGATCTCGGCAGGCGACGGGGACGCCCATCTGGTCCAGCTGGACCGGGCGACCTATGACGCGCCGAACCTGAAGGCCCTGCTGTCCAATCCCGCGATCACCAAGATTTTCCACTTCGGGCGATTCGACATCGCCATGTTCCATCTCCATCTGGGGGTGATGACCGCGCCCGTCTACTGCACCAAGATCGCCTCCAAGCTGGCCCGGACCTATACCGACCGGCATGGGCTAAAGGATGTGACCCGCGAGATGGTGGGCGTCGACCTGTCCAAGGCCCAGCAGAGCTCGGATTGGGGCGCGGCCACCCTCTCCGACGATCAGGTGGCCTATGCCGCCTCCGACGTTCTGCACCTGCACGCTGTTCGCGCCCGCCTCGACGGCATGCTGGCCCGGGAGGGCCGCGATGGCCTGGCGCGGGCCTGTTTCGAGTTCCTGCCGCATCGGGCCCTGCTGGACGTGGCCGGATGGGAAGACTCCGACATCTTCGCCCACACATGAGGCCCTGGTGAGCGCCCTGGCATATGAGGCCCGCGGGCCGGCCTCGGCCCTGGCCATGGGGCGCTGGCGACGTCGCTCGCAGCTGATTCTGCGGCTGAGGGTGGTGTTGCCGGCGATCATCGCAGTGATCGTTCTCAGCCTCGCGGGACTGGTGACCTATAACAGCCTGGCCGGCGCCCCGGCCGAGCCGGAGGAGTCCGACGCGCCGATCCGGCTGGTCAATCCGCGGTTCATGGGCCGCGACGCCCAGGGCCGCTCCTTCGTCATCACGGCCAACAGCGCCGTGCGCGACGAGGATGACTATCAGCGCGTCGTGCTGGACCGTCCGGCCATGGTGCTGGATGGCGAGGGTCTGAGCCCCATGCGCCTGTCGGCCCAGTCCGGCGTCTTCCACGAGGGCGACGGCCTCCTGCGGTTGCAGGGGGATGTGAGCCTGAACGACCCGGATGCGGCCTTCGACACCGGCAGCGCGGTGTTCGACACCACCACCGGCGTACTCGAGGGCGAGGGCCTGATCACCGGCGCCGGCCCCCTTGGAGAAATTCGTGCAAAGTCCTATGGCGTGTACGACAAGGGCGAGCGCATGGTCTTCAAGGGCGGCGTGAGCGGCACCATCACTCCGAACTCGCCGCGATGATGCGAAAGAGGCGTCTTGAGATGACATTTCTCCCTGCAGCCAGCCAGCGGACGCCCCTGTCGGCCCTGATGCTGGCGGCCGCCCTGCTCGCGGCGCCGGCCACCCCGGCGAACGCCCAATTGGCGGCGGGCTCCAATGCGCCTGTGGACATCACCGCCGATGAGCTGGAGGTGATCAACGCCCGCTGCCTGGCCATCTGGCGTGGGTCGGCTGAAGCCCTGCAGGACAATTCCCGGTTGCGGGCTGACGTGCTGACCATTCGTTACGCCGCCGCCCGTCCGGCGCGCACGGGCGCGGAGTCCTCCTGCGGCGCGCTCCAGGGCTTGGACGCCCAGGGCTCGGTCTACTACGTGACGCCCGCCCAGCGGGTGCGGGCCAATGCGGCGGTCTATGACGCGGCCAGCGACACCATCACCATGACCGGCGACGTGGTCGCCGCCCAGGGCCAGAACGTGCTGCGTGGCGAGCGCCTGGTGATCCAGGTGGCCACCGGTCAGGCCCGGATGGAGACCAGCGCCCGGGGCGCTGGTACGCCAGGCCGCGTTCGCGGGGTCTTCTATCCCAATCAGACGCAGGGCCAGCCTGCGGCCAAGCGCTAAGGGGGCCGACCAGGTGCTCGACAAACCCCAGGCGGCCGGCGCGCAGGGCCTTGCGCCAGGCGAAGGCCTGGTGGTCGACAATATCGGCAAGTCCTATCGCGGCCGTCCGGTGGTCAAGGGCGTCTCCCTGCGCCTGGCCCGGGGCGAAGTGGTGGGCCTGCTCGGTCCCAACGGGGCGGGCAAGACCACCTGCTTCTACATGATCACCGGCCTGATCGCCGCCGACTACGGGGCCATCTATCTGGACGGCGAGAACATCACCGCCCAGCCCATGTACCAGCGCGCCCGGATGGGTCTGGGCTATCTGCCGCAGGAGACCTCGATCTTCCGCGGCATGACCGTGGCCCAGAACGTCATGGCCGTGGTCGAGCTGCGCGAGCGCGACGGCGCCCGGGCCCGCGCCACGGTGAACCAGCTGCTGGAAGAGCTGCACATCGAGCATCTGCGCGACGCCCCGGCCATCTCCCTGTCCGGCGGTGAACGCCGCCGCGTGGAGATCGCCCGGGCTCTGGCCAGCGAGCCGTCCTTCATGCTGCTGGACGAGCCCTTCGCCGGCATCGACCCCCTGGCCATCGCCGACATCCGCGAGGTCATCTCCTATCTGAAGGGTCGGGGGATCGGCATCCTGATCACCGACCACAATGTCCGCGAGACCCTCGACATCATCGACCGCGCCGCAATCATCCATGCGGGCGAGCTGCTGTTCGAAGGCTCACCGTCTGAGATCATCGACAACGCCGAGGTCCGCCGGGTCTATCTGGGCGACAGCTTCGGGGGCTGACCGCGGTCAGGCCTTGCGTCCTTCGAGGCTCGCTTCGCTCACACCTCAGGTTGAGGGAGGTGGGTGCGGGCGTCTCACTCCGTCCTCATCCTGAGGCGCCCTGCGACAGCAGGGCCTCGAAGGACGAGGGCGGTCGCACAACCCCTCTCCCGTCATGGTCGGACTTGATCCGACCCTCCATGACCACCGGCGAGCGGCTGTGCGCATGGACCCTCGGGTCAAGCCCGAGGGTGACGGTTGCGGGGTGGCGGCTTGCGGACCTCAGAGGCCGGCCAGGGCCTGGTCCAGGTCGGCGATGATGTCGTCCACATGCTCCAGACCCACCGAGAGGCGGATCACGTCAGGCCCGGCGCCGGCGGCGATCTGATCGGCCTCTTCAAGCTGGCGGTGGGTGGTCGAGGCCGGGTGGATGATCAGGCTGCGGGTGTCGCCGATATTGGCTAGGTGGGAGAACAGCTTGACCGCGCTCACCAGCCTGACGCCGGCGGCGTAGCCGTCCTTGAGGCCGAAGGTGAAGACCGCACCGGCGCCCTTCGGCGCGTAGCGCTTGGCCCGCTCATGGCTGGGATCGCCGGCCAGACCCGCATAGGAGACCCAGGCGACCTTGGGGTGGGCCTTCAGCCACTCGGCGACGGTCTGGGCATTGGCGCAGTGGCGTTCCATCCGCAGGGCCAGGGTCTCGATGCCGGTGAGGATCATGAAGGCGTTAAACGGCGAGATGGCCGGCCCCAGGTCGCGCAGGCCGAGCGCCCGGCAGGCGACGACGAAGGCGGCCGGACCGAAGGCCTCGGTGAAGACCTTGCCGTGATAGCGGGGATTGGGGGCGCTGAGATTGGGCCAGCGGCCGCTGGTCCAGTCGAACTTGCCGCCGTCGATGATGGCCCCGCCGATGGAGTTGCCATGGCCGCCCAGGAACTTGGTCAGGGAGTGGACGACGATGTCGGCCCCGTGATCCAGCGGCCGGCAGAGATAGGGGGTGGCGAGCGTATTATCGACCACCAGGGGCACGCCCGCGGCATGGGCGACGTCGGCGATGCCGGCGATATCCATGACCACGCCGCCTGGATTGGCGATGGACTCGATGAAGACCGCCCGGGTCTTGTCGTTGATCGCCTGGGCGAAGGCTTGCGGCTCCAGCTCCTCGACGAAGGTGACGCCCCAGCCCATGCGCTTGAAGCTCTGGCTGAGCTGGGTGATCGACCCGCCATAGAGCTTGCGCGAGGCGACGATATTGCAGCCGGGCTCCATCAGGGTGTGGAAGACCAGCAGCTGGGCCGCATGACCGCTGGCCACGGCAAGCGCCGCGACCCCGCCCTCCAGGGTGGCCAGGCGGGCCTCCAGCACACCCGATGTGGGGTTGCCCAGGCGGGAATAGATGTTGCCGGCCGCCTCGAGATTGAACAGGGCCGCGGCGTGATCGGAATCGTCGAACACGTAGGAGGTGGTCTGGTAGATCGGCGTGACCCTCGCCTTGGTCACCGGATCAGGCGTCGCGCCTGCGTGAATGACCAGGGTTTCGGGGCGCAGGGGCGCAGAATCGGACATTGGCGTCTTCCCTTATGAAACTCGTGTTCTGAGGGTCTGCGCCTAGCATGCCGAGGGGCTACGCCGAAACCGCCGACCTGAATCGTCGCAGGCCCGCGCGGAGTTAACCAATCGGTGTGGGATGGCCGTCTAGCCTTGCCAGCAAGAAGCAGGCCAGGAGGGCTGAACCTTGGCGCTCAGCGCGCGACTCGAGATCCGTCAGGGGCAGGGGCTGGTCATCACCCCCCAGCTGCAGCAGGCCATCAAGCTGCTGCAGCTGTCGAACCTTGAGCTGGAGGCCTATGTCGAGGGCGAGCTTGAGCGGAACCCTCTGCTGGCCCGGGACGAGGGGGAGGCAGAGCCCGCCCCGCAGATCGCCGACGGCGCTGGCGAGGCCCGCGCCGAGGCGGCCCTGGACGAGGTGGCCGCCGGTTCGGCCCAGAGCGACCTGGACGCCGCCCATGACGACGTCTCGCCTGGTGAGCGGGCCACCGGCGACGGGAGCGAGGCTGGTGAAGCCGGCGGCGCCATCGACTGGTCCAAGGCCGGCAAGGGCAGAACCTTCGAAGGCGACGGGGATGGCCTTGACGGCCTGGCCGCCCATGAAAAGAGCCTCGCCGAATATCTGACGGACCAGGCCGCCCTGCTGGGCTTCACGCCGCCGCAGGCTGCGGTCGCCGCGGTGCTCATCGACGGAGTGGACGAGGGCGGCTATCTGCGCCTCGACCTGACCGAGACCACCGAGCGCCTGGGCTGCGAGCTCGCCCTGGTCGAGGGAGTCCTCACCCGTCTGCAGGGCCTGGAGCCCACCGGCGTCTTTGCGCGCGATGTCGCCGAATGCCTTCGGCTTCAACTGGTCGAGCGTGATCGCTGCGACCCTGCCATGTCGGCGCTGCTGGACAATCTCGACCTGCTGGCCCGCCGGGACATGGCGGGTCTGAAGCGCGCCTGCGGCGTCGATGACGAGGACCTGCGCGACATGCTCGCCGAGCTGCGCGCCCTGACGCCGCGGCCGGGCGCGGCCTTCGGCGGCGAGCCGAGCCAGCCGGTCTCGCCCGATGTCTTCGTGCGCGAGGGCCCGGGGGGCCTGTGGCTGGTGGAGCTGAACAGCGACACTCTGCCGCGCCTGCTGGTGGACCAGCGCTATCACGCCAAGGTTTCCGGCGGCGCGCGGTCGGACCAGGAAAAGACCTTCGTCGCCGACTGTCTGGCCACGGCCAACTGGCTGGTCCGCAGCCTCGACCAGCGGGCCAAGACCATCCTCAAGGTGTCCAGCGAGATCGTCCGCCAGCAGGACGGCTTCCTGGCCTATGGGGTGGAGCACCTGCGGCCCCTGAACCTGAAGACCGTCGCCGAGGCCATCGGCATGCACGAATCCACGGTCAGCCGGGTGACGTCGAACAAGTATATCGCCACCCCCCGGGGCCTGTTCGAGCTGAAGTTCTTCTTCACCTCCTCGATCGCCTCGTCCTCCGGCGGCGAGGCCCATTCGGCCGAGAGCGTGCGCCATAAGATCCGCCAGCTCATCGACGCCGAAGCCCAGGGCGCCGGCGTCCATTCCGACGACCAGATCGTCGAAATCCTCAAGGCCGGCGGCGTCGATATCGCCCGCCGGACGGTCGCCAAGTACCGGGAAGCCATGCGGATTCCCTCCTCGGTGGAGCGCCGGCGGGCGATGAAGGAAGCGGTCTAGAGCCTGAGCGCGTTTTGATCCGATAACCGGTTCCCACTTATCGGAACGCGCTCTAGAGCCGCCCCGACGACCTCAGAGCTTCAGCGATCTGCACGGCGTTGAGCGCCGCCCCCTTCAGCAGCTGATCGCCCGCCACGAACAGGGACAGGCTGCGGCCGGACGGGTCGGACAGATCGGTACGGATGCGGCCCACCAGCACATCATCCTGGCCCTGCGCTTCGGCGGGCATGGGGAAGTGGTTGGCGGCCTGGTCGTCCACCACCCGGACCCCGTCTGCGGCCGAGAGCCATGCCCGGGCCTCGGCCACGCTCACCGGCTCGGCGAACCGTACGGTCAGGGCCATGGCGTGGGCCCGCAGGGTCGGCACCCGGATACAGGTGAAGCTGGCCGGCAGGTCGGCGGCGCCCAGCAGGCGGCGCAGCTCGGCCATCACCTTCAGTTCCTCGCCATTATATCCCGTCTCCGGATCGATCCCGGCGTCGTGGCTGAACAGGTTGAAGGCGTAGGGGTGGGCGAGCACCTGGGGCGCATAGGCCTGGCCGGCCAGGGCTGCTGCGGTGGCGTCCCGCAGTTCGGCCATGGCCGCAGCCCCGGCGCCCGAGGCGGCCTGATAGGTGGAGCCGATCAGCCGGACGATCAGCCGTCTCGCGTGCAGCGGCGCCAGCACCACCGCGGCGATGGCCGCCACGCAATTGGGATTGGCCACCAGCCGGCCGTCCATCTCGCCGAGCCGCCAGCCATTGACCTCCGGCGTCACCAGGGGGGTGTCGGGGTCCATGCGGAAGGCCGAGGAATTGTCCACCACCCAGGCCCCGGCGGCGACCGCAAGCGGACCATAGCGGCGCGACAGGGTGGCGCCGGCGGAGAAGAAGGCGAGGTCGACGCCGTCGAAACTGGCTTCATCCAGGGCCTGGACGGTCACCGGCGCCCCCCGAAAGCTCAGGACCGTTCCTGCCGAACGGGGCGAGGCCAGCAGCCGCAGCGCCTTTACGGGAAAGTCCCGGCGCTCCAGGCAGCCGATCAGCTCGGCGCCCACGGCGCCAGTGGCGCCGACAATGGCCACGGTCAGGGGACGGGCCATGTCGGTCTTGGCGGGCGCCGGGCGGACCAGGGACGTTGCGAGGGACTGCGGCATGGGAGCCTCCGGGGTCTGGCCGGAGGGAGGCTGGCTTTCCTTGGCCGACCCCATCCTTCCGGCGGGGTCAAGCAGGGATCGTCAGTCGGCTGCGGGCAGCCACGACCAGACCCCTGCGCCCGCAAGCGCAGTGGTTTTAATAATCATGGTCATGGCGGCATGATGCAGCATGCGCCCCCGATAGGCCCAGACGGCGGCGCTGTAAAGCGTCTGGCCCCATGGCTGATTGCGCCGCTTGAGCCGCGCGCCCATACCCGGGACCCATGACGACGGGCATTCCTGACCAGGAACGGCGCATGAGCCTCTCGGCGATGCTCCGGGATCTCTGTGACCTGTCCCATGAGACCGAGGACTTCGGGGCCCTCATCGGCCGCTTTGGCCGCCGGGCGTTCGGGGCGCTGCTGTTCCTGTTCGCCGCGCCCAATCTGCTGCCGCTGCCGCCGGGATCTTCCACCTTCCTGGGCGCGCCCCTGCTGCTTTTTGCGCCCCAGCTGGCGCTCGGGGTGACCAGTCCCTGGATGCCGGCTGGGTTGCGGGCTCAACGGCTGGACATGGGCGTCCTGCGCGGCGCATTCCTGAAACTGGTCCCGAGGGTTGAACAGGTGGAGCGGGTCTCCAGCGCCCGGCTGACCTTCCTGTTCGGCCCGGTCGGCGATCGCCTCATCGGCGTCTGCTGCACGGTCCTGGCCTTCGTGCTGATGCTGCCCCTGCCGTTGGGCAATCTGCTGCCGGCCACGGCGATCAGCCTGTTCGCTGTGGCCCTGCTCCAGCGGGACGGAGTTTTCGCCCTGGCGGGCTATGTGGCTACAGCGGTGAGCCTGGGGGTCCTGGCGCTCGCCGCCGGGGTTATCCACAGGCTTTTCATCGTGGCCATGAGCAGTCTTTGACGCACTTGACACCAACCCGAGACAGGCGCGTTCTTGAACCTATGCAAGTCCAAGTCACCGGCAAACACGTCGATGTCGGAGAGGCCCTGCGTCTGCGGGTCACCGACGAACTCACCAACAGCATTGGCAAATATATCGACCGCGCGGGCGGTGGGGCCGATGTTGTCGTCAGCCGCGAGGGCTACACCTTCAAGGTGGATTGCGCCCTGACCCTGGCCTCGGGGCAACAGCTCCAGAGCCACGGCACCGGAACCGACGCCCATACGGCCTTCGATTCCGCCCTGCAGAAGATCGAGACCCGGGTCCGCCGCTATAAGCGTCGGCTGAAGGATCACCATCAGCAGGCGCTCGCCAAACAGGCCGAGACCGCCTCCTATTTCGTGCTTCGCACGCCCGAGGGCGAGGATGAGCCCGATTGGGACGATGATGCCCATCAGGGCTCTGAGGGCGCGCCGGCGGCCATGGTCATCGCCGAGACCGAGCGTCCGATCCGTGAAATGACGGTTTCCATGGCGGTGCTTGAGCTGGATATGACCGGCGCTCAAACAATCGTGTTCAGGAACGCCGCGCATGGCGGTTTGTCCGTGGTATATCGCCGGCCCGATGGGAATATCGGCTGGATTGATCCCGAGCGTACGAGGCCGGTGAACGGTACGGGCTCCAACGGCGCCGCCTGACAGCGGCCCGTCGACCCCCGACCCTCGCCGAGACCCGTGCGGCCTCGGACCCGTAGAACAGGCCTTCCGAAGCAAGCATGCAGATCGGCGATATTCTGGATCGCGGCGCCATTGCGCTGCGTGTGAGCGCGACCGACAAGCGCCAGATCCTGGCCCACCTGGCCGAGCTGGCGGCGCGCAACTTCGGGCTGGAAGCGAGCACGGTTCTCGACGCGCTGAGCGAGCGTGAGCAGGCCGGCTCCACCGGGATCGGCCACGGCGTCGCCGTGCCCCATGCCCGGATCGAGGGTCTGGACCGGATTCGCGGGGTGTTTCTGCGGGTTGAACAGCCGGTGGCGTTCGAATCCATCGACGACCAGCCCGCCGACCTCATCTTCGCCCTGCTGGCCCCGCCGGAAGCGGGAACCGAGCATCTTCGCGCCCTGGCGCGGGTCTCGCGCATGCTGCGCAACGCCGACCTGCGTGAACATCTCCGCCAGGCCCGCACGCCGGACGCCCTGCACGCCCTGCTAGTTCAGGAGTCCGCGCCCTCCGCGGCCTGAGCCGAAGGAGGGCGCTTAGGCGGTCAGCTCATCAGTGGACCGAGACGGGCGCAAGCTCGTGCGCCAGGGCCGCGGCCATGGCGGCGTTGCGGTCGGTCAGGACCGCCAGGCGCTCGCCGTCGGCTCGGTGGACCGCATAGAAGGTCTGGTCCGGGTCCAGGTCCAGATGCATGGCCTCCCCCTGGACGGGGACGGTGGCCAGGATTTCAGCGGCCTTCACCGGGCGGACATAGACGAGGTCCGGTGCGCCCAGGGCGGCGAAAGCTTCAGTCGATAAGATCGGTGTCATGATGACCACCTCCACAGGTTCGCAACGCGCCGGGCGCACGCCGGTTCAGCCGGACGCCTGACGTCTGCTCGGCCGCCCCGGAGGGCCGGCCGAAAGGATGAGGGACGATAGCGGTGATCGGGGTTCAACCGACCGTCCGGATGGGGATGCGCTTGACGACGGTCTCGGGTTCGGGCCGGGCCAGGTCGATGTGCAGCAGGCCGTGCTCCAGGACAGCGCCCTCGACCACCATGCCATCGGCCAGCACGAAGGTGCGCAGGAAGCCCCGGGCGGCGATGCCGCGATGCAGATAGGCGTCCTCGTCCTTGCCGCCGTCATCCTTGCGGGCGCCGGCGATCACGAGTTGCCGATCCTCCACATTGACGTGCAGCTGATCCGGCTTGAAGCCGGCCACGGCAAGCGTGATCCGCAACCGCCCTTCGCCGCAGTCCTCCACATTGTAGGGGGGATAGGCTTCGGCGGCGGCCTTGGCGGCGCGCTCGATCCGGGCGCGGGTGTGCTCAAAACCGAGCAGAAACGGGCTGTCGAATACGATCGTCCGGCTCATCTGTCCTCGAGTCCTCATCAGAAAGCGACTCCCCGGAAGGCCCGCCCAACAGGTCGGCGCGAGTCTTCCGGTTGACGATTATCTGGCGATGGAGGGCAGAGGTTTCAATATCTGGCCCCTCCCTGAGGATCAGGGGCCGTCTCAGCGGAACAGGAGCACCGGAACCTTGCCGGTCCGCACCATGGCCGTCGTGGTGGAGCCGACGAACAGCTCGCGGATGCGCGACTGCCCATAGGCGCCCATGACCAATAGGTCCCCCTGGCCCTGGCGGAGCTCGCCCTTGAGCGCGCCTTCGACATCGCCAGCCAGGGTCTTGATCACAGCCTCCGCCCGACCCGCCAGCAGGCCCTCGGCGGTCTGAACGCGGGCGTTCCGCTGGGGACCAGGATCTCCGACGATCACCACGATGACCTCCAGGCCGGCGAAGGCCTGGCTTGCCAGCACATGGGTGAGGGCCTTGGTGGCGCTGGCGCCGCCGTCAAAGGCGACCACGGCGCGGGTGATGGGCATGAAGACCCGGGGCGCCACCAGGACTGGCCGCACACTGCCGCGCACCACCCGCTCGACCTTGGCGCCCAGGCGGCCCTCCTCGAAATTGCGGCCCTCGCCACGCTTGCCGATGATCACCAGGTCGAAATCGGCCTCCAGCTCGATGATGGTCTGGGCGACTTCGCCATGCCGGTGAATCAGCCCCACCTCGGCCACCCCGGCCTCTGTCAGGCGCCGGGCGGCGCCCTCCAGCATGGCCCGGCCGTGGGCCTGGGCGGCCTGGGCCCTGGCCTCGTCGGCCTTGGTCAGCTGTTCCAGCAGAACCTCGCTGGCGCCCAGGCCGACGCTGCCGGACAGGTCGAGACCGGCCCCGGCGGCGGTCTCATCGCGGTCGAGGACGTGGAGAACGTCCACGCTGGCGCCCAGGCGGGTGGCGAACCAGGCGGCATGGTCACAGAGGCTGGGGCCGTAGGTCGAGGCGTCGATAGCGCAAAGCAGTTTGGGCATGGGCTGTTCCTCCTCAGTGGGCGCCGAGTTGCATCTCGGCGCCGTCCTTGTCGTGCCGGCCGAAGCGATCGACCATGGTGGCGCTGGCGGCGTTCAGGCCGATCACCTCCACCTGCGCGCCCTCCCGGCGGAACTTGAGCACCGCCCGGTCCAGGGCGCCCACGGCGGAAATGTCCCAGAAGTGCGCCTGGGAGACGTCGATCACCACGTTTTCGATCACCTCCTTGAAGTCGAAGGCGGCCGAGAATGTGTCGGCGGAGGCGAAGAAGATCTGCCCCTGGACATTGTAGGTGCGGGTTCGGCCGTCTTCGCTGAGGGTGCTCTGAACGGCCACGATCCGGGCCACCTTGCGGGCGAAGAAGATGCCGCTGAGCAGCACGCCCACCAGTACCCCGCGGGCCAGGTCATGGGTGGCGACCACGACGATCACCGTGGAGACCATGACCACGGACGAGGACCAGGGATGGCTGCGCAGATTGCGGATCGAGCCCCAGTTGAAGGTGCCGATGGCGACCATGATCATCACCGCTACCAGGGCGGCCATGGGGATCTGCGCCACCCAGGGTCCAAGCACGACGATCAGGAACAGCAGGAAGGACCCCGCAACCAGGGCTGATAGCCGGCCGCGGCCGCCGGATTTCACATTGATCACGGACTGGCCGATCATGGCGCAGCCGCCCATGCCGCCGAGGAAGCCGGTGGCGAAATTGGCGATCCCCTGGCCGCGGCACTCTCGGTTCTTGTCCGAGCCGGTGTCGGTCAGGTCATCGATGATGGTGGCGGTCAGCAGGCTTTCCAGCAGGCCGACCACGGCCATGGTGGCGGCGTAGGGGAAGATGATCTGCAGGGTCTCAAGCGTCAGCGGGACCTGCGGCAGATGGAAGAAGGGGATGCCTGTTGGCAGTTCGCCCAGGTCGCCCACGCGACGGACATCCAGGCCCATATAGATGGCCAGGCCTGAGAGCAGCACGATGGCCACCAGGGGGGAGGGGATAGCCCGGGTCAGACGGGGAAAGAGATAGATGATCCCGAGCCCTGCCGCGACCATGGCGTAGGTCTGCCAGCCCATGCCGATCAGCTCGGGCAGTTGGGCCATGAAGATCAGGATGGCCAGCGCATTGACGAAGCCTGTGATCACCGAGCGCGACACATAGCGCATCAGTCCGCCCAGGCGGGCCAGACCCGCGCCGATCTGCAGAACCCCCATCAGCACCGTGGCGGCGAACAGATATTCCACCCCATGGTCGCGGACGAGGTCGCCGATCAATAGGGCGATGGCCGCGGTGGCGGCCGAGATCATGCCGGGGCGACCGCCGGTGAAGGCGATGATCACGGCGATGGAGAATGAGGCGTAGAGGCCGACCCGGGGGTCGACCCCGGCGATCACCGAAAAGCCGATGGCCTCCGGGATCAGGGCCAGGGCCACCACGATGCCGGCCAGGACGTCGCCGCGCACATTGGACAGCCAATCGCGCCTCAGAGTAGCGAGCAGATTCATATGTTCGGATTTCAGTCGTTCATCAGGCCCAGCGCGGTAGGTGCGTCAGGGGGCCGTTCGTTGTCCGGGGGATAGGCGCCCGGCCGAGCCACCCGGCAAGCCGGGTCCGTCGATGGGGGCGGCTATGCCTTGCCTGGGCGAATAATGCAACCAGCAGACGCCTTCGCCAGACCGGCGCCCGGGAAAAGGCGAAGGCCCGCAGCGTCAACTGCGGGCCTTCATGGTGGAGCTAAGCGGAGTCGAACCGCTGACCTCTTGAATGCCATTCAAGCGCTCTACCAGCTGAGCTATAGCCCCAGGTCCTGGGTTCTTCGGGCGGGCTTGCCCTCCCGAAGAGGCGCGGAACCTAGTCAAAGGTCTGGCGGCGATCAAGCACCATTTTCAGGGCTGATCGCCGGGACCTCAATCTTCGTCCGGTTCGGGGATTCCCTCGATGTCGGCGTCGTCGAAATCCTCGTCCTCTTCCTCGAGGAAGGGCACGGCTTCGTCGTCGTCGTCCTCCAGGTCGTCTTCATCGCTGAAGCCGGCCAGATCGGCGTCGGGGGACTTCTTCTTGGCGACTCGTTCGACGGGTTCGGCGTCCTCGTCCTCGTCGTCTTCGACGGCGGGGTCTTCGATTTCGTCGATTTCCGGCGCGCCGAGATCTTCTTCCTCGTCCTCGTCGTCGTCGCTACGGGCCTTGACCTGATCTTCGGCCTCGGCTTCGGGCTCAGGCGCCGGCGCGCGACCGCGGACCCGGCGGTTCTTGACCGCCTCATCCGGATCAAATTCGGTATGGCACTTGGGGCACACAGCCGGCCGCTTGGTCAGGTCGTAGAACTTGGCCTGGCAGTTTGGGCAGACCTGCTTGGCGCCCAACTCTGGATTTGCCACGTGGGCGATCCCCTAAAGAGCGGTTTGACAGAAGCCGGCTCCCTTGCCACGGGCCAGGGCGGCTGTCAAAAGCAAAGCCCCTCGGACAAACCCAAGGCCTTTAGGAGGCGTCCATTTCCATCACGGCGGCTGGACTGACCGCGACCCGCGGCGGCCCGCTGCGGGGCCGTGTGCGCGCTCCCGGCGACAAGTCCATTTCCCATCGCGCCCTGATCCTCGGCGCCATGGCCAGCGGAACCACGGAAATCACCGGCCTGCTTGAGGGCGAGGACGTCAAACGCACGGCGGGCGCCATGGCCGCCTTCGGCGCGCGGGTCGAACGCCTGGGCGAAGGTCGCTGGCGCGTTGAAGGTCGGGGCGGCTTCTCCGAGCCCCTCGACGTGATCGACTGCGGCAACGCCGGCACCGGCGTGCGGCTGATCATGGGGGCGGCGGCCGGCTTTGACCTCAGCGCCACCTTCACCGGCGACGCCTCCCTGCGTGGCCGACCCATGAACCGGGTGCTCAAGCCGCTCGGCGAGATGGGGGCGAGCTGGATCGCCCGGTCGGGCGGGCGCCTGCCGCTCACCCTGCGCGGCGGCGGGTTGAAACACACGGCCTATCGTCTGCCTGAGCCCTCGGCCCAGGTGAAGTCCGCGGTCCTGCTGGCCGGACTACACGCTGCGGGCGGGGCCGAGGTGATCGAGCCCGAGGCGACCCGCGACCATACCGAGCGGATGCTGCGGGCCTTCGGGGCGCAGGTGGAGATTGCGCCCATGGCCGACGGCGCCCGGCGCATCATCGTGCCCGGCGGCCAGGCGCTCAGCGGAACAGAGGTGGTGGTGCCGGGTGATCCGTCCTCGGCCGCCTTCCCGCTGGTGGCGGCCCTGATCACGCCGGGCTCGGAGGTGACGGTGGAGGGCGTGCTGCTCAACCCCCTGCGCGCGGCTCTGTTCACGACGCTGCAGGAAATGGGCGCCGACCTGGTCATCACCAATGTCCGCGAGGAGGGCGGCGACCAGGTGGGTGACGTCACCGCCCGACACTCGGCCCTGCGCGGCGTCGTGGCGCCCCCGGAGCGGGCGGCGGCCATGATCGATGAGTATCCCATCCTCGCCATTGCTGCGGCCTTCGCTGAGGGGCCGACCATCATGCGCGGCATCGGCGAGATGCGGGTCAAGGAGAGCGACCGGATCGCCCTGACGGCGGCGGGCCTGGCCGCCTGCGGCGTCGGCGTGGAGGAAGAGCCCGAGGGTCTGATCGTCAACGGCACGGTGCGGGCCAACCATCCGGTGGCGGGCGGGGGTCGGGTGACCACCCACGGGGATCACCGGATCGCCATGGCGCATCTGGTCCTGGGCCTGGCGGCCGAGGCTCCGGTGAGCGTGGATGAACCGGGCATGATCGCCACCAGCTTCCCGGGCTTCGTCGAGATGATGACCGGCCTGGGCGGACAGATTCAGGCCACGGAGCTGCAGCCCGCATGAGCGGGGCGGGTGTGATTACGGTGGATGGGCCGGCGGCGTCGGGCAAGGGCACCATCGCCTCGGGCCTCGGCCGGCTCTATGGCCTGCCGGTTCTGGACTCAGGCCTGCTCTACCGGGCTGTGGGCGTCCTGCTGCAGCAGGCCGGCGGCGATCTTGATGACGCCGCCGCGGCCGCCGCCGTGGCCCGCGCCATTCGGCCTGAGGCCCTGGACGATGACGCCTTCCGCACCCGCTCCGCCGGCGAGGCCGCCAGCCGGGTGGCGGTGCATCCGCAGGTCCGTCAGGTGCTGCTGGCCCTGCAGCGGGACTTCGCCGCCCAGCCGGGCGGGGCGGTGCTGGACGGGCGCGACATGGGCACGGTGATCTGCCCGAGCGCCGGGGCCAAGCTCTATGTGACCGCCCGGCCCGAGGTGCGCGCCGAGCGCCGCTGGCGCCAGCTGACGGGGCAGGGGGAGGCGGTCAGCCTGGAGGAGATCCTAGCCGATATCCGGGTGCGGGACGAACGTGACTCCGGCCGCGCGACCGCGCCCATGGCGCCGGCGCCGGACGCCGTCTTGCTGGACACCTCGGAAATGACTATAGACCAAGCCGCCGATGCGGCCCGCCGCATCGTCGAGGCGGCGCGCGCCCGCCAGGCTCCCTGAACCGGAAGACTGGCCGAGCAAATCCAACCGCGCCTTTTCCTCGTACGGCTGCGGGCAAATTCATCTCGTGAGGTCCGCCTCACGTTTTCGGTTGCAACCCCTAACCTGACGTCAGGACTCCGTCCCTGAGACCGCGCGCGGCCAGGGCGCCTGCGTCAATTCGAACGAAAGAGCACTATGGCTGACGATAGGAGCCTCTCCCCCTCCCGCGACGACTTCGCCGCCCTCCTCGACGAGTCGCTCGGCGGCCGTGACTTCATGGAAGGCACCGTGGTCAAGGGCCTGGTGGTGGGCATCGAGAAGGACTTCGCCATCATCGATGTGGGCCTCAAGACCGAGGGCCGCGTCCTGCTGAAGGAATTCGGCGGCGAAGACGACTCCAAGGCCACCGTTGCGGTGGGCGACACCGTCGAGGTCTTCCTCGAGCGGGTCGAGAACGCCATGGGCGAAGCGGTCATCAGCCGCGACAAGGCCCGCCGCGAAGAAGCCTGGACCCGTCTGGAAGGGGTCTACGCCCTGAACGAGCCGGTCATGGGCTCCATCGTCGGCCGCGTGAAGGGCGGCTTCACCGTCGACCTCGGCGGCGCCTCGGCCTTCCTGCCGGGCAGCCAGGTCGATATCCGCCCGGTGCGCGACGTCGGCCCGCTGATGGGCAAGGAGCAGCCCTTCGCCATCCTCAAGATGGACCGTCCCCGCGGCAATATCGTCGTGTCCCGTCGCGCCATCCTGGAAGAAGCCCGCGCCGAACAGCGCACCGAGCTGGTGGCCCAGCTGCAGGAAGGCGAAGTCCGCGAAGGCGTGGTCAAGAACATCACCGATTACGGCGCGTTCGTGGACCTGGGCGGCATCGACGGCCTGCTGCACGTCACCGACATGAGCTGGAAGCGGGTCAACCATCCGAGCCAGGTTCTGGCGGTGGGCGACACCGTCAAGGTGCAGATCGTCAAGATCAACCCCGACACCCAGCGCATCTCGCTCGGCATGAAGCAGCTGCAGTCCGACCCCTGGGACGGCGTGGAAGCCAAGTATCCCGTCGGCGCCAAGTTCACCGGCCGGATCACCAACATCACCGACTACGGCGCCTTCGTGGAGCTGGAAGCCGGGGTCGAGGGCCTGGTCCACGTGTCGGAAATGTCTTGGACCAAGAAGAACGTCCATCCGGGCAAGATCGTCTCCACCTCTCAGGAAGTGGAAGTGGTCGTCCTGGACGTCGATCCGTCGAAGCGTCGCGTGTCGCTCGGCCTGAAGCAGGCCATGGCCAACCCCTGGGACGCCTTCCTGGAAACCCATCCGGTCGGCTCCACCGTCGAGGGCGAAGTCAAGAACGCCACCGAGTTCGGCCTGTTCATCGGCCTGGACAACGACATCGACGGCATGGTGCACCTGTCCGACCTGGACTGGACCGCGCCGGGCGAGGAAGTCATCACCCGCTACCAGAAGGGCGAGATGGTCAAGGCTCAGGTCCTGGACGTCGACGTCGAGAAGGAGCGCATCTCGCTGGGCATCAAGCAGCTGGCCGGCGATCCGATGGCCGGCGACGCCTACCGCAAGGGCCAGACCGTCACCGTCACCGTCACCGAGGTCACCTCGGGCGGCATCGAGGTGCGGCTGGGCGATGATGAAGCCCCGATGACGGCCTTCATCCGCAAGTCCGACCTGTCCCGCGACCGGGCTGACCAGCGTCCCGAGCGTTTCGCCGTCGGCGACCGCGTCGATGCGCAGGTGGCCAATGTCGACAAGGGCGCCCGTCGTCTGTCCCTGTCGATCAAGGCCCTGGAAATGGCCGAGGAAAAGGAAGCCATCGAGCAGTTCGGCTCGTCGGACTCCGGCGCCTCGCTGGGCGACATCCTGGGTGCGGCCCTGCGCGAAAAGGGCCAGCCCAAGGATTGATCGTCCTGGCTTCAGGACATTGATCTGAGATCGCCCCGTCCGGTTCGCCGGGCGGGGCTTTTTCATGGCCATCGCCCCGAAAGCCCTGGGAGTGTTCCGCATACAGCCTTGAACATCCTCAGGGACTCGCCCATGGTCCCCCGCGCCGAACCTGCGGAAAGTGCGATGATCAAATCCGAACTGATCGCCCGTCTGGCCGAGGAAAACCCCCACCTGACCCAGCGCGACATCGAGCGGGTGGTGGGCGTGGTCCTCGAGCAGATGATCGTGGCCCTCGAACAGGGCGGTCGCGTTGAGCTGCGGGGCTTTGGCGCCCTGTCGGTCAGGGCCCGCGACGCCCGCTCGGGTCGCAATCCGCGCACCGGCGAGCCGGTGGACGTCCGCGCCAAGCACGTCCCCTTCTTCAAGAGCGGCAAGGAACTGCGCGAGCGCCTCAACGCCGACTGAGCCGCGGCCCCTGCCTTTCCCTGTTCCTATGCCTGAGGATCTCCTGGCGTGAGCATCGTCTCAGAATTCCGCGAGTTCATTTCCCGCGGCAATGTCATCGACCTGGCGGTGGGCGTCATCATCGGCGCCTCGTTCAACTCCATCGTCAAAAGCCTGGTGGACCAGGTGATCATGCCGCCGATCGGACTGCTTACCGGCGGGGTAGATTTCTCGAGGCTGCGGTGGGTTCTGCGCCCAGAAAACCCCGAGACGGAGGCCATCGAGCTGGTGGCTATCCAGTACGGGGCGTTCATCAACACGGTGATCCAGTTCGTCATCGTCGCCTGGGCGGTCTTCGTGCTGGTCAAGCTGGTGAACACCATCCGCCGCAAGGAGGCCGAAAAGCCGCCTGAGGCCCAGCCGGCGCCCTCGCCCACCGAGGTGCTGCTGATGGAGATCCGCGACCAGCTCAAGGCGCAGAACGGCGTGACCGGCCAGACCCCGCCCGCGCCTTGAATCATCGCGGCGCCTTGCGGACCAGGGGGACCATCCCCTAATCGACGAGACATGAGCGCCCCCCGCATCGCCTCCAAGATCTGCGGCCTGTCCACGCCGCAGGCGGTCACCGCCGCTTTGGACGGCCAGGCGGCCTATCTCGGCTTCATCTTTTTTCCGGCCAGCCCGCGGGATATCTCGCCAGAGGCGGCCGGCGCCCTGACCGGACCCGTGCGCGGCCAGGCCCAGGTGGTGGCCGTCAGCGTCGATCCCTCGGACGCGCTCATCGATCAGATCATGACTCACCTGCGGCCGGACCTGATCCAGCTGCACGGGGCTGAGCCGCCGGCCCGGGTAGCGGCCATCGGCCAGCGGACGGGCGCGCGGACCATCAAGGTCATACCGGTGTCAGAAGCCGCCGATCTGGCGGGCGTCAGCGCCTATGACAGCGCCGCCGATCATCTGATGTTCGAGGGCCGTCCGCCCAAGGAGGCGGCCCTGCCGGGCGGCGTCGGGGCCCGCTTTGACTGGACACTCCTGTCGGGACGCAGGTTTTCGCGGCCCTGGTTCCTGGCCGGCGGCCTTGACCCCTGGAACGTGGCCGAGGCCATCAGCCTGTCGGGCGCGCCCGCGGTGGACGTTTCCTCTGGTGTGGAGCGCGGTCCCGGACTAAAGGACCCGGCCTTGATCACGGCCTTTCTGGACGCCGTGCGCCGCGCATGACGAGCTCTTTGCAAGGACGCGCAAGACGATGAACGCCCCGACGCACCCCCAGGCGCCGCCCGCGACGCCCAACGATTTCGCCGCCTATCCGGACGCCAACGGCCGTTTCGGCGAGTTCGGTGGCCGCTATGTGGCCGAGACTCTGATGCCGCTGGTGCTGGACCTGGAGGCCGCCTATCTGGCCACCAAGGAAGACGCCGCCTTCCAGGCCGAGCTGAATGGCTTGCTGACCCACTATGTGGGCCGACCCTCGCCGCTCTACTTCGCCGAGCGCCTGACCGACCATTTCGGCGGGGCCAAGATCTATTTCAAGCGCGAGGACCTGAACCACACCGGCGCGCACAAGATCAACAACTGCATCGGCCAGATCCTGCTGGCCCGCCGCATGGGCAAGACCCGGATCATCGCCGAGACGGGCGCCGGTCAGCACGGGGTGGCCACAGCCACGGTCTGCGCCCGCTTTGGCCTGCCCTGCGTGGTCTATATGGGCGCCGTCGACGTCGCCCGGCAGCGTCCGAACGTCTTCCGCATGAACCTGCTGGGCGCCGAGGTCACGCCGGTGACCAGCGGCGCCTCGACGCTGAAGGACGCCATGAACGAGGCCCTGCGCGACTGGGTTACGAACGTGGAGGACACCTATTATCTGATCGGCTCGGCGGCCGGCCCGCACCCCTATCCGATGATGGTCCGGGACTTCCAGGCGATCATGGGCCGGGAGATCCGCGAGCAGATCATCGAGGCCGAGGGCCGCCTGCCCGACGCCGTGGTCGCCTGCGTTGGCGGCGGCTCCAACGCCATCGGCACCTTCCATCCCTTCCTGAATGACGAGCAGGTCCGGATCATCGGGGTCGAGGCCGCCGGCGACGGCATGGGCACCGACCGGCACGCCGCGGCCATCAATGGCGGCCGCCCCGGCGTGCTCCATGGCAACAAGACCTACCTGCTGCAGGACGCCGAGGGCCAGATCACCGAGGCCCACTCCATCTCGGCGGGCCTCGACTATCCCGGCATCGGTCCAGAGCACTCCTGGCTGCACGATGTGGGCCGGGCCCAGTACCTGACCTGCACCGACACCGAGGCCCTGGACGCCTTCAAGCTCTGCGCCGAGCTGGAGGGCATCATTCCGGCCCTGGAATCGGCGCACGCCATCGCGCGGCTGTCCGACATCGCCCGGGATGTGGGCAAGGGCGGAGTCGTGGTGATGAATCTGTCGGGCCGCGGCGACAAGGACGTGGCCACCGTGGCCGACCACCTGGGACGCACCATCTGATGAAATCCCGTATCGACGCGCGGTTTGCCGCCCTGAAAGCCGAGGATCGCGCCGCCTTCGTGGCCTATGTGATGGCTGGCGATCCGAACCGCGCCACGGCGCTGGAGATCCTCAAGGGCCTGCCCGCAGCCGGCGCCGACCTGATCGAGCTGGGCTTTCCCTTCTCCGATCCCATGGCCGAAGGCCCGCCCATCCAGAAGGCCGCCCAGCGCGCCCTGAAGGACGGCATGACCCTGAAGGGCGTCCTCGACCTGGCTGCGGAGTTCCGGCAGGGCGACGACACCACGCCGCTGATCATGATGGGCTATCTGAATCCCCTGGTGACCTGGGGCTTTGAGGCCTTCGCCCAGGCCGCCGCGGCGGCCGGCATCGATGGGCTGATCATCGTCGACTGCCCGCCGGAGGAGGCCGATCCCCTGGCCGACGCCCTGGACGCAGCCGACATCTCCCTGATCCGGCTGGCCACGCCCACCACCGACGACAAGCGCCTGCCGGTGGTCCTGCGGCGGACCTCGGGCTTCGTCTACTACGTCTCCGTCACCGGGGTGACCGGCGCCAAGGAGGCCGACGCCGAGGCCGTGCGCCCGGCCGTGGCCCGCATCCGCGCTGCGTCTGGCCTGCCGGTGGCGGTGGGCTTCGGCATCCGCACGCCGGAGCGCGCTGGCGCCATCGCCCAGGTGGCCGACGCCGCCGTGGTCGGCTCGGCCCTGGTGGACGAGGTGGCCGAGGCTCTGGAGCGGAACGAAGACGTGACCGCCCGGGTGCTTTCCAAAGTCCAATCCCTGGCTAAGGCTGTCCGCTCAGCCCGCACCACCCCCGTTTCGGCCTAGATCCCGACAGAGATGGCAGATCAGAAGAACGAAAAGCCCGCCCGCCCGCAGGGGAACCAGGGCGGCTGGCTCTCCCGGATCGCCCCGGGCATCCGCAACGCCTTCGTCAAGCGCGAGACGCCGGAGAACCTCTGGGTCAAGTGCCCCGACACCGGCGAGATGATCTACCGGCCGGACCTCGAGGCCGCCCTTTGGGTGACCCCGTCGGGCCACCACATGCGCATCGGCGCCAAGGATCGGCTGAAGATCACCTTCGATGACGGCGCGGTCGAACGCATCGCCACCCCGCACGTCACCGAAGACCCGCTGAAATTCCCCGACGACCGGCCCTATGGGGAACGGCTGAAGGCCGCCCGCAAGGCCACCGGCGAACACGACGCCATGGCCATCGGCGTCGGCAAGATCCAGGGCCAGGAGACCGTGGTGGTGGTCCAGGACTTCGCCTTCATGGGCGGGTCGCTGGGCATGGCGGCGGGCGAGACCTTCATCAAGGCCGCCCATGAGGCCATCGCCCGGCAATGCCCCTTCGTGATCTTCACCGCCTCGGGCGGGGCGCGGATGCAGGAGGGGACCCTGTCCCTGATGCAGATGACCCGCACCACCCTGGCGGTGAACGAGCTGCGGGCCGCCGGCCTGCCCTATGTGGTGGTGCTGACCGACCCCACGTCGGGCGGGGTGACCGCCTCCTACGCCATGCTGGGGGACGTGCATCTGGCCGAGCCGAACGCCATGATCGCCTTTTCCGGCCGCCGGGTGATCGAGCAGACCATCCGCGAAATCCTGCCGCCGGGCTTCCAGCGCTCGGAGTTCCTGGCCGAGCGCGGCATGGTCGACCGGGTCGTCAGCCGGCCCGACCTGCCGGTCATGCTGGGCTCGATTCTCACGACCCTGATGCTGGGACGCGCCCGTTCCCGCGCCGCCTGACGCCGTCCCTCCCTCAAAGGCACCGCCGCCCGAGCCCCCGCCATGTATGATCCGATCCGGGCCTCAGACGCGGTGATCGCGCGGCTGCGCGCCAACCATCCCAGCCTGATCGACCTGACCACCGGGCGGGTCGAGCGCCTGCTGGCGGCCCTTGGCCACCCCGAACAGCGATTGCCGCCGGTGATCCATGTGGCCGGCACCAACGGCAAGGGCTCGACGGTCGCCTATATGCGCGCCATCGGCGAGGCTGCGGGTCTCAAGGTCCATGTCCTGACCTCGCCCCATCTGGTCCGCTTCGCCGAGCGCATCCGGGTGGCCGGCGAGCTGATCAGCGACGCGGCGATGGAGGCCCTGATCAGTGAGGTGGAGGCCGCCAACGCCAGCGAGCCGATCAGCTTCTTCGAGATCACCACGGTCCTCGCCCTGCAGGCCTTCGCCAAGGTTCCGGCCGATCTCTGCCTGATCGAAGTGGGCCTGGGCGGCCGGTTCGACGCCACCAACATCTTCGACGCCCCGGCGGTGAGCGTCATCACGCCTGTGGACTACGACCATCTGGAGATGCTGGGGCCTGAGCTCTCCAAGATCGCCTGGGAGAAGGCCGGCATCATCAAGGCCGGCCGCCCCGTCGTGGTCGCCCGCCAGATGGATGAGGCGCTAGGGGTCATCACGGCGGAGGCGCAGGCCCTGGGCGCCCCCATGACCTTGATCGGCGCCGATGCGGACGCCTGGGAGGCCAATGGCCGACTGCTGGTGCAGTGGGGGGAGCAACTGCTCGACCTGCCGCCGCCGGCCCTGTTCGGCGCCCACCAGTTCGACAACGCCGGCCTGGCGGTCACCGCGATGCTGACCCTGGGCGATCCCCGCATCGACGAGGACGCCATGGCCCGCGGCGTGGCGTCCGCCCAGTGGCCCGCACGCTTCCAGCGCCTGCGGGAGGGTGCGCTCGGCCAGATGGCGGCTGATCGCGGCGCGGTGCTGTGGCTGGACGGCGGCCACAATCCTCACGCCGGGGCGGCTCTGGCCCAGGCCCTGGCCAAACTCACCGCCCGCGATCCGCGGCCCGTGGTTCTGATCGTCGCCATGTTCGCCCGCAAGGACGCCGTCGGCTTCTTCGCCCCCTTCGCCGATCTGGCCCCCCAGGTGGTGGCCACCAGCTTCGACTCTCCCAACGCCGCCCCGGCCGAAGAGATCGCCGCCGCTGCGAGGACGGCGGGGCTCGTGGCGCAGACGGCGGCTGACGTCACCGCCGCGCTGTCGGCCGCCCTGGCCCTGGAGGGTCCGGCCCCGCACGTCCTGATCTGCGGCGGCCTGCACTTCGCCGGCGAGGTCCTGGCCATGGACCCCGCGACCTGGCCCCGGTAAGAGCCAGCCATGGCGCGCACGAAACTGAACCCTGAATTTCCGATCACGGTGGACGGGGACCCCTATGTCTGGCGGCTGCAGCGCCAGCCCCAGTGGTCCAGCGACGCGGCCGAATGGCGCGGCATGGCCATCGCGGTGCGCCACGTGGAAGGCCAGCGGGAGGCGGTGGTGGAGTTTCCCCCCGGTCCGCAGCGCCGCTATGGCGCCCCGCAGCTCCAGCCCTCGCACATCCCCACCGATCTGGTGGCCCGGGCCATCACCTCGGCCATCGCCGCCGGCTGGGAGCCCCTGTCCCGGGGCAAGACGGTGGCTATCGTGGTCGACGCCGAGGGCCGCTGAGGGCTCGTCCTACGGGATCGTCCACCAGCGCCAGAGGACTAGGAAGAGTAGTCCGATCAGCAACAAGGGCCACCAGAGGTTGCGCCGCGGCCTCTCGGGCCGAACAGGGCGCGCGGCGGTCGCTCGCAGGCGGACCCAGTCGGTAGCTTCATCCTCATCGTAGACGAAGCCCGTATAGTGGGCGACCAGCTGCATGGGCACGTCGAACGCGAAATCGACGCCATCCTCGTCCGCCTGCGCCTTGAGCGCCTTGGCTCTCAGCTCCGCCACGATGGCCGGGAGCGTTCCCTCCACGGCCAGGGGACGTGCCTCGTCGTCCGGGTCATGGGTCACTGACCATTCAAGCTGGCCGTTCCGATATCCGTGCGCATAGGAGTGCATGGGGATGGAGTACATCTCGCACCCCACGGCCATCTGGTCGGTGGTGGAAGCGGCCAGTTCGAGGTCGGTGGCCAGGTCCAGGTTCAGCTGACTGGTCACCACGATCCAACCCCCAGGAAAGGTGCGACAGCTATAGTCGCAATCCACCCAATCCCCCGTCGGCGCACCCGGTATGGGTTCAAGCCCCAGCGCCGCCAGAACCACCTCCAGCTCGACGCCCTGCACCCCGATTAAGGTCGCCCTCATGGCGCAGTCGCTCCGGGCTCAAGCTGCGGTTGGGTCGTTGCCCAGTCCCAGGGGAAGATTACTGAAATTGGCAGGCCAAGGGCGGCCCCAATATCCCGCGGGACCGAGTGGTCTACTCGATAGTTATTGAGTTCAATGGTGGCTTGTATTTGTCGCGGGCTTAAATGAGCCTTGCGCCCGAATTTCGATTCAATAAGTTGCTGCGGAAGTCCATTTTTGTATGTGCGCAGGTCAGGAAACGTGTGGCCCCCACCCGGTAGCTTGTGCGCGGTCTTTTTTGTCGGACCAGTCTTGTGGCCGCGCACAAAGTTCCTGACACGGGAGACTCGCTCGCCCATCACTCCCTTAGCCTTAATCGGCAAGCCATCCATATGCTTGGCTACGCTTGCCCCGACCAAACCGGCGACGGTGGCTCCGGCAGCGGCCGCTTCCCTCGCTCTTGCGGCGGACTGCGCATTGAGGCCGCCATTTAGGGTATCCTGCGCCACAGACTCGGTTAACCCAGCTGCGGCGCCCGCCCGGGCCACATTGCCGCGCCGAGCGGCCAAGGCGCCGAGTGTTCCCCCAACGATAGCGCCGCCATAGTCGCCTGGCGTTCCGACCTTCCAATGCGCGACGTCGTCGATAGCTTGGCCTATCACGCCGGCTGCGCCACCAGCCCCAGCCAGCGCGGCCGTTTCCCGAAGGATCAGCGGGGCTGTCTGCCCGATGCGAACACCTTGGGCGGCGGGGACGAGCGCCGCCCCCCATGGACCAAGAAGCGCCCCTGTGACGAGCACCTGACCGCCGACCCCCAGGACCTGTCCGGTCGTCCTTGCTGCGGCATAGTTTTGAGCATCGGCGGCGTCCCGCGCGCGCTCTTGCGCCATCCGCTTCTGGTACGATGCGCCGAAATCGTCTCCCTGAAGAACATCGCCCACAGCGCCGAGGCCAGCATAGGCTTGGTCGCCCAGGCCGAGGGTGAATGCATCTTGCGCGCCGCGTGCGGCGGCGGCGGTTTGAGCCGTCGCCTCCTGCAGCCAATCTTGGGCGGCTTGCCCAGGCTGCGCTGAGGCTGGCTTTCGGGTGGGCGTCGACGGACTCGGCGGCTTGGAAACCGCTGTGGACCTTGCTGCTGGACGAGGCAGGATCCGGCTTGCGCCGGTTTCAATGAGCTGTTCGGCTTTTGAAACCAGGGCGCTCTGCGCCGACTGCGCCGCTCTTTCCACGCCTCGACGGTACGTGTCCAAGGCCTGTTCGGACCGCTGAAGACCGCGTTGCAACTCCACCTCACGCGCGGCAATCCAGCTTTTCATATCGCCTGCGCCACGGCGCAGGGCGTCCTGAAACTGTCTCAAGTCATGCTCCTCGATCGGACCGACGACGACTTCTCGCTCAGCGCGAGTTGAGGCCCGATACTACCGCGGTTGAGCTTTGGAGCAAGAACAAAAGTAGAACATCTACCCTGACGCACCGGCCGCATCTGACCCTCCCTAACGCCGCGCGGCTGCCGGCTGGGCGATGACGCGGGTGACTTCGGCCATGGTTTCGGCGCCTCAGGCGCAGAGGGGGCCAGGGCCTCGACTAGGCTGCGCCCCAGTGGGCGCGGCCTTAGTCCACCCGCGGCATGACCTCCTTGTAGTGGGTCTGCTTGATCAGATCGAAGGCTGGCCGCCTACCCCCTAGGCCCAGAGGTCGCCCACGCAGCGGCCGCGGGACGGCAGGTCTTCGAAGGCGCCCAGGCCGTCGAAATGGCGGATCGGCAGGTGAGCCACCTCGTCCGGCGGGGCGAGCCTTAGATTGACCGCCATCCGCCGCCGGCCGTCCGGCCGCAGGCGCAGGCCGCGCCAGGCGAGCACGCCGGCGCATGCTGGGCAGAACAGGACCTCCAGCCCCGGCTCGTCCTCGGCGATCCGGCTGTAGGACGAGGTCGGTCCGCTGAGCGCGATCCGCTCCCCCTCATAGTCATAGGCCCAGAGCGCGCCATAGCGGCGGCAGAGCGTGCAGTTGCAGGCGGTGACCGGGCCTGGGTCACCCTCCAGGGTCCACTGGCTCTGTCCGCAGTGGCAGGAACCGGTCAGCATGACGTTCAGCCCCTCAGGATCTTGCCCATCGCCTTGCCCCTAGCCAGTTCGTCGATGAGCTTGTCCAGGTAGCGGATCTCCCGCATCAGCGGGTCTTCGATGTCCTCCACCCGTACGCCGCAGATGACGCCCTTGATCTGGGCCCGCGCCGGGTTCATCGCCGGGGCCTGGGCGAAGAAGGTGCGGAAGTCCGACTGGTCGGCCAGCTGGGCGGCGAAGGCCTCGGAGCTGAAGCCGGTGAGCCACAGGATGATCTCATCGACCTCGGCCCTGGTGCGGCCCTTGCGCTCGGCCTTAGCTACATAGAGCGGATAGACGCTGGCGAAGCTGGTGGTGAAGATGCGGTGTTCTGGCATCGGGCGCTCACACGTCAGCGGACGGCGGGGCGTCCGGTTCCAGGCGATCATGCCCCGGTTGGCCCTAGTCGTCGATGCCGGGGCGAAGCGGATCCCGCCCGTCCAGGCCCTCAATGTGGCGACGTTGCTGACGGACGCGGGCGCCCACGTCGTCCGGGCCAGGGCCATCGCGCTCGGGCGATTCAGGCAGCGAAGCCGGGGGGACGGACGGCGGGGGCGGGGTGTCGGGAACAGACATGGACGCTCCTTGCCACCGGGTAACCGGCCGCGGCGAAGGCCGGTTCCCGGCGCCTGGGCTCAGACCGTCGGCACCGTGCCGCCGTCGATGACCACCTCGGTTCCGTGGATGGTGGCGGCGCGGTCGCTGGCCAGGAAGGCGATCAGGTCGGCGACCTCGTCCGGCGTATTGGGCCGGCCGATGGGGATGCCGCCCAGCGCACGCATCAGGTCCTGGCGGGCGGTCTCCACGTCGCCGCCTTCGCTGGCCGCCAGCCGCTCGATCATCCGCGTGGCGGCTTCGGTCTCGGTGAAGCCCGGCGCGACGCTGAGCACGCGCACGCCCTTCGGCCCCAGTTCATTGGACAGGGCCTTGCTGTAGGCGCCGAGCGCGGCCTTGGCCGCGGCGTAGGCCAGGGTGGAGTCGTAGAGCGGCAGCCGGCGCTGGATGGAGGTGACATGGACGATCACCCCATAGCCCTGGTCCAGCATGGCCGGGGCCAGCGCCCGGTCGAGCCGCACGGCTGACAAGAGGTTCAGGTTCAGCTCATTCACCCAGTGGTCTTCGGTCAAAGCCGAAAACCCGCCGCCGGGCGTCGTCGAGCCGCCGAGACTGTGGACGATGAGGTCCACGCCGCCGAGCCGCTCAAGGACGACCCGCGCCAGCTCCGCTGCCCCGGCCGGATCGGCGAGATCAACGCCATGGAACAGGTCCGGCTGGGCTAGCTTCGCCGGCCGGGTCCGGGCGGCGCGGAAGACGGTGGCCCCGGCGCCGGCCAGCCGGTCGGCCACCGCTGCGCCCACCCCTTGTGTCCCGCCGGTCACCAGCACCCGGCGGCCGGTGAACTCGGCGTTCGAAGGCCGCGGCGTGATCTCCAGGGTCTGGATCAGGTCGCCGGCTAGGCGGAAGGCGTAGCGCAGGTCGGCGCGGCCGCCGGGGAAGGTCCCCGTGACGTGGGCGGTCACCACGCCGCCGTCGGCCGTGGGCTCGAAGCTGCGGGGCTCGGCGCGGAAACTGTAGAGCGCTCGCGCCTCGGCGGCCCAGTCGCGCACGGCGGCCCGGCCCTGGTGGTCGCGCTGTTCGTCGTGGACGTGCGCGTCCGGCGCGAAGCCGGCGGCGAGCGCGTCGGCGTCATCGGCCTCGGCGGCGGCGAAGTAGCGGGCGATCGGGGCGGGGAGTTTGATCATGGGGCTCGGGCCTCTGGGGTGGCGATACCCCCGATCTGGCGCTATACAGATGTCATGGCAAGAACCGACAAAATCGTAGGGTACTCACCTACAGGTAAGTTAGCCGACGTCACCCCCGACCTGGCGGCGAGCGGGGTCGAGACGGCGTTCCGCATGCTGGAGGGCCGCTGGAAGATGGTGATCATCTTTCACCTCTTCGACCGCCAGGTGCTGCGGTTCTCCGAACTTGAGCGCGCCATCCCCGGCGTCTCGCAGAAGATGCTGATCCAGCAGCTGCGGGACCTGGAGCGCGACGGCATCGTCGAGCGCCAGATCTACGCCCAGGTGCCGCCCAAGGTGGAATACCGGCTGACCGACTGGGGCCAAGCCATGTGCCCGGCCCTGGACTCCCTGCTGGAATGGGCGGCCCAGAAGCCCGCCTCGCCGGCGGACCCCGCGCCTGCGGCCTGACGGCGGAGACCCTACCGCCCCACGCCCTAGGCGCAGGGCTGGGGCTCGCCGCCGCCCAGGTCGATGCGGAAACAGTGCTCGTGGCCGTTGGCCAGGTCGCAGACGACCACCTGGATCTCCCCGCCCGAGTCGGCCGGCGGGTGGAAATCCTCCACATAGGCGAGGGCGGCGGCCTCGAAGGAGGCCTCCTCCACGATCTGTGCGGGGTGGTGGTCGTCCTGCCGGGCGTGAACGCTGAAGCGGCGCGAAAGCTCTTGGGTCTGCGGCATGGTCATCTCCTCCCCGGAAGAACGTGCAGGCGCCGGAAAGGATTCGTGAGCGCCGCGGCCCGCCTTAAGCCAGCTCGAACTGCCCGACGCGCTTGCGCAGGATGGCCTCGGCGTCGGCCATGATCTTGTCGATCAGGTCCTTCACGGTCGGGATGTCGTGGATCAGGCCCGCGACCATGCCGCAGGACCAGCCGCCGGCGTCCATATTCCCGTCGCGCATGATGGCCGGATAGACGCCTGCCACTTCCGGGGCGATGTCGGCGAAGGTGAGGGCGGCGCCCATCTCCTTCTCCTTGGCCAGCAGGCGCTCCACGCCCGCGTTCACCAGCACCCGCTCGGTATTGCGCAGGGGCCGCATGATCAGCCGGGTGTCGAGCTCGCTGGCCTCCACCAGGGCCTGCTTCACATTGGGATGCACCGGCGCCTCCTGGGTGGCGATGAAGCGGGTGCCCATATTGATCCCGTCGGCGCCGAGGCAGAGCGCCGCGGCTAGCGACCGCCCATCGGCCATGCCGCCCGAGGCCAGGAACGGGATCTCCAGCTCCTCGGCCGCCCGGGGCAGGAGGATGAAGTTCGGCACGTCGTCCTCGCCCGGATGGCCGCCGCATTCAAAGCCGTCGACGCTGACCGCGTCGCAGCCGATGGCCTGGGCCTTCACCGCATGGCGCACGGCGGTGCACTTGTGGATCACCTTGATGCCCGCCTCTTTCAGGGCCGGCAGGTACTTCTGCGGATTGTTGCCCGCCGTCTCGACGACCTTGACGCCGGACTTCACGATCGCCTCGACAAAGCCCGGATAGTCCGGCGGCGTCACCGAGGGCAGGAAGGTCAGGTTCACCCCGAACGGCTTGTCGGTCATCCCCCGGCACCGGGCGATCTCGGCGGAAAGCTTCTCCGGCGTTCCCTGGGTCAGGCCGGTGATGATGCCAAGCCCGCCCGCATTGGACACGGCCGCGGCCATCTCGGCGAAGCCCACATAGTGCATGCCCCCCTGCACGATCGGATGCTCGACGCCGAGCAGGTCAGTGATGCGGGTCTTCATGGTCGGCTCCTCCCGGGGGCTGTGTTTGTTGGGGCGGAGTCGTGCGCGGAATGGGGGGCGTGTGCAAGTGGGGCTGGGGCGAATGGGTCGCGAGTGGAAGGGTGGTCACATCGCCTCGTCGTGGAACCGTTCGCCTGTGGCTCACGCGCCGCCACTCTTCAAAGCAGACAACGAGGACCCTGGCGCTATAGTCACCAGCCAGCCAAGGGGGCATGCGGCGAAAAATGACGGTCCAGATTAAGCCGACTCTCTTTGACGATCGATTTCTCGACAAGCACGCGGGCGCGATAATCAGCGACCTCAGTGTGGCGCTCGTTGAGCTGGTCGCAAACGCTTGGGACGCCTACGCCACGCGGGTCGAGATTCAGTGGCCCGATGGCTCTCGAGACCGGCTATTTTCGATTAAGGACAACGGGAAGGGGCTGACCCGAGAGCAGTTCGCCCTGCGCTGGCGTACGCTCAATTACAATCGAGTTGCGGCAGAAGGCGAGTTTTCGCTTCCGCCCTCGGACCTTGGCAGCAGCAAGCCGCGACGTCCCTATGGACGAAATGGGCAAGGGCGCTTAGCAGGCTTTGCCTTTTCTGATCCATACGAGGTGATCACACGAGCTGGCGGCGATGAGGTCACGTTCGAGGTCAGGAGATCGAGTGGAGCGCTGCCCTTCGACTGGCGAGAGATCTCCAGCAAATCAGCAAGCGACCATGGTCTTGAAATCCGCGCCACCCATGCAACGCGAACACGGACCAACGCTGCGGCTGTTCGTGAAATGCTCGGTGCCCGGTTCCTGACGGACCCAGATTTCACCGTCGTCGTCGATGGCGTGACGGTGACGTTCGACGACATCCCGAACGCCTTCCTACAGGAGAGCTTCGTCGGTGTGCCCGGCCACGGGCAGGTTCGAATTGTGATGATCGATGCGCAGCACGCGGACCGAACCACGCGCCAACATGGAATCGCCTGGCACGTCAACAACCGCCTCGTCGGCGAGTGCGGATGGCTCGGGAGCGACTACAGTCGCATCCTTGACGGTCGCACTAGCGAAGCCAAGCGCTTCACCTTCATTGTGACGGCGGACTTTCTGGCATCAGCCAACGCCGTTCAGCCGGACTGGAGCGGGTTCAACCCTAAGAATGAAGTTTGGAAGCTCACACAGTCCTTGGTCCAAGACCGGATTCGCGAGCAGATCTTCGCCCATGGCGCTCAGCGACGAAAGGAGACCAAGGAGGCGGTCAAGGAGCACCATGCCAACACAATCCGCAAAGCGCCGCCGCTGGCGCGGGAGCGGTGGAATGAGTTTGTCGAAGCAGTCGTCGACAGTTGTCCGGGCATTTCGGGTGAGCAGGTCGAACAGGTCGCGGGGATTCTCGCGAACCTCGAAGTTTCCCGTTCTCGCTACGGTCTCGTCGACAAGCTCCATCGCATGCAACCGAACGAGCTGGACGAGTTAGACGCTATCCTGGGTGATTGGAGCGTGGCGACAGCCAAGGTGGCGCTCGATGAGATCCAAAATCGACTGAAGCTAATCGCCGAACTTCACGCCAAGTTGCGAGACGAGCGTGCCGACGAGGTTCGTGAACTGCAGCCCTTGATGGAACGCAGTCTGTGGGTATTCGGGCCTGAGTTCGAGACCATTGAGTTCACCTCCAATCGCGGCATGTCGGAAGTTATTCGCAAGCTTCTGGGCCGCAAAGTGCGCGGCAGCCTGAACCGGCCAGACTTCGTCATCCTTGATGACGGCAGCGTCGGCCTGTTTTCTCGACCGAAATACGGTGACGGCTATGAGGTCGAGGGTATCGAGCATCTGGTTGTCGTTGAGCTTAAGCGACCCGGAATAGCGATCGGCATGGACCACAAGAACCAGGCCTGGAAGTATGTCACTGAGCTTCTCGATCAAGGGCTGATCGAGGAGTCGACCAAGGTGACTTGCTTCGTCATGGGCTCGAAACTTGCGCCGCGAGAGCGAATTCGCGAGGAAGGCTCAACACGGATTGTTCCGCTTGCCTATGACACGTTTGTCAGGCGAGCTGAGTCGCGCATGCTGAACCTCTACGAGCGTCTTAAGGGTGCGCCGTTCCTCGCCGACCTTCAGGTCGACGTGGAAGGGTTTTTGGCACAGCCACCTCACCGCGGCCTGGATCTCGACTAGGGATAGGGTTTGGTGGCCGCCGTAATTCGACGGCCGCAGACAACGCATTTCGAACTTGAATGGGGCTGTCGGTATTCAGCTCTTGAGCCGGGTTTCCATGCCCCTCTTCTAGAATACCGCCGCCCAAACCAGCAAAAGTGCGGCAGAACTCAAATTGTGCGGAGGAGAGCCATGTACGAGGAGTGGCTGCAGGCCAGGGCTCCGGGATACAAGTCTCTGGCGCCCGCGGAACGGGACGCGATTGCCGGCTTCCTCCACTTCTGGGCCTTGTTCGAGGGGCGTCTCCTCAACGAGCGTGCCGGGCCAGACAAGATTTGTCGCTTAGCTGCGCGCTGGAACAGCGATGATCTAGCCGACTCAGCACCCGTTTGCGCCGCACTCAACTACTGGCGAAATCGGTACTTTGCTGGAGGAGAGCCCAATGGGCGCTTCGAAAGCCTTCTGTTCAGGCCTAACGATCATGAAGAACTGGTCGTAGATGTGATGGCCGGTGCGCCTGACGACGCAGAAAGCGTCATGGCAGCGGTTCTTCTGATCATCTACCGACTTCGAAACAACCTCTTCCACGGTCTGAAATGGCAGTACGGCCTGGCAGATCAGGAGGGCAACTTCCGGCACGCAAACCGAGTGCTTATGGAGGTGCTGGACCGATACGGAGACCTTTAGAGGGGCCTTTGTGATGCGTCCCCGTGGGCGGCTACCTTCTCCGTGGATTCAGCGCATAACCGGACCGGACCGGGCGCTGCTGGTGCATCGACTCGCCCAACGAAAAAGGGCCGGCTTTCGCCGACCCCTTCTGCCATCTCTCAGGCCTCAGCCTTACGCCGCCGGCTGCACGCCGGCTTCGGAGAGCCATTCGAGGATCTTCTGCTTGGGCATGGCGCCGACCTTCATGGACGACATCTGGCCGTCCTTGAACAGCATCATGGTCGGGATGCCGCGGACGCCGTAGCGCGACGGGGTGGTGGGGCTGTCTTCGATGTTCAGCTTGGCGATGGTGACCTGGCCGGCCAGGTCGTCGGAGATTTGCTCCAGGGCCGGGGCGATCTGCTTGCAGGGGCCGCACCACTCGGCCCAGAAGTCCACCAGGACCGGGCCTTGCGCCTGCAGCACGTCTTTCTCGAAGGACTCGTCGGTGACGGTGACGGTGCTCATGGAAGCTCCTTTTGCGACCCGGCGACAACGTGCGACGGGCGCTTCTCGATCCAGGATTTAAGGCGCAGGCGGCCGGCGATCAACTCCTGGACCGGAGATCAGCCAGGGCCTGGGCCATCAGGAATTCTGGAACCGCCATCAGCTTCGGACCATCGGTCCACACCAGGGCCGCCTCGATGGCCCGGCCGGGGAAGACCTCGGCCAGCACGGCGGCATAGAGCGCCATCTGGCGAATATAGGCGGGATCGGCGTCTTCTATTGCGTCGGGCGAGGGGCGGTTGGTCTTGAAGTCGGCCACCAGAACCCGGTCTGCGCGCACCACCAGGCGGTCGATGCGGCCGGAGATCTGCAGGCCTTGGGGCAGGGCGGCGGCTCGCCCGGCGATGGCCACCTCGGCCCGGCCGTCGGCTGCGAACACGTCGGCGAAACGGGGATCAGTCAGCACGGCGAGCGCCGCGCCCGCCATCTCGGCCCGCTGATCGTCGGTCAGGTCGGGCTCGCGGGCGAGGATGGCTGTGGCCGCGGCGTCGCGGTCCTCCAGGGGCAGATCGGGCAAGATCTGCAACAGCCGGTGGATCAGCTCGCCGCGGCGGAACCGGCCAAGCCCGCCGACGCGGGCGAGAGGCGAGGGCGCCAGGATCTCGTCGGCCTCGCCCAGGTCGGACGGCGAGGCGAAGCGGGCCAGGGGATCTACGCCTGCATCGGCCCGCGCCCAGGCCGGCAGGGGGGCGGTGGTTTCGCTCGGCGCGGCGCCGCGGCCCAGCACCTGCGGGTCCTCGCCGAACCGCTGGGCCTCGACCTGGCCGCAGGCGGCGGGGCGCAGATGGGGGCCTACACCCTCATGGGCGAAGCCGGCCTGGATGGCCGCCCACCAGCCTTTGAGGTTCTCTTCCTTGGCCTTGGCGGCGATCCGGCCGCAGATCACCAGCCGGTCGCGGGCGCGGGTCAGGGCCACATAGAGCAGGCGATAGGCCTCCTCCTCGTCCTTGCGGGCGCGCAAGTCCCGCGCCGCCGTCGAGGCCGCGCAGTCCAGCGTCTTGGACGGGCACCAGAGGAAGCCGCCGTCTTCGGTTTCCAGGAGCGGCGAGCCGCGGCCCAGGCCCGAGAGCGTCGTCTCGGGCAGGAAGACGATGGGCGCCTCCAGCCCCTTGGCGCCGTGGGCGGTCATGACGCGGACCTCGTTGCGGGCCGCCTCCATCTCGCGCTTGACGGTGATGTTGAGCCCGGCGAGCGCGTCGGCCAGGCCCTCCAGGTCGCAGATCCCCCGCTGTTCGGCGGCCTGGGCCTGGACCAGGAACTCGTCCAGGGCGTCCTCGGCCTCGGTCCCCAGCCTGCGCACGATCCTCTGGCGCATGGAGGCGCCGGCGCCGTCCCGCAGGGTGAGCAGCCGGCCGTAAAATTCGAACGGCCGCCGGGTCCGGGCCTCAGCCTGGGCGGCGGTGAGGAAGGCGAAGGCCTGTGTCCAGTCGGGGCGCTCATGGGCGCGGGCCTGCAGGGCGCTCCACAGGTCGCCGGGCTTGCGGGGCTTGGCCAGGGCGTAGAGGGCGTCGTCGTCCAGGCCGCAGAAGGGGCTCTTGAGCAAGGCCGCCAGGTTCAGCTCGTCCTGCGGGAACAGCACGAAGCGGGCCACGGCCAGCAAATCGTCGAAGATGATGTGCTCCGACAGGGCCAGCCGGTCGGCGCCGGCCACGGGCACGCCCCGGCGTTTCAGGGCGCGCAGGATGTCCTCGAACAGGGCCTTACGGCGGCGCACCAGGATCAGCACGTCGCCATAGCGGGCCGGCCGCCAGGCGCCGCGGGTTCCGTCGGATGCGTCCAGGTCCTTGTCGAACACCCCATCGCCCCGGGCCACCAGGTCCTCGATCTCGCAGGCGATGTTCTCGGCCAGGCGGCGATTGGCGCTGGCCGGGCCTTCCACGTCCAGGGGCGCGTCCCAGGCCTCGCGCTCCTCGCCCTCGGGCTCACGCTCCAGGGGCCAGATGTCGACACAGCCCCGGTGGTCGCGGCGCATGGGGATGTGGCGCACGGCGTCCTCGCCCCGGGCCGGCGGCACGCCGCCCTGGGTTTCGGGCGCGGAAAAGACCGCATCGACAAAGCTCAGCACATCGATGGTGGAGCGCCAGGAGGCGGCCAGCGGCACGCTCTCCGCCCGCGCTCCGGCGTCGTGGATGCGTGTGAGATAAGCCTCGGTCTCCAGTTCGAGACGTTCTGGCGCGGCGCCCTGGAAGGAATAGATCGACTGCTTCTTGTCGCCGACCACGAACAGGCTGCGCAGGGCCTCGCGTTCGCGCCCCTCGCCTGCGAAGAACTCGGCGGTCAGCGCGCTGAGGATCTCCCACTGTTCCGGCGCGGTGTCCTGGGCCTCGTCCAGCAGGATGTGGTCGATGCCGCCGTCCAGCTTGTAGAGCACCCAGGCGGCCATGGGGCGCTCGGCTACCAGGGCCCGGGTCTTCTCGATCAGGTCGCCGAAATCCAGCGCGCCGGCGGCGGCCTTCTCCTGGCCGTAGGCCGTCAGATAGGCCTTCGCCAAGACCAGCACATAGGCGCTGTCCCAGGCGATGTTGGCGGCCCGCACCTGGTCCCGCGCCGTGGCCAGGCGGTCCTGTTCGTCCAGCAGGGCCTGGCGCAAGGGCTCAGCAGCCCCCAGGGCCTTGGTCTTGGCCACCCAGGTGGCCGGCGTGCCCTCGCCCCCTTGGGTGAACAGCGCCTTGAGCGCATCGGAGAGGGTCGCGTGCGGGTCGGCCGCCACCGCCGCAAGCGTCTGCGAACAGGACTGGTCGGTCTTGCCGCCCAGCGCCAGCACCTCCGCCGCCTCCCGCCACAGCGCCCGGTCGAGCTCGGCCATGGCGTCCGCCGCCACGGCCTCCGGATCGGCCTCGCCGTCGAAGCCGCAGGTCTGCCAGATCCAGGCGAGCGCGCCCTCCAGTCCGCCCTCGCGGGCGACAAAGGCGTCCAGGGCGCCGCGACGGGCCTCGAAGGTGGCGAACATCTGCTCGAAGGCGCGGAAGTCGAGACTGACCGACAGCCGCGCATAGGCCTGGGCCACGGCGCCGGTCCCGGTGAGCGCATGGCGGGCCACGTCCTGGCGGGCGGCCCGGGCGATCAGGGCCGCGGCCGGATCGTCCATCACCCGGAAGCCCGGCGAGATCCCCGCCTCCAGGGGGAAGCGCCGCAACAGCTTCTCGCAGAAGGCGTGGATGGTCTGGATCTTCAGCCCGCCCGGCGTCTCAAGCGCCTGGGCGAACAGGGCGCGCGCGGCCGACAGGCGGGCGGCGTCATAGTCGCTGGCCTTGCGGCCCTCCAGCCTGGCCAGCGCCTGGCGCAAGGCCGTATCATCGCACACCGACCACTGGCCCAGGAGGTCGAACAGCCGGCGCTGCATCTCGGCGGCGGCGGCCTTGGTGTAGGTGACACACAGGATGGCGGCGGGCGCGGCGCCGGCCAGCAGCAGCCGGGCCACCCGGTCGATCAGGGTCTTGGTCTTGCCCGAGCCGGCATTGGCGGTGACGAAGGCCGAGAGGTTCGGATCGGCCGCCGTGCGCTGGGGATCGATGCCGATGTCTATGACTGGGCTCATGCCTCGCCCTCGCCGTCTTCGCCGCTGGTGGACCATTCGAACACCCGGGCCAGGTGGGCGTAGTCGCCGGCATAGTCATGGACGAACTGTGGGGCGGTCCGCGAGAGATAGGCCCGCTCAGGATCATCGAACTGGATCAGCAGGCGCAGGGCGCCGGCCAGGGCTTGTTCGGCGGCGTCATGGCTCTCGTCGCCTGCCGCCCCGCGGATCTCCACCTTGCCGGCCGGCTTGCGGCCGGTGACCTGCAGATAGACGAGGTCGCCGGGGGGCCTGGCCGGCACGCCCTCGAACCCGCCCCGGGCGACAATGGCCGCCGTCAGGGTCAGCTGCGGGGAGAAGCCGGTCTCGACCATCTTCTTCGAGGGCGCCTGGCCGGTCTTGTAGTCGAGGACGTGGGCATAGCCGTCCGGGCCGGTCTCGATCCGGTCGGCCTTGGCGGTCAGGGTGAAGTCCCGCAGGCCGGCGCGAACCGTGATCTCGCCCTTGGCCTCCACATGAATGTCGCGGCCATCGGCCCTTCGCTCGGCCTCCAGGGCGACCACCCAGGCGGCCGCCTCCTGGGCCAGGGCCTGCTCGCGGGCAAGGGACTCCGGCGGGGCGCCGGCGGCGACCAGAGCCTCCAGATAGAGGGCGGCGAACTCCCGGGCCGGCTCCGGCGGCAGGGCCTTGGGGTGGCGCCTGGCGAAGGTTTCGAAGGCCTCGTGGATGGCCGTGCCCCGGGCGCGGGCCTCCACCGGCTCATCCGGCCGCTCCAGCCGGTAGAGCTTCAGGATGTCCCGGGCCCAGACCGCATAGGGGTCCCGGGTCAGGGACTCGATCCGGGTGACGGCGAACTGGCTCGGCCGATCGGCCACCGGTGGACGCGGGGCCGGGCGGCTGATCGGCTCATAGTCCGGCGCCGCATCCAGGGCTCTGGCCCAGTCCAGCAGGTCGGGGCGGCCGGGCAGGGTGAGGTCTGCGCCCCTGGCCAGGGTCTCCAGCCGCCAGAGCCAGCGGGACTTCACCGTCGGCTGGCCGTCCCGACGCTCCGAATGCAGCAGCACCACATTGGGGGCGCAGGCGGCCTGGGCGAAGTCGTGGGCGGCCAGGCCCACCCGGCGCTCGGGCGGCGGCAGGCCCAGCCGCTCGCGCATCGGCCGCGACAGGAAGGGATCCAGCGGCGCGCCCTGCGGCCAGACGCCTTCCTCCAGGCCGGCCACCACCAGCCGGTCAGCCCGCACCAGGCGCGCCTCGATGGCGCCGAGGATCCGCAGGCGCGGATGGGTGGCGCCGCCGACGCGGACGGTCTCGTCCCCCATCAGCCGCACCAGCAGGTCGGCGAAGCCCTTGGGCGTCACCGGCGGCAGGGCGCCGGCCTCAGCCATCAGCCCGGCCAGAAGCTGCGACAGGGCCTCGCCGCCGGCGCCGCCCCACAGGCGTCCCGAAGCGCCGGCGCCGTCGGCGGCCAGGGCTTCGAGGGCGAGCGCCAGGGCGCGGGCCCGCTCGGCGGCGGGGCTGGGCTCGCTCATATCGGTCAGGGGCGTGAGCGCTGCGCGCAGGACGGTGATCAGTCCGGCCGCGCCAGCCCTGCGTGTCGCGTCGGTTAGCTTCTCATCCAGGCGTCTCGTGAGCGCCGCCCAGTCAGCCGGGCGCGGCCCGCGCAAGCCATAGCGCTCCAGGTCGATCAGCCGGGCCTCCAGGGCCTCGCGGCTCTCCCCAAGGCGGGTGAGGGGATGCTTGAGGACGCCGAGCATCAGCACCGGATTGAGCGGCTCGGCCGCCAGCCTGGCGACCAGGCCCGCCAGCACGCCCGCCGGACAGGCCATCAGCGGGGCGCCGACCGAGGAGTCGGGGATCACGCCCCAGCGGGCGAGTTTGAGAGACACCCGGCGGGCCAGGTTCTGGTCGGGCGCCACCAGGGCGCCCGTGGCGCCAGGGATTTCCAGGGTCTCGCGCAACAAGAGCGCGGCCACCGTGGCGGCCTCCTCCTCGCTGCGGGCGGTGACGACCGACAGGCCGGCCAGGCCCTCAGCGATGGGATCGACCCCTTCTGTGGCGCCCTCGGCTCGCAGGGCGCTGATGACATTCAACCAGTCGGCGGTGGCTTGAGCCGGGCGCAGGGCCTCGTTGATCACCCGCCGGCGCCAGCGGCCCTGGCTCTGATAGGGGGCCGAGGCTGGCCAGATCTCCACCGCCTCCCGGGTGAGGCCGGCGCGGGTCAGCAGGCGGCTGAGCGCCCCTTGCGGATGTTGTTCGTCCACCTGCTCCCAGGCGGCGCTCGCCAGGCTTTCGTCCAGGCCCGGCAGGACCACGCAGCCCTGCGGCGCCTCGGCGATGACCGCCAGCAGGTCGGCGGTGGCCGGCGCTGTGCCGGTGGAGCCGGCGGCCACCAACACCCCCTGGGGCGGCCGGACGCTCCATTGTTCGGAAAGGGCGCGCAGCAGGGCCACCCGTCGCTGGCTGGTGTCGACGACGCCGAGCGCCTCGAGGCGCTCGGGCCAGGCGGCCAGGGCGGTCTCCAGAAAGGTGCGGGAGACCTGCCAGTGTTCGGCCAGTTCGACATCCACCAGTCCGGCCAGGGCGCCAGAGGCGTCCACCTCCTCGATCTGAAGGCTGTCGAGGAAACCGCCCAGGGCGTCGGCGAGCTCCAGGGCGGCCGAGGCGTCCAGGTCCCGCGACAGAAGATGTTCGTGGGTCTTGACCAGCCTTGTCAGCTCCAGCCGCCGCCGCAGGGGATCGATGGCGGCGGGCAGGCGGGCGGCCAGATCGCCCGGCTCGAAGGGCGGCTCGCCGGCGTCCAGATCCCCTAGGGGCCTGATCTGCGGCGGCAACAGGGCCAGGCCGCCGCCGGCCGCCAGGAAGGCGTCGGCCAGGGCGCGGGCCCCCCGGCGGGTGGGGGTGAGCACCGTGGCCTGGGACAGGGCCTCAGGCCCCAGGGGCGCCAGGGCCTCATAGAGGCCCCGGGCGAGGTCGTGGACGAAGGGCCGGTGGGCCGGGATGTTGAACCAGCGGGGCCTGGCCCCCTCGAACAGCGGCGGCCGGCTCACGTCGCCAGCTTGGCTTCGGCGGCCTCCCGGGCGGCCGGGTCGCCGACATGCATCCAGAAGGCGTCCATCACCGCCCCGTGCAGGCGCCCCTGCTCGGCCAGGCGCCGCCAGATCGGCACGATGGAGAAGGCGTCCTCGCGGATGCCGTCGAGAATCTGCGGCTTGATGATCTGGAAGCCGACATTGGCGAAGGGGGTCGGCGGCTCCGGCTCGGCCGAGTGGGTGAGGCGGCCGGCCTCATCGCGGAAGAAGCCCTGTGGTCCTTCGAAGCCCAGCCCCTGGCCCCGGGGGACCAGCAGCAGGAGGACGTCCATGATCTCCGGATCCCAGGCCTGCGCGAGGGTCTGCAGCGGCGGGGTCTCGCCGCCGGTCCAGAGGGAATCGATATTAGCCACCAGGATCGGCTCATTCCCCAGCAGGTTGCGGGCATGGGCGATGCCACCGCCGGAATCCAGCAGGGCGGCGCGTTCGTCGCTGATCTTGATGCGGATGTCGTCTCGCCGGGCCAGGTGGGCGACCATCTGGTCGGCGAAATGATGGACATTTACCACGGCGGTCTCGACCCCGGCCTCGACCATCCGGTCCAGCACATGATCGATCAGGGCGCGACCTGCCACCTCCACCAGGGGCTTGGGCCGGTGGTCGGTGAGCGGCCGCAGGCGCGTGCCGAGCCCCGCCGCCATGACCATGGCGGTCTTGGGGAAGCCGCTTGCGCTCACCGGCGGGCCTCCCGGGGCACGTGGGTGTCGAACCAGGCCTTGATCGGGGCGAGCGCCGGATCGGCCAGGCAGCGTTCGAGATAGCGCCATGTGCGGGGCATGAAGGCCTCGTAGCGCGGCTTGCCGAAGCCCGCCACCTGCCGGGCGAAGATGAACAGGATGCGCGCCGAGTTCAGGGCGCCGAGCGCATGGTAGTCGGCGCGGAAGGCCTGCGCGTCGATATCGCTGCGGATTTCCAGATAGCGGGCCAGCGCCGCGGTCTCGCGCTCGGGTGACACATCGCGACGCCCGTCGTGCAGCAGCATGGAGAAGTCCCAGGCCGGATGCGCCAGCACCGCGTCCTGGAAGTCCAGCAGCCCAACCCGGGCCACGCCGGTGCGGTCAGGCAGCCAGATCAGGTTTTCGGCGTGATAGTCCCGGTGGCAGAAGACGCTGGCCGCCGCCTCGGCCCGGGCGCGGATGGGCGCCCACAGGGCTTCCCATTCAGCCTCGGCGTCGGTGGAGAAAGGGGCGAGGCCGGAGAATTTCGGCCACCATTCCAGGAACATGTCGCCGCCGGTCCGCAGGGCCAGGTCGTCATAGGTCAGGAAGGGCCAGGCGGCGCCTTGCGCCTCCAGCACCGGCGGCGGCGTGGCCTCATGCAGCTGCGCCAGCACCTCGACGGCGGCCTCATAGAGGGGGGCCTCGTCGGTCCCGGTCTCGATCAGCCGGGCATAGAGGTCATCGCCCAGGTCCTCCAGCACCGCCAGGCCCTCACCGGCCTCATGGGCGACGATCTCCGGGGCCGACAGGCCCTGGCCGCGCAGCCAGCCGGCGGTGGCCACGAAGGCGTCCACACGCCCGGCCGCCAGCCTCGCCATCGCGTTGTAGCCGGCCAGACGGCGCTGATCGGGTGTGGCGTCCGGCGGGCAGGGCGCGGTCTCCACCGGCGGCTGGTCCATGAAGATCAGGCTGGCCTTGCCCGGCCGGGACAGGCGCTCATAGCGCCGGGTCGAGGCGTCCCCGGCCAGGGGGATGCGCTCGGCGTCGGCCAGGCCATGCCGGGACAGAAACTCGGCCTTCAGGCCCTCACGATCAGAACTCAACCGCACGTCCTTCCCAGGCGCCATGGGGCGTCAGCCGCGCCCGGCGCGCCGCCCCGTCCAGTTCAATCTCTATATCCAGGCGATGGGGGGGAAGGCGACCCTCCAGGCGCTGGGGCCATTCGATGATCGCCGCCCCATCCTCTAGGGCCTCGTCCAGGCCAATCTCATAGGCCTCATCGGGACTGGTCAGCCGGTACAGATCGAAATGGGCCAGGGCCAGGCCATCACCCTCATAGAACTGCACCAGCGTGAAGGTGGGGCTGGGCACGTCCTCGTCCGGCGTGGTGCGCGCCCGGATCAGCGCCCGGGCCAGGGTCGACTTGCCCGCGCCGAGCGGCCCGGTGAGGCAGATGGCCTCTCCCGCGTTCAGGGCGTGGGCCAGGGCTGCGCCCAGGCGCGCGGTGGCCGCCTCATTCTCCAGGCGCACATCGCCCTCAAGCGAAGGCCTCATGCGAAGGGCCGGTCCGGCTCAGCAGGGAGAACCCGCTCCACATAGGTCTTCAGGGCCTCGGTGGCGGCTTGAGGATCCCCCGCCAGGGCTTCGGGCGGCACGGCGGGGCCGAGCGTCAGGCCATACTGGCCGCCGCGCTTGTTCAGCAGTTCATGGAAAAGGGTGATGTCCCGCAGCTCGGCTGAGACCCGGTTGAACAGGTGGAACAGGGTCGACCAGGGTCCGGTCACATGCAGGGGCACGACCGGCGCCTCGTACTTGCGGGCGATGGAGACGGCGCTGCTCATCCAGGGCGGATCGGCCAGCAGGCCGTCGGGCTGCCGCCGGGCCAACCGTCCGGAGGGGAAGATCACCAGGGCGCGTTCGGCCTCCATGGCCTCGCGGGTGCGCTGCAGGGTCAGGCGAGTGCGCTCGCGGGTGCGCTTTTCCTCCACCCACTCCACGGGAATCAGCACCTCGGAAAAGCCAGGCGCCACCCGGTGGGCGTCGGAATTGGCGTAGAAGCAGAGGTCCGGCCGCCGGGCCTTGAAAGCGTCATAGACCGCCACCCCGTCGGCGATGCCGGTGGGATGGTTGGCGATCACCACCACGCGGCCCTGTTTCGGCAGCCGCTCCAGCCCGTTCACCGAGAGCTTTACATCCAGCAGACCAGAAACCCGCTCCAGGGCCTCGCGCCCTGGCAGCGGGGCGATGGCGTCAGCCATCCGCCGGGCCTTGGCGTAGTCCAGCAGGCCATAGAGGGCCGGCCGCAGCAGGGGCCAGGTGGGGTGACGGCTCAGGGCTGGGGCGCGCTCGGCGATGAGCACGTCCACGATGTGGTCGTGACGCCGCCGGGCGGACTGCAGGATATCGGTGGACGACGCGACGCTCATGGCCCTCCAGAATGCGCCTGCGCCCGCAATTTGGGCAAGCGCTAGGCGCGGGCGCTGCGGCGGCCTAAGCTTTTGCCATGCGTGAGATCAGCCACTTCATCGCCGGCCGCGCGGTCGCCGGAACCTCGGGCCGCCACTCGGAGGTCTTCGATCCCAATCTCGGCGAGGTCCAGGCCCGCGTCGCCCTGGCCTCAGTCGCCGAGCTGGACATGGCCGTCCAGGCCGCCCTGGCCGCCCAGCCCGCCTGGGCCGTGGTCAATCCCCAGCGCCGGGCGCGGGTGATGTTCGCCTTCAAGCGTCTGGTGGAGGCGCGGATGGATGAGCTGGCCGCCCTGTTGTCATCTGAGCACGGCAAGGTGATCGCCGACTCGCGAGGCGATATCCAGCGGGGCCTGGAGGTGATCGAGTTCGCCTGCGGCATCCCCCATGCCCTGAAGGGCGAATATACCGAGGGCGCCGGGCCGGGCATCGACGTCTATTCCATGCGCCAGCCCCTGGGCGTGGCCGCCGGCATCACCCCGTTCAACTTCCCGGCCATGATTCCGATGTGGATGTTCGGGGTGGCGGTGGCGGTGGGCAACACCTTCATCCTCAAGCCCTCGGAGAAGGACCCCAGCGTGCCGGTGAGGCTCGCCGAGCTGTTCATGGAGGCCGGCGCAGAAGCCGGCGTCGATGTGGCCGGTGTGCTGAACGTGGTCCACGGGGACAAGGTCTGCGTCGACGCCATCCTGAACCACCCGGATATCGCCGCGGTGAGCTTCGTCGGGTCCTCCGACATCGCCCAGTATGTCTATGCGACCGGCGCCGCCCACGGGAAGCGGGTGCAGGCCATGGGCGGGGCAAAGAACCACGGCATCCTCCTGCCCGACGCCGACCTGGAGGCGGCGGCCAATGACATCCTCGGCGCCGCCTTCGGCTCGGCCGGAGAGCGCTGCATGGCCCTGCCGGTGGTCGTGCCAGTGGGGACCAGGACGGCGGAGGCTTTCCGCGAGCTGATGGTCGCCAAGATCGAGACGCTCAAGATCGGCGTCTCTTCCGACCCGGCCGCCCAGTACGGCCCGGTGGTCAGCGCCGCCCACCGCAAGAGGATCACCGACTACATCCAGATGGGGATTGATGAGGGCGCCGAGCTGGTGGCCGATGGCCGCGGCTTTTCCCTGCAGGGCCATGAGCGGGGCTTCTTCATCGGCCCGACCCTGTTCGACCATGTGAAGCCGACCATGAAGTCCTACCAGGATGAGATCTTCGGTCCTGTCCTGCAGATCGCGCGGGTCGAGACCTTCGACGAGGCGCTCGCCCTGCCATCGCAGCACGCCTACGGCAACGGCGTGGCGATCTTCACTCGGAACGGCCGCGCCGCCCGGGAGTTCGCCTCCCGGGTCAATGTCGGCATGGTCGGGATCAATGTCCCCATCCCCGTACCGGTGGCCTATCACAGCTTCGGCGGCTGGAAGCGCAGCGCCTTCGGCGACGCCAATCAGCATGGGATGGAGGGGGTGCGCTTCTATACGAAGGTCAAGACGGTCACCGCCCGCTGGCCTGAGGGCGAGACAAGCGACCAGGCCTTTGTCATCCCGACGATGAAATAGACGGCTGAAACTGACGCGATCTGGCCCTCAGGGGTCTCGAATTCAGGAGAAAACGCGCATGAAGAACTTCCGCCTCTGGGCCATCCTGGCCCTTGTCCTGGTGGTGGCCGGCGCGGGCGCCTTCGCCTATTGGAATTTCGAACTGCGCTGGAGGCCGACCACCGTGACCAAGAACCAGGCTGAAATCGCTCGTCTGCTGGAGGGCGCGGGATGGGTGTCGCCGGGTATTGAGGGCCGGGCCATCTACATGGTCTCGTTCCGCAGCTGCCCCGACTGCCTGCGCTTCAAGGCCGAGCAGTTCCCCGATCTGCATGCGGCGGGCGTCGACACCCGGGTGATCGAGGTCGCCCGGCGTGAGGTCAACGGCCTGGAGCGCTCAACCCCCGCCGAGCGGGCGACAGTGGCCGAGCTGTGGCTCAATCGGGACTGGAGCCTGTTCGAGCGCTGGGTCAGCGTCCCGGTGTCGGCCTGGACCGCGCCGGGCATTCCGCCGGCCGATGGCGATACGGCGCGCACGGCCGTTGTCGAGGCCGGCCGCAATATGGTCGACGAACTCAGGCCGCTCCTGAAGGACAACGGGGTCGACTTCGCCTATCCGCTGCTGGTCTGGTGGGACCAGGAGGGCCAGATGAAGGCCTGCGCCTGTGAGCGTCGGGAAACCTACCGCTTCCTGCGCGAGGACCTCGGCTTGCCGCCGCAGAGCGACACGCCCCTGGTGCCGGCGGGCGAGGAGGACCGGGCGATCGCCCCGCCTCCGGAGACGTCTGCCGAGCCTGCGTCCATCTAAGGGCGCCTACTGGCCGCCGGAATTGATCTCCTTGGCGCGGGCCTGGGTCTTCGGACCCTGGCTCTTGCCCGGCTCGCGATCGCCCCGGCTGGTGGAATGCACCGCCGCGCCGCCGGTGTCCTGGCCCCACTCGGCCTGAGGATTGTCGTCCTGGCCGATGTCGTGAACGTCGACATTGGCCGGGGTTCCGGCGCCCAGGTCGCCGCCGGTGTCGCCCATGCCCGTCCCATTGCGAGGTTCAAGCCGCGTCCCATCCAGCCGTGACACGGCTGGCTTGGGTTCGGCCCGGTCGTCCTGCTGCTTTTGCTGCTGCTGGGGCTGGGCCCGGGGGGCGTCGGCGTCGCGATCAGGGTCGCGCTGCTGGTCCATCTCTCGCTGGCCCACGCCGCCGCCCTGTTGGCGGGTGCGGTTGGACTGGGTGGTGTCAGGATCAAAGCTGCGGGGTTCGTCGGCCATGGCCGTTCTCCTCCTTGTTGCGGGTCATGGAAGAACAACCGGCCGGCGCCGGAGGCTGTTCCGACGCTCAAGCTCGCTGATCCGGCGTCAGGCCGATTGTGATGCGCGTCCTGTCAGGCTAGGGGCGGGGCATGACATCCGCCCTTGAAGCCGCCTACCGCGACCGCCTGGATCGCGGGGAGATCCGACCCGATCCGGCCCAGGCCGCGGCCCTGCCGGCCCTGGCCCGGCTGGAGGCCGATCTCGCCGCCAGCGAGCCCGGCGGGCTTTTGGGCCGTTTCCGCAAGCCAGAAAGCCAGCAAGGCGTCTATCTCTGGGGGCCGGTGGGGCGGGGCAAGTCCATGCTGATGGACCTGTTTTACGAGACCGCGCCGGTGGCCAAGAAACGCCGGGTCCATTTCCACGTCTTCATGGGCGAGGTTCACCGGCTCATCGACGCCTGGCGCAAGGGGGACGCCGCCGCCCGCAAGGCGAGGTTCGGTCAGCATCGGGGCGATGACCCCATCCCGCCGGTGGCCGATGTGGTGGCCGCCGAGGCGCGGCTGCTCTGCTTCGACGAGTTCCAGGTCACCGACATCGCCGACGCCATGATCCTCGGCCGGCTGTTCACCGCCCTGTTCGACCGGGGCGTGACCCTGGTGGCCACCTCCAACCGCGTGCCGGACGCCCTCTACAAGAACGGCATCAACCGCCAGCTCTTCCTGCCCTTCATCGACCTGCTGAAGGCCAAGACCGAGGTGGTCTCGGTGGCCGGCGAGCACGACTATCGCCTCGACCGGTTGCGGGCGGCTGGAGTCTGGTTCTCGCCGATCGACCCCGACAATGTGCGGACCTACGACGCCCTCTGGGGCGAGATGCTCGACGGCGATGAAGAGCTCGGGGAGACCCTCGAGGTGCTGGGCCGTAAGATCCACCTGCCCCACGCCACCGGCGGCCTGCTGCGGGCGAGCTTCGCCAGCCTGTGCGGCGTCGCGCTCGGACCCAATGACTACCTGGCCCTGGCCGAACGCTTCCACACTGTCTTCCTGGAACGCGTGCCGCGCCTCACCCCGGCGCGACGGGAGGAGGCCAGGCGCTTCGTCACCCTGATCGATGCGCTCTACGAGGCCCGCGCCAAGCTGATCGTCCTGGCCGAGGCCGAACCCGCCAAGCTCTATCCGGAAGGCGACGGGGCCTTCGAGTTCGAACGCACCGCCTCGCGCCTGCAGGAAATGCGCTCCGCCGACTGGCTGACGGATCGGGCCTAGGGCGGGGCCCGCAGGCTCTCGACCAGCTGGCGGGCGATGGGGCGCAGTTCATCCAGGCTGCGAACGCAGATCTTCAGCTCCCGGACCGCCCAGTCGTCGGTGAGGGCCACGATGGCCAGGTTCATGGTGCAGACCGCCCGCGCCGCCGTGGTCTCCGGCACCACGCCCACGCCGACGCCGCACTCCACCAGCCGGCACACCGCATCGAAGCTGCGCAGCTGCACCCGCAGCCGCAGGCGGCGCCCCTCGCGGCCGGCCCGGGCGGCCAGGAAGCGCTGCAGTGAGCTCGCCCGGTCCAGGCCCACGAGATCGTAGTCCAGCACCTGGGCGAAGGCGGCGCTGACATTCTGGGCCAGGGGGTGGTCCAGGGCGGTCACCACGACGAACCGGTCGGTGCGAAAGGCGAAGGTCTCAAGGGCGCCGACATCCACGGTGCCGGCGACGATGCCTACATCGGCGGCGCCCTCGGCCACGAGGCCGACGATTTCGTCCGACAGGCGCTCCTCCAGATCGACGCTCACCTGCGGATGGTCGGCCAGGAAGGAAGACAGGGCCTCAGGCAGGAATTCGGTCAGCGCATTGGTGTTGGCCAGGACCCGGACCTCGGCCGCGCCGCTCTCGGCCATCACGCCGAGCTCGTCCTGCATCCGGGCGCTCTGCTCCAGCAGGGCGCGGGCGTGCTTCAGCAACAGCAGCCCAGCCGGCGTCGGCGTCACTCCCTGGCGCGAACGGGTCAGCAGGGAGGCCCCCAGGGACTGCTCCATGGCGCGGATCCGGGTGGAGGCGGCCGCCAGGGCCAGGGCCGCGCGCTCGGCCCCGCGGGTGATCGAGCCGGCCTCGACCACATCGCAGAACAGCCGCAGATCGATCAGGTCAAACCTCATCCTTCGCCTCCCGCGAAGGAAGCCTACAACAAAGACGCATTGCCCGGGAGTTGGAAACCGCAGATGTTCGCCGATCTGCGAAGGGCGGCGGCTGCGTCTCCGTGTGGGGCCTTCGTTGACACCCCCAGATGGCGGCTTAAAAGCGGCCAGGCATTCGCAGGGCAACAGGGAGCGGCTGTAGAACCGATGTCGGACGTCTCGAAGACCATCCGGGCCAGGCCCACCTCGCCGCACGTTCAGGTGTGGCGCTGGCATCTCACCGCCATCACCTCGATCATGCACCGGATCACCGGCGTCGCCCTCTATGGCGGGACCCTGATCCTGGCGGGCTGGACCATCGCGCTCGCCTTCGGGCCCGAGGCCTATGCGACCTATATGGGCCTGCTGGGCTCGCCGCTGGGCAAGCTCGTCATGTTCGGCCTCAGCTTTGCGGTCTTTTTCCACCTGGCCAAGGGCGTGCAGCACCTGATCTGGGACACTGGCCTGGCGCTGAAGGTGCGGGCCGCCAACGCCGGCGCCGTGGCGACCCTGGCCTTTGCGCTCGTCGCCACTGTGGTGGTCTGGATCATCGCCGCCATGACGGGAGCGCTCTGAGCATGACTGATTTCCGCACCCCCCGCTCCCGGGCCCAGGGCCTCGGCGCCGCCGGCCATGGGGTCAGCCACTGGATTTCCGAGCGCGTCTCCTCGGTCGCCCTGATCCCGCTGGTGCTGTGGGGCGTCTTCGCCGTCCTGCGCCTGGCGCGCAGCGACTATGACATGGCCGTGGCCTGGCTCGCCTCGCCGGTGAACGCCGTGCTGCTGGCCCTGCTCGCGGTGGTCAGCCTGATGCATATGCATTCGGGCATGCGGGTCGTGGTGGAGGACTATATCCACCGCCGGATCACCAAGACCGGCCTGCTGCTGCTGAACCTCTTCGTCTGCGCGCTGTTCGGCGCGCTCGCCCTCTTCTCCATCCTGAAGGTCGCCCTCTCGGGCGGAGCTTACTGAGCATGGCCGCTTACGAATTCATCGACCACAAGTTCGACGTCGTCGTCGTCGGCGCCGGGGGCTCAGGCCTCCGCGCGGCCCTGGGCTGCGCTCAGGCCGGCCTTCGCACCGCGTGCGTCTCCAAGGTCTTCCCGACCCGCTCGCACACCGTGGCCGCTCAGGGCGGCATCTCGGCGAGCCTGGGCAATATGAGCCAGGATGACTGGCGCTGGCACATGTACGACACCGTCAAGGGGTCGGACTGGCTGGGCGACCAGGACGCCATCGAATATCTGTGCCGCAACGCGCCGGCCGCCGTCTACGAGCTGGAACACTGGGGGGTGCCCTTCTCCCGCACCGAGGACGGCAAGATCTATCAGCGCGCCTTTGGCGGCATGACCAGCAACTATGGCGAGGCCCCGATCCAGCGCACCTGCGCGGCGGCCGACCGCACCGGTCACGCCATGCTGCACACCATGTACGGCCAGTCCCTGGCCAACAATACCGAGTTCTTCATCGAGTATTTCGCCCTCGACCTGATCATGGAAGACGGCGTCTGTCGGGGCGTCACTGCCTGGAAGCTGGACGACGGCACCCTGCACCGGTTCCAGGCTCAGATGGTCATCCTGGCCACCGGCGGCTATGGCCGCGCCTACTTCTCCTGCACCAGCGCCCACACCTGCACCGGCGACGGCAACGCCATGGTCCTTCGGGCCGGCCTGCCCCTGCAGGACATGGAGTTCGTGCAGTTCCACCCCACCGGCATCTATGGCGCCGGTTGCCTGATCACGGAGGGCGCGCGGGGCGAGGGCGGCTATCTGACCAATTCCGAGGGCGAGCGGTTCATGGAGCGCTATGCGCCGTCCGTGAAGGACCTGGCGCCGCGGGACATGGTCAGCCGGGCCATGACCATCGAGATCCGCGAAGGTCGCGGCGTGGGACCTGGCAAGGACCACATCTTCCTGCACCTGGACCACCTGGACCCGAAGGTGCTGCACCAGCGCCTGCCGGGGATTTCCGAAAGCGCCCGGGTGTTCTCCGGCGTGGACGTGACCAAGGCGCCGATCCCGGTGCTGCCGACCGTGCACTACAATATGGGCGGCATCCCGACGAACTTCTATTCCGAGGTGGTCACCCGCGACGGCGACAATCCCGACAGCGTCATCCCCGGCCTGATGGCCGTGGGCGAGGCCGCCTGCGTCTCGGTGCACGGCGCAAACCGCCTGGGCTCCAACTCCCTGATCGACCTGGTGGTGTTCGGCCGTTCGGCCGCCCTGCGCGCAGCCGACATCCTGACGCCGGGCGCCAAGCAGCCTGACCTGAAGCCGGCCCAGACCGAGGCGCACCTCGCCCGCTTCGACCGCCTGCGCAACGCCAAGGGCGGCACGCCGACGGCCCAGCTGCGCCTCGACATGCAGAAAGCCATGCAGGAGGACGCCGCGGTGTTCCGCACCGGCGAAAGCCTGGCCTCCGGCGTCGCCCGTCTGGACAAGATCCACGGCCAGCGCACCGACATCCAGGTCACCGACCGCGGCATGATCTGGAACACCGACCTGATCGAGACCCTGGAGTTCGACAACCTGATCGGCCAAGCGGCCGTGACGGTGAACGGAGCGCTGAACCGCACCGAGAGCCGCGGGGCGCACGCCCGGGAAGACTATCCCGACCGTGACGACGAGAACTGGATGAAGCACACGCTCACCTGGTTCGACGACGCCACCGGCAAGGTGAAGCTGGACGACCGTCCGGTGCACTCCTTCACGCTCAGCAACGACATCGCCTATATCCCGCCGAAAGCGCGGGTCTACTAGGGTCGGGTTCGTGGCCCGCCTCGTCGCTCATTTCCGGCCTCGGACCGAACGCGCGCCCTGCGCGGGGTCTGGGGTCTTCGCCTAAGGAAAGCCTCCGATGGTCGAACTCGCCCTGCCCAAGAATTCCCGCGTCCAGAAGGGCCAGCATCACCCGGCCCCGGCCGGCGCCAAGAAGGTGAAGACCTTCAAGGTCTATCGCTATGATCCCGAGGGGACCGAAAACCCCCGCTGGGACACCTATGACGTGGATGTCGAGGCCTGCGGACCTATGGTCCTGGACGCCCTCATCTACATCAAGAACACCATGGACCCGACGCTGGCCTTCCGGCGCTCCTGCCGCGAGGGGGTTTGCGGTTCCTGCGCCATGAATATCGGCGGCCGCAATACGCTGGCCTGCACCCATGGCTGGGAGGAGGTGCCCGGCCAGACCTGCACCATCAGTCCGCTGCCGCACATGCCGGTGATCAAGGACCTGGTGCCGGACATGACCCTGTTCTACGCCCAGTACGCCTCTATCGAGCCCTGGCTGCACACCAAGACCCCGGAACCCCAGGGCGAATGGCTGCAGACCCCGGCTGACCGGGAGAAGCTGGACGGCCTCTATGAGTGCATTCTCTGCGCCTGCTGCTCCACCTCCTGCCCGAGCTACTGGTGGAACGGCGACAAGTATCTGGGTCCGGCCGCCCTGCTGCACGCCTATCGCTGGCTGATCGACAGCCGCGACGAGGCGACCGGCGAGCGGCTTGACGATCTGGAAGACCCGTTCAAGCTCTATCGCTGCCACACGATCATGAATTGCGCCCAGGTCTGCCCCAAGGGCCTGAATCCGGCCAAGGCGATCGCTGAGGTGAAGAAGATGCTGGTCGACCGGGTCGTCTAAAGTCGTCACCCTGCTTTTCCCAAGTTGACGCCGGCGTCATTTTTCTGCATCGGGGAACGGCATGAGTGATTTGGGCGCAAACGTGGTGATCCTGGGGGCGGGGCACGCCGGCGGCACAGCCGCCGCGCTGCTGCGTCAGTATGGGCATGCCGGGCCGATCAGCCTGATCGGCGACGAGCCGCTCGCCCCCTATCAGCGCCCGCCGCTGTCCAAGGCCTGGCTGAAGGGAGAGGCGGACGCCGACTCCCTGGCGCTCAAGCCCCTGGAGTTCTACGCCGAGCACCAGATCGACTTTCGGCCCAACATCCGAGCGTTGAAGCTGCGGCGGTCCGACAAGGTCGTCGAGCTGTCAGACGGCTCGAGCCTCTCCTATGACATTCTGATCCTGGCCACCGGCGCTCGGGCCATCAAGCTGCCGGTCCCCGGCGCGGACCTGGCCGGTCTGCTGGAGTTGCGCACCGCCGCCGACGCCGAGGCGCTCAAGGCCGCCGTCGGCCCCGGTAAGCGGCTGGCCGTGGTGGGCGGGGGCTATATTGGCCTGGAGGTTGCCGCCTCCGGTCGGGCGCTAGGCGCCGAAGTGGTGGTGATCGAACGGGAGTCCCGTCTGCTGGCCCGGGTGGCCTGCGAGGCCCTGTCCAGCTTCTTCCGCGGGGTCCACGAGACCCACGGCGTGATCTTCGAAATGGGCGCCAGCGTCACCGGCTTTGTCGGCGAGAACGGCCACGTCACCGGGGTCACCCTGGCTGATGGCCGGACCCTACCCTGCGACGCCGCCGTTATCGGGGTGGGCGCCACGCCCAATGACGAACTGGCCGCGGAGTCTGGCCTGGAGACCGCCCGCGGCGTCGTGGTCGACCTGGAGGCGCGGACCTCCGATCCTTCCATCTTCGCCATCGGCGACGTCGCCCACCGGCCCATGCCGATCTATGACCGCATGTTCCGCATGGAAAGCGTGCCCAATGCGCTGGAGCAGGCCAAGCAGGCCGCCAGCGCCATCACCGGCCGGCCCGCGCCCGCCGGTGAGGTGCCGTGGCAGTGGTCGGACCAGTACGATCTGAAACTGCAGATCGCCGGCTACGCCTTCGACACCGACGAGGTTCTGCTGCGGGGCGATCCAGCCAGCGGCAAGTTCGCGGTCTTCCATCTCAAGGGAGACCAGATCCAGTCCGTGGAGGCGATCAACTCGCCCCCGGAATTCATGATGGGCAAGCAGCTGATCGGGAACCGCAAACCGGTTTCCAAGGCGAAGCTTTCCGATCTCAGCGTTTCAATGAAAGAGGTCGTCGCCTGAACGCGGCGCGAAAGGGAGTCATGGCCAAGATCACCTATATCGAGCACGACGGGACCGAGCACGTCGTGGACGTGAAGACGGGGCTCACGGTGATGGAAGGCGCGGTGAAGAACAACGTCCCGGGCATCGACGCCGACTGCGGCGGCGCCTGCGCCTGCGCCACCTGCCATGTCTATGTGGACGAGGCCTGGAAGGACAAGACCGGCGAGTCCTCGGCCATGGAAGAGTCGATGCTCGACTTCGCCGAGAACGTCGAGCCCAACAGCCGCCTCTCCTGCCAGATCAAGGTCTCCGACGCCCTGGACGGCCTGATCGTCCGGCTGCCCGAGAGCCAGCACTAAGACCCGACGCGCGCGGGCGACCTTCCGGTCGCCCGCGCCGCTCAGGCGGTCCTTAGAATTCCAGTTCCCGGTGGGTGGCGGCTTCGGCCTGGGCCAGCTCCGGAAGGTGGCAGGTGAAGGTCGCGCCGTTACCCGGCTCGCTCTCCAGGGCCACCCAACCCCCATGCAGTTCCGTCAGCGCCTTGACCAGCGCCAGACCAAGTCCTGGTCCGCCCCGCTCGCGACCGACGAAGCGGTCGAAGATGTGCGCCTGGACGTGGAAGGGAATGCCGCGCCCGGTGTCGCTCACCTGCAGCTTGACCTCACCCAGCGCCCGGCGGGCGGAGATGGAGATGGTCCCTTCCGGCGGGGTCTGGCGGATGGCGTTCTCGATCAGGTGATCCATGATCTGGCCCAGGCGATGGGCGTCGGCGCGGATCACCCCGATCTCCTCGGCATGATCGACCTTCAGGTTGATCTTGCCCTCCTCGGCGGCCCGGGCCCAGCGACCGGCCGCGCCTGAGATCAGGTCGGCGACCCGCACATCCTCCAGGTCCAGCGCCATCTCGTCGGCGTCGATCTGAGCCATGTCCAGAACATCGTCGATGGAGCGAGCGAGCTGGGTGGCGGCCATGCGCACGGCTGAGGCGTGGCCCCGGCCCCGTTCGGACAGGTTCTCGCCTGAGCGCTCCAGCAGTTCGGAATAGCCTATGATAGTGGTGAGCGGGGTGCGCAGCTCGTAGGAGACATTGCCCACGAAGTCCCGCTTCAGCCGCTCGGCGTCAGCCAGGGCCGCGGACCGGTCGGCCAGGGCGCTCTCCAGCTTGCGGGCGTCGGTGACATCGGTGAAGGCGATCAGGGTCGCGCCATCGGGCAGGGGGCGGGACTGATAGGCGACGATCCGGGAGTCCGAGGTCTTCACCTCGCCGGAGATCGGCGCCCGGGCGCTGGGGTCGGGATCGGCCACCCGGCCTTTCAGCTCCCGCCAGAAGTTCAGGTCATGCAGACGGGGCACGCAGAGCTCGACCACGCCCTCGAAGTCGCCGGCCAGGTCGAGCTGCGTCGGGGTGACGTTCCAGAACCGCTCGAACGCCTCATTGTGCAGGCGCAGCCGGCCATCGGAGCCGAACACGGCCACCGCATCATTCAGCTTGTCCAGGGTGGCCTGCTGCACCTGGATCAGGGCGTTGTACTGAGCCTTCAGCTTCAGCTCATCGGTGATGTCGGAGAACAGCAGCAGCACCCCGCCCATGGGGTGGGGCTGGCGCACCACCCGCAGGGTGCGGCCATCGGGCAGGCTCCACAGGTCGTCGGGGCTTGAGCCCAGGGCCTCATAGCGGTCGAGCTCGGCGGCGCGCCACTTCACATAGTCGGCCGTCTCGGGCAGGCGCCTGCGCTGGCGCAGACGGTCGAGCAGCTCTCCGTGGCCAGGACGCTCCCCCAGCCAGGCCGGCTCCAGCCCCCACAGCTCGGCGAAGGCCGTATTGTGGAAGATCATCTTCTTGTTGGCGCCGAAGATGGCCACCGCATCGGCGATGTGATTGAGGGTCTCGTCGTGGGCGGCCACGTGGCGCTTCAGCGCCTCGCGCATCTCCTCGGTTTCGGTGGCGTCCTCGGCCCAGACGCCCACCCCGCCGCCTTCCAGGGGGCGGGCGGTGATGTGAAAGGCTCGGCGGCGTCCGCCCAGAGTCAGCCAGCGGGTGGTCTCGCGCACCTGGGCCAGGTTGGCGGCTTCGCTGGCGATCTCGTCGGCGGCCTTGTCGAATGTCAGGCCCTTGGCGGCGGCCTCATCCAGGCTTGCAGCGTCCACGGCGGCGAGCCAGGCGGCGTTCACCCAGACCGGCGCTCCATCGGCCGAGGCGATCCAGGCCGGGCCCGGGCGGGCGTCCAGCAGGGCCGCGAAGCGCGGCGCGGTGGGCAGGCCGGCGTCCTCGCCGATCACCGCCGACAGCCGCAGCCAGGCGAGCGCGCCGGCTGCACGACCCTCCACCGACACGACGCCGGCGGGGCCGCGCACCTCGAAGGCGCAGGCCTCGCCCCGCTCGAACAGGGCGCGCAGGCGCCGGGCATGGTCGGGGTCGGCGCGCATCAGGGCGTTGACCAGGCCCTGGGCGTCGATCTCCACCAGATCCAGGGCCGCGGCGCAGACCGCCAGGCTCTCCTCGCCCGAGGCCAGGATGGCGCGGCCATCCTCCACCGCCAGCAAGGCGGAGTCGAAGGCTTCGGCCGAGGACTGAGCGACCTCTGCGCGCATTTCCAGCTCGGCGACCCGGGCCTGCAGCCCGACCAGGCGCATTCGCCCCTGCCGCTGTTGGGCTAGAGCCCAGAGCGTGGCGCAGATGGCCAGGCAGACTGCGCCAGCTGCGGCCGCCAGGATCAGTTCGTCTGCGTTCATCACCACTCCATCGACGGCGCTTGCGCCGATGCGAATCACCCACCCATCAACATAGGACCCAAACCGGGACGTCGCACGCGCGGTCCGTTCCCAGAGGCGGGCGATTGAGCGACAATGGCCCGATGAGCGCCATTCTCTATCCGGTCGCACCCGACGCCGAGACCGCCCTGGCCGCCCCGCTGGGGCGCGCCGCTCGGGAGCGGGAAGCCCGCCTGCTGGCCGGCGGCCAGGCCGTCAGCTTCGTCACACGCCCCGTAGGACCGGACTTCACCACCCGGGCGGCGGCCCTGGACGCCTATGCCGGCAAGGTTGAGGACGACCGACCGGGCCGCCTGGTCAGCCTGGCGCCGGAGGACCGCTTCTGCCGCCTGGCCGAGCTCGCCGCCCAGGTGGGCGGGCGCCGTCCCACGCCGCCGCCAGCCCGGCCAGTGCTGAAGGACGGCCGCCGCTGGCCCGCCGCCCCGGCCGCGCCCGTGGCGACGGTGTGGCGGCTGCAAGTCTCTTTCTGGAAAATCGGCGTCGGGGCCGAGGTGTCTCTGGAGGGGCCCCAGGCCCGCAAGGTTCGCCGCGCCGGCGCCGAGGCTGACCGGGACACCCTGAATGCGCTCACCCGCCAGCCCCTGCGCGCGCTCCGGCCGCAGCAGCCCCTGGACATCGGCCTGTTCGAGGTGCGCCCGCCCGAGGCCCCGCACACTGTGATCGCCGACGAATGACCGCCTTAGTCTCGGGCCTGGCGCCCAGCCTGGATGACATGGCCGCCCTGGCCGAAGCCGCCTTCGACCGTCTCCCGGCGCAGTTCCGGCAGATGACCGGGCACGTGCTGATCCGGGTCGACGATTTCCCTGACCAGGAAACCCTGGACGCCCTGGAGATCCAGGACCCCTTCGACCTGACGGGCCTCTATCACGGGGTTGATCTGGCCCATCGCTCGGTGCTGGACCCGGAAACCCAGCCCTCCATGGTGCTGCTCTATCGACGGCCGATCCTTGATGAGTGGGCCGCCCGGGGCGACGTCTCCCTCGAGGAGCTGGTCAGCCACGTCCTGGTCCACGAGATCGGCCACCATTTCGGTCTGTCAGATGACCAGATCGAGGCGATCGAGGCGGCGGCCGACTGAGCCGTCCTCGCCCGGGAGGCGAAAGTGACGCCCCCGTCATCTTCTTGACTGAACAGGGTTCATGTGCATGACTTCGCCCCAGATCGAAGGGGCTGCCCGCAAGGTGCGGAGCCAGGGCCGCAGAGCCTGCCCCCATCTCCTGGAGGACGTAGTCATGGCCGCTGACGGCAACATCACCAAGGACATCATCTACGACGCGGTGTCGCCCGACGACTTCGAGTCCATGCTGGAGCTGGACCGCTACAACGCGCGCTCCACGGCCTTCGACAAGATCATCTCGGCCACCCACGATCACTTCTGGGATCCGCTCGACAAGAAGTACATCGACTTCGACGAGCCCTTCGACATGGAAAACCAGATGATCCTGCCGGAGGACATGATCATCTCGATGTCCACCGACTATGTCTCCAATCACCTCAGCGACTGGAAGACCCGGGTCCGCTTCGTGAACCAGTCGGCCCTGCGGTCCTTCTCCTCCATCCTGCACGGCGAGCAGGGCGCGCTGAACCTGTCGGCCAGCCTCTGCCACGTGCTGAAGGACCAGGGCGCCCAGGAATACGCCGCCAACCAGACCCGCGAGGAGGCCCGCCACGTCACCGGCTTCGCCAAGTACATCAAGGCCCGCTGGGGCCGGCCGGTGGAATGCGGCCCGACGCTGAAGACCCTGCTCGTCGACATCATCGGCAGCCCTGAGGTCTACAAGAAGATCATCGGCATGCAGATGCTGGTGGAAGGCCTGGCCATGGGCGCCTTCGCCACCTTCTTCAACAATATCAACGACCCGACCGGCAAGAAGCTGCTTCAGCTGGTGATGACCGACGAGGCCTTCCACCACAAGTTCGGGAAGATCTGGGCCGACCGGACCATCCCACACCTGAACCCCGAAGAGCACGCCATCATCGAGGATTGGGCGGCCCACTGCTTCCAGACCCTGCTGTTCAACCTGGTGTCGCCGAGCCAGCAGCGCGACCTCTATGAGGAGTTCGGGCTCGACCCCGACAAGGTGATCGCCGAGATGGCCGAAATGGTCACCGACGAGACCCGCCGGGAGAATATGAAGGAGCAGACCAACATCTTCCGGGTGCTGGTGAAGACCCTTCTGAACGCCGGCATCATCACCGACCGGACGCGCGCCTTCTACGCCATCTATGTGGACATGGACGAGCTCAAGGCCGAGGGCGACCGCATGGTCGGCGACGACATCGCCGAGGAGGGTATCAAGTACCTCCAGGAGATCAACTTCAAGGATCGCCGGGCCGCCCCGGTGACCATCGCCGCCGAGTAAGGCGAAGGGTCTCTCGAACCTGACGACAGCGCCCGCCGGACCCCCGGCGGGCGTTTTTCGTTTGGACCGCTCTCAAAACTGACGCCGGCGTCACGGTTTCCTTTGACGAACGGCGGTCTGGGAGTCAGGCTCTTTTCCCAAGGACAGAGCCGCCCATCCGTGGCGACAGCGGGGTCAACCCGCATACGGAACCAAGGGCGCCGGCAATCCCACATCATTCCAGGAGGAACGAATGGCCGCCGACGGCAACATCACCAAGGACCTGATCTACGACGCCGTGGCGCCGGATGATTTCGAGTCCATGCTTGAGCTGGACCGCTACAACAACCGGTCCACCGCCTTCGACAAGATCATCTCCGCGACCCACGACCACTTCTGGGATCCGCTGGACAAGAAGTACATCGACTTCGACGAGCCCTGGGACATGGACAACCAGCCCCTGGTGCCCGAGGAAC
>NZ_JAUYAW010000054.1 GCF_030693405.1 Phenylobacterium sp.
GTCCCGCGGCAGGGCGTAGAGCCGCGCAAGCCGTGGCTGACCCGCGTGGAAGGCGGTGTCGAAGCAGCCGACCTGGACCGCGCCTGGAAACCGATGCTGCGCGGCGCACACCGCGGCCAGGTTGAAGGGCTGGTGCAAGGGCGCCAGGGGCGAGAGTCCCTCCAGGGTCTGCAATGTCTCGTCGTCCAGGCGAACGGGGGCGGCGAAGGCCAGGCCCCCATGGACGATGCGATGGCCGATGGCGTCGGGCGCGCTCACCCCACCCTCCCCGGCCAGCCACTCGAGCGTGCGCGCCAGGGCCTCATCCAGGACGCCGGCCGCCTTCGGCCAGTCGGTTTCAGCCAGGGTCTCGCCGTTGGCGTCGCGGACCCGGAACTGAGGTCGGTCCGGCAGGCCGGAGACGGCGCCGGTCATCCCCAGGGTCAGCTTGTCGCCGAGGCTGTCATAGACCGCGAACTTCAGGCTGGACGAACCTGCGTTCAGGACCAGGATCTGCATGCGCATTCCTAGTGGGCTGGCGGCTGGAGGCGGCCAGCCTTGGCCACCAGCAGGGCGACGGCGCAGGAGGCCAGGCGCGATAGGACCCCATCGGAGCGGCTGGTGAGCATGACCGGCACCCGCGCGCCCATGACGATCCCGGCCGACTGGGCCCGCGCCAGGTAGAAGAGCTGTTTGGCCAGCATGTTGCCCGACTCAATGTCCGGCACGAGCAGGATGTCGGCGTCGCCGGCCACCTCGGAGACAATGTGCTTCTGCGCGGCGGCTTCCTTGGAGATGGCGTTGTCGAAGGCCAGGGGGCCGTCCAGCAGGCCGCCGACAATCTGGCCCCGGTCGGCCATCTTGCAGAGCGCGGCGGCGTCCAGGGTGGCGATCATCTTCGGATTGACCGTCTCCACCGCCGCCAGGATGGCCACCTTGGGTCGGTCGACCCCCATGGCGCGGGCGCAGTCGATGGCGTTCTGGACGATGTCGCGCTTGGTGGCCAGGTCCGGGGCGATGTTGATCGCCGCATCAGTGACCAGCAGCGGCTTGGGATAGGTCGGCACATCAAGGATGAAGACGTGGCTCATCCGCCGCTCGGTGCGAAGGCCGCAGTCCTTGGCCACCACCGCTTCGAGCAGTTCATCGGTATGGAGCGCGCCCTTCATCACCGCCTCGGCCTCGCCCCGGCCGGCGAGCTGACAGGCCAGGGCCGCGGCGGCGTGGCTGTGCGGGGCGTCGTGCAGCTCGTACCGGCTGATATCCAGTCCCGCCGCGTCAGCGGCCGCGCGAATCCGCGCGGCCGGCCCCACCAGGATGGGAATAATGAGCTTGCGCTCAGCGGCCTCCACCGCGCCGCTAATGGAGAGGTCGTCCACCGGATGGACAACCACGGTGCGCACCGGGTCGGGCCGGTCAGCCAAGGCCAGCAGGCGCTCCAGCTGCGAGCCGGGCGCGCTGTCGGTCGAGTCAGGCAGGGTCAAGGTCGAACTCCGTCAGGGGCGAGGATCTAGCCTGTCACGGTCGCGGGCCGCCGCCCACCCCGGGTCATCCCTTAGACGGGCCGACCTGATAGCCGAGGTCCTTAAGGTCGGCGTCGTTCAGCCGCTCGGATTCAAGTTCAGCCGCATCGGCGGCGGCCGTGTCCGGAGCCGCGGACATATCGCCAGCATCCAGCAGCGGGGCCTCATCCTCGCCGATGCCCGGGCCGCCGCCGTCCTGAGCCGCGTCAAACACCGGACGGTCGCCATCACGGGCCAGACCATCCTGCTCATCTCGGCCGAGCGCGACGATCTCGCCATCACTGAGGTCCTCGGCGAACTGCGCCTCGTCATCGTCGGCGTCGCCCACCGCGGAGGTCTCGTCGCGGACCTGGGCCATTTCCTCGAAGGTGCGCATTTCGGCCGGCGGAACGTCATCGCCAGCCCCGACCGTGTTGTCCTCGTCAAAGACCTCGGCCTGATCCTGCGGTTCGAAGTCGGGCTGCTCGGGTGCGGGGGGCATAGGCTCTCCAATGGCTGGTGCGTTCACCAAACAACACCTGGACGCCATCCCCGTTCGATCCAGCCGCACAATTTCTGCCGCCGCCGCGACCGCCGTTGGTCACGAACCGAACCGGCCCTGATGCGTTGGCTTTGCTGAACCCGATTCCGAAAGAGGTGTTGCATGGACAGGTCCGCCCTGCGCCGCGACTTCGTCACGCGGCCGATCTATCACATGGCCAAGGGCGTCCTGCCCGAGATGTCCGACACCGAGGCCGAGGCCATCGCCGCCGGCGACGTCTGGTGGGACGCCGACCTGTTTTCGGGGGATCCGGACTGGCAGGCCATGCTGGCTATTCCGCCCGCCAGGCTGACAGAGGCCGAGCGCGCCTTCATCGACGGTCCGGTCGATCAGCTTTGCGCCATGCTGGACGACTGGAAGATCAACTGGGAGGACCGTGACCTTCCGCCCGAGGCGTGGGACTTCATCAAGCGCGAGCGCTTCTTCGGGATGATCATTCCCGAGGAATATGGCGGCCTGGGCTTCAGCCCCTACGCCCATTCCGAGGTGGTGCGGAAGATCTCCACCCGCTCGGTGGCCGCCGCGGTCACCGTCATGGTGCCCAACTCGCTGGGCCCCGGCGAACTGCTGATGAAGTTCGGCACCGACGACCAGAAGTCCTTCTGGCTACCCCGGCTGGCTGACGGCCGCGACATCCCCGCCTTTGGCCTGACCAGCGCCGAAGCGGGCTCCGACGCCACAGCCATGACCGACATCGGCGTGGTCTGCGAGGGCGAATACAAGGGCCAGAAGATGCTGGGCCTGAAGCTCAACTGGGCCAAGCGCTACATCACGCTTGGCCCCATCGCGACCGTTCTCGGGCTGGCCGTGAAGGTCAAGGATCCCGACGGCCTGCTGGGCGGCGAGGAAGACCTGGGCATCACCGTGATCCTGGCGCCCACCGACACCCCTGGCATCGAGATCGGCCGTCGGCACATCCCGGCCATGCAGGCTTTCCAGAACGGCCCTAATGCCGGCCACGACGTCTTCCTGCCGATGGATGCGATCCTTGGGGGCCAGGAGCAGATCGGCAGGGGCTGGATGATGCTGAACGCGGCGCTGGCCGCCGGACGCGGCATCTCCCTGCCCTCGCTCTCGGCGGCCGGCGCGGCCATGGCGGCGCGGACCACCGGCGCCTATTCCCGGGTCCGCACCCAGTTCCGCATTCCCATCGGCGAGTTCGAGGGCGTGCAGGAGCGTCTAGGTCGCATCGCCGCCAACGCCTATCTTCTGGACGCCGCCCGCCGCTTCACCTGCGCAGGCCTGGCGCTCGGCCACCATCCCTCGGTGGTCTCGGCGATCATGAAGAACAGCGCCACCGAGCGGATGCGCGTCAGCGCGAATGACGCCATGGATGTCCATGCCGGCAAGGCGGTGATCGATGGGCCGAAGAACTATCTCGGGACCTTCTATCGCTCCGTGCCCGTGGGCATCACGGTGGAGGGCGCCAACATCCTCACCCGCAGCCTGATCGTCTTCGGCCAGGGCGCGATCCGCGCCCACCCCTTCATCCTCAAGGAGATGGAGGCCCTGGCCGACGAGGACACCCAGCGGGGGCTGGCCGCCTTCGACGTCACCGTCTGGGCCCATGCCGGCCACATCCTGCGGACGGCCAAGAACGCCTTCATCCGCTCCTGGAGCGACGGCCTGATCGGTCCGGCGCCTGAGACCGGCCCCACCAAGCGCTACTACCGCAAGCTCAGCCGCTATGCGGCGAGCTTCGCGCTCGCCTCCGACGCCGCCCTCCTGACCATGGGCGGCTCCCTGAAGCGCAAGGAGATGCTGTCGGCCCGGTTTGGCGACATCCTGGCTGAGCTCTATCTGCTCAGCGCCACCCTGAAGCGCTGGGAAGAGGATGGCCGCCAGGAGGCGGACCTGCCGCTGGTCGAATGGATCATGCAGGACGGCTTCCTGACCATCGAGCGCCGGCTGAAGGAAATCCTCGACAACTTCCCCAACCAGCCGGTCGCCTGGCTGCTGGGCCTGTTCGTCCTGCCCTTCGGGATCATCCGCCGGGGGCCCAGCGACCGGGTCACCCGCGCCTGCGCCCGGCTGATCCTGGAGCCGTCGGCCACTCGCGACCGCCTCACCGACGGCGTTTATCTGGGCGCCGGCGATGACGCCGTGGCCGAGTTGGAACATGCCCTGGATCTGGTGGTCTCCACCGAACCGATCCGCGACCGTATGAAGAAGCTGCGGGTCCGCGATCCGGACTCAGCCCTCGACCAGGGCCTGATCAGCCGTGAGGACCACGACAGGCTGGCTGAGACGGCCATCGCCGTCGCCAAGGTCGTCGCTGTGGACGACTTTTCGCCCGAAGAGATCACCGGCAAGGCGACACCGGCCCAGCAGGTGCGCGTCGAGGCCGCAGAATGAGCCGGCCGGTCTATATCGTCGACGGCGCCCGCACGCCCTTCATCAAGGCCCGCGGGCGGCCCGGACCCTTCACGCCGGTGGATCTGGCCGTCCAGTGCGGCCGCCCCCTGTTGCTCCGCCAGCCGTTTGCGCCGAGCGCGTTCGATCAGGTCATCCTGGGCTGCGTGAACGTGGTGGCCGACGAGATGAACCCGGCGCGGGTTGCGGCCCTGCGGCTGGGCATGGGCGAGGCCATGGTCGCCTTCACCGTGCAGATCAACTGCGGCTCGGGCATGCAGTCCATCGACACGGCCTTCCGCTACATCCAGCAGGGAACCGCCGACCTGATCCTGGCGGGCGGCGCGGAGTCGCTGAGCCACGCCCCCCTGGTCCTGAGCCACGACGCAACGGAGTGGTTCGCCGAGCTGAACAGCGCCCGCAGCCCCATGGCTCGGGCCAAGGCGGCCATGGGCTTTCGGCCGGACTTCCTCAGCCCTGTCATCGGCCTGGAGCGCGGCCTGACCGATCCGATCACCGACCTCAACATGGGTCAGACGGCCGAAATCCTGGCGCAGATGTTCGACATCTCCCGTCATGAGGCGGACGTCTACGCCTCCGAGAGCCAGCTCCGCTCAGCCCGCGCCCACACCGAGGGCTGGTTCAAGGGCGAGCTGGAGCCCGCTTTCGCACCGGATGGCGAACTCCATGACCGCGACGACGGGGTGCGGGCCGATTCCAGCCCCGACAAGCTGGCCAAACTTAAGCCGGCCTTCGAGCCGCCGTTCGGCAAGGTGACGGCGGGCAACAGTTCGCAGATCACCGATGGCGCGACCTGGGTGGTCCTGGCCTCGGAAGACGCGGTCAAGGAACACAGCCTGGAGCCCCTGGCCGAGATCGTCGACAGCCGCTGGGCGGCGCTCGACCCGAAGATCATGGGGCTTGGCCCGGTGATGTCGGTCACGCAGCTGCTACGCGCTCACGACATGACCCTGTCGGACGTGCCGATCTGGGAGATCAACGAGGCCTTCGCCGCTCAGGTCCTGGCCTGTCTGGCCGCCTGGCAGGACGACGGCTTCCGCCGCCAGGTGCTCGGCCTGGAGGGCGACTTTGGCCAGATCGACCGGGAGCGACTGAACGTCGATGGCGGCGCCATCGGCATGGGCCATCCGGTCGGCGCCAGCGGCGCGCGGATCGTGCTGCACCTGGCCAACGCCATGAAGCGCCTGTCCCAGCCCCGGGGCGTCGCCACCGAGTGCATCGGCGGCGGTCAGGGCGGCGCCATGCTGCTCCAAGCGGTCTGAAGGAGACATCGATGACGGACACCGCCTGGAAGACTCTCGAGCCGCGGCTGATGGAGCTTGGCCCCGATACGGGCGCGCCGGACCCGTGGAAGGCCTGGCGGCTGACCCGGGACGAGGACGGGATCGACTGGTTGATCGCCGACCAGCCGGGCGCCAGCGCCAACACCGTGTCCGAAGAGGTGCTCGAGGAACTCGACCAGATCCTCGCCAAGGTGGAGCAGGACGCGCCCAAGGCCCTGGCGATCCGCTCGGCGAAGGCCGGCGGCTTCTTCGCCGGCGCTGATGTGAAGGCCTTTGTCGGCGCCCGCGACGCCCATGAGGTGGAGCAACGGATGACGCGCGCCCACGAGGTGGTCGATCGCCTGGCCAAACTCAGCACGCCGACGGTCGCGGTCATCCACGGCTACGCCCTCGGCGGCGGGCTGGAGATCGCGCTGGCCTGCGACCACCGCATCCTGGTGGGCGATGAGGCGCGCCTGGGCTTTCCGGAGGTTCAGCTTGGCCTGCATCCGGGCCTTGGCGGCACGGCTCGCCTTCTGGATCTGATCGATCCCCTGGACGCCATGCAAATGATGCTGACCGGCAAGGCCAAGCGCCCGGGCGAGGCCAAGGCCATCGGCCTGGCCGACGCGCTTACCGAAGAGCGCCATGTGAAGGCGGCCGTCTCCGCCGTGGCCCGAGGAGAGTTCAGCTCAACCAAGCCCGGCCGCCTGGGTCGGCTGCGCCATCAGGTCACCGAACGCATTCTGCACGCCGATCTTCCGCGCCGCGCTGCGGCCGATCGCATGCGCAGCCAAGCGGCCAAGCAGGCGCCGCCGCAGCACTATCCGGCGCCGGGCGCCCTGGTGGACCTGTGGGAGCGCCATGGGGACGATCTGAAAGCGATGCGCAAGGCGGAGATCGCCTCTTTCGCCCACCTGATGACGACGGACGCGGCCCAGAACCTGATCCGGGTCTTCTTCCTGCGGGAGAAGATGAAGCGGCTGACCGAGGTGGAGGCCAAGGCGCCGCGCCACCTGCATGTCATCGGCGCCGGCGCCATGGGGGGCGACATCGCCGCCTGGGCGGCCTGGCATGGGATAAAGGTCACCCTGGCCGACCTGAAGCCGGAGATCATCGCCCAGGCCATCGGCCGGGCCGCGACCCTCTATCCGAAGCTGGGCCACGACAGCGCCAAGACCCGCGACGCCCTGGACCGGCTGATCCCCGACCCCGATGGCCAGGGGGTTCGCCATGCCGACCTGATCATTGAGGCGGCGCCTGAAAGGCTTGATCTCAAAAGGAAAATCTACGCCGATCTCGAGCCGCGCATGAAGTCCGGCGCGGTGCTGGCCACCAACACCTCATCGATCCGCCTGGAAGACCTGGCGCAGGGCCTCGCCCGGCCTGAGCGGCTGATCGGCATTCACTTCTTCAATCCGGTCTCGCGGATGCAGTTGGTGGAGATCGTCACCCATGAGGGCGTGGCCGACGACACCCTGAACCTGGCCAAGGCCTTCCTGGGCGCCATCGACCGCCTGCCGGCCCCTGTGCGCAGCACGCCGGGCTTCCTCGTCAACCGGTCGCTGACGCCCTACATGCTGGAAGCCATGGTGATGATGCAGGAGGGCGTCGCCCCCGAGACGATCGACGCCGCCGCCGAGGCCTTCGGCATGCCCGTGGGTCCGGCCGAGCTGGCCGACCAAGTCGGTCTCGACGTAGGCATCGCGGTGGCCGACAGCCTGAAGGCCGGCCTCGACAAGCCCCTGCCCGTCCCGCCGGACACCCTGCGCGCCAAGGTCACCGCTGGCGACCTGGGCCGCAAGACCGGCAAGGGAATCTACGCCTGGAAGGACGGCGAACCGCAGAAGGCCAAGTCCTTCGCCAAGCCGACCCAGGAGATGACCGACCGTCTGATTCTGCCGATGATCGACGCCTGCCTGGAATGCCTGCGCAAGGGCGTGGTCGAGGACGAGGACATCGTTGATGGGGCCATGGTCTTCGGCGCCGGCTTCGCCCCCTTCCGCGGCGGACCCATCCACTATGCCCGCCAGGCCGGGGCGCAGACGCTCAAGGCCCGTATGGAGGAACTCGCCGTCCTCCATGGCGAACGCTTCCGTCCCGACCAGGGCTGGGAGCGTCTGACGTGAGTGGGGCGATGCTGCGGATGACGCAAGCCGACGATGTCGCCAAGGCGATCATCGAACGGTTGGACGGCAAGGTGGTGCTGGGCCTGCCGCTCGGGCTGGGTAAGGCCAATCACATCGCCAACGCCCTTTATGCCCGGGCGGCGACCGACCGCTCGATCTCGCTACGGATCTTCACGGCGCTGACCCTGACGCCGCCGGAGCCCGGCAGCCTGTTGGAAAAGCGGTTCATGGGACCGATCCTGGAGCGCACCCTTGGGGGCTATCCCGAGCTCGCCTACGCCCAAGCGCAGCGCCGCGGCGGCCTGCCGCCCAATATCGAGGTGGACGAGTTCTTCCTGCAGGCCGGCATGTGGCTGAACGACCCCGAGGTGCAGCAGAACTACATCAGCGCCAACTACACCCATGCCAGCCGCTACATTCTGGAACGGGGCTGCAACGTGGTCGCCCAGCTGGTGGCAAAGGGAGAGCGCGACGGCGCCGAGCGCTACAGCCTGTCCTGCAACACCGACCTGACCCTGGAACTGCTCAAGGCCAAGGCGGAGGGCCGCACCGACCTCATCCTGGTGGGCCAGGTCAATTCCGAGCTGCCCTATATGCCCGGCCCGGCCGAGCTGCCGCCAGAGGCCTTCGCCATGATGCTGGAGAGCCCAGAGGTGGAGTTTCCCCTGCCCGGCCCGCCCAAGCAGCCGGTCACCCTGACCCACTACGCCATGGGCTTCCACGTCGCGAGCCTGATCCCCGACGGCGGCACCCTGGAGATCGGCATCGGCTCCATGGGCCACGCGGTGGCCCACGCTCTGATCCTGCGTCACCAAAAGCCGACACGCTTCGCCGCCATCCTCAAGGCCCTGACTCCGCCCGACGATCCTCTGGAGCGCCACACCGGACCCTTCGAAGAGGGGCTCTACGGAGCCACCGAGATGTTCGTGGACGCCTTTCTGGAGCTCTATCGCGCGGGCGTTCTAAAGCGCGAGGTGGACGGCGCGGTGCTGGACGCGGCCTTCTTCCTGGCGCCGCGGGACTTCTACGCCGCCCTGCGCGACATGCCGCTGGAGGAACGCGCGAAGTTCCGGATGACCGATGTGGGCTTCGTCAATGAACTGCACGGCGCGGACTTCGACAAGCGGGTGGCCGACCGCAAGGGCGCGCGCTTCGTCAACAACGCCATGATCGCCACCCTGCTGGGCGCCGTGACCTCCGACGCCCTCGAGGATGGCCGCGTGGTGAGCGGGGTCGGCGGCCAGTACAACTTCGTGGCCCAGGCCTTCGCCCTGCCGGACGCTCGCTCGATCATGACGCTTCCGGCCAGCCGGCAGGGAAGCGACGGGCGAGAGTCCAATATCCGCTGGTCCTATGGTCACACCACCATCCCCCGGCACCTGCGCGACATGGTGGTGACCGAGTATGGCGTCGCCGATCTGCGCGGCGCCCGGGACAGCGAAGTTATCGCCCGCATGCTGGCGGTCGCCGACGCCGCCTTCCACGAGGATCTGACGGGACAGGCCAAGGCGGCGGGCAAGCTGCCGGCCAGCCACCAGATCGCCGACTTTGCCGCCGACAATACGGCCACCGTCCTGGCTGAGCGACTGGCGCCCTTCCGCAAGGCCGGCGACCTGCCCCCCTTCCCGTTCGGCACGGAGATGACCGAGGTGGAACAGGCCCTGGCGCCGGCCCTGCAGAAGATCAAGTCTGCGGCGACCGCCAAGACCGAGATTGCGGCCCTGGCCCTGCGCGGGGTGACCGCTGGGCGACCTGACGATCGGGTGCGTCAGGCCCTGGCGCGGCTGGGCCTGGACCGGCCCAGAGGGGTGGCGGAGCGGCTCTATGCCCGGCTGGTGCGCGGGGCGATGGCAGAGCCCTAAGCTTCGCCGCGGCCCCAGCCTTGCAGCGCTCGGTTCAAATCGTACCGAGAAGGGACGCCGCCATGTTCGAAAAAGCCAACAAGACCCCCGCTCGGCCCCAGGCCGAAGAGACGCCCGCGATCCGCAACGCCGCCGCCTCACCGTCCGCCACGCCCAAGCCCAAGGCGCCGTCCCTGATCGGTCCGGGCCTTTGTATTCAAGGGAATATCGCCGGCGAGGCCGAGGTTCAGATCGATGGGCTGGTGCGCGGCGATGTTCGCGTCGGCAAGCTCAGCCTGGGACCCCAGGGCCGGATTGAAGGCACGGTTGTCGCCGTGGTGGCTGAAATCCGTGGCCAGATCAAAGGCCCGATGAAGGCGCGTCAGGTGCGCCTCTATGGCACAGCTCATGTGGAGGGCGACATCGCCCACGAGCAACTGGCCATGGAGACCGGCGCGGTCTTCGAAGGTCGCAGCGTGCGGCTGCCGAAGCCCGAAGCCGATGCGCCGGCCGCCGCCCCCGCAGCGCCCGCCGTCTCCAGCGCGGCCTGAGCCTTCAGGGCGCCGGTGACGGGGGAACGTCGGGGATGATCTCTGCGAACGCGGCGCCGGTCGCCCCGGCGGCACGTCCCGCCTCAAACAGCCTACGCATGGACTCCGCGTCAAACGCCAGGCTGTCGGCGCCGAGGGCCGTAGGGATCGCGGCGTAGCGCAGCCGCGCGTCATTTCGGTTGGCGAAGGCGACGGCGGCGATCAGATGGGCTCGAAGGTCAGATTTCGACAGGGTGTCGAAGCTGCGCATCAGGATGGGCAAGGTCGCCCCCTTGGTGAGCGCCCGCCGGGGCTCCACCTCGCCATTGATGATCACGTAGAGGTCGCGCGGGCGCATGACGCCTTCCGGCGTCCACAGGGTCAGGGTCGCGGGGGCCAGGACGAACGGCGTGCTGACGCCGCCGTCGACATGCATCTCAGCCAGTCCCGTCCCGGTGTCGTCCAGCTGCATCATCACCGGGGGGAAGACGCCGGGAATACTGGCTGACGCCACGAGGACGTTGCGAAACAGGGCCACTGCAGTGGCCTCCTGCCCCGGAGCCTGTCCGGCGGCCGCGATCGCGCCCATATCCCAAAGAACAGTGGCTTGCGCGTCCAGATTGGTGGTCGCCACCAGCAACCGCCGCCCTTTGCTGTGTTCAGCCGCGATGGCCCGCAATAGCGCCGGGTCCACATATTTTCCCACGAGAGCCCGCAGGGAGCGGTCGCTGTAGAGGCTTGGGCGAGACAGCGCCCCCCAGCCTCCCGAGGTCAGACGGGAGACATCCTCATCCCGATAGGCTGCAGTGAGGCTGTGGTCCCAGGTTGGTCCAAGGAAGGCGAAGGGCGAGATCAGGGCACCCGTACTCACCCCCGTCACCAGATCAAACACCGGCCGGTCACCGGCTTCGGTCCAGCCGACCAGCACCCCTGCCCCGTAGGCGCCGTTGGCGCCGCCGCCCGAAACCGCAAGCGCTGTCAGCCCATCGGCGTCGAGGGCTTCGCGCTCGGTCCGCCAGGCGCTCAAAAACGCTTGGCCCGCCGCCTCGTCATTGCCCGCGAAACGGAAGGGGTCGAGCACGGTCCGCGCCGACGCCTGAACCTGCGCTGGCTCGATGTCGGGCCGCGAAATCGAGCCACAGCTGGCGAGCGCCAGAGACAGGGCGACCATCAGGACGGCGGTCAAACGGCCGTGAGGAACCTTGTGGCTCAGGCGCATACACATGAGACTCCAGTGGCTCAGCCGGCGGGTCCTGTCGAGGCCGCACCGCGCCCGGCGCACCGCGCCGACAGCCGTTCGACCAGAAACCGGGCGAGGACCTCCACACGCGCCGGTCGGGGTCCCCCCGGCGGCATCACAAGATGCAGGGCCACAGGCGGCGGACTCCAGTCGGCGAGCACCGCCTCCAGACGGCCGGCCGCGAGGGCGTCGCCGACGATGAAGTCCGGTTGAAGCGCCAGGCCCAGGCCCGCCTCCAGAGCCGGCAGCAGGGCTTCGGCGTTATTGGCCCGCAAGGGTCCGACGGGGCGCACCGACGCCTCCTCCCCTGCCGCATTGACGAACCGCCAGGTCTCGGGCGTGGGCAGATAGGCGTAGCCGAGGCAGGCATGTTCAGCCAGATGGGCCGGGTGGGTCGGTCGCCCCCTGGCGGCGAGATAGGCCGGCGACGCCACCACGTGTCGCGGGACGGGTCCGATCCGACGGGCCACGAGGGATGAGTCCGGCAAGGCCGCGATCCGGAGCGCCATGTCGAACCCCATGCCGATGAGGTCGATGGCTTCATCACTCATATGCAGGTCCACCGACACGTCCGGATGGGCGGCGAGGAAGTCCGGCAGCAGGGGGGCCACCTCCAGCAGGCCAAAGGACATGGGCGAGGCCAGACGCACCAGTCCGCGGGGCTGGGCCGACTGCGCCAGGATGGCGTCCTCGGCCGCCTCGCCGTCATTCAGCAGCTGCGCGGCCGGCCCTGCCAACCGAAGGCCCGCCTCCGTCAGGGCCAGGCGCCTGGAGGTGCGGTTGAACAGCCGCGCCCCGAGCCTCGCCTCCAGCCGGGTCACCGCCTTGGAGACCGTCGCCTTGGACAGGGCCAGCTCATCGGCGGCGGCGGAGAAGGATTTGAGCTCCACCACCTTGGCGAAGATCGCCATGGCCTCCAGGTCCGGCAACTTGGGCATTTTAGAAACAGTGTCTTTCAGTAGTTTCTATTTATGGTGCGATCATCCGCCCTATCTTGGTCTCAGGCAAGAGCGCCCCGCTGGGCGCGGAGGTTTCGAGATGATCGAACGCAGAGGTTTTGACGGACTGGGCGGCGCCGACCACGGTTGGCTGAAGGCGCGCCACCACTTCTCCTTCGCCAACTACTACGACCCCAAGCGCATGGGCTGGGGGCCGATCCGGGTCTGGAACGACGACGAGATCGCGCCGAACTCGGGCTTCCCGCCCCATCCCCATGCCGACATGGAGATCATCACCTATGTCCGGGACGGCGCCATCACCCACCAGGACAGCCTGGGCAACAAGGGTCGCACCGAGGCAGGCGACGTCCAGGTGATGAGCGCGGGCTCCGGCATCCGCCATGCGGAGTACAATCTGGAGAGCGACACCACCCGCATCTTCCAGATCTGGATCGAGCCGGCCCGCACCGGCGGCGCGCCCGCCTGGGGCGCCAAGCCCTTTCCCAAGGGCGACCGGTCCGGACGCTTCGTGACCCTGGCCAGCGGTTTCGAGGACGACGCCGACGCCCTGCCGATCCGCACCCCGGCCCGGGTGCTGGGCGCCACCCTGCAGGCGGGTGAGACCACCGAGCACGTCCTGGACGCCGCGCGCCACGCCTATCTGGTGCCGGCCAAGGGCCGGGTGGAGGTCAATGGCGTGACCCTGGAGGCCCGGGATGGGGCGGCCATCACCGGCGAGACGTCCCTCACCATCACCGCCCTGGAAGATTCCGAACTCGTCCTGGTGGACGCGGCCTAAAGGCCGCCTCCCCTACCCCAACACTCACGCTTCAGGAGTTCCTCATGACCAAGGTTCTGGTCCTCTACTATTCGGCCTATGGCCACATCGAAACCATGGCCCAGGCCGTGGCTGAAGGCGCCCGGGAGACCGGCGCCCAGGTCGACATCAAGCGGGTCCCTGACCTGGTGCCCGAAGAGGTCGCCAAGGCGGCTCACTACAAGCTGGATCAGGCCGCGCCCGTGGCCTCCATCCAGGACCTGGCCGAGTATGACGCCATCATCATCGGCGTCGGCACCCGCTTTGGCCGCATGGCCTCGCAGATGGCCAACTTCCTCGACCAGGCCGGCGGTCTGTGGGCCAGCGGCGCACTGAACGGCAAGGTCGGCGGCGCCTTCACCGCCACGGCCACCCAGCATGGCGGCCAGGAGACGACCCTGTTCTCGCTGATCACCAACCTGATGCACTTTGGCCTCGTGGTGGTCGGCATGGACTATGGCTATCAGGCCCAGATGCGCCTGGACGAGGTGACCGGCGGCAGCCCCTACGGCGCCACCACCATCACCGGCGGCGACGGCTCGCGCCAGCCCAGCCAGACCGAGCTGGACGGCGCCCGCTATCAGGGCCGCCGCATCGCCGAGGTGGCCAAGAAGCTGCACGGCTAGGTTTGTCGGCGCACTTGTCCCCTCGGGATGGGTGCGCCGCACCGCCCTGTCTAACCAACAAGTCTCGGCCTCAACACCGAGACATCACCAAACCCACGAATGGATGACACTGGCCTAGCCTAGTGGAGGCCCCCGTCCGCTGATCACAGCAACAAGGGGGACGGACCATGTCATCCAACCATCTGCGCCATCCGGCGCGTCTCGCCGGCGCGCGTACGCGCCGCGCTCTGCTCGCCGTCTCGGCCTCTCTGCCCATTCTTGCCGCCGCCGCAGCGCCCGCGCTCGCCGAGGACGCCGAAGTCTCGGAGGTGGTGGTCACCGCCTCGCCGATCCGCGAGTCCATCGAAGCCTCTCTGGAAATCCAGAAGGCGTCGGACAACATCGTCAACGTCATCGCGTCCGACACCATCGGTCGCTTCCCCGACGCCACCGCGGCTGGCGCGCTGGCCCGCCTGCCCGGCGTCGGCGTTCAGCGCGACCAGGGCCAGGAGCGCTACATCCAGATCCGCGGCGCGCCCACCCGCTGGACCACCATGGCGCTGGACGGCGTCAACCTGATCGGGGCCGAAGACCGGATCTTTCGCTTCGACTCCGTGCCCGCCGCACAGATCAGCCAGGTGGTGCTGAACAAGACCCTGCTGCCGAACATGCCCGCCGAGGCCCTGGCCGGCCGGGTGAACATCGAGACCTTCTCGCCCCTGACCCTGCCGGGCTTCCATGGCTCGTTTGATGTGGGCGGCGGCTTCGTCGACATGGGCGACGGCCCGGTAAAGCAGTATTCCGGCCGCCTGTCCTGGTCCAACGGGACCTGGGGCGCCAGCCTGATCGGCTCGCACTACTCGTTCGAGCAGCACACCGACAACTCGGAGCCGCGGTTCGACACCGTGGGGCTCTCGTCGCAGCGCTTCACCAAGTATGTGATCGAACGGGTCACCGAGTCCTTTTCCGGTAAGATCGAATACTCACCAAACGACGACCACTACATCTCCCTCACCCACCTGACGACCGAGTTCGAAGACTTCGAAGAGCGCAACTGGTACGTCTTCACCTATGCCAACGCCTTCTCAGGCACGCGGAACTTCGAGACCGCCGACCTGATCGGCGTGCCGATGACCGCCTCCTTCGCCTATGGCATCTACACCAACGGCGTGAACTTCAACGTTCTGCACGGCGACCATCGGGTCAAGGACTGGGACCTGAGCTGGGACCTGGCCTACGCCACCACCGAGTTCAACAACTTCTATCCCTCGGTCGGCCAGCAGACCTCCACCTCCACCTCGCGGCCGTCGATCGCCAACACCGCCTTCCTTCCGTCGATGACGGTGAAGGTTAACGCCACGGGCAGCGGCATCCCGCTGCACACGCTTTACGACACCGTGCTGATCAATGGTCAGCCCGCGCGGGGAGCGCAGCGCACCTCGCTGAACCAGCTGACCCTGCCGGAATCCTTCGCCACGGAGTCCACGGGCCGGCTTGAGACCGAAGCCGTCACCCTGAAGTTCGACGGCAGCCGCGACTGGGACAGCTTCGGCGCCCAGGCCACCTTCAGCGCCGGCTTCCAGTACGACGACCGGGCCCAGGAGAACGACGTCACCGCCCTGGTCCGTCGCGACGGCACGGTGGCCACCGGCAACCGCACGGGCTTCCCGCTGGAAACCAATGGCGCCCTCCTGGGTCTGCCGTGGGACATGAAGACCCTGTTCGGCTCGACCGTCTGGGATCAGGATATGGACCGCGGATTCACCGCTGTTCACATCGACACCCGGCGCATGACCGAGGGCGTGCTCGCCCTCATGGCCGCCGCCCGCGCCGCCAATACGGCCGGAACCGGCAATTTCGCCGTCTATGACATCGACAAGCGGGCCACCAACGCCGTCGATGAGAAGGTCGCGTCTGGCTATGTGATGAACCGCTGGAAGTGGGATCGCCACACCCTCACCGGCGGCGTCCGCATCGAGCGCACGGAGATCAATTCCGAGGGCCTGGCCAATGTGGCGGGCGCGCTCGTTCCGCTCAGCTTCTCTACGGAAGAGACCAACGTCTTCCCGAGCCTGCACTACGGCTTCGACTATTCCGACACGCTGAAACTGCGGGCGGCCTTCATCACCGGCTCGGCCCGTCCGAGCCTGGAGGACATGCGCGCGACAGTGACCGTGAACGACACCAGCGAGACCATCAGTGGCGGCAACCCCTTCGTGACGCCGGAGAAGGCCTATGGCGTCGATCTGTCGGCCGAATGGTATTTCGCCCCCGCAGCCCTGCTGGCGGCCAGCTTCTTCCACCGGGAAGTCGACAATGTCCTGTTCGACGCCTCGCGCATCGTCGGCGATGACAGCTACAACTTCGGCGGCGTCGATCGCAGCGCCTACACCATCTCGTCGATCCAGAACGGCCGCAGCGGCTACCTGACCGGCCTCGAGTTCGTCTACACCCAGCCCTGGACCTTCCTGCCGGGCTGGCTGTCGGGCTTCGGCTTCCAGGGCAGCGTGTCCTTCACCAAGGGCGAGTTCGAAACCCCCACCGGCGAGACCGTGGAATTCCCGGGCACCTCGGATCGCATCGCCGGCGCCACCCTGTTCTATGAGAAGTACGGCCTGTCTTCACGCCTGTCCTGGCAGCACCGCACCGACTGGCTGGACGAAGTCTTCCCCTCAGGCTCTTCGGCCAACTCCAACCTCTACTGGGGCGACAGCCAGCGCCTGGACTTCTCCGCTCGCTACCAGGTCAACGAGACCTTCTCGGTCTTCCTGGACGCCAACAACCTCACCAATGAAGAAGGCGTGCGCTACCAGGGTCGCGAGGACCGTCCCTATGAGATCGAGGGCTTCGGCCGGAAATACCTCCTGGGCGTCCGCGCCTCCTTCTAGATCCCCGCTCCACCCTGACCTCGCCTCGCGGGGTCAGGGTATGGACACCACCTTGGGCGCCCCGGTCATCGCTGGCGCGCCCTTATTTTTCCGGAATGTGCTTGGGCGGCTCAGCGCCGTTCGAGGTCGGCCACCACAGCGGCATGATCGCTGGGATGCCAGCCCTCGACATCTGGCGTGTCCAGGGCGCGGAACCGCCGCTTGATCGCCCAGCCGCCCTGATCGACGAGGGCCAGATGGTCGATCGCCTTGGGATAGGCGGGGTGGCCGTCGCGCTCCCCCTGCAAGGTCGGGGCGGCCGCCAGATCAAGGGCGGCGGCGATCTGAGCGAGGTCCGGCGCATCGGCCGGCGCATTGAGGTCACCGGCCACGATCAGCCCTGCCCCCGGTCGCCGGGCGGCGGCCAAGGCCCTAGCCAGCTGCGCTGCACGAAGACTGGAGGCCTGCGGCCCCCTGAGGTGCGTCAGATGCAGGTTTAGCACCCGCAGGCCCGGGGCCACATCGGCCCACTGGCCGATCCGCTCGCCGTCGGCCGGGTCGGACGGAAGGGCCAGCCGGCCTGAGGCGAGAGCCCCATTGCGGCGCAGGATGGCGAGGCCCGAGGCGCTCTCGATCCGACGTCCCTGATGCGCCCGAAGCTTGTGACGGGCGGCCGCCACGGCCGCATCCAGCCTCAGCGCGTCGGCCAGATGACGCGCCGTGTCGAACCCGTCAGCCTGGAAACACTCCTGCAGGCAGACGACGTCGGGCGCCAGCTCACCCAGGCCTTTGGCCATCAGGGCGAGCCTGCGCTCATACTGGCCCTCATTCTTCCAGGTGTTGAGGGTGACGATCCGCATGGGCCTCACGCGGCGCGGGCGCCCTTCGTCCAGACTCCGCGCACCAGGGGCAGATCGCCGGCCAGCCGCACCCGCAACAGATCCGCCCGCTGACCAACGGCGATCTCCCCGCGATCGGCGAGGCCGACCGCCCGCGCCGGCGCGGCGGTGACCAGGGCCACAGCCTGAGCGAGGCTCCAGCCGAAGGGCGGCCGGGTTATGGCGAAGGCGCACTCCACTAAGCTGCGCGGGACATAGTCCGAGGCGAAGGCGTCCAGCAGGTCAGCCTCGGCAAGCTCGGCGGCCGGGACATTGCCGGAATAGGAGCCGCCGCGGATCAGGTTCGGACCGCCCATGACCACCACCATGCCGCGCTCCCGCGCCCGGCGGGCGGCCTCAGCGGTGACGGGGAATTCCGCCACCGTGGCGCCGAGATCGGCCGCCTCGTCGATGTGCTCCAGGCTTTCGTCGTCGTGGCTAGCCAGGGGGATCTGACGATCATTGGCCATCTGCGCCACATGGCGGCGGTTGGCGTCGGCGTTGCGGGCCTGGCGCTCTCGCACCTGAGCCAGGCGATCGAGGGCGGCGGCCTCGCTCATGCCGCCGGCCTGCCAGTTGGCCAGGTGCTTCTCCAGATTGCGGTACTGACGCTGGCCTGGCGTGTGATCCATCAGGGAGAAGAGCGACGTCATCGGATGGTCGGCCATGGCGTCAAGCCGGCCCCGCAGGTCGTCGGCCGTGGTCTCGCATCGCCAGTGGATCTTGTGATCGGCCCTGAGCATCCCCTGGTCCTGGGCGTCATGGAGGCCTTCCACCAGGCGCTTCAGATTATCGGTGTTGCGGGCCGCCGAGGGGTTGAAAGAGCCCAGGGTGAGGGAGTTCAGCACCGTCGTCACCCCCACCGACAGGCCACAGCCGTCGTGGGTCACCGCAGCGGAAACCGGGTTCCAGTCGATGTTCGGCCTGGGAAAATAGTGCTTCTCCAGGCTGTCGGTGTGCAGGTCCACCACGCCCGGCATCAGGACATCGCCCTCGAAGTCCTCCCCCACAGCGCCCGCGCCGCGGTCCACCTGGGCGACAACCCCGTCACGCACCAGCACCGATCCAATGAAGTCGTCGGCGCCCGTGATCACGCGCGCGTTTCGAAACGCCAGTTCCACGCTCAGTCTCCTGGAAAAACTAGGTCAGTTCAGTCCCGCTCGGGGTCCTGAAAAACGATTTCGATCTCGGCGGTGGAGCGCGACTCCCCGAACTCCAGCGGGCGTCCCAGGCCATCCACATTGAGGTACTTGCGGATCAGCAGGGGCACATGGCGCGGCACGTGCAGCTGCTCGGCCTCCTGCGGCGTCGGCAGGCGCGCGGAAATGGAGGTCTTGCGCCGCGTATAGTCAGGCACGCCGCTGTCGCGCAGGGTCTGGGTGATGGTGCCGCGGACCTTGTACATCTCGATGAAGGTCGGGAACCGCTCGAAGCTGAAGTGGTGAAGGCCCAGCGCCGTCGGCTCGCCGTCGACGAAGCGGCGCCGCTCCATGAAGATCACCGGCGCCCCGATCTTGAGGCCCAGGGCCTCGGCCACCGCGCTGACAGCCGGGCGGACTTCCAGCTTGATGATCTGAGTGGTGGGCTCGGCGCCGCTCTTCAGCACCGCCTCGGTGAACCTCGGCCGCTTCTGAAGCCGAGCCGGACGTGACGGGCGGCGCACAAAGCTGCCCCGTCCCTGGGTCGACTCCACAATCCCCTTTTCCTGCAGGTCCGACAGGGCCCGGCGCACCGTATGGCGATTGACCATGAACTGGCGCGAAAGCTCATGTTCGGTCGGTAACTTGTCGCCGGGCGTCAGTTCACGCGACCGGATCTGCTGTTCCAGCGACTGGGCGATCTCTCGCCACAACGGCATTCCACCTGACATTCCACCACCTCGTGATCAGTCTACGTCGGATGTCCTAGACAAGTTTTACTACTGTAAAATAAGTTTCATACTTGGCTTGTTGTCGCCTATTGGGCTTTCGAATACCCAATGCATAGGACGAATACAACATTTTACTTACTTGTCGAGGTGACGCATGCCGGTTGACCCGGTCAACAACGCGGCGGGCAATGAGCGCCGCCAATGGTTGTCCATCCTGGCCAAGGCGCAGCCTGGTGAGGTGAGCGCAGCCTGGGACGACCTTTCAGATCCCCCGGCCTATTCGGCCCTGCGGGCGCCGGAGACGGGTCTGGTGCTGGTGCGCGGCCGCATGGGCGGCGCCGGCGACGCCTTCAATGTGGGCGAGATGACCGTCACCCGCGCGGCGGTGCGGCTGGAGAGCGGCGAGACGGGGATCGGCTATGTCGCCGGTCGCGATCGCCGCCACGCCGAACTGGCGGCGGCCGTCGACGCCATGATGCAGGCGCCGACGCTCCGCCCGGTGGTCGAGGGCGCCGTGGTCGCCAAGCTGGCCCGCGCCCAGGCCCAGCGCCGCGACACCGCCGCCCGCAAGGCCGCGGCCACCAAGGTCGACTTCTTCACCATGGTTCGCACCCGAGGCCCCCAATGAGCGTCGCGACCCTCGATCTCAGCCGCATCGCCCCGGCCTTCGCCGATCCCGTCCGCGAGAGCCAGGCGGTGTTCCGCGAGGTGATGGAATGCATGGCCCGCCCCGGCCGCGTCACCCGTTTCGACCGTGCGCCCATGGCCCCGAACGGTCTGGGCAAGGCCGCCGGCGCCGTGGCGCTGACCCTGTTCGACTTCGAGACCTTGGTCTGGCTCGATCCGGCGCTGGCTGACTCAGAGGCCGAGGCCTGGCTGCGCTTCCACTGCGGCTGCCCGCTGACCACGAAGGCCCAGGACGCCGCCTTCGCCATCGTCACCGACATGGCCAAGGCCCCGAATCTGGCCGCCTTCAACCAGGGTGACGCCAAGTACCCCGACCGGTCCACGACGGTGATCCTGCAGATTGCGTCCCTCGAGGGCGGGCCTGTGGTGACGCTGAGCGGCCCGGGCATCCAGACCACCACCGACATTGCGCCCCAGGGCCTGCCCCAGGACTTCTGGACGCAGATCGAGACCAACCAGGCGCAGTTCCAGTTCGGTGTGGACGTTCTGCTGGTCGCCAGCGACCAGCTGCTCGCCCTGCCGCGCACCACAACCGCTCAGATCAAGGGAGGCTGACATGGCCTATGTTTCCGTCAAAGGCGGCGAGAAGGCGATCACCCACGCCCACCAGTGGCTGGCCGAGGATCGCCGCGGCGATCCGGGCGTCAGCGAGCTGGAGGTCGCGCAGGTTCGCGAACAGCTGTCGCTGGCCGTCGACCGGGTGATGAGCGAGGGCTCCTGCTACGACCGCGACCTGGCTGCGCTGGCGGTCAAGCAGGCCCGGGGCGATCTGCCTGAGGCCATCTTCCTGCTGCGGGCCTATCGCACCACCCTGCCCCGCTTCGGCGCCTCCCTGCCCGTGGAGACCGAAGCCATGGCGGTGCGCCGCCGCGTCTCGGCCGCCTTCAAGGACATTCCCGGCGGTCAGGTGCTTGGCCCCACCTTCGACTACACCCACCGCCTGCTCGACTTCGCCCTGGCGGCGGAAGGCGGCGTGGCGCCTGAGCCCGCGCCCCAGGCCGAGGAGCCGCAGGCCTATCCCATGCCCAACATCGCCTCGGTGTTCCGGCATGAGGATCTGCTGGAGCATGACGTCCGCGCCGAGGAGCCGCCCGAGCCCTACGACCTGACCCGCCAGCCGATGAAGTTCCCCGCCGATCGCGACCAGCGCCTGCAGGCCCTGGCCCGTGGCGACGAGGGCTTCCTGCTCAGCCTGGCCTATTCCTCGCAGCGCGGCTGGGGCTCAACCCACCCCCTCTGCGGCGAAATCCGCATGGGCGAAGTGGCCGTGGAATTCGTGCCTGACGAGCTGGGCTTCGCCATCGAGATCGGTGAAGTCACCCTGACCGAATGCACCATGCTGTCGGGCTTCGCCGGTTCGGCCGAGCGCCCGCCGCAATATACCCGCGGCTATGGCCTGACCTTCGGCCATTGCGAGCGCAAGGCCATGAGCATGGCCATTGTCGACCGCGCCCTGCGTCACCGCGAAGTGGGCGAACAGGCCGACGCCCCGGTGCAGGACGAGGAGTTCGTCCTCTACCACTCCGACAATGTGGAAGCCTCGGGCTTCGTGCAGCACCTGAAGCTGCCCCACTACGTCGACTTCCAGGCCGACCTGCAACTGATCCGCCGGCTCCGCAAGGAGCACTTCGAGCGCCGCGCCGCCCTGAAGGAAGCCGCAGAATGAATACGCCCGTCCCGGCTCGCGCCAATGCGCCCGAGCGCTATTACAACTACGCCTATCTCGACGAGCAGACGAAGCGGATGATCCGCCGCTCGATCCTGAAGGCCCTGGCCATCCCCGGATACCAGGTGCCCTTCGGCTCGCGGGAAATGCCCGTGCCCTATGGCTGGGGCACCGGCGGCATCCAGCTGACAGCGGCGATCATCGGCCCCGACGATGTCTACAAGTGCATCGACCAGGGCGCCGACGACACCACCAACGCCGTCTCCATCCGCCGGTTCTTCGCCAATGTGGCCGACGTGGCCACCACCGAGGACACCGGTGAGGCGACCATCATCCAGACTCGTCACCGGATCCCGGAAAAGCCCCTGAAAGAAGGCCAGGTGCTGGTCTACCAGGTGCCGCAGCCTGAGCCCCTGCGCGGCCTGGAAGCGCGCGAAACCGAGACCCGCGCCATGCACGCCTATGAGGAATACGGCCTGCAGTACGTCTCGCTCTACGAGAACGTCTCGGCCTATGGGCGCATTGCCGCCACCGCCGGCTATCCGGTGATGGTCGAGGAGCGCTACCTGATGTCGCCCTCGCCGATCCCCAAGTTCGACAATCCGAAGATGGCCCAGAACGAGGCGGTCATGCTGTTCGGCGCCGGCCGGGAGAAGCGCATCTACGCCGTGCCGCCTTTCACCCGCGTCCGCAGCCTGGACTTCGAGGACTACCCCTTCGAGACCCAGACCTGGGAAGAGACCTGCGCCCTGTGCGGGGCCAAGGACTCCTATCTCGATGAGGTCATCCTCGATGACGCGGGCGACAAGATGTTCGTCTGCTCCGACAGCCACCACTGCGCCGAACGCCGCGCGGCCGGCCATGTCGGCCCCATGGCCGGCCACACCCTGGATCAGGACGCCGCCCTGAAGGAGCCCGCCCAATGAACGCCATCCCTGGCAGAATTGCGCCTGCCCCGCTGCTCAGCGTCGAGGGCCTGACCAAGTGGTACGGCCACGTGCTGGGTTGCCGCGATGTGGCCTTCGACCTGCGTCCGGGCGAGGTGCTTGGCATTGTCGGCGAGAGCGGATCGGGCAAGACCACCCTGCTCAACTGCATCTCTGGCAAGCTGACGCCCACCTCGGGCGAGGTCCGCTTCGACACCCGCCGCTTCGGCCTGACCGACATCTATGGCCTGTCCGAACCCGACCGGCGCCGGATGCAGCGGGAAGAATGGGGCTTCGTGCACCAGAACCCCCGCGATGGCCTGCGCATGCGGGTCTCGGGCGGGGCCAATGTGGCCGAGCCGCTGATGAACCTGGGCGGCCGTCACTACGGCAATATGCGCCAGGCCACCATCGACTGGCTGGACCGGGTCGAACTCGACACCCGTCGGATCGACGACAAGCCGCGCAACTTCTCCGGCGGCATGCAGCAGCGGATCCAGGTGGCCCGCAATCTGATCCATGGCCCGCGCCTGGTGTTCATGGATGAGCCCACCGGCGGCCTCGACGTCTCGGTCCAAGCCCGCCTGCTCGACCTGCTGCGCGAACTGGTCCGGGACCTCGGCCTGGCGGTGATCATCGTCACCCACGACATGGCCGTGGCCCGGCTGATGGCCGACCGCCTGATGGTCATGAAGGGCGGCGAGGTGGTGGAAACCGGCCTGACCGACCAGGTGCTGGACGATCCCCAGCACCCCTACACCCAGCTCCTCGTCTCCTCCGTCCTGCAGATCTAGAGCCATGACCGACAAACCCCTGATCATCGTCGAAGACCTGGCCAAGACCTTCGTTCTGCACAATGCGGAGCAGGCCACCATCCCGGTCTTCCAGGACCTGACCCTGCAGGTCGCCGCCGGCGAATGCGTGGTGCTGGCCGGAGAGTCCGGCGTCGGCAAGTCCACTCTCATGCGCTCCATCTTCGGCAACTATCTGCCGACCCAAGGGGCGGTGAAGGTCTGGCAAGACGGCGCCTATGTGGACATCACCAAGGCCAATCCCCACGAGGTGCTGGAGGTCCGCCGCCGGACGCTGGGCTATGTCTCGCAGTTCCTGCGGGTCATCCCCCGGGTGCCGACCCTGCAGCTGGTCATGGAGCCCCTGCTGGAAAACGGCGTCTCGTTCCAAGAAGCCAAGGACCGGGCCAGCGAACTGCTGTCGGCGCTTCGCCTGCCCGAGGCCCACTGGGACCTGCCGCCGGCCACCTTCTCCGGCGGCGAGCAGCAGCGGGTGAACATCGCCCGCAGCTTTATCCGCAAGTATCCGGTCCTGCTGCTGGACGAGCCCACTGCCTCCCTGGATGCGGAAAACCGGGCCATCGTCGTGCGGCTGATCAAGGAGGCCCTGGCTGAGGGCGCCGCCATGATCGGCATCTTCCACGATCTCGACGTTCGCGACGCCGTGGCCAGCCGGCTGTTTGAGGTGTCGCAATTCAAGGCGGCCGCCTGACCATGACCGAGACCCGCATCTTCTCCGACCAGGTGATCACGCCCTCAGGCCAGATCGCCGCCGAACTGGTTCTCCGCGACGGCGTCATCGCCGCGGTGGAGGCCCGGCACGCCTGCCCCACAGGCGCGATCGACTGGACCGGCGACGTGCTGGTCGCGGGCCTGATCGACATCCACACCGACAATCTGGAAAAGCACTACCAGCCCCGCCCGGGCGCCCTGTGGGACGCGTATGGGGCGGCGCTGGCCCATGACGGCCAGTGCGTCACCGCCGGCATCACCACGGTGCTGGACTCCCTCAGCCTGCACGGGCGCAAGGATGGCCTGGATCGCAAGGACGCCCTGGGTCCGATGATCGGCGGCATGGATCGGGCGCAGGCCGACGGCGCCCTGCGCGCCGACCACCTGCTGCACCTGCGCTGCGAGGTGACCAATCCCGAACTGCTCAACCTGCTGGAGCCGCACGCCGACAATCCGCGGCTGAAGCTGCTGTCGGTCATGGACCACACGCCGGGCCAGCGGCAGACCGCCAATGTGGACCGTCTTCAACAGCGCATGGCCGCGGCCGGCCGTTCGCCTGACGAGATCGAGGAGATGCTGGCGCGGCGCCATTCGGGGCGCGATCCGGGCGTGGCCTATGACAACCGCCGCAAGGTGGTGGCGTTCGCCCGGGAATACGGCGTGCCGCTCGCCGCCCATGACGACGAGACCCTGGAGCATGTGGAAGAGGCCCATGACGACGGCTGCATCATCGCGGAGTTTCCCGTCACCCTGACCGCGGCCCGCAAGGCCAAGGAACTGGGCATGTTCGTGGCCATGGGGGCGCCGAACTTCGTGCGCGGCGGCTCGCATTCGGGCAATCTGTCGGCCCGTGAGAGCGCCCAGGCCGGCGTGCTCGACATCCTCGCCTCGGACTATGTGCCCCTCTCCATGCTCCGCTCCGCCTTCATGCTGATCGACGACCTCGGCTGGGCGCCCCAGGACGCCATGGCCACGGTCAGCGCGGCCCCGGCCCGCAGCCTGGGCCTCACCGACCGCGGCGAGATCGTCGCGGGTCAGCGGGCTGATCTGGTTCGGGTCTCCCGCCGGAGTCAGGGCTGGCCCGTCCCCGTCGAGGTCTGGCGCCAGGGCGTCCGTGTGGCATGAGCCCCCGCTACGCCGTCTATTACGCGCCTGATCCGCAAGGGGACCTCTGGGACCTGGCCTGCGCCTGGCTCGGCCGCGATCCGCACCGCAAGGTCGATTGCGTCCGGCCGGCCACGCCGGCGCTCTCCGACCTCGACCTGGACGCCCTCACCGCCAGCCCCCGGGGCTATGGCTTCCACGCCACCCTGAAGGCGCCGTTCGAGCTGGCCGAAGGCGCCACCGAGCGCGACCTGCTAGACTTCGCCGAAGGCTTCGCTGCGCGTCGGACCACTTTCGAGGCCTCCATCTCCCCCCAGGCCTTGGGCCGCTTTCTGGCCTTCCGGCTCAACGATCCCTGCCCGGCCATGGACGCCCTGGCCGAGGCCTGCGTCCGGGACTTCGATCCCTTCCGTGCGCCCCTGTCGGAGGCCGACATCGCCCGCCGGCGCAGGGCGCAGCTCTCGCCCGCCCAGGACTCCCGGATGCTCGAATGGGGCTATCCCTACATTTTCGATGACTTCCGGTTCCACATGACGCTGACGAGCGGGATCGCCGATGACGCCGTGCGCGCCCGGGTGCTGGAGACCCTCTCGCAGCTCTTCGCCTATGTGACCGGCCCGCACCGCTTTGACAGCGTGGCCATCTACCGCCAGGCCGACCGCGACGCGCCCTTCGAGGTCATGTCCCGCTTCAGCTTCGCAGCCTAGAACTTCTCGCCACGCATGACCTCGACGTCTGAGACCGCCACGACGCCTGGATAGTCGGCGAAGAAGTCGGACAGTCTGGCCAGTACGCGATCAGCCACCTCGGTGGTCACCAGGGCGTAGATCAGCCGCTTTTCCTGGCCTGGCGTGAAGTCGCCGCTGCGCCATTCGCCGCTGTCGCCGGCGCCCGCCAGACTGGGCAGCACGGTCCAGCCTCGCACGCCCGCCTCGGCGAGGAAGGATTCGACCCGACGCAGGACCGGCGCCTCGACGATGATCTCCAGCTTCTTGCGCTTGGACAGTTGCATGGATCTCACCCGATGAGGGCGGCGGTGGCCGCAGTGTAAAGGGGAATGCCAAAGACCAGGTTGAACGGGAAGGTCACGGCGAGCGACAGGGTCAGATAGACGCCCGGATCGGCGTCCGGCAGGGCGATCCGCATGGCCGCCGGCACGGCGATGTAGGAGGCGCTCGCCGCCAGTATGGCCAGGACGGCCGCATTACCCGGCGACAAGCCCAGCGCCAGGGACAGGCCGAGCGACAGCACCGAGGACAACAGCGGCATGCAGATCGCAAAGGCGATCAGCGGCAGGGTCAGCGACCGGGCCGCGCTCAGCCGGCGCGCCGCCACCAGGCCCATGTCCAGCAGGAAGAGCACCAGCACCCCCTGGAAGACGGGTCCGACAAAGACCTCCATCTTGCTCATGCCCGCGTCGCCGCTGAGCAGGCCGACCAGGAAGGCGCCGATCAGCAGCACGACCGACCCGTTCAACGCCACCTCACGGAACAGTTCGCCGCGCAGGCCCTGGCGGCCGGCCGCCCCCCCGCCGGCCAGGATCAGGGCCGAGAGGATGGCCGGAGTCTCCATTAGGGCGACCACCGCGACCATATAGCCACCAAACGGGACGCCGCTGACCCGCAGGAATTCTGTGCCCGCCACGAAGGTGACAATGGAGACCGAGCCATAGTGCGCCGCCGTCGCCGCCGCCGTGGTGCGGTCGAGCCGGCTGATGACCTTCAGGACGCCGAAGGCGATGATGGGGATGCCGAAACTCAGGGTCAGGCCGACGCCTGCGGCCTTGAGAAAGTCCGGGCTGAGCCCTGCCCGCGCCGCTTCGACGCCACCCTTGAAGCCGATGGACAGCATCAGGACCAGGGCCAGGGTCTTGGCCGCGCCCTCCGGCACGGCCAGGTCCGACTTGAACCAGCCGGCCCCGAAGCCCAGCAGGAAGAACAGGATGGCCGGGGTCAGCAGATTGGTCAGGGCCAGTTGCAGTGAGTCGACCACGAGCGGCTCCTAGACAGGGGGGCTTAAGGGCCGGCCCTCTTAACAGCTCGCCCCAGCGGCTCCAGGCCTAACCCTCAATCATTATGGCTCTTATCATAGCCATGACGCCCGCTTCTCGTGACCCGTCATTGCGCAGGGTGATCACATCGTCGCCCGCCACGCCGTCGGCCCGGGCGCGGGCGATGCGGTCGGCGATCTCAGCCTCGGTCTCCCGGCCGCGGCCGCGCAGGCGCGCGGCGAGCTGGTCGGGATCGGCGCTAACGGAGACCACGCGCACGGCGCCCAGCTTCCGCCGCGCCTCATCGATCACGCCGCGGGACACGTTGACGACCACCCTGCGCCCGGCGGCCAGATCCTGCAGGATGCCTGCCGGCACGCCATAGCAGAGGCCATGGGCGCGCCAGGACAGGGCGTAGTCGCCGGCCTGTTCGCGGCGGAGAAACTCTTGCTCAGTGACAGGCTGGTGGTCCTCGCCGCCGGCCTCGGCCGGGCGGGTGATGTCGCGACGGACGAAAACGACAGCGGGATTGTCGGCCAGGGCCGCCCGGGCGCCGTCGATCAGGGTGTCCTTGCCGACCCCGGAGGGGCCGACCACCAGGACCAACAGGCCGGCCTCAGGCGTATTTTTCGACGAAGGCGTCGGCGTCGAGGGCGCGGAAGTCGTCGAGGGCGTCGGCGAGGCGTTCATGGTCCCAGTCCCACCAGGCGATCGCGAGAAGGCCGTCCTGCACCGCCTTGGGGAAGCGCTCGCGGATCGGCTTGGACGGCACCCCGCCCACAATGGTGAAGGGGGCGACATCCTTGGACACCACCGCGCCGGCCCCGACAACTGCGCCAGTGCCCACGGTGACGCCAGGCAGCACGGTCACGCCATGCCCCAGCCACACATCATGGCCCAGGGTCACGGTATGGGACCGCCGCCATTCGAAGAAGTCCTGGTCGTCCTCGTCACCCAGCTCATAGGAGATCGCCCGGTAGCTGAAGTGATGCTGGGCGGCCTTCCAGGTCGGGTGATTGCCCGGATTGATCCGCACGTCCCGGGCGATGGAGCAGAACTTGCCGATCTCGGCATAGGCCGAGCTGGAATCGTTCACGATATAGCTGAACGCCCCCATGGCGGTTTCCGACAGGCTGGTGCGCGCGCCCACGCGGCACCAGGGGCCAAGGATGCTGTCATGGACCTGCGCCTGCGGATTGATGACGGGTTCCGGGCCCCCCGTCTTCTCGGCCGGTTCGGCCGGCGGCGTGTAACGCTCGAAATAGCGATAGCCCGGCGACAAGGGCCGGTCGGCGAGTTTCAGACCCATCAGGCGGCGGCCACGGCCGGAGCGAAATCACGGCCAGCCCGCCCTGTGCGCACGCCATAGATCTTGTCGATCACGTCCGGCGTCAGGCCCGCGGGCGCGCCGTCATAGATGATCTTGCCCTTCGACATGCCGATGACGCGGGTGCAGTAGCGCCGGGCGATGTCCAGACTGTGCAGGTTGACGATCACCGGGATGCCCCGCTCGCGGCACACATCCTCCAGGGCCTCCATCACCACCTCTGTGTTGATGGGATCGAGCGACGCCACCGGCTCGTCGGCCAGCAGCATATCAGGCTCCTGCAGCATGGCCCGCGCGATAGCCACCCGCTGCTGCTGTCCGCCCGACAGGGTGGCGGCCCGTTGCAGGGCGACCTGGGCCATGTCCAGGCGATCAAGCTCGAGGATGGCGCGGGCGCGATCCTCGGCGGGGAAGATCTTGAGCAGGGAGGTGGCCGTCGGCCGCTCGGCCAGGACGCCCACCAGGACATTGGTGATCACGTCCAGGCGCGGACAGAGATTGAACTGCTGGAAGATCATGGCGCAGCGGCGGCGCCACTGACGCAGGGGCTTGCCCTTCAGCTTGCCGACATCCTGGCCATCCCAGAGGATCTGGCCTGATGTGGGGTCAGCCAGGCGATTGATCATGCGCAACAGGGTGGATTTCCCGGCGCCCGAGCGCCCGATCACCCCGATGAACTCGCCGCGATCACACTTGAAGGACACGCCGTCGACGGCGCTGACCTCCCCGAACCGCTTGGTCACGTTGCGCAGCTCCAGCATCCTGCCTCCAGGGTTCGGCGGTAAGCTCTTGATGCCTGGAAGCTTAGGGCCGCCCGGTGACCCCGGCGTGACGGCCCGCGAGAGGCTCAGGCCCACCAAGGGAGGATTTGTCGGCTGCACCGTGACGCGGTGTCTCGCCCCCGTCACCGCCTTCACCTAGGTGTGGCCTGCGGAGGCGACCACATGGCGAATTTCCTGGTGATCGGCGCCCTGGCCCTGGACCGACCGGTCTGGCTGGAGGGCGGACTTGAGCGCGGGGGTCGCGTGGCCGGGCGCAGCCTTGAGGGGCGTCTCGCCGCCCGCCTTGGGGGCGGCGGCGCCAATGCCGGCGTCGCCCTGATCCAGGCTAGCCACCGGGTCAATCTGGCCAGCCTTGTGGCGACTGACGACGGTGGCGACCAGTCGATCGCCATGGCCAACGCCGCGGGGCTGGACACCACCCTGGTGGGCCGCCGCCCGGGCGAGAGCCGCACCACCCTGATCCTGATCGAACCGGATGGCGAGCGACTGGTCCTGGGCCTCGACCTTGACCGCGTCCGGCTGGTGCTCCCGCCCCTGCCCTCCCCTGTGGATCATCCGGGAGTTCAGGCCGACGGCGTCTATGTTCGCGCCGCGTTTCCGGGGGCGGACGCCTGGGCCGCCGCCGCCCGCGGTCCCGTGGTTGTCCACTGGCCGGCGCCTGCCTATGCCGGCCCCGCCGATGTGGTGGTCTGCTCGGCCGATGACCTTCAGCCCGACGTTCTGGCCGATCCGTTCAGGGCGGCCCGCCTGGTCTTTGGCCCCCGCCTGTCAGCCATCGTCGTCACCCATGGGGCGGACGGCGCCTGCGCCCATACAGCAGATGGCCAGCTCACAGCGCGCGGTCCCTCCGTCCAGGTCATCGACTCCACAGGCGCAGGCGACGTGTTCGCCGCCGGTCTGCTGGAGGCGCTCAGCGCTGGCGCAAGCCTGCAGGCGGCCCTTCAGCACGCCTGCGCGTGGGGCGCGACCACGGTGCGGCTGGCGAGTTCGGCGCCGCTGGACGCGCCGGCTGGGGCCTATCGCCCGTTCGCCCCCTAGGCCAGCCGGTTGCGCAGGGCTCGGGACAGCGTGTCCAGGCAGGCCACGGCGACCATGTAGAGCAGGATGATGAAGGCCACTTCGTCGAAGGCGAAGATCCGGATCCGCTCGTCCAGTTCAAAGCCGATGCCGCCGGCCCCGACGATCCCCAGCACGCCCGCATTGCGGAAATTGCCCTCCAGGAAAAACAGGGTCTGGCTGGTGGCGACCGGGGCGAACTGTGGCGCAAGGCCAAAGCGCATCACCGCCAGGGGCGATGCGCCCGCCGAGCGAACCCCCTCGATGGGCTTGGGATCGCTGTTTTCCAGGGCCTCGGAGAACAGTTTGGCGAGGTTGGGAATGTCGGCCAGCGCCAGGGCCACCACCCCGGCGAAGGGGCCAAGGCCAAAGGCCGAGACCAGGATAAGCGCCCAGACCAGGGCCGGCACCCCGCGGAAGATGTCGAGGAACCGCCGAAAGGCGAAGTGCAGGGCCGGATTTGCGACCACGGTCTTGGCGCCGATCACCCCCAGCGGCAGGGCCACCACCGCGGCGATCACCGTCCCGGCGAAGGCCATGGCGAAGGTCTCGGCCAGGGCCTTGAGGATGCGCACAGACTGCCCGCCCGACGAGGGTGGAACCATCTCGCCCAGGAACCGGCCGAGTTTGCCAAAGCCGGTCATCAGGGCGCCGGGCGCCAGCTCCAGGTCGATGGCCATGCCCACAAGGGCGGCCAGGGCGAGGATCAGCAGAACCGCGTCCCGCGCCCGGCGGGTCCACGGCGCGCGCAAGGCGTCCGGCGCGATGGCCAGGGCCTGGTCATAGGCTTGCCGGGGCATCAGGCCTTCTCCAGACCGATGAGGCGGTGACGCACGGCCTCGGAGAACAGGTCGATCAGGAAGATCATGGCGATGATGATCAGTAGGATCGCCAGATAGGTGTCGAATTCCGTGTAGGTGATGGACCGTTGCAGCTCCAGGCCGATGCCGCCCGCGCCCACAATGCCCAGGGCCGCGGCGCCGGCCAGGTTCCCCTCCAGCCGAATGAGGGCGTAGGAGGCGTAGTTGGGCAGCACCTGGGGCATGACCCCATAGCGGATCTTTTTCAGGGGGCCGGCTCCTGCGGCCTGCAGAGCCTCCAGCTGGCGCGGATCGATCTCCTCATTGATCTCGGCGAACAGCTTGCCGAGACCACCGAGGGTCGAGATGGTCAGGGTGAGCACCCCGGCCAGGGGGCCGACCCCGAACGCCGCCACCAGGATCAAGGCCATGATCAGGTCCGGCAGGGTGCGGATGGCTTCCAGGATACGCCGCACCACGAACCGCACCGGCGCAAAGGGCATCAGGTTCTGGGCGGTCAGGAACGACGCCCCCAGCGCCAGGACCGAGCCGAGGGCCGTGGCCAGGATCGCCATCTCCACGGTCTGCCAGGCCGCCCGCAGCCAGATGGGCAGGGCGTAGAACCACGAATGCAGGGAGCCGCGGGTCTGCCGGTCTTCGAGCAGGAGTTCAGGCTTCAGGCCCGGATTCATCCGCTGCAGGAAGTCGGCCATGCGTCCCAGGGGATCGCCGCCGATGTCAGAGCCGAAGAACTGGCTGCGCTGGAAGGACACCAGCAGCAGGATGGTGAAAATCGCCAGGCCAAGGGCCGCCTGGCTCCGCTGCCGGATCAGCATCCGGCGGCGATCCCGTTCGAAGGTCTCAATGGCGGTGGTCATGAGCCGACCGTCGGCCCCTGAGCGAGCAGCGCCTTGGCCTCGGTCGGCTCGAACTCCGCCGCCCCTTCGCCGGCCGCCCAGGCGAAGGCCTGCGGCGACTCATTGTGCATGGCCACATGAATGCCGATCAGGCGGAAGCGCCGGTCATCGCTCATATCGGTGCGGATGGCCCAGGCCCCCTTGGCCACCGGACGCTGGCGCCAGACGACCCGCAGATCCTCGCACAGGTCCTCACCGGGCTGGTCGCCACGGCAGAGTTTCTGCCAGGCGCCGGCATGCAGCACCAGGGCCTGGGCCTGACCGGCGCGCAGGCGGGTGGCCGCATCCTCGTGATCCCGAGCCACGATCTGAGCCCCAAAGAAGGCGTCCGCCGCCCCATAGTCGGCCAGGGCGCGGCGCGGAACGTCCAGATTGGCCTTCTGCGCTCCCGCGAAAACCAGGCTCGCGCCGGCAAGATCGCCCAGGCTCTGGGCCGAGGCGGCGCGCGGGACGGCCACCACCACCGGCAGACGGTTCAGGTCCCCGGTCGCGCGCGTCGTCAGGATGCTGCGGGTCTCACCCGAGACGGGTCCGAAGGCCGCGCCGTCAAGCCGGGCCAGGTCGACCGCGCCGCTGGCCAGGGCCCGGGCCGCGCTGGCAGCGTCCGCCACCGGACAGCTCAGCACATCGGTGTCCAGGCGCTGCGCCAGGAGTTCGACATAGGCCCGCTGCGCGGCGGGAAGATCGGCGCCAGGCGGCGCACAGGGACCGGCCTGTCCGGTGATGTCGGCGATCCGCAGCGGCAGGACGGGCGCCTGGGCCTGGGCGGCGCTGAGCAGCACCGCGCCGGCGGCGAGAAGCAGGCGTTTCATCGGCGCTCTCCCGCGCGACGGGCGGCGATGTCGTCGGCGCGCAGCTTGATGATCGGGGCGTAGTGTTCGCGGGTGACCGCCGTATAGGCCGCCCCATCGGGCTGGCCGATGTCGCGCCAGACCTCGGGATCATCATAGGGCAAGGCCGCCATGGCGCCGCGCACCGCATCAACGAATGGCTGGGGCCGGTCGGTGCGGACCACGACGGCGCTGTTGGGAATGGGGCCGGCGGTCCAGATGATCCGGAAGTCATCCAGCTCCACCACGCCGCGCCGGGCCATGGTGTAGTGCGCGCCAGTGGTGAAACCGTGCTCGGGATCGCCGCCGCCAGCCTGGATGATGGTGGCGTCGAACTGGCCGTTGTCCAGGGCCATCACCGCCTGGGTATGACCGCCCGCGAAGCTCGACTTCCCGAAAAAGGTGTCCGGGTCGATCCCCTGTTCGCGCATCACGGCGCGGGGAAACAGGTAGCCCGAGGTGGAGTTGAAATCGACGTAGCCGAGGGTCTTGCCCCTCAGGTCCTGGATCGTGCGATAGGGGCTCTCAGCCATGACCAGCAGGCCGGAATAATAGCCGGTGTCGCCCTCGGCCTGACGGACGGTGAGGATGGGCTGGGCCAGGTCGCCGATCTGGGCGTCCACATTGGCGTAGCCGCCGCCAGCCATGGTGGCGATGTCCACCTGACCGCTGGAAAGCGCCTGGATCGTGCCGTTGTAGTCCGACGACTCGTAGAGCTTGACCGGAAGGCCCGTCGCCTTGCCGATATAGGTCTTATAGGCGGTCAGACGGCGGGTGATCATGGGATCGTCCTCCGACCCCCGGACCGCCATGCGGACTTCGCGCATCTGGCTCTGCCAGGCGCCGTCGGGCGCCTTCGCCTCCCCGCCGCACCCTGCAAGGCCAAGGCCGATCGCCGCCAGGATCACACCTGATCGTCGCCGCATGGGGAACCTCTACGCTGTCATGTCCCGGGGTCGCCAAAGGCCCGCCGCCGGGCCGGAGGTTTCGCATTCGGACATGAAGCCGTGGTGACACCCGGCGCGGGCGACGGGCCAACGGCCGCCGCACTTGTCGGGTCGAGAGTCCGGGGAAGAGGGCCGTGGCAGGCCGGCGGACCGCCGCCGCCTAAATAGCGCGCGCCTAGGTCGGGAAGGTCAGCCGCACCTGAGCGCCGGTTCCCGGCGGAAAGTCCAGCTGACCGCCCAATTGGCCCGCCAGACTGTGCATGATGCCAAAGCCCAGGCTCAGCCGGCCATCAAGGCCGGTGTTGGTGGCGGGGAAGCCTGGACCATCGTCGGCGATCAACAGAACCGCTCGCCCCTCGCCCGTCGGCAGGAGGGACACGTTGATGCAGCCAGAGGTGCGGCCGTCAAACGCGTGCTTCAGGGCGTTGGTCACCACCTCGGCCACCAACAGGAACAGGGTCACCAGCCGGGTGGTGTCCAGCTCCACCTCTTCGGCTTTGACATCGCAGACGACATCGCGCCCGCCGGCGGCCTGCACCAGGTCATCACACAGCTCCCGCAGCGAAGCGGCGACGCTCAGCTCCAGGGTGGCCGGATCGTATAGCCGACGGTGAATCTGGGCCATGGTGACCAAGCGCTCGCGGGCCTCATCCAGGGCCTCGGCGGCCTGGGGACTGTCGATGGTCCGCTTCTTGATCTGCAGGAGGGCCGCCACAAAGGTCATGTTGTTGGCCACCCGGTGCTGCAGCTCCTGGAACATCACCCGCTGACGTTCATAGAGCTGCGCCGTCAGGGCCTGCTCCTGTTCCAGATCATGCAGGGCGCGGCGCATCAGCTCGATCACCGCGATGTCCACGGCCACGACGAAGATGAAAAAGACCAGGGTCAGGCCGCTGGCCGGTGAGAGGCTGAAGCCGATGGGCGGGATAAAGAACCACCACGCCGCCAGACCCGACAGGACGGCGCAGAGAATGCCCGGCCACATGCCAGCCAGGAAGGCGGTCAGAATCACCGCCGGGAAGAAGGTCAGATAGGGGAAACCGGGCGGCAGCACGCCGTCGAGGGCCCAGCGGACATAGAATCCCAGTGCGGCGCTCAGAACGGCGAGACCGTAGGCCAGAAGGGGATTCTGCTGGAAGAGCCGCATAGAGTCTGTGTCGTCCTCCCGCCCCTGGCTCTGGCCTGAGCGGAGATGTGGAACGCGCGCCCGAAGATCGCCTTCGGATCAACAGCTTCCACACATCCGCAGCCGCTGAGCCGGTCGGGGCGATATTGGCTGTAAGGCCTGCCGGAAAGCTTGTCTATCCGCCCGCCGACACACCCGAGAGCCCGGCGCCGCGGCTTAGATCGTTAACCCCCCCTTAACCATAAAAGACCAACCTTCCCTGGTCTTCCTTGAAGACACCCCACCATCACCAACCTTCTCAAGCCCGGCTCCGGCCGGGCTCTTTTTTTGACCTCGGCTGTGGATAGGGGCGCACCGGAGGCTTGCACCGCCCGCCGCCCCGGCGTATAGCCGCCGCCCTACGGTGCTGATCCCCGATAGCTCAGTTGGTAGAGCAGTCGGCTGTTAACCGACTTGTCGCAGGTTCGAGTCCTGCTCGGGGAGCCACCGTCCTTCGTCCGCCGCCGCAGCGGCGGACAACCCTCACCTCACATTTCTGACTACCACTGCCCGACATTAGGCATGGACGACCATGGCTCGGCGGGCGGCAGGGCCGCGCCAGCCTGCAGCAGTTCGACCGAAATGCCGTCCGGCGACCGGACGAAGGCCATGTGCCCGTCCCGCGGCGGGCGGCTGATCACAACACCGCCATCCATCAGGCGCTGGCAGGCGGCGTAAATGTCGTCCACCGCATAGGCTAGGTGGCCGAAGTTCCGCCCGCCCTGGTAGTCCTCAGGATCCCAGTTGTAGGTGAGCTCCACCATCGGCGCCTTGCGGGCCCGCGCGGCCTCCTCGTCCCCCGGCGCGCAGAGGAAAACCAGGGTGAATCGTCCGCCGGCGTTCTCGACTCGCGAGACCTCCACCAGGCCGAGCTTTGCGCAATAGAAGTCCAGGGAGGCGTCGAGGTCGCGTACGCGGACCATGGTGTGAAGATATCTCATCAGGGGTTCCGTCTTCGATTAAGGCCAGGGGGCGCCTTGGCCGGCGCCACGGGTGATCGCGCCATTCTATGCCCTGAACCGAGGTTCGTCAGGCACAGTCGACGCGCCGCGCGCTTCCTGTCTGCGAATTCATTTGCACCACCGCCACGCCCGCCCCACAACGGCGCGGAATCCCAAAGAACGTGGGAATGCGGCCTCCTCGGACATTCATGAAGCCGGGTTGGCTGGGGGAAATTTACGGCATGCGTCTCAAGGCGTCTCACATCTTCATCCTCGCCGTGTTCGGCGTGCTGGTGGTCTATTTCGTGGCCATGTCGCTTCTGGGCGGCGGCGACAGCGCGCCGGCGGCGGCGCCGAAGGCGGCTGACCAGCCGCCCCAGGTCCAGGTCACCGTAACGCCTGAGGTCACCCGGCCCTATGTGGTCACCCTGCGCGGCCGCACCGAGGCCGCCCGCAGCGTCGTAGTCCGCGCCGAGACCTCCGGGGTCGTCGCCTCGACGCCAGCCCGGGAAGGCGCCTTCGTCCAGAAGGGCGCAGTGCTCTGCCGGCTGTCGGTGGACGCCCGTCAGGCGGCCCTCGACCAGGCCCGCGCGGCCCTGCGCTCGCGGGAGTTGCAACGCCGGGCGTCCGCCTCACTGGCGGAAAAGGGCTACCGGTCCGAGACCCAGGTCCTGCAGGACCAGGCCAATCTGGACGCCGCCGCCGCAGCGGTGCGGCAGGCCGAAATCGCCCTGGAGCAGGTCAATATCCGCGCGCCCTTCGCCGGCGTGTTCGACAATCGCGATGCCGAGATCGGGACCTATCTGTCCCCCGGACAGCCCTGCGGCACCCTGATCGAACTGAACCCCATCCTCATCGTCGGCAACGTGCCTGAGACGCAGGCTGGTCGGATCCGCACCGGCGAGCCCGCCACCGCCACCCTGGTGTCGGGAGAAACCCTGTCGGGCCAGGTTCGGTTTGTGGGCCGCGAGGCCGACCCCCAGACCCGGACCTACCGGCTCGAGGTCGTCGCGAGCAACCCGCAGCAGGCCGTCCGCTCTGGCCTGTCGGCGGACGTCCGGATCACCACCGCCTCGGGTCCCGCCCACCTCGTGCCCCCCTCGGCCATGGTGCTGGACGCCGAGGGCCGCCAGGGCGTGCGCCATGTGGGTCCCGGCGACGTCGTGGTCTTCACCCCGGTCCAGGTGACCGAGGAGAGCGCCGAGGGCGTCTGGGTGCGTGGCCTTACCGGCGAGGCGCGCGTCATTACGGTCGGCCAGTCCTATGTGGACCAGGGCCAGAAGGTTCGCGTGGCGCTGGCCCGCTAGGGCGCGTCGCACAGGAGGCTTGAGAGTATGATCGGTCCGCTGATCGACGGCGCCATCAAGCGGCGGAAGGTGGTGCTGGGGGTCACCCTGATCGCCAGCATCTTCGGCTTCTTCGGCTACCTCGCCATGCCCCGGGAGGCCAACCCCGACATCGACTTCCCCTTTGTCTCGGTGGTGGTCCCATACCCCGGCGTGAGTCCGGAGGATTCCGAGCGCCTGCTGGTCAAGCCGCTCGAGGTGGAGCTTCAGTCCATCGAGGGCCTGAAGGAGATGAACTCCGCGGCGCGCCAGAGCATGGCGATCGTCAACCTGGAGTTCGAGGCCGACTTCGACAAGGACAAGGCCCTAGCCGAGGTCCGCGCCAAGGTCGACCTGGCCCGCGGCCGCTTCCCCCCCGACGCCGAAGAACCGATCATCGAGGAGGCCAATTTCAGCGGCGAGCCGATCATCGGCATCGTCCTGTCGGGCGCCGCGCCGGAGCGCGAGCTTTATCGCATCGCCCGCTCCCTGCAGGACCGGCTTGAAGCCGCCCCCGGCGTGCTGGAGGTCCAGCTCAGCGGCGGCCGCGAGGAGATGCTTGAGGTCACCATCGATCCCCTGCGGATGGAGGCCTACAACGTCACCACCGGAGAGCTGGCCCAGGTCATCAGCCGAAACAACCAGCTGGTTCCCGCCGGGAACCTGCGGTCCGGCGGCAGCCAGTTCGCGGTGAAGGTTCCCGGCGTGGTCGAGGAGCCCTCCGACATCCTCAGCCTGCCCATCAAGAAGAGCGGCGACCGGGTCATCACGGTCGGCGACATCGGCGAGGTGCGGCGCACCTTCAAAGAGCCGAACTTCATCACCCGCTACAATGGCGAGCCGGCCATGTCGCTGGAGGTGGCCAAGCGCAGCGGCGCCAACATCCTCGACACGGTCGACGCCGTCCGCGCCGTCGTGGCCGACGAGGAGGCCCGCTGGCCCGACACGATCCGGGTGTCCTACACCTACGACCAGAGCGACTTCATTCACCGCACCCTGGTGGTGCTGGAGTCCGGCCTGCTGATCGCCACCATCCTGGTGATGATGATCATCGTCTACAGCCTGGGCATCCGGCAGGGACTTATGGTCGGCGCAGCCATCCCGGCCTGCTTCATGCTGGCCTTCCTGATGCTGAACGCCTCAGGCGTGACCCTGAACCAGATGGTGATGTTCGGGCTTGTCCTGGCCGTCGGCATCCTGGTGGACGGCGGGATCGTCGTGGTCGAGTACGCCGACCGGAAGATGGCCGAGGGCCTGCCCAAGGAGGAGGCCTTCGCCGCCGCCGGCAAGCGGATGTTCTTCCCGGTCCTGAACGGCACCCTGACGACGCTCTGCGCCTTCCTGCCGTTCATGTTCTGGAACTCGATCCCGGGCAAGTTCATGAGCTTCCTGCCCCTGACGCTGATGTACGTCCTGGGCGCCTCCATCTTCGTGGCCCTGATCTTCACCCCGGCGCTGGGCTCCATCTTCGGCCGCAAAGCCGCGGTGGATGAGGCGCATCTGGCGGAGATCGAAAAGTCCGAGCGCGGCGATCCCCGGGAGATGTCGGGCTTCATGGGCTGGTATGCCCGGACGCTCTGGGCTCTGGGGGCCGCCCCTACCCGTACCTTCGCCGCCACCCTGCTGATCGTCGTCGCCATCGTCGGGTGGTTCGCCACGTCCACTCACAGGACCGAGTTCTTCCTGGAGGAGGATCCCGAATGGGCCCAGGTCTATGTGAAGGCCCGGGGCAACCTGTCGCCTGAGGCGCACGACGTGCTGGTCCGCCAGGTCGAGCAGCGCCTGCTCGACGTGCCAGGCGTGGACTCCATCTACACCCGGTCGGGCGCCGCCAGTTCAGGCGGCGGCGGCGGCGGACCGCCCAATGACACGGTTGGCCGGCTGCAGGTCGATCTCGTGGATTTCGAAGAACGGGGCGAACTGGGCCTGCGCGGCGCCGACATCGTCAATGACATCCGCACCCGCCTGACCGATCTGCCCGGCGTGCTGATCGAAGTCCGTGAGCCCCAGGGCGGACCGCCCGTGGGCAAGGATGTTCAGGTCGAACTGCGCAGCCAGAACCCCGAGGCGCTGAACGCCGCGGCCGATCTGATCCGCGCGCGCCTGGCCTCCGATCCCGACCTGTTCGAGCTGGAGGACAACCGCACCTCGCCGGGGATCGAGCTGAACCTGGCCGTCGACCGGCAGGCCGCCGGACGCTACGGCGTCGATGTCCTGTCGGTAGGCCAGGCGATCCAGTTTGTGACCACCGGCGTGCTGGTCGGGCGCTTCCGGCCGGACGACGCCGAAGATGAGCTCGACATCCGGGTGCGATTCCCGGCCGACGCGCGGAACATGGCCGCCTTTGACGACCTGAAAATCTCCACGGCGCTTGGCCCGGTGCCGGCCAGCTATTTCATCCGCCAGGCGCCCGCCCAGCAGGTGACCACCATCCAACGCCGCGACGGTCAGCGCCTGGTCATCGTCCAGGCCAATGCGGTGGAAGGCGTCGCCGCCAACCAGAAGATCGCCCAGCTGCGCCCCTGGCTGGAGCAGGCCGAGATCAGTGATGACGTTCGATGGAAGTTCACCGGCGCCGACGAGGAGGGCCAGGAGGCCGCCCAGTTCTTCGTGGTCGCCATGGCGGTCTCCCTGTTCCTGATGGGGGTGATCCTGCTCTGGCAGTTCAACAGCTTCTACGGCGTGGTGGTGACCCTCTCGGCGGTGGCCCTGTCCACCGTCGGCGTGTTGCTCGGGGTGCAGGTGAATCTCCTGGGCACGTTCAACTATGTCTCGGTGATCATGCTGGGCACCGGCATCGTCGCACTGGCCGGCGTGGTGGTGGGCCACAACATCGTGCTGGTGGACACCTACTACCAGCTGCGCCGGGCCGGCTATCCCGCCGACGACGCCGCCGTCCGCGCCGCCACCCAGCGGTTCCGCCCGGTGATTCTCACCACGGTGGTGACGGTGGTGGGCCTGCTGCCGCTGATGTTCCAGCTCCATCCCAATTTCCGCGCCGGCCATATCGAGTACCGGGCGCCCGGGTCGGAGTGGTGGGTCCAGCTGTCAGCTGCAGTGGTCTGGGGGCTGTCCTTCGCCACCCTGCTGACCCTGGTGTTGACGCCCGTCATGCTGGCCGCGCCCAAGGTCTATGGGGAGCGATTGCGCCGGGCCGGCGGCTGGGGGCGCCGCAAGCTCGGCCTGCGGCCGCGGCAGGGACCGACCGCCCCTGAGGACGCCCTGCCCCGCGCCGCCGAATAGGGCCTCAGCGCTGCCGGGTCTGGCGTCGCCACAGGGCGGCGTATTCCCCGGCGGCGGCGAGCAGTTCCTCGTGGGTTCCCCGCTCGACCACCCGGCCCCGTCGCAGCACGACAATCAGGTCGGCGTCGACGATGGTCGAAAGCCGGTGGGCGACCACCAGGGTCGTGCGCCCCCTACGGACCTTGCGCAGGGTCGCCTGGATGGCTTCCTCCGTGCGCCCATCCAAGGCGCTGGTGGCCTCGTCCAGGATCAGCAGGCGCGGATTGGCCAGCAGGGCGCGCGCGATGCCCACCCGCTGGCGCTCGCCGCCTGAAAGCTTCAGCCCTCGCTCACCGACCCGGGTCTCGAGGCCGTCGGGCAGCGACTCGATGAAGGGAGCCAGCTCTGCGGCCTGGGCGACGGCCTCGATCTCGGCCAGGCTCGCCTGCGGGCGGCCAAAGGCGATGTTGGCACGCAGGGTGTCGTTGAACAGGGCCACGTCCTGCGGCACCAGAGCCACGGCCTGGCGCAGGGCCTCTTGCCGCACCTGCCTCAGATCCAGCCCGTCCAGCAGGACCATCCCCTCCTGGGGATCGATGAGGCGCAGGGCCAGCCGCACGGCTGTGGTCTTGCCAGCCCCGGACGGGCCGACCAGGGCCACGGTCGATCCAGGCTCGGCGACAAAGCTCACATTCAGCAGGCCCTGACTGCGGGCGTCGTGACGAAATCCCACGTCCCGGAACTCCAGCCGCGCGCCGTCCGGCGCCGCCGGCGGCAGAGCCTTGGCCTGGGGCGCGTCCTGGATGTCGGGAGTGCGGTCGGTCAGGGCGACCAGCTGCTCCATGTCAATGAAGGCCTGGCGGATTTCCCGGTAGTTGAACCCCAGCATGTTCAGGGGGGCATAGATGCCGATGAGCAGTAGGATGGCCATGGTGACGTCGCCGATGCGCATGGTTCCGGCCGCCACCTCCAGTCCGGCCAGGACCGTCATCACCGCCAGCCCGATGTTCAGGATCACCGCCTGGGCGCCGTTGAGCAGGGACAGCGAGGTGTTGGCCTTCACCGCGGCGCCCACATATCGGTTCAGCGCCCCGCGATAGGTGTCCACCGCCCGGGTCTCGGCCCCGAAGGTCTTCACCGTCTCGAAGTTCATCAGGGCGTCCACCGACAGGCCCGCGGCGCTGGCGTCGGCCTCGTTGAGCTCCCGGCGATGGGAAAGCCGCCAGTCGGTGATCTTGAAGGTGACCACGGCATAGACCACCACCGTCAGAAACGCGGTGGCGGCGAACCGCCAGTCCAGCCGGACGATCATCACCCCCATGGCCAGCAACAACTCGATCGCCGTAGGGCCGAGGTTGAAGACCACGCTGCGGATCAGGAAGTCCGTGGACCGCGCGCCCCGCTCGATGATCCGGGCCAGGGTCCCGGTCTGTTTGCTCTGGTGAAAGTCCAGGGACAGGGAGACCGCATGGCCAAACCCCTCCACGGCCGCCCGGGCCATGGTCGCCTGGGAGACGACGGTGAAGACCGCGTCCCGGGCGAAGGGCGCGCAGGCCGACAGCAGTCGCAAACCTGCAAAGGCCAGGGCCAGCGCAACGAAGGTGGCGCCCACGACCACCACGCCGCCCGCGACGGACAGGGTGTTGATCGCCTCTCCCAGCATGACCGGCGCCAGCACGGCGGCCACCTTGCCGACCAGAACCAGGATGACCGATGCGATAAGGCGCAGGCGCAGCTGAGGCGCGCCTGAGCGCATGACCAGGGCGCCGAGGTCGGCCATGGCCGGCCAGAAGCGGAAGTCGCCCGCCGGGGCCAAATCACCGCCGCCGCGCCCTCGGGCCAGTCCAGGAGGATTCAAGCGAGCGCTCCGATCAATCCAGCAAGAGGGTCGACTGCAGGCCGCCCCCGGGGGTCAGCCAGTCCACGCGCAGGCCATGGCGGGTGCGCGCCGCGCGGATCGCCCCCTCCTCCGGCGCGGCCGCAGGGGTGGCGTCGACCTCTGCGCTGAGGTCGAGGGACTCGCCCTGCACCCGGATCTGGTGGGGCCCCGGCGGCACCGGCGCGCCGAAGGGCAGGCTGAAATGGCCCGCCGCATTGGCGCGGCCGCTGGTGGAGACCGTGCGCCCGTCGATCCGCACCGACAGGATCGCCTCCGGGGGCGCTGTGCCGGAGATCACGGCGCCGCCCTCCTCGTCGAAGTCAAAGGCGGCGATGCCCTGCTTCGCCGCGCCCTGGACCACCACGGCCCCGGCGCCGGCCCGCAGGAGGACCAGCCGCCCGTCCGGCAGGACCAACTGATAGCCCTCCGCCTGAACGGTGCGCTCCCCCACGAGCATCGACAGTCCAAAAATTCGTGCGGCGTCGCTGGCGCCCAGGGGGATCGTCCAGGCGCCGCCGCCATCGGCCTCGGTGAGGCGAACCTCACCCTCCGGGGTGGCCAGCCTGACCCGCGCCCGCGGCGCTGCGACACCGCTGAGCACCAGACCATCGGGCCCAGTCCGCAGGGCTCGCGCGCTCGGGGGCGAAAGATAGGAGCTTGGCGCCTCGGCCTCGCGGTTCAGGGGCGAGCCAGCCCCCACCTGGCCCTCGCCGCAAGCGCTGAACAGGGCGAGGCCAGCCATGCCGACGACCGACCGCGCCACGAGGGTTTGCTTGAATCGCATCATGTCACACCCTAGCTAAGCGGATTCCCGGCCTGCCCTGTGCGCCGGTGACCTTTTTTCCGGAGCCAACACCCTATGGGCGCTTCGCCCCCCAGCATCGAGTCCGTCTGTGTCTTTTGCGGATCGTCTGACGCCGCAGACCCCACCCTCCTGTCCGACGCCGCAGCGTTCGGCCGCGTCCTGGCCGACCAGGGTCGGCGCCTGATCTATGGCGGCGGCGGGGTGGGCTTGATGGGGGCCTGCGCCAGGGCCGCCCACGAGGCCGGCGGCGACGTCCTGGGGATCATTCCGGAGTTCCTGACCAGCCGTGAGCGCGCCCTCGACGTCGTCGAGACCATCGTCGTGCGCTCCATGCACGAGCGCAAACAGATCATGTTCGAGCGCTCCGATGGCTTCGTCGTGCTGCCAGGGGGCATCGGCACCCTGGAGGAGATCATCGAACTCCTGTCCTGGCGCCGGCTCGACCTGCATCGCAAGCCCGTGGTCTTCTACAGCCCGGAAGGGTTCTGGGACCCGCTGTTCAAGCTGCTGGAACACACGGTCGCTGCGCGGCTGACCCCGCCCGACTTCATGGACAGCTGGGCGGTGGCGGGCGCAGTCGACGAAATCCTGCCGCGCCTCGACGGACGTCTGGCCCAGGGGGATGTGGAAGCCGCCGCCCTGACCACCACCCGGGTGACCTGAGCCCACGCACCGTGGCGGGCGCGGCGACAGCAGGCCTTCAGTCGTCGCGGTGGACCCGTTCGCGGCGCTCATGGCGTTCCTGGGCCTCCAGGCTCAGGGTGGCGATGGGGCGCGCCTCAAGTCGCGCGATACCGATCGGCTCGCCGGTCTCCTCGCAATAGCCGTAGCTGCCGTCCTCGATCCGGCGCAGGGCCTCATCGATCTTGGAGATCAGCTTGCGCTGCCGGTCGCGGGTGCGAAGCTCCAGCGCTCGATCGGTGGCCGACCATGCCCGATCAACGTCATCGGGCAGGTTCTCGGTCTCATTCTGAAGATGCGAAAGGGTTTCCCGGCTCTCGCGGAAAATCTCTTCCTTCCAAGTCATGAGCTTCTGCCGGAAATACTCGACTTGGCGCTCATTCATGAACTCTTCGTCCTCAGACGGACGATAAGAACTCTCTAAAGCCATGACAGTGGCCGCCATAACGATACCTCACGCCCCTGGACAGTTCCCCGGAACTTGGGAGGCGGCTATATAGCAGAACTTCAGGGACATTCAACGCGACTCCCCTACCGTTGGTAGACCAGCGTTTCGGGCCATTTCGAGTTTGGCCAATTCCACCGCAGCCCGGGTCTCGATCTCGTTCAGAACGCCTTCCAGGCCGGCGTCCTCAGTGGAGGCCCGCTCTTCCCTGACCGCGCGGGTGAGTCGCTCCAACTGCCCCAGAGACAGCTCCCCGCTGACCAGGGCGAGCTTCACCTCGTCCAGCACGTCAAGAATTCGCCCTGCCCGGCTGACGGCGCGGCGGCGACGCTCCAGGGGCCCGCCTGTCTCCTGCAGGGCGAGCAGCGCGCTCAACCCGCCGACCGAGGCCACCGGCCCTGCGGGGCCCGCCGCGGCGGGCGCTGCAGCGCCTGAAACACTGGGCAGACGAAACCCCTCGCCGCCAGACGCCCCCTTGGCGCGACCTGCGCCGGAGGCCTGTCCCGCCGAACCCGAACCCGAAACTTTCATGCGTCCTGCTTTACCAACTGTACGCGCAACCCAGAGTCTCAGCTTCGCCGCTTAGGGTATGGTTAATGCCGGGCAAAATCTGCACCGGACGCTCGGCGCCGCACCCTCCCGAACCTTAGCGCATTGTTTTCAGACGTTTTTGTTTCGATCGCTCCTGGCATGGGGCTCGCATGGCGCAGGACTGACCCTCCTTTGTCCTGGCGAGCGTTCATGTCCCATCCCCTTCGCCTCTTCAGCGCCGTGCTTCTTTGCCTCAGCCTGGCGACAGGCCCGGCCCTGGCCAGTTCGCGCATCAAGGACATCGTCGAGTTCGAAGGCGTTCGCGACAACATGCTGGTGGGATACGGCATCGTGGTCGGCCTGAACGGCACCGGCGACTCGCTGCGCAACGCACCCTTCACCCGTCAGAGCCTTGAGGCCATGCTGGAGCGGCTGGGGGTCAACACCCGGGACGCCAACCTCAACACCAAGAACGTCGCCGCCGTCATGGTGACGGCCAAGCTGCCGGCCTTCGCGGCGGCGGGCTCCCCCATCGACGCCACAGTCTCAGCCATGGGCGACGCAAAGAGCCTGCAGGGCGGCACCCTGCTGGTCACCCCGCTGATGGGCGCCGACGGCGAGGCCTATGCGGTCGCGCAAGGCACGGTGCAGACCGGTTCGGTCTCGGCGGGCGGCGCCTCGGGCTCATCCATTTCCAAGGGCGTACCGACCGCGGGCCGCATCGCCGGCGGCGCCATCGTGGAGCGCGAGCTCGGCTTCCAGCTGGCCTCCATGGGTCAGATGCGCATGACCCTGCGCAATCCCGACTTCACCACCTCGCGCCGGATCGCCGAGGCGGTGAACCGGCAGTTCCCCGGCACGGCCCATGCCCAGAACCCGACCATCGTCGCGGTCCGCCCCCCAGCGGGCCATGACATGACCGCCTTCCTGGCCCAGATCGAAAATCTGGCCGTTCAGCCTGACAACGCCGCCAAGGTGGTGATCGATGAGGTCTCCGGGGTCATTGTCATGGGCGAGGCGGTCCGCGTCTCCACTGTGGCCATCGCCCAAGGCAACCTGACGATCCGTGTTCAGGAGTTCCCTGACGTCGTCCAGCCTGCGCCCTTCAGCCAGGGGCAGACCGTCGTGGTCCCCCAAAGCGCCGTCGAGGTCGAGGAGGAGAAGGGCAAGCAGTTCCTCACCGTGCGCAACGGCGCCTCTCTGTCGGATCTGGTGGCGGGCCTCAACGCCCTGGGCGTCACGCCCCGGGACATGATCTCGATCCTGCAGACCATCAAGGCCGCCGGCGCCCTGCAGGCCGACATCGAGGTGATGTGATGAGCGCCCTGTCCCCGATCTCCGCCATCGTCCCCGCCCCTGGCGCCACGGCCGGCGCCCAGAGCACCGCCGAACTCGCCAAGCGTGGGCAGATCGAGAAGACCGCCGAGGATTTCGAGGCCGCCTTCCTGTCGATCATGATGCAGCAGATGTTCACCGCCACCGAGGTCTCCGCCCCCTTTGGCGGCGGTCAGGCGGAGAACCAGTTCCGCTCCTTCCTCACCGAGGCCTTCGCCCGGGAGACCACCAAGAGCGGCGGGATCGGGCTGGCCGACACGGTCGCCCGCGAAATGTTGAAACTACAAGGCCTGGAGGAGTAGCCGCCATGGCGATCGCCGCGACGGACGCGCAAGACCGCGTCGAACAGCTGAGCCTGCTGACCGAACGCCTCACCGAACTGGTCGCCCAGAGCGCCCAGGCCTTCGAGGAGGGCCGCCCTCACAAGGCGGCCGAACAGCTGGATGAAACCACCCGGCTGGCCAATGTCTATCGCCATGAGTCAGCCCGGGTGCGGGCCAATCCCGACCTGGTGGCCGCTGCGCCGCTCGCCCAGCGCAGCCGGCTGATCCGCGCCACCGAAGCCTTCGACGCCGTCCTGGCCCGGCAGGGTCGCGCGATCGCTGCGGCCCGCACCGTGACCGAGGGCCTGGTCAAGGCCATCGCCGACGAGGTGGCGAGCCAGCGGGGCGAAGCCGCAGGCTACGGCCCCCGCTCCGGCCAGGCGGCCAACAAGGCCGCATCGGCCATCACCCTCAACCAGCGCGCCTGAACGATCAAACGCTTGTTTGACGGCCGGGTCTGCCGCTAAGCTCGCCTGGTCGCCGGGGGTTCCGGCGATCTACGTTCTCAGGGCGGGGTGAAATTCCCCACCGGCGGTAATGCCAGGCTCCAGAGTCTGGACGAGCCCGCGGGCGCCTGCCGGCCTCACCGCCGCCAGGGACGAGCAGACCCGGTGTGATCCCGGGGCCGACGGTTAGAGTCCGGTTATGAGAACCGTTGGGCGACACCTTGAGGGCGCGTGCGCCCGCATGGTTCGTCCAGCGCGCCCCTGAGTCGTGGTTCATCCACCCGTCAGGGAAACGACCATGACCCAAGCCGCCTTCGAACTTCCCACCGCCAATGGCGCCTTCCGCGCCGCCCGCATCGCCTTTGTGCAATCGCTTTGGCATCGGCACATCGTCGACCAGGCCCACACAGGCTTCATTGAGGCCATCGGCGAACGGGGCTTTGGCCCCGAGCGCATCGACCGCTTCGAGACCCCCGGCGCCTTTGAGATCCCGCTGCACGCCCAGAGCCTGGCCCGAACCGGCCGCTACGCCGCCGTCGTGGCGGCAGGCTTCGTGGTGGACGGGGGCGTCTATCGCCACGAGTTCGTCGCTCAGACCGTGATCGCCGCCCTGATGCAGGTGCAGCTGGCCACCGAGACTCCGATCTTCTCGGTGGTTCTGACCCCGCACCACTTCCATGAGCATCAGGTCCACCAGGACTTCTTCGGCGCCCACTTCCGCATCAAGGGCCAGGAGGCGGCCGAGGCCTGCGCGGGCACGCTGGAAAGTCTCGCGCGACTGGCGGCCGCCTGATGGCCGTCTCTCCAGACCAGGCCCCGCCGGAGGGTTTCGCTCTCCACGGGCGCACCAGTCCTCTCACCGACCCCTGGGCGCCGATCTATGCCCGGACAACACCGCAGGCGGTCATCCTCGGGCTCTGGGCCCGCGGGCCGCATGTGAATGGGCGGGGCTTCGTCCACGGGGGCCTGATCATGGCCCTGTGCGACAACGCCATGGGCCTGTCCTGCGTGCAGGCGGCGGGGGGCGAGGCCTCCATGCTGACGGTCAATATGACCGTCGACTTCCTGGAAGCCGCTCAGATCGGCCAGTGGCTGACCTTTGAGACCGAGTTCGTCCGCCCGGGCGGCACGCTGGCCTTCGCCCAGGCCTTCGCCCGGGCGGACGGCGTTCCCTGCGCCCGGGCCAATGGGGTCTTTCGGATTGTCCGCCGGGAGGCCAGGTCCCCGCGGGACTAGCCCAGCTGGATCTGCCGATCGACGCCGACTCCCGCCAGGAAGTCGGCGTCGTGGCTGACCAGCAAAAGCGCCCCGTCATAGGCGCCCAGCGCCGCCTCCACCGCCGCCAGGGACTCCAGGTCCAGGTGGTTGCTGGGCTCATCCAGCACCAGAAACTGGGGTGGGGCGGGCCGCATCAGGACGCAGGCCAGGGCGGCGCGCAGACGCTCCCCGCCGCTCAGGTCAGCGACCCTTCGCTCAGCCGCCCGATTGCGGAACAGGAACCGGGCCAGGGCGGCCTGGGCGGCGTTGCGGTCTGCCGTCGGGTTGAGCCGCTGGTAGGCCTCCAGCAGCGTCTCTTCCGGCCGCAGCAGGCGCAGCTGCTGATCGAAAACGGCCGGCGCGACGCCAAGGCGCAGCTGGCCGCGGATGGATTCCTGTTGGCCGCTCAACACGCGCAGCAGGGTGGACTTGCCCGACCCATTGGGGCCGCACAGGGCCAGGCGCTCAGGCCCGGTGATTCTGAGGTCGAGGCCGCGGATGAGCACCCGGCCGTCCGGCGCGCGCACCTCCACTCCCTCGGCGCTGACAACGGTCTTGCCCTCGGCCAGACCGCTGGCGGGCAGGTCGAAGCCGAGACGACGCGCGGCCTCGACCCTCGCCTTGGCGGCCTCCAGCCGATCAGCGGCGGCCTCGGTGCGGCGCTCGGCCAGGCGGTCGAGACGCCCCGAGCTGTTCTGGGCCCGCTCTGCCTGGGCGCCGAGCAGGATCTTGGGCTCACTGCCCCGGGCGGCGAAGCGCGCGCCGGCGGCGTCCCGCCTGGCCTTGCGCTCCCGGTCCGTCTGGATATCCCGCGCCGCCTGGGCGGCCGCCTGCTGAGCCGAATCCAGATCGCGCTGGGCGGCGGCCGCAGCCTCGGCCTTGCGCGCGACATAGAGGTCATAGCCGCCGCCATAGAGCTGCGGACCCAGGCTCGACAGCTCCAGGATCTGATCCATCTTCCGCAGCAGGGCGCGGTCATGGCTGATCGCCAGCACCCCGCCCCCGTGGGTCGCCACCGCCTCGGCGATCAGGATGCGACCCGCAGCGTCGAGGTCGTTGGTGGGCTCATCCAGGATCAGCAGGTCTGGCCCCTGGACCAGGAGCCCGGCCAGGGCGGCCCGGGTCGCCTCCCCGCCGCTCAGGCTGGCGGCGGGACGCCCCAGGTCCAGACCGCCCAGGCCCAGGCGCTCCAGGCTGGCCTCCAGCCGGGCCTCCAAGGTCCAGTCGGCGAGATCGAGGTCCTCGGCCGAGCCCGTCCCGGCGGCGATGCGGCCGAGCCGAGCCAGGGGCTCGGCAAGCCCCATCAGGTCGGCGACCTGTCCCTCTGGCGCCCCGGCCCTTTGGCGCAGCACGCCGATCTGGCCGCTGACGCTCACGGAGCCCTCCGCCGGGGCCGCCTCCCCCAGGATCAGGCGGACAAGGGTCGACTTACCCGCGCCATTGGCGCCGACCAGGCCGGTGCGTTCGGCGCCGAGCGCCAGGCTGAGGTTTTCGAAAAGGCGACGGCCGTCAGGGGTGCTGGCGGTCAGACGATCGAGGGTGACGAAGGGCATGGGACGCAGTCCGGGCGACGTTTGCAGGCGGGGCGAGGCGGGCGGGCGTCGCGAGGCGCATGTCGGGGACTCCTTCGTCGGATGACCGCTAGATAGGCGATGGGGGGGCGTGGCGCAAATCTCCCCCGCCCGGGCCGCCTCGCCATTGCGCCGCTCCGGCGGCTGGCCCTAACTGCACGCTCAGCCATCCAAGGAGTTCCGTCCCGTGTCCCGTCGCGCCCTGTTCGCCAGCCTCCTCGTCCTCGCCGCCGCCGGCGCCGCCCACGCCCAGACCCCGGCGCAGATGCACGAGCAGGCCATCGTGCTCGACACCCACTTCGACACCCCGGCCAACTTCTCAGCCAGCGGGTGGAGCATCATGGACCGGCACGATTTCGCCATCGATGGCACCCAGGTGGACTATCCGCGAATGGTCGAAGGCGGCGTCGATGGCGGCGTCTTCGTGGTCTTCACCCCGCAGCGGGGACGCGACGCGGTCGCCGACATGTGGTCCCGCGACCACGCCCTGACCCGGACGGCCGAAATCCTGCAGATGACCGCCCGCCACCATGAGCACTTCGCCCTGGTGACCACCCCGGCCCAGGCCCGCGAGGCCCTGGCGGCTGGCAAGAAGTTCGTGTTCATCAGCCTGGAGAACGGCGCGCCGCTGTCCGGCGACCTGTCGCTGATGGAGACCTTCTACAAGCTCGGCGTGCGGATGATGGGCCCCGTCCATTTCGCCAATAACGACCTGGCTGACTCCTCCACCGACCCCAAGGGTCCCGAGTTCGGCGGCCTGAGCGACAAGGGCCGGGCCTTTGTGCGGCACGCCAACGATCTGGGGATCGTCATCGACCCGAGCCATGCTTCGGACCTCGCCCTGGACCAGATGCTGGACCTGTCGCGGGCGCCGCTGATCCTGTCCCACTCTGGCGTGAAGGCCGTCTACGACCACCCGCGCAACATCCCCGACGACCTGCTGCGCAAGCTGGCCGACAAGGGCGGCGTCATCCAGATCAACGCCTTCTCCGGCTACATGGTGGAGACCCCTCGCATCCCCGAGCGCAACGCCGCTCTGGCCGCGCTAACCCAGAAGTACGGCCCGCAGCGGGACGTGAAGCCCGAGCAGCGTGACGCCTATCTGGCCGAGCGGGCCGCCATCGAGGCGCAATACCCCCTGCCCCGGGCCAATATGGACGACCTGATGAAGCACATCCTGCACGTGGTGGAGACGGTCGGTATCGACCATGTGGGCATCTCGGGCGACTTCGACGGCGGCGGCGGCATTGAGGGCTTCGAGGATGTGACCGCCTTCCCGGCCCTGACCGAACGTCTGGTCGCCGCGGGCTTCACCCAGGCCGACCTGGACAAGTTCTGGGGCGGCAATGTGCTGCGCGTGATGGAGCAGGTTCAGTCTGCGGCGACCCGCTGAGCGGGACTTTGTTCCCCCCTTGTTCTCGTGTTATCTCTGAGTCCCGGCACTACATAGAAACCGGCCGCCTGGAACCCGGGCGGCCGGCAGGGCTTCCAGGACAATCATGGCCGATCAGCTGAACTTCATCCGCGTGCGCGGCGCGCGGGAGCACAACCTCAAGGACGTCAATGTCGACATCCCGCGGGGCGAGCTGGTGGTGCTCACGGGGCTGTCGGGTTCCGGCAAGAGCTCTCTGGCCTTCGACACCATCTATGCCGAGGGTCAACGCCGCTATGTGGAGAGCCTTTCGGCCTATGCCCGCCAGTTCCTGGAGCTGATGAGCAAGCCCGATGTCGACCTGATCGAGGGCCTTTCGCCGGCCATCTCCATTGAGCAGAAGACCACCAGCCGCAATCCCCGCTCCACCGTCGGCACGGTCACCGAGATCCACGACTATATGCGCCTGCTGTGGGCGCGGGTGGGCATCCCCTATTCGCCCGCCACCGGTCTGCCCATCGAGAGCCAAACCGTCAGCCAGATGGTCGACAAGCTGACCGCCCTGCCCGATGGCGAGCGGCTCTATCTGCTGGCGCCGGTGATCCGCGGGCGCAAGGGCGAGTACCGTAAGGAAATCGCCGAGTGGCAGCGGGCGGGCTTCCAGCGGCTGAAGATCGACGGGACCTTCTATCCCATTGAGGACGCACCGGTTCTCGACAAGAAGTTCAAGCACGACATCGACATCGTCGTAGACCGGCTGGTGACCCGGGGCGACCAGGAAAGCCGCTACGCTGACAGCCTGGAAACCGCTCTGCGGCTGGCTGACGGGATCGCCACGGCCGAGTGGGCCGACGTGGCCGAGGGCGCGACCGAGCCGCGCCAGATCATCTTCTCGGAGAAGTTCGCCTGCCCGGTCTCGGGCTTCTCGATCAGCGAGATCGAGCCGCGGCTGTTCTCTTTCAACAATCCTTTCGGTGCCTGCCCGGCCTGTGACGGCCTGGGCGCCAAGCTCGCCTTCGACGCTGACATGGTGATTCCGGACAAGGAAAAGTCGCTGCACAAGGGCGCCGTCGCCCCCTGGTCCAAGGGCCCCTCGCCCCTCTACACCCAGACCCTGCAGGCGCTCGCCCGCCACTACGACTTCTCCATGGACGAGCCCTGGTGGAAGCTGCCGGACGCCGCCCGTGAGGTGATCCTGAATGGCACCAAGGGCCAGAAGATCCACTTCGTCTATGACGACAACGCCCGCAAGTACGAGGTCAACAAGACCTTCGAGGGCGTCCTGCCGAACCTCGAGCGCCGCTGGCGGGAGACCGATTCCGCCTGGGTGCGCGAGGAGTTGGGGCGGTTCCAGTCGGAGACCCCATGCGAGGTCTGCGAGGGCTACCGCCTGAAGCCCGAGGCCCTGGCGGTGAAGATCGACGGGCGGCACATCGGCGAAATTTCGCGGCTGTCCATCCAGCACGCCCGGGAGTGGTTCACCGCCCTGGAGGACCGGCTCACCGACAAGCAGATGGAGATCGCCCGGCGGATCCTGAAGGAGATCAATGACCGCCTGCGTTTCCTGGTGGATGTGGGTCTGAACTACCTGAACATGTCGCGCAATTCCGGCACCCTGTCCGGCGGCGAGAGCCAGCGTATCCGCCTGGCCAGTCAAATCGGCTCAGGCCTCACCGGGGTTCTCTACGTGCTGGATGAGCCGTCCATCGGCCTGCACCAGCGCGACAACACCCGCCTGCTCAACAGCCTGCGCGGCCTGCGCGACCTGGGCAATTCGGTGCTGGTGGTCGAGCACGACGAAGAGGCCATCATGACGGCCGACTACGTCATCGACATGGGGCCGGCCGCCGGCGTCCACGGGGGCATGATCGTCGCCGAGGGCACGCCCGCGCAGGTAATCGCCAACCCCAAGAGCGTGACCGGCCAATACCTGTCGGGCGCCCGGGAAATCGCCGTCCCCCGGGACCGCCGGCCGATCTCCAGGAAGAAGATGGTCCGCATCGTCGGCGCCAGCGGCAACAACCTGAAGGATGTCACCGGCGAAATCCCCGTCGGCGTCTTCACCTGCATCACCGGCGTCTCCGGCGGGGGCAAGTCGACCTTCACCATCGAGACCCTCTACAAGGCCGCGGCCCGCCGTCTGCACAACGCCAGCGACGCGCCGGCCCAGCACGAGCGGATCGAGGGGCTGGAGAATTTCGACAAGGTCATCGACATCGACCAGTCGCCCATCGGCCGCACCCCGCGGTCGAACCCGGCCACCTATACCGGCGCCTTCCAGCCCATCCGCGACTGGTACGCCGGTCTGCCCGAGGCCAAGGCCCGCGGCTATGGGCCGGGTCGCTTCTCGTTCAACGTCAAGGGCGGCCGCTGCGAGGCCTGCCAGGGCGATGGCCTGATCAAGATCGAGATGCACTTCCTGCCCGACGTCTACGTCACCTGCGATGTCTGCAAGGGCAAGCGCTACAACCGCGAGACCCTGGAGATCCAGTTCAAGGGCAAGTCCATCTCCGACGTCCTCGACATGACCGTCGAAGAGGCCGCCGACTTCTTCAAGGCCGTCCCGCCGGTCCGCGACAAGATGGAGACCCTGAAGCGCGTGGGCTTAAGCTACGTCAAGGTGGGCCAGCCGGCCACCACCCTGTCTGGCGGCGAGGCCCAGCGGGTGAAGCTGTCCAAGGAGCTGTCGCGGCGGGCCACGGGTCGCACGCTGTACATCCTGGACGAGCCCACCACTGGCCTGCACTTCGAGGACATCCAGAAGCTGCTGGAGGTGCTCCACGAGCTGGTGGACCAGGGCAATACGATCGTGGTGATCGAGCACAATCTCGACGTCATCAAGACCGCCGACTGGCTGCTGGACTTCGGCCCCGAGGGCGGCGACGGCGGCGGCGAGATCGTCGCGGTGGGCACGCCCGAAGCCGTGGCCGCCCAGCCGTCCAGCTGGACCGGCCGCTACCTCAAGGACGTGCTGGATCGCCACGAGCAACGCCGCCTGGCGCGCCGCAAGAGCGCCTGAGGTCTGGAGAACTTTTCAGCTTCCAGCGCTGGCTGACCCAACGTCAGGGTTTCCGTAAACGCCTGTTCGAAATAGCCTCGCGCCATTCGTTTAAGCGATTTGGAGCTGACCATGATCCTCTACGGCGCGCCGATGCCGGCGCCGAACCCGCGCCGCGTCCGCATTTTCCTGGCGGAAAAGGGCATCGACCTGCCTGAAACCACGGTCGACATGCGCAAGCGCGAGCACAAGTCGACCGACTATCGGGCCAAGAACTCGCTCGGCCAGATTCCCACCCTGGAGCTGGACGACGGAGCGACCATTTCCGAGACCGTCGCCATCTGCCGTTATTTCGAAGAGACCAATCCCGAGCCGCCGCTGTTTGGCCGCACGGCCCTGGAAAAGGCCCATGTGGACATGTGGGTCCGCCGGGTGGAATTTGTCCTGATGACGCCCGTCGGCAATTTCTGGCGGCACGCCCATCCCTATACCGCCGCCCTGCTGAACCAGTTCAAGGACTTCGGGGAGTCCAACCGCGAGGCCTATGCCAGCGCGCTCAAATGGCTCGACCGGGAGCTGGCCAGCCGCGACTTCATCGCCGGCCACGACTATACGATCGCCGACATCTGCGCCCTGTCGACCGTGGATTTCGCCACCTGGATCGGGCTGGAGATGAACCCCGAACACGCCAATCTGGCCGCCTGGCATCAGCGGGTCACCGCCCGCCCCAGCGCCCAGGCTTGAGTGTCCATGGGTCAGACGAAGTCGTCTGACCCAACTCCCTGCTCTTCGACCGTCGCTGGCAGGAATGTCAGATAGGCGACGACCTGCGGGGTCAGCACGGCGGGATAGAAGATGGCCGTCAGGCCGGCGTTGAAGACCAGATAGAGGAGCGTCTGGGCTGAGATGTAGGCGCCGAACGAGCTGAAGTCCGGCTGGAACACCTCGCCCACCTCGTCCAGACCACCGCCGGCGGCGACAGTGATGATGCCCGCCAGGGCGGCGAAGATGACAATGGCCAGCAGGCTGACGACCAGGATCGTGACCAGGGCCAGGGCATAGGTCCCGAGCAACCTCCAGAAGTGGCCGCGCGTCAGCGACCAGGACCCGAAAACCACCAGACGGCGCTGATCAAAGGTCAGGACCGGCGCCAGGGACAGGCGCACAAGGACAAACAGCCAGAGCCCGGCGAAGAACAGCATCATGGCCGCGCCCACCGTCGCCATGGCGCCCTGGCCAGCCAGCGATGCCACGCCCGCCGCGATAGCCGCCAGCAACGACAGAGCCAGCACACCACCAATGGTCATGAGGTAGTAGATCACCGTCAGGATGATCAGCCGGACCTCATCTGCGCCAAACCGCAGGTGGCCGCTATGGGCGGCTTCCTCGGGCCGCAGTTGCAGCCGATAGACCGCAGCGGCCGCCACCGACATGACCACCAGGCCGATGGGTGCGAGGATCATATAGGTCGGGAGGATCTCGCGCATGAAAACCGCCAGCTCCGCCGGGCTCATCTCAGCAGCGCTTTCGGACTGCATCAGCACATCCCCGCCGAGCAGGATCAGGGCTGTTGCGGTGACGAACGACACCAGAAGGTGGAAGAGCGCCCAGATCAGCGTGACCCGAGGGTGCTCCTGAGTCAGTCGGAAGCCCTCAAAAGCGGCGTCGCCCGGCGATAAGGTGGTCATCTCAGCTCCCCGATCTGCGCCCCAAAGGCTTGAAACGCCTGGAGTCGCCGACCATCGGCGGAGAAACTAGGCGCGCGCCCCGCCCGCCTGCAAGGGCCGGCTCGCGAAGTGTGCAGATCATTGCTATGGGGTCCCTCATGAGCCTCTCTCCTATTCATGTCATCGGCGGCGGTCTGGCCGGTTCCGAGGCCGCCTGGCAGATCGCCCAGGCCGGCGTTCCCGTGGTCCTGCACGAAATGCGCCCGGTGCGCGGCACCGACGCCCACCAGACCGACAAGCTGGCCGAACTGGTCTGCTCCAACTCGTTCCGCGCCGATGACTGGGCCGGAAACGCCGTCGGCCTGCTGCACGCCGAGATGCGGCGGCTTGACTCGATCATCATGTCCTGCGGCGACGCCCATCAGGTTCCGGCCGGCGGCGCCCTGGCCGTCGACCGCGACGGGTTCGCCGACGCGGTGACCGCCAGGCTGCTGGCCCATCCCAACATCACCCTGGACCGGGGCGAGGTCGCCGGCCTGCCGCCTGAGGCGTGGGACAGCGTCATCATCGCCACCGGCCCGCTCACCTCGCCGGCCCTGTCGCAGGCCATCCTCGACCTGACCGGCGAGGGCCAGCTGTCCTTCTTCGACGCCATCGCGCCGATCGTGACGCTGGAGTCGGTGAACATGGACGTCTGCTGGCGCCAGTCCCGCTATGACAAGGCAGGTCCCGGCGGGGATGCGGCGGCCTATATCAACTGCCCCATGGACAAGGACCAGTACGAGGCCTTCATCGACGCCCTGCTGGCCGGGCCGAAGTCCGAGTTCAAGGATTGGGAGCACGTCCCCTATTTCGATGGCTGCCTGCCCATCGAGGTCATGGCCGAGCGCGGCCGGGAAACCCTGCGCCACGGTCCCATGAAGCCCGTCGGCCTGACCAACGCCCACAAGCCTGACGAAAAGGCCTATGCGGTGGTCCAGCTGCGCCAGGACAATGCGTTGGGCACCCTTTGGAACATGGTCGGCTTCCAGACCAAGCTGAAGCACGGCGCCCAGACCGACATCTTCCGCATGATCCCCGGTCTAGAGAAGGCCGTCTTCGCCCGCCTCGGCGGTCTCCACCGCAACACCTTCATCAACAGCCCCCGCCTGCTGGACGGGACCCTGCGGCTGAAGGCGGCCCCGCGCCTGCGGTTCGCTGGTCAGGTGACGGGAGTTGAGGGCTATGTGGAAAGTGCGGCCATCGGCCTGATGGCTGGTCGCCTGGCGGCGGCCGAGCGCCTTGGCGCGCCTATCGCCCCACCGCCGCCGACCACGGCGCTCGGCGCCCTGATCGGCCACATCACCGGCGGGCATCTGGATGGGGGCGCGGGCTCCTTCCAGCCCATGAACATCAACTATGGCCTGATCCCGCCCCTGGAGAGCCCCAAGCGCGACGCCGAAGGCCGCCGCCTCGGCGCCAAGGAACGGGGCCGCACCAAGAAGCGCATGGTGGGCGAACGCGCCCTGGCCGATCTGGACGCCTGGATCGGCCAACCGGCTCTGGCCGCCGAATAGGGCTCAGATCCGCCCGGTCAGGGCGGCCAGGGTGATCCGCCAGCGCTTGCCCACGGGCGAGGGTTCACGGCCCTGCCCATAGACCCTGGCCAACGCGCCATGGGCGCCGGCCGGAAAGGCGGCCACCCCCAGCCCCTTGGCCTGGGCTGTCAGGGGGGCGATGAGTTGGGGCGAGGGAGATGGCTCTCCGGCCAGACGACGTCGGCCCAGCGCCCACAGCGCGCCGGCCGCCTCGGCCCGGTCGCCCTCCCCCGCATCGGCCAGGATCAGGGCCGCCAGGCGCGCGGCCGCGCCGGCCGTCTCCTGCGCCAGCAGCACCGCCTCGGCCCCGTCCAGGGGTTCGGGATCAAGCTGCCGGTATCTGGCGTCGATCATGGTCTCCAGGGGCGCTCGCGGCAGGCCGCGCCGGGCGACCACTTCAGCCAGGGCCACCGCCGTCGGATGGCGGCGGACCGGGCCAGTCCCATAGGCCTCGTCCAGCACCTCCCGCCACCAGGCGAGGCGAATCTCGCCGAGCAGAGCGTTGGAGGCGACCCTGGGGGCCCGGGCCAGTTCGTGATCGTAGGCGTAGAGGACGATGACGTCGGCCCGGTCCTGGGCGTCGGCGATCAGCCGGCTGGACAGCCAGCGATCAGGGTCCACCCGGGCGACCAGGGCGTCCAGATCATCGGCCGGCGGCGTGGCGTCTTCGTCCATGAGGTCCTGAAATGGAAAGGACCCGCCAGGGCGGCGGGTCCTGAAGTCCGGTCGTCGTCGAGAGGTCCTAGCCGAAGATGGTCTGGTTCATGGCCATGGTGACCAGCATCGGCAGGGACAGCAGCGTATTGGTGCGCGAGAACAGCATGGCCGTACGGCCGGCCTTGGCCTTGGCCGCGTCATCGGCCTCGACCATGCCAAGCGCGATCTTCTGGTTCGGCCAGATGAACATCCAGACGTTCATGAACATGATCAGGGCCAGCCACATGCCCACGCCGATGAAGGTGTGCTGGGCAGACACGAACCCACCCACGGCGCCGAGGCTGAGGGCCTCGAGCAGATAGCCGCGGCTCCAGGCGAGCGCGAGGCCAGTGACCACCGTGAACAGCGCCGCCCAGCGGAACCAGAACAGAGCCTCAGGGGCGATGTACTTGCTGATCGCCGGCTTCAGCTCAGCCGGAATGTCCGGCATTTTGCGGATTTGGACGAAGTTGAAATAGTAGAGCAGCCCGATCCAGAGGATACCGAGCACCACGTGGGTCCAGCGCAAGATGGCCTGGACGAAGATTACGTCGGCCCCGCCATTATGGACCAGATAGCCGACGATCATGATGACCGAGAGCAGGAAGCTCACGATCATCGTATTGCG
>NZ_JAUYAW010000063.1 GCF_030693405.1 Phenylobacterium sp.
TCGAGATGGATCGCAAGGTGCTGGCCGACATCGCCGGCAACGATCCGATCGGTTTCAAGGCCATCGCTGACAAGGTTCGCGCCGCGCTGGCTTAAGGATTGCGGCGGGCTTCCACGCCCGCCTCCGATCTCACTGAAAAGCCCTCCGGCGTCGCCGTCGGAGGGCTTTTTGCTGCGCGCCCTTCCCGCCGATACGACCACGCGATAGAGCACCCAGGCCATGACCGATCTGAACATCCTGAAGACCGACCTGATCGCCCAGGTGGAGGCCGCCCCCGACGCCGCCGCCCTGGAGGCGATCCGCATCGCAGCCCTCGGCAAGAGCGGCCAGATTTCCGAGCTGCTGAAGTCGCTGGGCAAGATGAGCCCCGACGAGCGCCGCGAGCAAGGTCCGCTGATCAACGGCCTGCGCGACGCCGTCGCCAGCCGGCTGGGCGAACGCAAGGCGCAGATGGAGGCCGCTGAGCTCGACCGCCGCCTGGCCGCCGAGGGCGTCGACCTGTCCCTGCCCGCCCCGCCCCGACGCCGGGGCAGCGTCCATCCCACCATGCAGGTGATGGACGAGATGGTCTCCATCTTCGCCGAAATGGGCTTCTCGGTGGCCGAAGGCCCGGACATCGAGACCGACTTCAACAATTTCACCGCGCTGAACTTCCCGCCCAAGCACCCGGCGCGGGAGATGCACGACACATTCTTCATGGCGGCCGACGAGGCCGGCGAGCGCAAGGTGCTGCGCACCCACACCAGCCCGGTGCAGGTGCGGGTGATGCGCCAGATCAACGAGAAGGTCCCGGCCTGGGTCGCCACCGGCCAGGAGCCGCCGATCCGCGTGGTGGTGCCTGGCCGCACCTATCGCTGCGACTCCGACGCCACCCACACGCCCATGTTCCACCAGATGGAGGGCCTGGTGATCGACAAGGCCGTCCATATGGGCCACCTGAAATGGACGCTGGAGACCTTCATCTCGCGGTTCTTCGAGACCGAGGGCGTGGTCAGCCGGTTCCGGCCGCACCACTTCCCCTTCACCGAGCCGTCGGCGGAGATGGACGTGCAGTGCGACCGGTCGGGCGGCGACATCAAGATCGGCCAGGGGACCGACTGGCTGGAGGTGGTGGGCTGCGGGATGGTGCATCCCAATGTGCTGCGCAACTGCGGCCTGGATCCCGAGATCTGGCAGGGCTTCGCCTTCGGCTTCGGCGTCGATCGGCTGGGCATGCTGAAATACGGCATGCCGGACCTGCGCGACATGTTCGCCGGCGACGCCCGCTGGCTCGGCCACTACGGCTTTTCGCCCTTCGCCATGCCAAACCCGGCCACGGGTTTGAGCTGACCTCTGTTCGAAGCGCCCTTCTTAAGGGGCGCCCCCGGTGCAAGCGCGAGGTCCGCCTCGCCGCTTGGCCAGCCCCCCTCGCAGGAGGGGACGGATCTGACGAGCTGATACGATGAAGTTCACTCTTTCCTGGCTCAAGGAACACCTGGAGACCCAGGCCACTGTCGATCAGGTGGTCGAGGCCATGACCATGGCCGGCCTGGAGGTCGAGCATGTGGAGAATCCGGCGGCCAAGCTGGCGGCCTTCTCCGTGGCCAAGATCATCGAGGCGGTGCAGCACCCCAACGCCGACCGCCTGCGGGTCTGCCAGGTGGACACCAAGGACGGCCGCAAGGAGATCGTCTGCGGCGCCCCGAACGCGCGGCCTAGCCTGACCACCATCTATGCGCCGCTGGGCGCCTATGTGCCGGGCTCGGGCATTACGCTGGAGGCGCGCCCGGTGCGCGGGGTGGTCTCCAACGGCATGCTCTGCTCGGCCTCAGAGCTCGAGGCCGCCGAGGAGTCCGAGGGGATCATGGAGCTGCCGGGCGATCTCGCCGTCGGGACCTCGGCCGCCGATGCCCTGGGCCTGGAAGCGGTCATCGATTTCGAGGTGACCCCCAACCGCCCCGACTGGCTGGGCGTCGCAGGCATCGCCCGTGATCTGGCCGCCGCGGGCCTCGGCACGCTGAAAAATACGTCGGTGGCGCCGGTGAAGGGCGCCTTCCCCTGCCCGGTGGCCATTCGGCTTGATGCGCCGGACGCCTGCCCGGTCTTTTCCGGCCGGCTGATCCGCGGCGTGAAAAACGGCCCCTCGCCGGCCTGGCTGCAGCAGAAGCTGATCTCCATCGGCCTGCGCCCGATCAATACCCTGGTCGATATCACCAACCTGATCTCCTACGACCGGGCCCGGCCCCTGCACGTCTATGACCGGGCCAAGCTGGTGGGCGACGTGATCGTGGCCCGCCTGGGCGCTGGTCGGGACGCCAGCGCGCCGAGCCATACCGATGCGCCGACGCCGGCCGAACACCGGGACGAACAGCTGATCGCCCTGGACGGCAAGACCTATGACCTGACCTCGGAAATGTGCGTCATCGCCGACGCTGGCGGTGAGCGGCCCGTCGGCCTGGGCGGCGTCATGGGCGGCGAGAGCACCGGCTGTTCGGACGACACCACCGAGGTCTTCCTGGAAAGCGCCTGGTTCGATCCGATCCGCACCGCCCAGACCGGCCGCACTACTGGCATCACGTCGGACGCCCAGTACCGTTTCGCCCGCGGCGTCGATCCGGGCTTCGTCGTCGATGGCCTGGAATTGGCCACCCGGCTGATCCTGGATCTTTGCGGCGGCGAGGCCTCCGTGGTCGTGGTCGCGGGCGAGCCGCCTGCGGCGCCAGAGTCCATCGCATTTGACCGCAGCTATGTGCGCCAGCTCACCGGCCTGGCCTTGAGCGATGACCGCATCGACCAGATCCTGCGGGACCTGGGCTTTTCCGTGGACGGCGGTCAGGTCACCCCGCCCACCTGGCGGCGCGACGTCGAAGGCCGCGCCGACCTGGTGGAAGAGGTGGCGCGGATCGAGGGCTATGGCGCCCTGCCCGTCGAGCCCCTGCCTGAGATGCCCCGGCCCGCCGGCGGCGTGCTGAGCGTGCGCCAGGGCCGGATGCGCACCGCCCGCCGGGCCATGGCGGCCATGGGCTATGCTGAGACGGTCAGCTGGAGCTTCCTGCCCCGCAGCGCTGCGCGGCTGTTCGGCGGCGGCGACGACGCCCTGATGATCACCAACCCGATCTCTTCCGATCTGGACTGCATGCGGCCCTCGGTCCTGCCCAATCTGATCGAGGCGGCCGGGCGAAACGCCCGCAAGGGGTTCGCCGATGTGGCCCTGTTCGAGATCGGCCCGATCTATCGGGACGATACGCCAGCGGGCCAGTCGTCGGTTGTGGCCGGCCTGATCGCCCCCCATGCGCCCCGGCGCTGGGACGGGGGCGGCGATGATCCGCTGTTCACGCTCAAGGCCGATCTGATGGCCCTGCTGGACGAACTGGGGGCGCCTGCCCTGCAGACCGCCCAGGGGTCGTCCTCGTCCTGGTGGCATCCGGGCCGCTCGGCTCGCCTGCAGCTTGGCCCCAAGACCATCGTGGCCGAGTTCGGCGCGCTGCATCCGCAGGTGCTGAAGACCCTGGACGTGGCCGGACCGATGCTGGCCTTCGAGCTCAATATCGACGCTCTGCCGGAGGGCAAGCGCAAGGCGGTGAAGACCAAGGCCGCCCTGTCGCTCTCGCCGCACATGCCGCTCAGCCGCGACTTCGCCTTTGTGGTGGATGAGGCGGTGGCCGCGGGCGACCTGATCCGGGCGGTGTCCGGCGCCGACAAGGCGCTGATCGCTCAGGCCCGGGTGTTCGACGTCTATCGCGGGGCCAACCTGGGCGAGGGCGTGAAGTCCCTGGCCGTGGAGATCCTGGTCCAGCCGCAGGACCACACCCTGGCCGAGGCCGAGATCGAGCAGCTTTCGGCCAAGGTGGTGGCCGCCGCGGCCAAGGCCGTAGGCGCCCGTCTGCGCAGCTAGGGCGAAGGGCGCGGCGTCTGCCGCGCCCGTCCCCTTTAGAACGGGAAGATGTTGCGCTGGCGGCTATAGGCCAGGTAGCCGACATTGGCCCCCAGACGCAGGCCGACCCCGGCCCGGATGGGCGCCAGGATGATGTCGTTGGCCCGCTGGTAGTTCACCCCAAGGCCGCCGACCAGATAGGCCGTGCCCTCAACGCCGGGGAAGCGTTGAAAGATCGCGTCCGGATAGTGCAGGTTGTAGCAGAGGGTGAAGACCCGGCTTGCGTTGGCGCCCAGATCCCAGCCGAGGGAGGGTCCCTGCCAGAAGACCTCCTGGGTCTGGCGGTTCTTCATGTAGAGCAGGCCGCGGCCGTAGCGGGCGCCGATGGTGATGGCGGCCGAGCCTTCCTCGCCAGCGATATAGCCGGTGGGGCTGCCGTTCTCGGCGAAGACGCGCTCAATCGCCCCGCCGGCGGCCTCAGCCGTCACGCCGAGGAAGTCGGACACATCACGGACGATCTCGTCGCGGGAATAGGTGGCGGCCTGCTGGGCCTCCACCGGGAAGTTGGGGTCCTGCTCAGGCAGGGGCGCCCCCTGAGGGGCGGGCTGGGCCGTGGCGCAGCCGGCGAGGCCAGCCGTGCCGGCCGCCGCCAGTCCGCTTACGATCAGCTTGCGACGGTCCATGTCTGTTCTCCTGATGACGGTGGGATCGTCCCGTCTCTCGAAGGCATGAATGGGGCAGCTTGGCTTAATGTCTGATTAAGCATGTTGGGTTGCGGGCCTCAGGGCAGAGTGGCGCCAGGCGCAGTCAGATAGATCGGATTGGAGAGCGCCAGCAGCGCCCCATCGAGATCCCTCAACTCCAGCCGCAGCCAGCCCGCCCGGCCGTCGCTGCGTCGGGTGAAGGCCACCGTCGCCTGGGAGCCTTCAGGCACGGGCAGGACTTCAACGGCGCCGCCCGGCTCGACCACATGAAGGCGGGCGGCGGGCGCCCGGCGATGGTCGCGCGGAAGGCGATGACCTGACCCGCCGGCGCCGGGATCTGGCCGCCCATGACGACGCGGGCCTCCCCTGAGTGGGCCTCCAGGTCGAAGGCGGCGAGGCCAGGATGGGTGAGATCGATGAAGGCCCGGCCCGACCGCAGGCCAGCCATCAGGTCAGACTGAGAGAGACTGGCGGCCCAGATCACGGTGGCAGGCCGGCCCAGCGCGCCGTGCGCCTCGACGGGGCGGTCAGGGTCATGGCTGTCGCTGCCGGCGATGGCGGTGATCTGATGACCCTGATCCAGCAGATCTTGCCAGAAGCCGATCCCGCTGAGCGGCGATTCAGCCCTGCCGCCAAACGCGGCCATGGCCCCGCCGTTGAGCACCTCGACCGCATCGATCTTCGAGGCGTCGAGGTCGCCCCGCCAACCGCAGCCCATGCAGGCCTCGCCCGACGGCATGCGCGGGTGGTTGATCGACACCACGGCGCCGCGGCTTCTGGCCCGGTCGGCTAGGGCGTTCAGGTCTGCGGCGCCCGGGGCGCCCAGGCGGAACTCCAGGGGGGCGGTCAGGCCGAACAGATTGGCGTGACCCTGAAAGGTGGTCAGCTCCCGGCCCGGAATCAGCAGGATATCGTCGAAATAGGGCTGCAGTTCCCGCAGGCCCTGGGCGTGGGAGGCGGCGTTGTGTTCGGTGAGCGCCACGAAATCCAGGCCCCGCGCCGCCGCCGCCTCGACGACCTTGAACAGGGGACAGGGGACGGCCGCCCCACGCCGGCTGCGGCAGGTTCCATCACTGTGGCCCGAATGGACATGCAGGTCGCCGCGCCACCAGCCCGGCGCAGCGGCCAGGGGCGTGTCGGAGAGACCTGCGAAGGGCGCATCCTGCGGCTCCAGCCAGATTTCGGCTGTGTAGTGGGTGGTCACTCCGACCCGCAGATTGGGGACGCCCAGGACCAGCGCCCAGCGTCCGGCCGGCAGGGGGCCTGGGAGATAGGACGGCGTCGCATCGGTCGATGCTATCGTGAACCGGTCGCGCGCGCCGCCGCTCCAGCCCCGGAAGCGCTCAGGGTCGCGCAAGCCAAGATCTATCGTCGTGCGGACGTCACCCCCGTCGTGGCGGAAGACAACGATGAGCCGCCCCGTCCCCAAGGGCACGACGAAGGGCGACTCCACATAGGTCTCGTGATCGGCCCGGGTGAGTTGGCCCTCCAGGCGGATGTCGGCTGGGCGTTCAGGAATCGGCGAGGCCGTCGAAGCGCCGGCGAGCGCCACGACCAGAAGACACGCAAGCGCCGCCGCAAGTCGCACCATATTCGCCCCTCGCCCATCGGGCTCAGCGGGAGAGCCCGACCTATCCTGGCAGCATCGGGGCGGTCTTAGAACTCTTCCCAGCTATCGCCCTGGGTCTGGGGCGCCATCTTCAGGGCCGCGGACCCTTGAGTCTGGTAGCGGGCCTGCGGGCGTTGCGTGCGGGGCGGCGGGGCGGTCGGACGCCGAGCGGGCGCGCTTCGGGTTTCGGCGCCGGCCACCGTGAAGCGGCTGATCAGCCGGGTCAGTTCGCCCGCGTCCTGGGCCAGGGCCTGGCTGGCGGCGGTGGACTGTTCGACCATGGCGGCGTTCTGCTGGGTCATCTGGTCCATCTGGTTGACCGCCGTATTGACCTCCTGGAGGCCGGTGGCCTGTTCCTGCGCGCTGGCGGCGATCTCGCTCACGAGGCCTGTGATGCGGCCGACCTGGCTGACGATCCGCTGGAGCGCGTCACCGGTCTTGCCGACCAGGCCGACCCCTTGGGCCACCTGTTCGGTCGAGGCGCTGATCAGGGCCTTGATCTCTTTGGCGGCCTCGGCCGAGCGCTGTGCCAAGGCCCGGACTTCGGAGGCGACCACGGCGAAGCCGCGGCCGGCGTCGCCGGCCCGGGCGGCCTCGACCCCGGCGTTCAGGGCCAGCAGGTTGGTCTGGAAGGCGATCTCGTCGATCACCCCGATGATCTGGCTGATCTGGGCCGAGGACTGCTCGATCTGGCCCATGGCGGCGACCGCCTCGCCGACCACCTGGCCCGACGCCTCAGCATCGGTGCGGGCGGCGCCGACCACGTCACGGGCCTCCTTGGCGCCCTCGGCGGTGCGCTTGACCGTGGCGGTGAGTTCGTCGAGCGCCGCAGCGGTCTCCTCGAGGCTGGCGGCCTGCTGCTCGGTGCGGCGCGAGAGGTCATCAGCCGCCTGGGCGATCTCTGAGGTTGCGCCGTCAATGCTGCTGGTCGCCCCGATGATGGCGCCCATGGCGTCAGCCAGACTGGTGATGGCGGCGTTGAAGTCGGTCTGCAGGCGGGCGTATTCGCTGGGGAAGTCGCCATCGATGCGCGCCATGAGGTCGCCGGCCGCGACAGCTGAGAGACCGGCCCCGATCGCGGCCATGGCCTGCTCCTGGCGGGCATGGGCCGCCTGCTGCTCCTGCAGCCGGCGCTTGCGGTCCATCTCGATCTCGGTCACGTCGGTGGCGAACTTGACCACCCGCACGGGCTTCCCGTCCGCATCGAGGATCGGATTGTAGGTCGCCTGAATCCAGACTTCGCGGCCACCCTTGGCGAGGCGGAGATACTTGCTGGACAGGAATTCGCCGCGGTTCAAGGTCGCCCAGAACGCCTTGTACTCTGAGCCGCCAGCCTCTTCAGGCTGAACAAATATGCGGTGATGACGGCCGACAATTTCTTCGGTCGTGTAGCCCATGGCGTCGAGGAAATTCTGGTTGGCCTTCAGAATTGTGCCGTCCAGAGCGAATTCGATGACCGCCTGCGATCGGTTGAACGCCGCGATCATTCCCTCAGCCTCAATCAGCTGCTGGCCCATAACGGCCCGCTTCGACTTTGAGTTCTTGAACATGCTTCCTCAATACCGCTTGATTTCGTCTGGCGTGGCCTCATCGACGCCGCCAAGCGAGACCATGGGTATTCCAAATCGACTTAACAGGTCTTTACCGATCTGTATTACCAAGGTTGATATATATGCTCTACGCCACCTTAGGGTGTTTTTCAGGCCGTTATTCATGATATCGCCCATCGTAACTGGCCAAATGGCTAGTAAATCTCAGGAGATTCTACTCATTTTGCGTAATTGAGTTCTGGCTCTGGCGGCGGCGGCCCTCTCGCGGGATAGCCCTCTGCGCTAACGGCCCCTTCACCCGCGCTCTGTCAGGCTGTCGGCCTGCATAGGAGTAGCGTTTGTGTCGGCCCTGGCCTGTTTGCGTGTGGTGGTGCGCTCCGATCAGAGCGCACATTCGGAGGAAGCCCTGGGCCTGCTCGTGGCCAAGTTCACCACCGCCTTCCTTGAGGTGCGCTGGTCGTGGCCACGCAAGTTCTCGGCGATCAACCCCTACGCCTTTCTGCTGAACGATCCCCAGGCCGCTGAACTGGACATCGCCGAGCTGGGTCGGCTGTCGGCTGAGCTGCACGCCCATCTGTTCGGAGTGGGGGAGACCGGCGGCGCCGACGTGACCGTTCTGCTGTTCGAGGGCGACGATCCGGCGATGGCGCAGTTCGCCGAGCTGAGCGAGGCGCGTCTGACCCTGGCCATGACGGACGCGAGCGCCGCACCGGAAGGCGGTCGACTGAGCCGCATCACACCGGACGGGCGGCGGCTGAGGTTGCCCCCGATGGCGGTGCGCCCCGATGGGGACGAGGCCGAGGACCCGCCAAGCGGCAGGCCCCCATCCGCAGCCGAACGGAACCCCAATATCGAGGCCGTGCAGGGGGTCTATTACAGCGCCCGGCAGATCTTCATCGCCGATGTGGTGGCCAGCACGCCCGCCGAGGCCCGCACCCACTTCAGCCTTGTAGACGGGAATGACCACCTGCCGGCCAATCCTGCGGCCTTTGACGCCGACTGCGTCGTGGCAGCCTTCCAGTTTCTCGCCGATAGCCCCTCGGACGCCCCGCTGTATCTGCCGATCTCATTCTCCACCCTGCTGCGGCCGTCCCGGCGGGCGGCCTATCTGGACCTGCTGGCCATCCTGCCAGTGTCGGAGCGGAGACGGCTGGCCGCGGCCGTCTATGACGTGCCCCGCGCGCCCTCCTTCCAGGCCTTGAAGCAGCTGCGCGACGCGCTCGACACCCACTTCAGCGCCATCGACCTGCGCACGCTTGATCCGGCCTTCGAGATCGAACAGCTGACCGCCGAGGCCGTGACCAGCGTGACCCTGGTCCTGCCCCAGGCCGAACCCGAGCGGCGGCTGATCGTGCTGCGGCGCTTCATCGCCCGGATCGAGGCCTATAAACGGCGCAGGATCTGGCCAGGCGTCACCAATATCCGCACCCGGCGGGAACTGGACATGGCCCTGGAGGCGAAGGTCCCTTTCCTGACCGGGCCTGGCATCTGTCGTCCCCAGATCAGACCCCTTGGGGGCCGGCCCTGGCCGATCGAACAGTTGCCGGTCCTCTCGACCCTGGTCAGCCCCCGGCCGCAGATCGCCTGAGGCTCAGGCCTTGGCCCGGACCTTGCGCAGACGGCCGCGGATGTCATCGGCGGTCTCGCGCACGCACTCATGGGGATCAGACCCTTCCAAGAGGGCGTGGGCCGCCTTGGGCAGGGCCTGGCGCAGAACCCCAAGGGCCCGCGGGGGCGCCATGATCACCAGACCCTGGAACAGGCCTCGGCGGGCCGGATCGGCCAGGCTCTCGGCGACCCGCTCCAGAAACCGGTCCTCGGCCTCCTCATGCGGCGCTCGCTCGCCAGCGCCATGCTGACCGTGGCCGGCGCGGTCATGGACAGTGGCTCCGTGGGCGGCGGCCTTGGGGTAGTCTCCGCCGGTCCGGCCCATGTGGCGGTCCTCAATCTCTCGCACATCGCCGGCGCGCTGGCGTTCTTCGAAAAGTCGCGCCTGATCGCCATCGGCCACCAGGATCCAGGTGGTTCCCGTCACGTCCATGGTCATGTCCTCCAGTTTCGGCGGCATTCACTCCCGCCGCCGACCGCCGCGCCGTGACACAGATCAATAGAAGGCCCGGCCAGGGCGAGGATCACCTAAGGGATAACCCTGAGTGGGCGCGGCCGACGCGTGGGCCTATCCTTCGACCTGCCGGGCCAAACAGCGCCCGTCAGAGGTCGTTGAGGAAGCCGCCATGTCAGAGATGTCCGCCAACACCGCCGCCCTGGGCGGCGTCCTGGTCCATGTGGAGCCCGGCGAGGCGTCCCGTGATCGTGTCCAGGTGGCCGCCGCCCTGGCCAGGTCCATGGGCGGCCGGCTGATCGGCCTGGGCGCTGAGATGGCCCAACCCCTGGTGGCCAGCCCCTATGGCGGGGTGAACACCGCCGAATGGGTGGTGGCCATGAACAAGCAGATTGATGACGATCTGATCGCCGCTCAGGCGGCGTTCAACCTGGACAGTGCGGGGATCGACAGCGAGTGGCGCGCCATGCGCGAAATGCCGGCCCGGGCGCTGGCCGCAGCGGCCCGAGCCTGCGACGTGGTGGTGGTGAGCGCCCATCCGCAGACCAACTACTACCGAGCCGCCGACCCGGCGGAGGTTGTGATGCGGAGCGGCCGGCCGGTCCTGGTGACGCCCGCCAAGGCGAGCCCCCTCGACGGCCGCGCGGTGGTCCTGGCCTGGAAGGACACCCGCGAAGCCCGCCGCGCCCTGCAGGATGGTCTGCCCTTCCTGCAGCGGGCCGAGCAGGTGGTGGTCGTGGCGGTCTGCGCCCAGGACGAAGCCGGCGCTGTCCAGCGCCAGGTCGATGACGTCATCGCCTATCTGTCCCGGCGCGGCGTTCGCGCCACGGCGAAGGTGAGCATCGCCCCGGACGCCGGCGTGGTCGGCGAACTGAATGCGACCGCCCAGGCCATCGGCGCTGACCTGATCATCGCCGGAGCCTATGGGCAGAGCCGCCTGCGGGAGTGGGTGTTCGGCGGCGTGACCCGCACCCTGATGGACGAGCCGACCTGCCACCTTCTACTGAGTCACTGACGCCCTAGGGGCTCCGCCCACGGAGCACGGAGTGTTTCCGTGGGCTCACCCGTCCTGGCCGCCCGGCGCGCCCGGAAAGAGGCGTGTGACCGCCTCAGTGCGGTTTCGCGCCCCGGCTGCGCCCAGCACAGCCTGAACATGCAGCTTCACCGTGGCGATGGAGATGCCCAGCGTCTTGGCGATCTCCTTGTTCGTGCGGCCCAGACGCATCTCCTCCAGCACTTCACGCTGGCGTTTTGACAGGCGGTCGGTCGGCCCCTGCGCCGCCGAACCTAGCGGCGCCTCGGCCTCTTCAAAACATGGGAAGTACTCTCCGCCGGCCAGGACTAGCCGGATCGCCGCGAGCATCAGCGGCGCCTCGTCGGTCTTGGGCAGTATGCCGGAAAAGCCATGGACCCGGGCGCGGCGGGCCAGGGCCAGATCCCGCTCAGGCGCCATCAACAGGCGGCGAACGGCGGGCGCCGACATGGACTCCGTCAGCACCTCCGCCAGTTCCGCAGCCGACAGCGGATCGACCAAGAGCAGTGAAAAGGGAGGGCTCTCGGCAAGCTCGCCCAAAGTCGCCGCCTCGATCACTGCGCCCTCGCCCAACTCGCCGGACAGCAAAGTCGCCAGGGCCCGTCGGCAGACCGGCTGACGACTTACAATCGCAACTCTGGTTTCACTCACAGTAAATTACCCGCCATACGCGTGCGCCTGAAGGCTCAAGTGATCAAACCTCACTTTGAGTAGGGATATCCTTGATCTGCGTCACCTGGCCGCCCGGCCATGACCATTCGGCGCGGTTCAGGTCAACCGGTGATGGGCGTCGACGCGGCAGGGTCAAGGCATGGCCATTGGGTGGGATTTATCCGGGAAACGAACGGGGAGAGGCTCGCGAGAGGGGAGCTGAAGCCACTCATGAGCCAAATGGAGACCGGATCGATTGCGTCCTCGTCGGCGTCCGGGGCGCCTGACCTGCTGGTCAGCGAGTTCCTGCAGGCCGACTTCGCCTTCATGGTGCTGGACTTCGACGCCGAGCTGCGGTTCGTCGGCGGGGCTTGCGCCCTGCCCGGGGGCGCGGCAGGCAAGGCGCCCTGCACGGCCGGGGCGCGACTGACCCACCTGTTTACGCCCAGCGACCTGGCGCAGCTGGAGCCGCTGATCTCCGGCGCGCTGGAGGCCCGGCCAGGCGCCATCAGGATCGTCTCGGGCTACGGCGCCGAAACCCGGACCCTGAAGCTTGGCGTCCTGCCTCGCTGCCAGGGAGATGGGGCGGGACCGGCGGGGCTCGTCCTGACCATCGAGGATGTCACCCAGCGCCTGGAGAGCCGGCTTCGCCTAGAGGCGCTTGAGGATCGGCTGCGGGCCATTCTCAGCCATGCGGCGGACGCTGTGATCGTCATCGACACCGACGGACGGATCGAACTGGCCAACGGGGCGGCCGAACAGCTGACCGGCTGGGCGGCCGACGACCTGGTCGGCGCCCCGATCACCGTGCTGATGGAAGAACCCTTCCGCAGCAGTCACCAGGGACAGATCGAACGCTATCTGGAGTTTGGCGAAAGCGGGATCCTGAACGTCGGCCCCAGACCCTTTCCGCTACTGCGTCGGGACGGCCGCAGGCTGCCTATAGAGCTTTCGGTGGGCGAGGCGTTCATCGCGGGCGAACGCAAGTTCATCGGCGTCTGCCGGGACATCAGCCAGAGGCTGGAGAAGGACGAGGCGCTGCGTTCGGCCAACGCCGCCCTACGCCACAAGATCGGTGAGCTTCAGGCTGTGAGTCAGGGACTGGAGGCCCAGAAGCTCGCCCTGGAACGCCTGGCCGCCGACAACGCCGCGGCCCGGGCCGAGGCTGAACGGGCCAACCAGGCCAAGTCCCGTTTCCTGGCCACCATGAGCCACGAACTGCGCACGCCACTGAACGGCATACTGGCGGTGTCAGAGGCGCTGGGGCGACGTGGCCTGGCGCCGGCCGATCAGGACCTGGTGGAAATCATCTCCTCTTCGGGCCAGGGCCTGCTCTCCATTCTCAATGAGATCCTCGACCTGTCGCGGGTGGAGTCCGGCCAGCTGCAGATCGAACCCCAGGTCTTCAGTCCCCGAGAGGCGGTCAGGGCGGTGGCCGAGGTCTGGCGTTTCGCGGCCGAAGCCAAGGGGCTGGAGCTGCGGGTTCAGGAGAAGGGCCTGGCCGCCGCAAGGGTCGGGGACGCCCAGCGCCTGCGGCAGATCCTGTCCAACCTGGTGAACAATGCGATCAAGTTCACCGACCGCGGGGCGATCACCCTCAAGGCCCGCCCGGTGAGCCAGGACCAGCGGCTGCGGTTCGAGGTGATCGACAGCGGTCCTGGCGTCGCGGCCCACGACCGGGAGCGGCTGTTCGAACCCTTTGTCCAGGCCGATTCCGAGCGAACCCGGCGCCACGGCGGCGCAGGTCTGGGCCTGGCCATCTGCCGGGAGCTGGCCGGCCTGATGGGCGGACGGATCTGGGTGGAGCCCGCCCCGAGCGGCGGGGCCCGTTTCGTGGTCGATCTGCCCATGCCCTTGGCCGATGCGGCAGGGCCGGCCCGCGAACCGGCGGATCGCGCCTCCGATGGCGGCGCCCGGGCGCATGATCCCAGGATCCTGGTGGCCGAGGATCACCCGCTCAACCGGCTGGTGGCCTCCATCGTCCTGGAGGAGGCTGGGCTGAATTTTGACTTCGCCGAGGACGGCGTGGCGGCCGTGGAGGCAGTGACCCGGGGCGGCTATGATCTGGTGCTGATGGACGTCAACATGCCTCGCATGGACGGGCTTGAGGCCACCCGCCAAATTCGGGCCCTGGCCAGCCCCCTGTGCGATATCCCCATCGTCGCCGTAACGGCCAATGCGGCGCCCGACGAAGTCGAGGCCTGTATGCGCGCAGGTATGACCGCCTTTGTCGCCAAGCCCATACGGGCGGCCGAGCTGCTAGAGGTGCTGTCTGCGGCCCTGTGGGCCGCCGACGCCGTCAGACCTGGTTGACGATATTGCCCTTGACCACCGCCTGGCCGTCCGGGGCGAGGTCGAGGCGGGTCTGCGGCAGGGCGAGCGGCCCTCGCAGGGTCTGGTTCACCTCGTCAATACCCGCAGGCTCGCGCCCCCGGGCGAGCAGGTAGCGCAGCGAGATGCGCTCGTGGTCGGCGGCGTCAGGCTGGGTGCCGTGCAGGGTGCAGGCGTGCCAGATGGCGGCGAAGCCGGCTGGCCCGGTGAGCAGCTTCTGGCGCACCGCGGTCTCTCCGCCGCGGCCATCACGATAGGTCCAGGTCTCGGCGTCCTGACGGGTCAGGTCGTGCGGAAACACCGTCCCGCCCAGCTGGTGCGAGCCAGTGAGCAGGAACAGCGGCGCGTCCAGCTGGCTGACGGGATGGAGATAGACATAGAGGGTCAGGAAATCGGCCGGCCGGTCGCGGTAGTCGATCAGGTCCTGGTGGAAATCGATCCCGTAGAAATAGGTCACGTCCCGGTACTCCGGCCGCACATAGGCGCCGAGATTGTTCACCGGATTACCCAGGATCCGAGTCCTGAGCCAGGGCGGCACCGAGGCCTGGGGCACGCCGCAGACCACCTTGCGGTTCAACAGCTCGTAGCCGTCCCCGAGCAGCGCCTGGATGGCGCTGGCGATGTGCGGAGCCTGCTCGACGAAGTCCAGACGGTCTTCGAACCGTTCGAGCAGGTTGCGGCCCGGGCGGGGATTGACGCCCACATGCTGCGGATCGGCGTCGAATTCGGCCTCGCTCAGGAACAGCCGGTGGTCGAAGGGGCGGGTGGCGCGGATGTCGGCCAGCACGGCGGCCGCGGCCTGGGGGTCGACCAGATCCTCGAAGACATGGGCCCCGTGGGCGATGAAGTCGGCGACGGCGGGATGGGGCGTGACGGGCGCGGCGGCGCGGACGGCGGTCATGAAGCCTCCGAGATTGCCCGCGGAGTCTCCCCTGCGCCCCTGAAGAACCCGTTAACCCTGTCAGGCGCGCTCACCCGCCGCCGTCTGGTCGTCCGGGCGCCAGGAGAGGCGCGTCGGCCGGTGGCGGGTTTTGCTCCAGCTCGGCGATCAGGGCCTTCATCTCGGCGATCTCGCGCACCTGGGCGGCCAGGATCTTATCGGCCAGGACCCGCACCCGAGGATCGCGAATATGGGCCCGTTCGCTGGTCATGATCGCGATGGAGTGGTGCGGCGTCATGGCCTTCATATAAGCCACATCGCCCACGGCAGTCTGGCTGCGCACCATCCACAGGGCGCCGGCGAAGACGACCACCGCGCCGGCGAGGATGGCGAGATTCAAGGCTTTGTTGGGATACATGCTGAGCATGAAGAGCAGCATGATAACGGCCATGGTCGCGCCCATGACCAGGGCCATATAGGCGCGGGTCTGACTGAACATCACATGGTCGAGGGCGTAGGTGTTCAGATACATCAACACGAACATGACCAGGGTCGAGGTGGCGATCATGGCGCCAAATCGGGCATAGCTCATGGCAGGCCTCCTGTTTTGCTGGAGGCGGAACGCACAGGCTCGTCTTTGGCGCCCTTAAGTCGCCGGACCCGGCCGTAAGGCCCGCCAGCCTAGCGCCAGGATCGCGATCAGCAGGGCCTCGACGATCATCGGCGGGATCTGCATCACGCCACCGCCCGAGGCGATCAGGCTGATCACCCGCCCGGTGAGGGCGAGGCCCAGCAGGATCAGGGCCGGCGCCAGCCAGCGGCGATCTGCCCGCAGGGCCGCCAGGAGGGCGAACAGGCCGCCCGCCCCGAAGAAGCCCCCGAGGTCGGCTCGCAGACTGGCGATCCCCAGCGGGCCATTGGCCGCCAGTCCGAGGGTGGCCGCGAACACCAGGGGCTGAGTCCAGATCCGCAAGGCGATGGCGACCATGAGCAGGCCCACCAAACCCACCAGGCCCCGCGCAATCCCGCGCCCCAGAGTGGCGGCGCGCTCGGGCCGGCTGCGGGCGAACCGCCGCCAGCCGAACACCGCAAGGCCGATGACCGCCACTAGAACGCCGAGACCGATCAGCAGGGGCGCGCGGAAGTCCGCCAGAATATGGGCCGCCAGGTTCAGGGCGATCTGCCGGTCGGCGGAGAAACCCTCTGGAATCTCGGCGGCGCCGACCGCCTTCGCATAGGCTTGGTAATCGGCCAACATGCCGGCCACCCGCTCAGGCTGCGCCAGCGCCAGGTCCGTGGTCTCCCCGGGATCGCGGACGATGTCGTAAAGTCGCCAGGCGGGATCGCCCCAGACGCCGGCGTTGCGGGTAAGCTTGTAGTCGCCCTTGAACAGGGCCGCGTCGCCGGCCGCCTCAAGGCCGACGGGATCGTCTGGTCCGTAGACCCGGTCGGCTTGGCCCGTCAGCACCGGCGTCAGGCTGCGGCCATGCAGGGGCGGATGATCGACGCCTACCAGGTCGAGCAGGGTCGGGGCGATGTCGGAGATGAGGCTGAAGGCCCGCACCGTCTGGCCCTGCGGCAGACCCGGCCCGGCCATGATCAGCGGGACCCGCAGGCCGCCCTCCCCGGTGTAGAACTTGTAGAGCGCGCCCGGCGCCGCCGCCGCGCTGGCCCAGCCTGGGCCGATGGCGGCGTAGGTTCCAGGCCCGCCCATGATGTCAGGCCCATACGCGTAGCCCTGCCGTCGCAGCCAGAGCCGAAACAGCGGCTCGGCCACCGGGTCGCCGGCTTCCGGCCCGTTGTCGGAGAGGATGACAAACAAGGTGTTGTCGTACTGGCCGGTGGCCCGCAGGTGGTCCACCAGCCGCCCGAAGTGGTGGTCCATGGCCTCCAGCATGCCGGCGTTGATGGCCATGGACCGGGCCGCCAGGGCCTGGGCCTCCGGCGACAGGGCGTTCCACTCCGCCACATTGCGCGGCGGCGGGCCCATGGGCGTCTCAGCCGAGATCAGCCCCGTCCGCACCGCCCCCTGGCGCCGGCGCTCCCGCTGGGCCGTCCAGCCGTCGCGATAGGTCGCCTCGTACTTGCGAACATAGGACTCTGGCGCCTGAACCGGGATGTGGATGGCCAGGAAGGGGAGATAGGCGAAGAAGGGCGCGGCGTCCCCTGACCCGTCGCCGATATAGCCGATCATCTGGTCGACCAGGAATTCCGACGAATAGAAGTTCTTCGGCAGGGTGGCGGGCTTGCCGTCCTCGAACCAGGGCGAGCGCTTGTAGAGGGGGAAGTAGGACCGCTCATCCCAGTTGTCGCCGCCGGTGGCGTCCAGGGCGAAGGAGCGGTCGAAGCCGTGGGCGTCGGGCACGTCGCCGGGACCGTGACCCAGGTGCCATTTGCCGGCCATGTAGGTGCGATAGCCGGCCCGCTTCAGGCGGGTGGCGACGGTTTCAACGCCCGGCGCCAGGCGCCCCTGATAGGCCGGCAGGTCGCGATGGGCCGGCGGCGTGGTCTCCGGCAGGTTGGCGACGCCGGCCGTATGGCTGTCGAGACCGGTCATCAGCATGGCCCGCGACGGCGCGCACATGGGCGTGGCGTGGAAGTTGGAGAACCGCGCGCCGCGGGCGGCCAGGGCGTCGATGGTCGGGGTGGCGATCTCGCTCCCATAGGCGCCGAAGTCGGTATAGCCGGCGTCGTCCACCAGGATCAGGACGATGTTCGGGCGCTTGGCGTCCGTCTGGGCCTGAGCCTCCGCCGGCGGCGCCAGCAGGGCGCAGGTCAGGGCCAACAGGCCGCAGACCAGACCGATCAGAGGGCGGGAACGCCCCTGCCCCATAACCCTACCCCGACCCGACATGCGCCGCCCCCATCAATGTCTGCGATCTATATGCACGACGACTGCCAATTCATGCAAGCTCGCACCGCCGACCTCCCGCCCGAGCCTAGGGGCTTGAGTCTCGGAGACAATGGCGCGTATCGTGCCAAAACTTTGGTCGGGGAGGCCGTCGATGTCGCGCAAAATCTGGTTGGGAGTGGGGCTCGCCCTCCTGGTGGCCATCGGGCTTGGCCTGGCCAACTACAAGTCAATCATCCTTTTCGTGGTGGGGAACCTGGGCAAACAGGAGATCGCCGAAAACCAGGAAATTGAGTGGGCCAGGGGCCCCGATGTGGCGCCTGAGGGCGAGCGGCCACCCAATGTGATCGTCATTCTGGCCGACGACCTGGGCATCAACGACATCAGCACCTTTGGCGGCGGCATCGCTGGCGGCCTTGTCAAGACGCCGAACATAGACGCCCTGGCCGCCCGAGGCGCCAATCTCAGCCAGGCCTATGCCGGCCAGGCCACCTGCGCGCCGTCGCGGGCGATGATCATGACCGGTCGCTACGCCACCCGGCACGGCTTCGAGTTCACGCCGACCCCGGACGGCATGACCCGCATTC
>NZ_JAUYAW010000077.1 GCF_030693405.1 Phenylobacterium sp.
GGGATCCATGGCCCGGCCGCCGAAGGAGACGATGCGTCCTCGCCCGTCGGCGATGGGAAACATGATCCGGTCGCGGAAGCGGTCAGAGGGCGCGCCGCCGTCCTCGGGCGCGATCAGCAGACCAGCCTCCACCAGCTCGTGCGGACGCGCGCCCTTGGCCACCAGATAGTCTTTCAGCGCAGTGCGCCCGCCGGGCGCATAGCCGACGCCAAACCGCGCCCATTCTGTCTCGGGCAGGCCGCGTCCGGCCAGATAGTCCCGCGCCTCCCGGCCAACAGGACGCCTGAGCTCGGCCTGGAACCAGGCGCTGGCCTGCTCCAGCCATTCGGCGAGACCCTGCCGCACCCGGTCGCGCTCCGCCGACTGGGGATCTGGCGCAGGCATGGGCACGCCGGCCTCAGCGGCCAGGCGTTCGACCGCCTCCATGAAGGTCAGCCGCTCGGTCTCCTGCAGGAAGGTGATCAGATCGCCGTTCTTGCCCGACGAGAAGTCGAAGAACTGGCCCTTCTCGTCATTGACGAAAAAGGACGGGCTCCGCTCCTTGGTGAAGGGCGACAGGCCGACGAACTCGCGGCCCTGCTTGCGCAGCTTCACCGTGCGCCCGATCACGTCGGAGGGGCGCAGGCGGGCCTTGATCTCATCGAGGAACCGTTCGTCGAACTTCACCCCCGACATATGCGCCAGGGCGCCGACGGCGTCACCCTTCAGCGGTCAAGGTGCGCCAGCTTTTCAGGATTGCGGATGATGTAGATGGCCGACAGGCGGCCATCCTCGCTCGGCTGAAAGGCGATGGTCATCGGCCCGTCGTCCGGCTCTAAAATCAGGCCTGGCAGGCCGTTGATGCGGACTGCGCGGTATTGCAGGGGCCGGTCGCCGGACGTCGGCCAGGCGCCCCGCCACGCCAGGCCCTCCAGCATGGCGACAATGTCGGCCGGCCCGACCAGGGGTCGCAGGGCGGCGCTGCGCTTGCCCCCGCCGTCGGTCACCATCACCGCGTCCTCGGCCAACAGGGCGCGCAGACTCGCCATGTCGCCCCTGGCCGCGGCGGCCATGAAGGCGCTGGCCAGCCGTGTGGCGGCCTGCTGATCGACCGAATATCGCGGCTTGGCCGCCTGGAGGTGCGCCCGCGCGCGGCTGGCGATCTGGCGCACCGCCGCCTCGCTCCGGTCGAGCGTCTGGGCGACGGCGGCATAGTCCTCGTCGAACACCTCGTGCAGGAGGAAGACGGCGCGCTCCAATGGCGACAGACGCTCAAGGGCGAGCAGGAAGGCGACAGAGACATCTTCCGCCCGCTCCAGCGGGTCTTCGGTCAGGTCCTCGATCAGCGGCTCGGGCAACCAAGGGCCGCGATAGGCCTCGCGCCGGACCTTGGCCGCGCGCAGACGATCAAGGCAGAGACGACTCGTGGTGCGGACCAGCCATGCGGCTGGCTCCTCGACCTGCTCTCCTGACCGGCTCCACCGGATCCAGGCGTCCTGAACCACGTCCTCGGCTTCGGCGACCGAACCCAGCATCCGATAGGCGAGTCGAAGCAGCCGCGGCCGCTGCGCCTCGAAGACAGAGAGATCAGGCGATGGGGTCACGGGATCACCTCATTCTGCGCCGGATTTGTCGGTTGGCCATCCACGACGATCCGCGCGCAGGTTCCTCCGTAGCCCAGAGCGAGCTTCAGCGTCGGATAGAGCCTGGCCGCCGTGAGGGCCAGCGCGATGGCCGCGAGGCCCCGCTCCCCCCAGTGGGCCACAATTCCCTCCCGCAGACGATCAGCGGCGGGCAGGTCCCGATCCAGGGTGGCCCGCGCGAACCGCCAGGCGATGGCGGCGTCCTGTCCCATGGCGTCCTCATCTCCGTTGAGGATCGCGCGCAACACCCTTGGCGCCAGCCCCGCGGCTGCGGCCCTATCAACAACGAGCTGAGCACAGGGCCCGCAGTCCTCTGACAAGGTGGCGACAATCTCTGCAGCCGCCAGGGCCGCCGGCGGCGCGGCCTGTCTCGGCGCCATGCCGCTGACCAGGCCGAACTTCACGAGGCTTGCGGGACTGGCCGCCAGAAGCCGGCGCAGGTAGCTGGCGTCGTAGGACCAGGTCCGTTCGAAACGGTCGAGCTGGCGCGACAGAATGACCTTCAGCATTCAGGCCTCCCCCGCCGCGCGCCAGACCAGGAGCGAGGCTGCCAGCGCTGGAAGGAATACGCCCGGGAGGTCGCGAGCCAGGTCACCAAGGCTGGACCGGCCGCAGACCGTGTCGAACAGGTGGACGCCCGCATGCAGGACCAGGAAGCCGGCCGCCGCCAGAAGCGCCGGCCAGGCCTTTGGCGGCCGCCAGGCGACGGCGGCAAGCGCAAAGGCGCAGACCAGATAGGCCGCGCCGATATCCCGGACAAAGTGGCCGTTGAACGGCCCGGTCTTCACCACCCCCGGCACAGCCTCGTACCAGATAAAGGGGGCCCCCAGCATGAACAGCCCGTTGGCCCCCAGGCCCAGCCCCAACAGACCGCAGGCGGCCCGTTCCCATCGTCGCATCACGCGCCTCCTTCTTGACGCGAAGAAGACGTCCGGCGCCGACGCCGTGTGACATGGAGAGGACTGTTCAGCTCACCTTTTCGAGCCAGGCGGGCAGCTCGGCGATGCTCGCCAGTTCGGCGAACCGCGGGTGACCGGTGGGCGTCTCGGCCATCTCATGGGCCCAGGTCACCGCATAGGGAATGTGGGCGGCCCACGCGCCCGCCTCCAGCGCCGGCAGAATGTCCGAACGCAGGGAGTTCCCGACCATGGCGCCCTGGGCCGCGCCCGTCCCGTGACGGGCGAAGACCCGCTCATAGGTCGAGGCGTCCTTCTCGCTGACGATCTCCACGGCGACGAACAGATCGCCGAGGCCTGAGGCCGCCAGCTTCTGCTCCTGATGCAGCAGGTCGCCCTTGGTCACGAGCACCAGGCGGTAGCGTTCCGACAGGACGGCCAGGGCGTCATCCACCCCTGGCAGGGGCTCAACCGGCTCGGTCAGCATGGACCGGCCCGCCGCCAGGATCTCCCGGACGATATGCGGCGGCGCCTCGCCGCCCGTCAGCTCCATGGCGGTCTCGATCATCGACAGGGTGAAGCCCTTCACCCCGTAGCCGTAGAGCCGCAGATTGCGATGCTCGACCTCGGCCAGCCGCGCCCCCAGGGTGTCGATATCCGCCACATCGGACAGGAGGTCGAACAACCGGGCCTGGGTCAGCCGGAAGATGGTCTCGTTGTGCCAGAGGGTGTCGTCGGCGTCCAAGCCGAGGGTGGTGATGGTCATGTCCGCCTCATAGTCCCGAAGCGCTGATTTGCGAACAGCGCCCGCCGCGTCGGCGCCAGACTGAAATCCGCGCCCATTTGGCGATCAGCTGCGCCGTGAACACCCTCGGCGTCGCCATAGCAGCACTTTCGAAATACCTGTCGGGTCCTGTCTCTGCACCTCAAGGGTGTGGGAGTAGCGTATGTCAGGGGTGGGGATGGGCGCGGTCGGGCGGGCCGTGGTCCGGGCGCTCGATCGCTGGATCGGTGGCGGGGCGCTGACTCGGGGTCAGGCCGAGGGCGCGGACGCCACGGCGCGGCTGCAGGCGGCCATCGACGCCTTTCCCGAAGGCGTCGTCTTCCTCGACGCCGAGGGACGATACGTCCACTGGAACCAGCGCTACGCCGAGATCTACCACCGCTCCGCCGACCTCTTCGCCCCCGGCCGCCCCCTGGCCGAAACCCTGCGGATCGGGGTGGCCCGGGGCGACTATCCCGAGGCGGCCGGGCGCGAAGAAGCCTGGCTGGCCGAGCGGCTCGCCAAGCTCGAAAATCCCACCGGCGAGCGCCTGGAGCAGCAGCTCTCCGACGGCAGCTGGCTGATGGTTGAGGACCGCCGAACCGCCGATGGCGGCCTGATCGGTCTGCGGGTCGACATCACAGAGATGAAGCGCCAGGCCGAACGGCTGGCCGACGCCCTCCTGCGGGAGGCGGCCGCCAGCCGGGCCAAGAGTGAATTCCTCGCCGATATGAGCCACGAACTGCGCACGCCGCTGAATGGGGTGATGGGCCTGGCCCAGGCCCTGGAGGCCACGCCTCTGGACGCGTCGCAGCGGGCGATCCTGGCCGAGCTGTCGGCCTCCGGCGCGCGACTGGAGAGCCTGGTGGCCGGCCTGCTGCAATATGAGCTTGGCCCCACCCCCGCCCCGCAGGCCACGGCCGCTGCGGTCAGTCCCGATGGCGGACTGCGGGTCCTGCTCGCAGACGACAATCCCACCAACCGCAAGGTTGTTGAGCTGATGCTCGACGCCGCCGAGATCGAGGTGGTCAGCGTGGAGAACGGCGCCGAGGCCGTCTCGGCCCTGGAGGAGGGAGCCTTCGACCTGGTGCTCATGGACCTCCGCATGCCGGTCATGGACGGGTTTGAGGCCATCAGGGCGATCCGGGCGGCCGAGCCCGCAGGCCAGCGCCTGCCGATCATCGTGGTCTCGGCCAATGCCGGGCCGGAAGATCGCGAGGCCAGCGCTGCGGCCGGCGCGGACCGCCACATCGCCAAGCCCATCCGCGCCGAGACTCTGTTCGGCGCCATATCGGAGGTGCTGGAGGGCTAGGTCCTATTCCCCGAACCCCTCCCCGGGCGCGGCCGGCGCCATGCGGATCAGGCGGGAATCGGCCACCGCGGCGGTCCGGTGGGCGACCAGGGTCTGGTATTCCGGATCCCGGACCATGGAGATGAAGGCTTCGGCGTTCGGATAGGCGGCGATGAAGGCGATGTCCCAGGCCTCGCTCTGCGGCCCCGTCAGGGTCACCTGCGGCGACCCGACCCAGATCTGCGCGCCCCCCAGCCGCTTAAAGATGTGGGCCGTCGTCCGACCATAGGCCTGGTAGGCCTCGCGCCCCGTCAAGCCCTTGCCGTGATCGGGATGATCGGCCGGATAGTCCGCCAGCGGCCGCAGCCGGATCAGGTTCAGCATCTGGATCGGCTGGTCTCGGGGCAACCCCTTGAACAGGGCCCAGGCGTCGCGGTCCGGATCGATATGACCAGGCTCTGACATACGTCCCCCTTGCTATTGGTCGGCTTATGGGTGGAAAGCCTAGTCCGATGGGCCAGCCCGGTCACCCTGCATTGACCCGGGCGGCGGGACTAGAGTACCTACGCCGCCGTTTGCACGGGCGGGCGGGGTTCACCCTGGCCCGCCTTTTTGCGACCCTAGCCCGCCCCTGATAGGAGTCCCCCATGACGAGCCAACTTCTCTCCGGCGCGACCGGCGTGCTGGCCCTGGCGGACGGGACCATCCTGCAGGGGATCGGCGTCGGCGCCGTAGGCGACGCCGTCGGCGAGGTCTGTTTCAACACCGCCATGACCGGCTATCAGGAGATCCTCACCGATCCCTCCTACATGGCCCAGATCGTGGCCTTCACCTTCCCGCACATGGGCAATGTCGGGACCAATGTGGAAGACGTCGAGCAGATGTCCGGCGCGGCCGAGACCTCGGCCCGGGGCGCCATCTTCCGCGATGTTCCCACCGCCCCGGCCAATTGGCGCTCCGACTCTGACCTGGCCAGCTGGATGGCCCGCCGCGGCGTCGTCGGCCTGGCCGGCGTCGACACCCGGGCGCTGACCCGCCGCATCCGCGAGCGGGGCATGCCGCATGCCGTGATCGCCCACGACCCCCAGGGCCGCTTCGACCTGGAGGCCCTGGTGGCCAAGGCCCGTCAGTGGAATGGCCTGGTGGGCCTGGACCTGGCCAAGGACGCGTCCTGCCTGCAGCCCTTCGTCTATGGCGAGGGCCTGTGGAACTGGCCCGAAGGCTACGCCCAGCCGGCGCCGGATCCGAAGTTCGAGGTCGTGGTCATGGACTACGGCGTCAAGCGCAACATCCTGCGCGCCCTGACCAGCGTCGGGGCCCGGGCCACGGTGGTGCCGGCCTCCACCTCGGCTGAAGACGTCCTGGCCCGAAAGCCGCAGGGGATCCTGCTGTCCAACGGACCCGGCGACCCCTCGGCCACCGGCGCCTATGCGGTGCCGGAGATCCGCAAGCTGGTCGACAGCGGCGTGCCGGTGTTCGGCATTTGCCTGGGCCACCAGATGCTGTCCCTGGCGCTCGGCGCCCGCACGGTGAAGATGGACCAGGGCCACCACGGGGCCAACCATCCGGTCAAGGACCTGACCACCGGCAAGGTGGAGATCGTATCGATGAACCACGGCTTCACGGTGGACCGCGACAGCCTGCCGCCGCCGGTGACGGAGACCCACGTCTCCCTGTTTGACGGCACCAACGCCGGCATCGCCCTGAAGGACCGCCCGGTCTTCTCCGTGCAGCATCACCCAGAGGCTTCGCCGGGGCCGACGGACTCCCTGTACCTGTTCGACCGCTTCGCCAAGCTGATGGACGACGCCCGCTGAGAGGCCGTGGGGGCGTCCCGCGAGGGAAAGCCCTGGGCCTGCCCCTAGATTTCGCCCAGCGCCCCGATGGCGGCCACTGGCCCGCTGGGGCCAGCCTGGGGCGACCCGCCGGGCGGCTCGACCGAGACGGCGATCTCCGTGCCTTCGTGGGCGAGATCTGAAATCGACGCATCGAGCGGCACGGTCTTGGCCGTGCCCGGCTCCACCATGCCAAGCGACCTTGGCACCCCGTCTTCCGGCGGGATCAGCCACACCTGGTGCACATGCAGGGGATCAGTCCCAGGCGGCACCAGCGAGGTGATGATCAGGGCCTGGCGCACCGGATCATAGGAGGCCACGAACAGCGGCTGGCCCCCCTCGGTGTTCAGGCTGGCGTTCAGCATCGGCATGGCGGCCGGCGCCTCGGCAGGGATGACCACCGGCGGGCGATTGCCCAGATAGACGGCGACCATCAGGCTGGCTGCGGCCAGACCCATGGCTCCCACGGTAGCGCTCCGCCAGAAGGCCAGCCGGCGGGCAAGCTGCGGATTGTTGTCATTGACCGGCAGGGCGCGCTCGATCCTGGGCCACACCTCGTCGGAGGGGGCGACCGCGGTGGTCTCCATCCCCAAAGGCGCAAGGCGCCGGCGCCAGGCGTCGACCGCCCGGGCGAAGGCCGGCTCGCTGGCCATGCGGCGCTCGGCGGCCGCCCGTTCCGGCGCGGTCAGGACCCCCAGGGCGTGTTCGGCCGCCAGGGCTTCCGGTTCGTTCATTTCAGGACCCGTGTCGCTCATGGCTCCAGGCACCCTTTCAGCTTCATCAGCCCCCGCCGAATCCAGCTCTTGACGGTTCCCAGGGGCGTATCGAGCCGCTGGGCCAGGGCCTCATAGGTGACGCCTTCGAAGAAGGCCGTGCGGATCGCCTGTTCGGTCCGGTCGTCCAGTTCCGCCAGGCAGCGTTGCAGGGCGCCAACCTGATCGGCCGATTCCAGAAGGGCCGTGGCGCTCGGCGCGCCGTCGGCGATCTCCATCTCGTCAATCTGTTCGGCATGCGCCAGAGGTCCCCGGGCGCGCAGTCGGTCGATGGCCCGGTTGCGGGCGATGGTGGAGATCCACGTCATCACGCTCGCCCGGCCGGCGTCGAACCGGTCGGCGCGACGCCAAATGGTGACATAGACCTCCTGCAACACGTCCTCGCTCTCATCCTTGTCGGAGAGAATACGGAGGCAGACGCCAAATAGCTTCGAGGAGGTGGCCTGATAAAGTTGTCGCAGGGCCTCGCGGTCGCCGGCGGCGACTCTGGACATCAAGGCGGAGAGGTCGTCGGCGGTGACAGCAGGCACGGCGTCTCTTCGGATTGGCGGCAGCGGAATCTGCCGATGGGCCAAACTGCCGGGGCGGCCCAGCTTGGGCAAGGCTCTATCGACACGCCGGGCGCGGCGGCCGGGCGCGGCGGCCGGGCGGCCGCAAAGACCGACTGGCGATCGGTCGTTCAGAGGTCGGCGGGCGCCTGCTCGATCAGGAGGACTTCGACAGGCTCGGCGCCCATGGCCTTGCCGGTGTGCCACTGGCCGGCGGACTCCACGGCGAACTCGCCGGCTTCCACGTCCTGCTGATCACCGGTGACCAGGTTGGACACCTGCAGCCGGCCAGACTTCACATAGATGTAGCGCAGGGCGGTGCGGGCGTTGTCGGGAAGGCTTTCGCCGGGCGCCAGGGTCGCCTGGACCACGGTCATGCGGACCTTGTCGCCCTTGGGCTCGTCATCCTGTGGCAGGGACAGGCTCAGCGGAGAGGTTCGGGCGGCCTCCATGGCCGGCGGGGGGCTGGGGGCGGCGAATGCCAGGCCCGGCAGGGTCGCCGCGATGAGGCCGACAAGGGTTAATTTTCTCATAATGATCCTCCCGCATGACCCCGTAGCACGCAGCGGGCCAATCCAGCCATTCCTAACTGGCGAGGGGATGATCGCGTTGCAGGCGAATCCACAGGTCTTTGAGGGCGCCAGATCGGGACGATTC
>NZ_JAUYAW010000081.1 GCF_030693405.1 Phenylobacterium sp.
GGCTTCACCCGGGTGAAGCCCAATCCGGATGCGCCGAGCGGCCAGATTTCGTTTGTGGTGCAGGACAATACAGGCGGCAGCTTTACCGCCCAGGCCACCGTCACGGGCGTGCTGGGCGAGGATGGATACATGGCGGCCGAGGGTTTGACCGTGCAGTAGGCGCGGGAGGTCGCAGCTTCTAAAGGGGGGGTGAACATGCTTGCAGTTCTGGCGATGATCCTGGCGGCTGGGGCCGCCGCTGAACCCTATTATGAGGGCGTCGCACGTGACGCCTTTGCCGCCTGGTCATTCACCTCGGAGGAGATCGCGTTCTCGGGCGCTACGCGAACGACCTCTGTGCAAACGCTTTACGACACCCCCACGCCCTTCAATGGCATTTCGACCCCCGTGGCCTATTCGATCCACACGGTGGCTTTCGACTGCGCGGCGAAGACGGCGGCGTTTCTCAACGGGACCAACTACGACTCCAGCGGCGCCCGGATTAACTCGGCGACGCCGAGCGCGAGCCTGCCCTGGACCGACAGCACAGCCGGATTCCAGACGCTGGCCGCAACGGTCTGCGCGATGCCGGCGCCCTGACGCCATCCGACGCAGGCCGATCGCCCGCCTGCGTCGACGGCCTCAAGACGAGGCTCGCTAAGGACGGGGCTAGTCTTCGGCGGCGGCCATGTCGGCCGCGGCCTTGGCCATCATCTTCTGGAACACGCCGCTGCGGATCAGTTCGCGGCGCTCTTCCAGACCTCGGTGGAGTTCCTCCAGGACCTTGGCGGCGGGCGCCTGTTGCTGAATCGCGGCCCAATAGGCGGCGACCTTGGGCGTCGACGGCACCGGGTTGTCCATGCCCACCGACGGCAGCACGTTCTCCACCAGGAAGAGGCCCGGCACGATGGCGCAGTCGGCCAGGGTGAGGCGGCCGCCGAAGGCGAAGCCATCCTCGCCGATCATCTTGTCCAGGGCCTTGATGTTGCGGACCACCTGGCCACCCAGCAGATCGACGATCCCCTGATTGCGGGTGTCGGCCCGCGACTGCGGTGAGAGCATGAACATGTTGTTCATGATGTAGATATCGCCGATGCGAGCCAGGGTCCGGATCTGGGCCGTCTCCCGCGGGGTGGCGCCCAGCATCGAGGGCTCGGGATAGCGTTCTTCAAGATACTCGGCGATGACCTCGGACTCCGCCATGGGTTCGCCGTCGCCTTCCAGCACCGGGATGCGGCCGATGGGATAGTCCTTGCGGAACTGCGGCGTGCCGAAGGTGGCCGGCCGGGCGATCTCGATATCGGTGATGCCCTTGGCGTAGATCTGCATCCGCACCCGCGCGGAATAGGGGCTCAGATCCCCGGAATAGAGCTTCAGCGACATGGCGTTTCCTTTGGGTCCGGATTGGTTAGGTCTACGCGCCGATCCAATCACCGCTGAGCGCGCTTGCCGAGACCCCTGTCAGAATAAACTGATCCCCGGCGCCGAGGGACACCACAGCGTCGGCCCCCGATTGTGTGACGCTGTAGCTCATACCGGCCAGCAGGCGGATGCGGTCGCCCTCCGCCGGATTGAAGTCTACGATCTGATCCAGGCCCTGGCCCAGGAATGCCCCGAATACGTCGGCTCCCGCGCCGCCCGACAAGGTGTCGCTCCCCCCCTCACCGAAGAGGGTGTCGTCGCCTGCGCCACCCGCGATCGAGTCATCGCCCATATTGCCGTTCAGGAAGTCGCCACCGCCATCGCCGGAGACCGTGTCATTGTCCTTCCCACCTAGCAGGGTCTCTGCGCCGCCACCGCCGCGGATGATGTCCCGACCGAGATTCCCCTGGGCGAAATTCTGCCCCTCGCCCGCGAACAGGGTGTCGTCGTCCTTTCCGCCATAGATCGTGTCCGCGCCATCGCCGCCGAAGATATGGTCGCGGCCCTGATTGCCCTGCAGCAGGTCTGCGCCTGCGCCGCCGTCAAGGGTGTCGTCGCCAAGGCCGCCGTAGGCCGCGTCGCCTCGGAAGCCGCCGACAAAGGCTTCGTTCCCGGCATCGCCAATGAACAGGCTTGAGCCATCGGCCATAAGCAAACCGCCCGCCTTCGAGACAGCGGAGATGTTGGATCCGAACGTGACGGACACGCCGCCCATGACGACGGTGATCGTCGCTCCGTCGAACAGGACCGTGGCCTGGTTAGCGCCGCCCGGGAAAGAGACCTTGTCGGCAGGCTGGATGTTCAGCGCCGCCGTGGGGTTGTAGCCGCCGAAGGCGGTCGAGCCCTGCGGCGTCGGCTGAAGGGGCGTCGTCGGTGCTGGCGACACCGCACCCACCTCTACGGCCACAGCGCCCTGGATGTTGGCGGCCGAGATATCGGCCAGCGTCCGGCCTCGCAGGATGACGGCTTCATCCAGTGTCTTGGTGGTCTCGACCGGTATATCAAATCCGTCGGCGATCCGGTTGTTGACGAAGACGATGACGTCGGAGCCCACCTGAGTTGCGACATAGCTCACAGGGGCCGCCCGGACCACGGCCTGCGCGTCGTCGTAAGCGGCTTGGTAGGTTGCGGCGGTACGTTCGGTGTAGCCGTTGGGCAGGTTGTTCAGGAAGTCGAGACGGTCGGCTGAGGACCAGTCAAGGATAAGGTTGGCGGCGCCCTCGCGCGCATCAAGATCGTCGGCGAAGACGAAGGTGTCGGCGCCTGCGCCGCCTGTCAGGGTGTCGGCCCCCTTCCCGGCGATCAGTCGATCGTCGCCGTCGCCGCCCGTCAGCACATCGGCGCCCTCGCGGCCCTCCAGGGTGTCTGCGCCAGCGCCTCCATCCAGGACGTCGCCACCGGCGCCGCCAGCGATGGAATCGTCGCCATCTTCGCCCCTCAGCAGGTTCCCAGCGTCCGCGGGCGAACTAGATGACCGCGCATAGAACTGGTCGCCCATGATCGTGTCGGCGCCGCCTCCGCCTTGGATCGTGTCGGCGCCGTAGTTTCCGGTGAGCCGGTCTCCGGACGTTCCGCCTTGGATCGAGTCGTTCCCTGACCCGGTCTCCACCACTTCGATATTCGAGAACCGGATCTGCCCGGCTGGAATGTAACTTGTGGACCCAGTGAAGCTGGTGTGAGTGAAGGCCGAGGTGGTTGCTAAACCTGACGCGAAGTCGACGATCATGTCGCCGGCGGTCGGTGAGCCATCGCCCCAGAACGTGCCTAGGCGCATCTCATCGACGCCGCTACCGCCGTCGATGGTGTTCGAGCCGGGATCGCCGTCGCCATAGGTGGTGGGGACATATCCACCTAGGCCGGTCTCGACGCTCCGGTCGAACAACATGAATATGTCATTCCCGGCCCCGCCGTGCAGGGTGTTCGAACCACCGCCGCCTGACAGCCAGTCGCCGCCCGCACTGCCAACGATGCTGTCATTCCCCGGGCCGCCGTGGAGGTTCGCGCCAAAACTCGACACGACAACCGCGCCGATGATCGTGTCATCGCCCGAGCCGCCGAAACCCTCGGTCACACCTCGCAGCAGATCGGCGCCGTCGCCGCCTTTTGCGGTTGTCCTGTCGGCGCCGATCAGAACGTCGTCGCCCGCCATCCCGAGCAGGGTTTGCATCGAGGCCTGAGCGGCCAGGGTGTCATTTCCCTCAAGTCCAACAACATAGCCCTGTGTGGCGGCGTCCCCGGCAAGCGAGTCATGTCCGGTCGTGCCGACGGTGATGGCCAAAGCGTTTCTCCCACACGCTCACTTCGCATACGCATCGGCGCTGCGAGACGTCGGCTGCGACGTCTTCAGCTTCACCATACAACGGACAATCCAGACGGGAACGATGCTGCCAACCATCTTAGCGCGCGAGCCTCAAATGTGGCCCAAAGGACGCAGGGGCGGGCCGACCCCTGAGCTTCAATCCGCGGGTTGCACCTGGCGGGCAAATTCCAGGAACTGGATGACCGACAGCTCGAACGCCCTTGGGCTGGCGGTCGCTTTCAGGGGCAGATTCCCCGCCGCGTAAGCCTCAAGAACCAGGGGGTGGATGTAGGCCCGGCGGCAGACGGCTGGCGTATTTCCCAGCAGGCCCGCCACCGCCTTGATGCAGGTGTTCAGGTTCCGCTTCGTCTCGGTCTGGGTCGAACAGCCGCCGTGCTCCACCAGGGCGCGGGCGGCCGAGACGGTGGCCGCCCAGGTGCGGAAGTCCTTGGCGCTGACCTCCTCCCCCATGGCCGCGCGCAGATAGGCGTTCACATCGGCCGACTCCACGGCTCGACGCTCGCCATCCTCGTCGAGATACTGGAACAGCCGCTGGCCGGGCAGGTCCTGGCAGGACTTCACGACCCGCGCGAGCTTCCGGTCCTGGAACGAGGTCTCGTGCTGTTTGCCGCCCTTGCCGCGGAAGGCGAAGGTGACGCCGCGGGTGCTGATGCGCGCGTGTCGGTCACGCAGGGTGGTCAGGCCGAAGCTCTTGTTGGTGCGGGCATACTCGTCATTGCCGACCCGGATCAGCGTCACTTCCAGCAGGCGGATGACGGCGGCCAGCACCTTTTCCCGGGGCAGGCCCCGGCGGGCGAGATCGGCCTCCACCTGTTTGCGCAGGCGCGGCAGGGCCCGACCGAAGGCGGCGACCCGCTCGAACTTCGCCAGGTCCCGGCTTTCGCGCCAGCGGTCGTGATAGCGGTACTGCCGTCGTCCTCGCTGGTCCCGGCCGGTGGCCTGGATGTGGCCCCTGGCGTTGGGACAGATCCAGACATCGGTCCAGGCTGGCGGGATCACCAGGGCCTGAATGCGGGCGAGGGCGCCTTCGTCCTTCACCAGATCCCCCCTGGCGTCACGATAGGAGAAACCCGCCTTGCCCGCCCGCCGGGAGATCCCCGGATCGTCGGGGTTCACATAGATGAGGCCAGCGGCGCGGGTTTCGGACTTGAGCTCGGCGATATCGCGCGGCATGCGGCGGATTCCTCACGGGCCGGGCGCCCGGCGCGGCGAGCAACGTGGTAGGAACCCCGCCGGTTCCTCTTTCCATCCGCCGGTGCGCCTTGAACTATCGCCACGCCTTCCACGCCGGAAATTTCGCCGATCTGGTCAAGCACGCGGCCCTGCTTTGGCTGCTCAGCCAGATGCCGAGGGCCGGCGAGCCCGTGCAGGTGATCGACACCCATGGCGGCTCAGGCCTCTACGACCTGCGCGGGCCGGAGGCCCGTCGTTCGGGCGAGGCGGAGGCGGGCGTCATGCGCCTGATGGCCCAGGCCGAGCCCGCGGGGGAGATGACACCCCTGGTCCAGGCGGTGGCCGAGGCGAATTCTGGCGGCGAGACCTGGCTCTATCCGGGTTCGCCCTGGTTGATCGCCCGGGCCCTGCGGCCGGGCGACCGATACGATGTCTTCGAGATGCAGCCGGACGAGCACGCCCGTCTCTCAACGCTGATGGCCGGCCGCACGGGGGTGGCGACCCACGGCGCCGACGGCTTCGCCGGCGCCGTCGACCGCCTGGCGCCGGGCGCGCGGCATCTTGTGCTGATCGATCCCCCGTTCGAGCGGGCCGACGACTATGGGCGCAGCTGCGACCTGGCCGCCGGCGTCCTCGATCAGGACCCGGCCGCGACCCTGCTGATCTGGCTACCGCTCAAGGATCTGCACACCCTCGACGTCTTCGTCCGTGACCTGGAGGACGCCTGCGACCCGGCGCCGATCCTGATCGCCGAGGCCAGGATGCGACCGCTGGAAGACCCGATGAAGATGAACGGCTGCGCCCTGGGCCTGATCAATCCGCCTGATGGTGCGCAGGCGGTGTTGCAGGCGATCTGTTCGGCGGTGGTCGCTGAGACCCCGGGCGGCAAGGCCCAGGTCTGGTCGGCGGGCTGAGGGGCAGGCGTGCTCAAGCGATCCTTCGACATCGTCGCTGCCCTGGCCGGTCTAGCAGTGCTGTGGCCGGTGCTGCTGATCATCGCGGTTGCTGTACGACTGGATTCGCCAGGCCCGGCGATCCACTGGTCGCGGCGGGTGGGCCGTGACAACACCATCTTCCTGATGCCCAAGTTTCGCAGCATGCGGATCGACACCCCCGATGTGGCGACCCACCTGCTGGACGACCCACAACATTGGATCACACCGCTCGGGCGGCTCCTGCGTCGCACCAGCCTGGATGAGTTTCCCCAGCTCTGGAGCGTGCTTGTCGGCCAGATGAGCTTGGTCGGCCCCCGTCCCGCCCTGTTCAACCAGGATGACCTGGTCGCTCTGCGGACCGAGGCCGGCGTTCATCGCCTGCGGCCCGGTGTCACCGGCTGGGCGCAGATCAATGGTCGCGACGACCTGCCCATTCCCGACAAGGTGCGTCTTGACGTCGAATATGCTGACCGGCGCAGCCTGATCTTCGACATCCGGATCATCCTGATCACCCTGCGCGCTGCGGTTGCAGCGAAGGGGGTTTCGCACTGACGGGCGACAAGTCGGCGACTGACGCGTTGTAGGGGACTTCAGTTGGAGTCCCCCCGTGCCGCAGCTTCCTCCTGGCCTTTCGCACCGCTTTTCCGCCCTGCGCCTAAAGGCCGTGGAAGCCCATGCTCGCCGCAGCACGCCGGAGGCCCGTCAGGGCTTCCGCCGCCGCGCTCTGTGGAGCGGCGGGGCCCTGGGGGCGGTCGTCCTGGCCCTTGGGCTCTTCCTGCTGCTCTTCGACTGGAACCTGTTGCGCGGCCCGATCGGCGCCTTCGCCTCAGCCCGCCTGGGCCGCGAGGTCATCCTGGCCGGAGATCTCGACGCCCAGCCCTGGTCCCTGCGGCCCTCGGCGACAGTCAACGGCCTCAGCATCGGCGATCCCGGCTGGGCCGGCGAGGGCAAGATGGTCGAGATCGAGCGGCTGACCATCCAGATGGAGTTGCTGCCGCTGTTTCGTGGCCGGACGATCCTGTCGCGGCTGGAACTGACCCGCCCGGTGGCGCGACTGCAGCGCGACGCCGAGGGCCGGGCCACCTGGGATTTCTCCCAGCCCGGCGAAGCCTCCGACCCGGTCGATCTTCCCGCCATCCGTCGGTTCATCATTGAGGGCGGGCAGCTTGAGGTGATCGATGAGCAGCGCGGCCTGCGATTCTCCGGCGGCGTGGAGGCCAGCGAGGTGCGTGGCGGCGACGCCGGGTTCGCCCTGACCGGCGACGGAAACCTGAACGGCGAGGTGTTCCGGCTGCGCGTCAATGGCGGCCCGCTGATCAATGTGAATCCGGACGAGCCCTATCCCTTCGACGCCGACATCCGCGCCGGCGCGACCCGCGTGACGGCTAAGGGCGCCCTGCCAGAGCCGTTCGATCTCGGCCGGTTCGGCCTTGACCTCACCGCCGAAGGTCCAGACCTGGCGAGGCTGTACGGCCTGACCGGGCTGGCCCTGCCCAATACGCCCCCCTACCGGCTGTCGGGCCGCCTCGTGCGCGAGGGCCAGATCTATCGGCTGGACGACCTTGGCGGGCGGCTGGGCGACAGCGACCTGTCGGGCAGTCTGCGAGTCGACGTCACCCAGGCGCGCCCCTTCCTCTCAGCCGACCTGCGCTCCCGGCGGTTGGATCTGGACGATCTGGCCACCCTGTTCGGCGGCGCCCCCTCGACGGGCTCGGGGGAGACCGCCTCGGCCGCCCAGGAGGAGATGGCCCAACAGCTCCGCGCCCAGCAGCGGCTCTTCCCGGATGCGACATTGGACGTCCACCGGATCAGGTCCATGGACGCCGAGCTGACCTATCGCGCCGATGCGATCGAGGCGCCGAACCTCCCCCTGCGCGGGGCGCGGGTGAGCCTGACCCTGGAGGACGGCTTCCTCGACGCTCAGGAGGTGGTGTTTTCCCTGCCCCAGGGCGCGTTCGCGGGCCGTATCTCCCTGGATGCGCGCCCCGACGTGCCGATCACCGACCTGGACATGCGCCTGACCCGCGCCCGCCTGGAGCAGCTGCTGCCGGCCGGGGAGGGGGGCGTGGCCCCGCTGTCGGGTGACCTCGTGGGTCGGGTCAAGCTGAGAGGCGCCGGCGCCTCGGTGCACCGCGCCTTCGCCAATGCGGAGGGCGAGGCGCTCCTGGTCGTGCCGCAAGGGGAAATCCGCGCCGCCTTCGCCGAACTGATCGGGATCAACGTCACCCGCGGCCTGGGCCTCCTGCTGACCGACGACCAGTCGCGGACGCCGGTGCGTTGCGCCGTGGCGCACTTCAAGGGCCGGCAAGGGGTGTTGCGCGCCAGCGCCATCGTCTTTGACACCGGGCCGGTCCTGGGCCGGGGCGAGGGTGAGATCGATCTGGGTCGCGAGCGGATCGATTTCCGCCTGGATGGCGAACCCAAGGAGCCTCGTCTGATCCGGCTGATGGCGCCGGTGACGGTCAGCGGACCGATGCTGGCGCCCCAGGTGGGCGTCGAAGCCGCTGGCGCCATCGCCCAGGGCGGTCTGGCGGTCGCCCTGGGCGTGGTCGCCGCTCCGTTGGCGGCGCTGCTGCCCTTCCTCGATCCGGGCCTGGCCGAGGACGCCGCCTGCGGCGCCCTGATCTCCGACGCCCGCAAGGCTGGCGCGCCGGCCAATTGACGCCGCCCTGGCGAGATCGCAACACTCCCCCTCCGTTCACGGTCGGATCCTCCCCATGAAGACGACATCCGCCGGCCTCGCCGCCGCCCTCGCCCTGGCTTCGGCCGCGCTGCTGACCGGGGCTTCTCCGGCGGCGGCCGAAAGCGCAGCCGAGCGAGCGGTCGCCGCCCGGCAGGCCGGGTTCAAGCAGATCGGCGCTGCCTTCAAGGCGGTGAACGATGAACTCCGCGGCGGCAAGCCTGACCTCGCGGCCGTGGCGAGCGCGGCGGCCCGGCTGGAGGGCCACGCCGGTCAACTCCCCACCTGGTTTCCCCGGGGCAGCGGCCCGGAGTCCGGGGCCGACACCGGCGCGCGGGCCGCGGTCTGGAGCGATGCGGCGGGATTTGCTGATGCGGCCGCCAATCTCAGGACCCAGACCAGCCAGCTGAACGCCCTGTCCCGAGCGGGCGACCTGGCCGCGGTCCGCAAGCAGGCCGCCCTGGTGGGCGCCGCCTGCAAGACCTGCCATACCGCCTATCGCGAAGAGGACTGAGCCAGAGGTCCTGACCTGGGGTCATGAAAAACCCCGCCGCCAGGAGGCGACGGGGTGTGTTCAGGGCAGAGCAGACTGGTTTCAGCCGACCGAGCGGTCGGCGGCTTCGCGCAGGCAACCTAGCCAGGCGTCCTCGCGGGCCTTTTCGGCGGCGCGCAGCTTTTCTTCAGCCTCCTGGACGCCGGCGTCATGCTTGCGCCACTCGGCCACTGCGCCTTCGCGGGCGGCCCGGGCGGCCTCCATGGTCGGGAAGCGGGCGAGCACCGCGCGCACGGAATAGCTCACCGGCGGCCCCACGGTTTCCCGGTCGGGATAGAAGCCCGTCACGGAGTCCCCGGCTTCCTTCTCGATATGGAAGACGTCGGCCCAACCGGCGTGATGGCGCATCAGGGCCCAGGGCCGTTCGATCTGGTCGGTCATCAGGCACTCCTCAAGTTCGGTGACGGGAAAATAGCGCAGGAACGAGCCGGTCTCCAATCGCATCCGTGCAGGAATTGCAAGGCGCCCGCCGCCGGACCGCGATGACGCCGCTCAAACAGTCTCGACCTTGAACCTCGCCCGCGCCATCGCTCAATCGTGATCAGACGCCCTTTTGAGCCGCTGAGGCCCATTTGGGGCGATTGAGCGGCGCTTGAAGCCGCAACTTGGAAGATCATTTCAATTCAGCCGCGTCTGCCCCATCGACAAGGGATGTTCTTGCCGGGTAAATGCGCGGTTCCAACGCGCGTCCCAAACGGCCCCTCGGGGCCGCGCCGACGTGCGCCCGTAGCAAGTGGAAGGGAGTCCGTATGGGGGCGCCAGAGCGGCAAGGATTGTATGATCCGCGTAACGAGCATGATGCGTGCGGCGTAGGGTTTGTGGCCAATATTAAAGGCCGCAAATCGCATGAGGTCGTGCAGGCGGGTCTGCAGATTCTGGTCAATCTGGATCACCGCGGCGCGGTGGGCGCTGACCCGCTGGTCGGCGACGGCGCCGGGATTCTGATTCAGATTCCTGATGGACTGTATCGCGCCTGGGCCAAGGACAACGGCGTCGATCTGCCTCCGGCCGGCGAATACGCTGTGGCCATGTGCTTCCTGCCGGCCGACGAGGCTGCGCGCGAGGTCGCCGTGGCTCAGTTCGAACACTTCATGAAGGTCGAAAAGCAGCCGGTTCTCGGCTGGCGCGACGTGCCGGTGAACCTGGACGGCATCGGCCAGGCCGTGCTGGACGCCATGCCGGTGATCCGCCAGGCTTTCATCGGCCGCGGCCCGACCATCAAGGATCAGGACGCCCATGAGCGGAAGCTGCTGGCCGTTCGCAAGCAGATCCAGAACCCCATCGCCCAGTTGGCCGAGAAGAAGGGTCTTCCGGGCCTGAAGGATCTCTATCTGCCGTCCCTGTCGACCCGCACCGTGGTCTATAAGGGCCTGCTGCTGGCCGGCCAGGTGGGGACCTTCTACGAAGACCTCGCCAATCCCCTGGCGGAATCCGCCCTGGCCCTGGTTCACCAGCGGTTCTCCACGAACACCTTCCCGTCCTGGCGGCTGGCCCACCCGTACCGGTTCATGGCCCACAACGGTGAGATCAACACCGTCCGCGGCAATGTGAACTGGATGAACGCCCGTCGTCGCGGGATGGAATCCGACCTGCTGGGCGCCGATCTCGACAAGATGTGGCCGCTGATCCCGCACGGTCAGTCGGACACCGCCTGCCTGGACAACGCCCTCGAACTGCTGATCGCTGGCGGCTATTCCCTGGCGCACGCGGTGATGATGCTGATCCCGGAAGCCTGGGCCGGCAATCCGCTGATGGATTCCAAGCGCAAGGCTTTCTACGAGTACCACGCCGCCCTGATGGAGCCGTGGGACGGCCCCGCCGCCGTGGCTTTCACCGACGGCCGCCAGATCGGCGCTACCCTGGACCGCAACGGCCTGCGTCCGGCCCGCTTCGTCATCACCGACCAGGACCATGTGATCATGGCCTCGGAGGTCGGCGTGCTGCCCGTCGAGGACGAGCGCATCGTCCGCAAGTGGCGTCTGCAGCCCGGCAAGATGCTCCTCATCGACATGGAGGAGGGGCGCATCATCGAGGACGAGGAGATCAAGGCCTCGCTCGCCGGCGCCAAGCCCTATGAGGAGTGGCTGGCCGAGACCCAGTTCAAGCTCGAGGACGTGGTTGACGCCGAGGAGTCCGAGCCCGTCAAGATCGACGACCCGGCCGTGCTGCTCGATCGCCAGCAGGCCTTCGGCTACACCCAGGAAGACCAGCAGTTCTTCCTGGAGCCGATGGCGCGCCTGGGCGACGATCCCATCGGCTCCATGGGCGCCGACACGCCCATCGCCGTGCTCTCGCAGCGGCCGAAGCTGATCTACGAGTACTTCAAGCAGAACTTCGCCCAGGTCACCAACCCGCCCATCGACCCGATCCGCGAAGAGCTGGTCATGAGCTTGGTCTCGATGATCGGGCCCCGTCCGAACCTGCTCGGCCGTCAGGCTGGTTCGCATAAGCGCCTGGAAGTCGCCCAGCCGATCCTCACCAATGAGGCCCTGGCCAAGATCCGCTCGATCAACGAGCTGCTCGATGGCGCCTTCCGCACCGCCACGCTCGACGCCACCTGGGCGGCCGACGAGGGCGCCGGCGGGCTGGAGCGGGCCCTGGAACGCCTGTGCCGCGAGGCCACCGACGAGGTGCTGGCCGGCATGAACATCCTGATCCTGTCGGATCGGGCCGTCAGCGCCGACCGCATCCCGATCCCGGCGGCGCTGGCCACCGCGGCGGTTCACCATCACCTGATCCGTCAGGGCCTGCGCATGCAGACCGGCCTCGTCATCGAGACCGGCGAAGCCCGCGAGGTGCATCACTTCTGCGTCCTGGCCGGCTATGGCGCAGAGGCTGTGAATCCCTATCTGGCGTTCGAGACCATCGAGCAGCTGCGGGTGCAGAACAAGCTCGACATCTCGGCCAAGGACGCCCGCAAGAACTATATCAAGGCGGTCGGCAAGGGCATTCTGAAGGTCATGTCCAAGATGGGCATCTCGACCTACCAGTCCTATTGCGGCGCGCAGATCTTTGACGCCGTCGGCCTGAACTCCGAGATCATCGAAAAGTACTTCACCGGCACCGCCTCGACCATCGAGGGCGTCGGTCTGGGCGAGATCGCCGAGGAGGCCGTGCGTCGTCACAAGGACGCCTTTGGCGACAATCCGATCTATCGCCACATGCTCGACGTGGGCGGTTCCTACGCCTACCGCCTGCGCGGCGAGACCCACGCCTGGACGCCGGACTCGGTGGCCCGTCTGCAGCACGCCGTCCGCGGCAACCTGCCCGACGAGTACAAGGCCTTCGCCGCCAGCATCAACGAACAGAGCGAGCGGCTGCTGACCATCCGCGGCCTGATGCGCTTCAAGCTGGCCGACAAGGCTATCCCGATCGACGAGGTCGAGCCCGCCAGCGAGATCGTCAAGCGCTTCTCCACCGGCGCGATGAGCTTCGGCTCCATCAGCCGTGAGGCGCACACCACCCTGGCCATGGCCATGAACCGCATCGGCGCCCGGTCCAACACCGGGGAGGGCGGCGAGGAGCCTGATCGCTTCACGCCCCTGCCGAACGGCGACTCCATGCGCTCCAAGATCAAGCAGGTGGCGTCCGGCCGGTTCGGGGTCACGGCGGACTATCTGGTCAACGCCGACGACATCCAAATCAAGATGGCCCAGGGCGCCAAGCCCGGGGAGGGCGGTCAGCTGCCAGGCCACAAGGTCGACAAGGCCATCGCCAAGGTGCGCCATTCGACCCCGGGCGTCGGCCTGATCAGCCCGCCGCCGCACCACGACATCTATTCGATCGAGGATCTTGCCCAGCTGATCCACGACCTGAAGAACGTCAATCCCAAGGCCCGCATCTCCGTGAAGCTGGTCTCCGAAGTCGGCGTGGGCACGGTGGCTGCGGGCGTCTCAAAGGCGCGCGCCGACCATGTGACCATCTCAGGCTTCGAAGGCGGCACCGGCGCCTCGCCGCTGACCTCCCTGACGCACGCAGGTTCGCCCTGGGAAATCGGCCTGGCCGAGACCCAGCAGACCCTGCTGCTGAACGGCCTGCGCTCGCGCATCGCCGTGCAGGTGGACGGCGGCCTGCGCACGGGCCGGGACGTGGCTATCGGAGCCCTGCTGGGCGCCGAGGAGTTCGGCTTCGCCACCGCCCCGCTGATCGCGGCCGGCTGCATCATGATGCGCAAGTGCCACCTGAACACCTGTCCGGTGGGGGTGGCCACCCAGGATCCTGTCCTGCGGGCCCGCTTCAACGGCCAGCCCGAGCACGTGATCAACTACTTCTTCTTCGTTGCCGAAGAGCTGCGCGAGATCATGGCCCTGCTGGGCGTCCGCACCATGAACGAAATGGTCGGCCGGGTGGACCTGCTCGACGCTGCGCCTGCGGTCGATCACTGGAAGGCCCGCGGGGTCGATCTCTCCCGCCTCCTCTATCAGGCACCGATGGAGCACCCGAAGGGGCTGTGGAACACCGAGCAGCAGGACCATGGCCTGACCATGGCTCTGGACCACCAGCTGCTGGCCGCCGCCCGTCCGGCGATCGATGGCGGCGAGGCGGTTCGCGGCGAGTTCGAGATCCGCAACATCAACCGCACGGTGGGCGCGATGCTCTCGGGCGAGGTGGCCATGGCGCATGGCCATGCCGGCCTGCCCGACGGGACCATCTCCTTCACCTTCCGGGGCACCGGCGGTCAGAGCTTTGGGGCGTTTGCGGCCCGGGGCGTGACCCTGGAGCTGGTCGGCGACAGCAATGACTATGTGGGCAAGGGCCTGTCCGGCGGCCGCGTGATCGTGCGCCAGCCGCCGAACTCCAAGCGCGAGCCGACCCAGAACATCATCATCGGCAATACGGTCCTATACGGCGCCATCGCCGGCGAGGCCTATTTTGAAGGGGTGGCTGGCGAGCGTTTCGCCGTCCGCAACTCCGGCGCCGTGGCGGTGGTCGAGGGCGTGGGCGACCACGGCTGCGAGTACATGACCGGCGGGGTGGTCGTTGTCCTCGGCGACACGGGCCGCAACTTCGCCGCCGGCATGTCCGGGGGCGTGGCCTATGTCTATGACCCGACCAACCGGTTCGAGCCCCTGTGCAACAAGGCCATGGTGGAGATCGAGACCATCGCGCCTGCGACCGCCAGCGACCCGGCCGAGGACGCCCAGCGTCCGCGGCAGAAGTCGGTGTCGGTGGACGACAATGGCATGGGCGACGTTCTGGCCTTCGACGCCGAACGCCTGCGCATTCTCATTGAGCGGCACCAGCTCTACACCGGCAGCGCCCGGGCCCGGATGATCCTGGAAAACTGGGACGCCGAGCTGGCCAATTTCCGCAAGGTGATGCCGACTGACTATCGTCGCGCCCTGCTGGACCTGGCTCAGGAACGCAAGGCCGCCGCCGCCGTCGCCGCCGAATAAGACTGAAGATCGGAGCACCGTCATGGGAAAGCCCACCGGCTTCCTTGAGATCGAACGTCAGGACCGTGGCTACGAAAAGCCCGAGTCCCGGCTGAAGACCTGGAACGAATTCGTCAAACCCCTGGCCCAGCCTGAGCTGACCAAGCAGGCCTCCCGCTGCATGGATTGCGGGATTCCCTACTGTCACAATGGCTGTCCGGTGAACAACCAGATCCCGGACTTCAATAACCTCGTCTATCGCGAGCAGTGGCTGGCGGCGCTGGAGAATCTCCAGTCGACCAACAACTTCCCGGAGTTCACCGGCCGGGTCTGCCCCGCGCCGTGCGAGGCAGCCTGCACGCTGAACATCGTCGACACCCCGGTGACCATCAAGACGATCGAATGCCAGATCGTCGACAAGGGGTGGGAAGAAGGCTGGATCACGCCGCAACCCTCGCCGCGGGGCACGGGCAAGCGGATCGCCGTGGTCGGTTCCGGGCCTGCGGGCCTGGCCTGCGCCCAGCAGCTGGCCCGGGCGGGCCACGCCCCGACCGTGTTCGAAAAGAGCGACCGGATCGGCGGGCTGCTGCGCTACGGCATCCCGGACTTCAAGATGGAGAAGCACCTGATTGACCGTCGGGTGCGCCAGATGGAGGCCGAAGGCGTCATCTTCCGCACCAATTTCGAGGTCGGCGTCAACGTCTCGGTCCAGCGCCTGCTGGATGACTACGACGTCCTGGTCATGGCTGGCGGCGCCGAAAAGCCCCGCGATCTGGAAATCGAGAACCGCGACCTGGATGGCATCCATTTCGCCATGGACTTCCTGACCCAGCAGAACCGCCGCGTGGCGGGCGACGCCGAAGAGGTGGCCGCTCCGACCGGAACCCTGTCGGCCAAGGGCAAGCACGTGGTGGTGATAGGCGGCGGGGACACCGGCTCCGACTGCATCGGCACCTCGAACCGCCATGGCGCGGCCTCGGTGACCCAGCTGGAAATCATGCCCCAGCCGCCGGCCCGGGAAAACAAGCTGATGACCTGGCCGGACTGGCCGCTGAAGCTGCGCACCTCGTCCAGCCACGAGGAGGGCTGCGAGCGCGACTTCGCCGTCGCCACCAAGCGGGCCATCGGCAAGGACGGCAAGATCGAAGCCCTGGAATGCGCCCGCCTGGAGTGGGTCAAGGGCGATGACGGCCGCATGGTCATGAAGGAGATCGAGGGCAGCACCTTCCAGCTGAAGGCCGACCTCGTTCTGCTGGCCATGGGCTTTGTCAGCCCCCGCCATGAGGGCTTCGTCGACCAGGCCAAGGTCGATCTCGATGCGCGCGGCAATGTGAAGGCCTCGGTGGACGACTATCGCACCTCTGAGCCGCGCATCTTCTCCTGCGGCGACATGCGCCGGGGCCAGTCCCTGGTGGTCTGGGCCATCCGCGAGGGGCGTCAGGCCGCTCAGGCGGTGGACGCCTATCTGATGGGCGCGAGCAAGCTGCCCCGCTGAGACAGCCATAACCGGCGGCGGGCGCCTCGCCTGCCGCCGACTGCTGTCGCGGGAAAAGAACGCGGGTCTCAACATTGCGGCGTAAATGCGAAAGATTCGCATTGTCGTTTCTTCCGGTGACAAATAAGAACGCCTCGCAGTCTTATTTGCACTTGGGGGTTCCCGCACATGACGAAGCCATTTTCGGGCGTTCGCGCCTATGCCAGACGCGCCTGGACGCCGGCCGCAGTCGCCGGTCTCGCCGGTCTCGCTCTGGCGCCGCAGGCCCAGGCAGAGGATGCGCCCCACGAGGTGGCCGGCGTGCGGGTCGAAGGGCATCTGGCCGCCGAGCCCGTCTCGCCTAAGTTCACCGCTGACCTGCTGGACACCCCGCGCAGCGTCACCGTCATTCCGCAGATTGTGATCGAACAGACCGCCGCAACCTCGCTGCAGGACATTCTGCGCACCTCGCCGGGCATCACCTTCGGCGCCGGGGAGGGCGGCCAGCCGCTGGCCGACCGCCCCTTCATCCGGGGCCAGGCCTCAGGCAACAACGTCTTTGTCGACGGCGTCCGCGACAGCGGCGGCCAGGTCCGGGACATCTTCAACCTCGAGCAGGTGGAAGTCGTGAAGGGGCCGGACTCTGCCTATAATGGCCGGGGCTCCGGCGGCGGCAGCATCAACCTGACCAGCAAGCAACCCAAGCTCGTCGAGGCGACCAGCGCCAGCCTGCGGGTCGGGACCGACTCCTATGTCCGCGCGAGCGTGGACGCCAACTATGTGCTGGGCGACACCAGCGCGGTGCGGGTCAATCTGATGGCCGCCCAGGGCGATGTTCCCCAGCGCGACGCTGTGGATTTTGACACCTGGGGGGCGGCGGTGGCCGCAGCCCTCGGCCTGGGGACCGACAGCCGGCTGACGCTGAGCTACCAACACCTGACCCGCAACGACATGCCCGATTATGGGGTGCCGCTGTCGCGGAAGCTGCCCGGGGTGACCGCCACCGAGACCGGCATTCTCGACGTGCCGCGCGACGCCTTCTACGGCCTCACCGCCCGGGACTTTCAGGAGACCACGGCCGATATCGCGACCCTTGTGGGCGAGCACGACATCAACGCCGCCATGACCTTCAGAGGCGTCTTCCGCTACGCCAAGACGGTCAATGACTACGTGGTCACCAATCCGGGCGACGGCGGAAACGCCCAGTTCGTGGACGGACAGTGGTGGATGAAGCGTGGCCTCAAGTCCCGCTGGAACCCGGCCACCACGGTGGCGGCGGTGGCCGACGTCTATGGCCGCTTCACCACCGGGGCGATCGAGCACAGCTATGATATCGGGCTGGAGCTCTCCCGGGAGAAGAACGAGAACGCGAGCTATACGGTGACGACGACGGCGGGCTCAGCCTGTCCGGCGGGCTTCACCGGCGCGGGCACGGGCGACTGCACGCTGGTCTATGCGCCAAATCCGTCCGACCCCTGGGCCGGGACGATCGTCCGGGGTCCGGTCTCCTCGACCGTCTCTAAGACGGTCGGCATCTATGTGTTCGACACCCTGTCCTTCGGGGACCGCTGGAAGCTCAACCTCGGCCTGCGGCATGACGAGTATTCGGTGAGCGGCCGCAACGTGACGACGACCGCTGTCACCGCCAGCGAGGGCGACTGGAGCTTCACCAACTATCAGGCGGGCCTCGTCTACAAGCCCACCGCCCACGGCAGCCTCTACCTATCGTACGGCACCGCCTCGACCCCACCCACCATCTCCGGCGGCGATCAGAACACCTCCGCCGGCGTGGGATCGGGCAACCTCGCCAACCAGCTCCTGGACCCCGAAGAAACCACCTCGACAGAGATCGGCGTGAAGTGGGCCTTCTTCGGCGAACGCCTGTCGACCTCGGCGGCGCTGTTCCAGGTCAACCGCCAGAACGCGCAGATCCTCGTGGATGTCGGCGTCTACGCCCAGGCTGGCGAGACCGAGGTCCGCGGCTTGGAGCTGGCCGTGACGGGGCAGGTGACCCCAGCCTGGTCGGTGTTCGGCGGCTACACCTATATGGAGTCCGAGCTGGTCAGGGGCGCTTACAACAACGTCAATGTGGGCGATCCGCTGGCCAACACGCCGGAACACAGCTTCAGCCTGTTCTCGACCTATCAGCTGACCCCGGCGCTCAGCCTCGGGGGCGGCGCCTACTATGTCTCTGACAGCTTCGGCGGCAACCAGGGCGGCGCCGGCGGCGGGGCCAATGGCGTCTACGCCCCGGAATACTGGCGCTTCGACGCCTTCGCCAGCTACCGGATCAACGACCGCCTGAACCTGCAGCTCAACGTCCAGAACGTGACGGACGAGGATTACATCGCCCGGACCAACGGGGTTCACCATGCCGACTACGGCCCGGCCCGCCAGGCCCTGCTGACCCTGAACGCCAAGTTCTGACCCCACGCGGAACGCGCGTTCAGTTCCAGGCCCCGCGGGTTCGCCCGCGGGGCCGCCTCTGCTTCCGGCCCCAAGGACGTGTCCCATGATGCTGCAGATCCCCGAGGTGCTGACCAAGGCGCAGGTCGCCGACCTTCGCCGCCTCATCGACGCCGGCGCCTGGGTGGACGGCAATGTCACCTCCGGCGCCCAGTCGGCGCTCGCCAAGCGCAACGAACAGCTGCCCGAGGCCTCGCCGGAGGCGCGGCAGGCCGGGGAGCGCATCCTCGATGCTCTGTCGCGCAATCCCCTGTTCGTCACCGCCGCCCTGCCGCAGACGGTGTTTCCGCCCCTGTTCAACCGCTATGGCGGTGGCCAGACCTTCGGCCTGCATGTGGACAACGCCGTGCGCCAGAGCCCCGATGGGCGGGTGCGCATCCGCAGCGACCTCTCAGCCACCCTCTTCCTCACCGAGCCCGAAGACTATGACGGCGGCGAACTGCTGGTGGAGGACACCTATGGCGTCCATGAGGTGAAGCTGCCGGCCGGGGACATGATCCTCTATCCGGCCTCAAGCCTGCACCAGGTACGCGCCGTGACCCGTGGGGCCCGGGTCTCCAGCTTCTTCTGGATCCAGAGCATGATCCGCGACGACGCCCAGCGCAGCCTGCTGTTCCAGATGGACATCGCCATCCAGCAGCTGGCCGGCAAGGTGGGGGCCGGGGCGCCGGAGCTGATCTCGCTGACCGGCGCCTACCACAATCTGCTGCGGATGTGGGGCGACCTTTAGCCGTCTCCCCGGCCCCTCAGGCTCAGGCGGGGGCCCGGCCGCCAGCCAGATAGTCCATCTTGCCGATCGGGGCGCCCTTGTGGCGCAGCAGGGCGTAGGCCATCGAGACGTGGAACAGGAAGTTGGGCAGGGAGAAGGTCAGGACGAAGTCCTTGGCCGTGAAGGTCATGGCGCCGCGGGGCAGAGGCAGCTCGATGGTCCGCTCCAGGTCGTCGCTCACCTGATCAGGGGTGATGGATTCGACGAAGGCCAGGGTCTTGGCGACGCGGGCCTTCAGGTCGTCATAGGTGGTCTCGGTGTCGGGCATGACCGGCGGGGTGACGCCGGCCAGACGGGCCGCGCCGCCCTTGGCCGCATCGGTGGCCAGCTGGATCTGACCGATCAGCGAATGCATGTCCGGTGCAAGACGCGCCTCAAGTAGGTCCGAGAGCGGTTGGCCGCTCGCCTTGGCGTGGGCCTCGGCCTTGTTGAGCAGGGCGGCGAGGTTGCGCAGCATCTGCACATAGACCGGGATCGAGGCGTCATAGAGGGTCAGGGCCAAGGGAGCGTCTCCTAAGGGTCAAGCTTGACCCCAAATGGGGCTCCGCGGCCCCCCGCGCCATGGCCCTGGCCGGTTCATCCACACCTTAAGCCGACCCCGGAAAAGAGGCGGGCAGGGTCAGGCGGCTCCGCGGAACCGTCCGACCCTGCCCGTTCAGGAACATCCGGGGGAGGAGGCCTTAGAAGGTCTGGGTGACTTCCACATAGCCGAACAGGGGCTCTGCGCCGGTGGCGTTGGGGGCGTTGTCCAGGAACTCGCCGTTCACCAGCTTGGCGAAGCCGAACTCCAGGCGGGTGGCCTTGGGCACGATCCAGTAGCGGGCGCGGGCCTCAATCTGGTGGCCGGCGAAGTCGCCCGAACGGCCAGTGGCGTCGCGGACGCCAGTGCTGGCGAAGGAGTCGGTGGCCTCGTCCAGATAGAGCGCGCGGTAGAAGACCATGGCGTCCCAGCGCTTGTTGGGAACCACCTCGACCCGCACGCCGGGGGAGTTGAAGTTGGAGCGGCCCAGCGGACCATAGGCGCCGACCGGGCCGAAGTCCGGGCGTCGCGGACCAAACAGGCCATCGAAGCGATTGTACTCGCCGTCGGTGCTGCTCTTGTCGCCGCTGGCGAAGTCGTATTCCAGAGCCACGCGGGGCGACCACGCGCCCTCGAAGGTCTTGCCGACCTCCAGGTGCAGGTACTGGGCGTCCACGTCCAGGTCGCGGCGGTCAGCGGCGCTGGTGGAGTTGCGCGTCTCGCCGGTCTGCCAGCCGCCCTCGAACTCATAGTCCCACTGGCCGGCCGCCGGGTTGCGGACGAAGCGGCCGCCCACCGTGGTCAGGCGGCGGTTGCGGGTGGCGACCCGGGGGGAGTCCTCTTCCTCAAGACGGAGCGCGAAGACCTCCAGCTGGCCGCCGTCAGCGAACTTGGGCGTGGTGTAGATGCCGCCGAAGAACACCAGGTCGTCGTTCTGCCGGTCGGTCTCGATCTCATTGTCGAGGATGCCGGCCCGGTCGGACGGGCGCTTCTGCAGGGGGTAGGTGTAGAACAGGGTGGCGGCGCCGGCCGACTTGGCGCTCCAGTCGGCGCGGACGCCGGCGAAGGCGTTGGTTGCATTGCCGTACGAGGAACGACCCACCAGACGGCGCGAACCGATGTCCAGGGTGAAGCGACCGAGCGTGGCCGAGCCCTTGGCGCCCTCGACGAACAGGTCGTTTACGTCAGCGGCCACATAGGCCTGGATCAGCTCCAGGGCGTTGACGTCGCCCGTGCCGGTCGGCGAGCCGCTGTCGTTCAGATAGACCCGCGCGTCGATGATCTCGCCGCCGATCCGCACCGGCTTCAGATCCAGCTCGGCGAACAGGGTCGAGCGCAGGACGAGGCCCTGGTCGGAGCCGTCGCCAAAGGCCGGGCGATACTGGCCATCCAGGCTCTCATAGCGCGCCCGGACCGTGCCCGAGAGCTTCAGATTGTCCGGCGCGCCAACGGCGTCATGCAGCGTCCAGGGCGCGGACTGCGCCGCGGCGGGGCTGGCGGCGACAGCGCTGGCCAGCACGATCAGGGAGGCGCCCAGGGCGCGCGAGGTCTTCAGCGTCATGGTGTTCAGAATTCTCTCTGTTCGGACAACGTCGGTCCGCGATTGCGGGCTAGACCGCAAACCTTGCCTGAGGCTTAAGCGTCACTTTGGGTGAAGGGTCAGGCTGCGGGGGATGAGGCGCGCCTCAACTCCAGGCGCCATAAGGGTTTTTGGGGCTTCCAGGGTGAAGGTCTGGCCTCCGATCTCGCAGGTCACGCGCGACGATCCGCCGCGTCGCGACACGGCGAGAATGCGGGCGGGCAGGCCGTCGGCTGGCGCGGGAAGCAGGTCGGCGCACTCGCCGCGGAAGCTCACCGTCACCTCGCCAGCGGCGGTTCCCGCCGGAGCCGGGGTGCGCCAACCCGCCGCCGAGAGCACGCCGTCAGCGACATGGCCTGGCAACTGGACCCCTTCGCCGACAAAGCTGAAGACGAAGGCTGAGGCCGGCGAGTCGTAGATCCGATCCGGAGTGTCCACCTGTTCCAGACGCCCATCCCGCAGGATGGCCACCCGGTCGGCGAGGTCCATGGCCTCCTCCTGGTCGTGGGTCACGAAGATGGTGGTGAGGCCCGTCTCATCATGGATCTGCCTCAGCCAGGCGCGCAGGTCGCGGCGCACCCGGGCGTCCAGCGCCCCGAAGGGCTCGTCCAGCAACAGCATGCGCGGCTCGATCGCCAAGGCCCGGGCCAGGGCCACCCGCTGCCGCTGACCGCCGGAAAGCTGGGCCGGATAGCGCCCGCCCAGGCCCTGAAGCTGGACAAGCTCCAGCAACCGCTCGACCCGCTTGCGGATCTCCGAGGGCGCCGGCCTGGACCTGGCGGGACGCACTTCCAGGCCAAAGGCGATGTTCTGCGCCACGCTCATGTGCCGAAAGAGCGCATAGTGCTGGAAGACCATGCCGATCCGCCGCGCGCGGGCGTCCATGGCCAGCAGATCTTCGCCGGCAAAGGTCACGGCGCCCTGGTCTGGTCGTTCCAGGCCCGCCAGGACGCGCAGCAGGGTGGTCTTTCCAGAGCCCGACGGTCCCAGCAGGGCCAGGAACTCGCCCTGTCGCGCCTCAAGGGACACGCCGTCGAGGGCGACGTGGTCGCCAAACCGCTTGCAGACATTGTCGACGATCAACGGCATGGCGGCGTCAGTGTCGCCGGACCGCGGCGAGCTCGCCGGCATGCCGCCATTCGAGGGCGGACTTGAGCCCCAGGGTGACGAGGGCGAGACCGGCGAGAACCGTGGCGACCGCGAAGGCGCCGACGAAGTCATACTCATTGTAGAGAATCTCCACATGCAGCGGCAGGGTGTTGGTCAGGCCCCGGATGTGTCCGGAGACCACGGAGACCGCGCCGAATTCCCCCATCGCCCGGGCGTTGCAGAGCAGGACCCCGTAGAGCAGGCCCCACTTCACATTGGGCAGGGTGACGCGAAAGAAGGTGGTCCAGGGTCCCGCGCCCAGCGTGATGGCGGCGGTCTCCTCGTCGCCGCCCTGCTGTTCCATCAGCGGGATCAGCTCCCGGGCGACGAAGGGCAGGGTCACCAGCAGGGTGGCCAGGATCACCCCGGTGATGTTGAAGATCACCCGGATCCCTAGCTCCTGCATCAAGGGCCCCAGCCAGCCGTTGACGCCAAACAGCAGCACCCAGACGAGCCCCGACACGACCGGCGAGATCGAGAACGGCAGGTCGATGAGCGTGACGAGCAGGCTGCGCCCCCGGAACTCGAACTTGGCGATTGTCCAGGCGGCGGCGAGGCCAAACACCGCGTTGAGCGGCACCGAGATCGCGGCGACCAGGAGGGTAAGTCGCATGGCCGCCCAGGCGTCGGGCTCGGCCAGGGCCGCGACATAGGCGCCAGCGCCCTGCCGGAGAGCCTCATGGAACACCATCGCCAGAGGCAGGACGACGATCAGGCTGAGCGCGATGAGCGCCGAGGCGATCAGAGCGAGACGGCCTGCGGAGAGCCGGCGGGCGTTCATGCGCGCCCCCGCCGGGCCAGGGCGCCTTGCAGCGTATTGAGCAGCAGCAGGCCCGTGAACGACAGGGCCAGCATGGCCAGACCCACGGCCGCTGCGCCGGCATAGTCGAACTGCTCCAGCTTGATGACGATCAGCAAGGGGGCGATCTCCGATCTGAGGGGCATGTTGCCGGCGATGAAGATCACCGAGCCGTACTCCCCGGCCGCTCTGGCGAAGGCCAGGCCGACGCCGGTGAGCAGGGCAGGGGCGAGGGCGGGCAGCACCACCCGCCAGGCGGTCTGGCGCGGCGTCGCGCCAAGGGTGCGCGCTGCCTCCTCCACCTCCCGGTCGAGGTCTTCAAGGACAGGCTGGACCGTCCTGACCACAAAGGGCAGCCCGACGAAGATCAGGGCCAGCACTATGCCCAGAGGGGTGTAGGCGACCCGTAGTCCCATCTCCGCCAGCGGCGCCCCCAGGGGCCCATTCGGCGCGTAGATGGCTGTGAGCGCGATGCCGGCCACCGCCGTCGGCAGGGCGAAGGGAAGATCGACCAGGGCGTCGACCCACCGTCGCCCCGGGAAATCGTAGCGCGACAGCACCCACGCGATGAGCAGGCCGAGGCCGGCGTTGATCGCGGCCGCCAGGGCCGCGGAGCCGAAGCTGATCCGGAGGGCGGCGAGGACCCGGGGGTCGGTGACCACGGTCCAGAAGCCAGACAGGCCAAGCTCCCACGGGCGAAGCAACAGGGCGCTGAGTGGGATCAGAAAGATGAGGCTCAGCCAGGTCAGCGTCAGTCCGAGCGCCAGCGGAAAGCCTGGCAGGACGGAGCCCTTGCGCCAGGGCTTGCGGGACATGG
>NZ_JAUYAW010000012.1 GCF_030693405.1 Phenylobacterium sp.
GGGTCAGGGCCTGCAGGGCCGCGATGGGGGCGGAGAACCGGGCGGCGGTGACCCGGGCGGCCTGGGCGTCCCCCAGGCTCATGCGGCGACGCCCTTCGATCAGGGCCAGGCCGACCTCGGCCAGGGGCGCGGCCAGCCCGCCGCGGGCGGCCTCGCGGGCTTCACGGAAGGCGATCTCGGCGGCGGCGTTCAGCCCCTCCTCGCCGAACAGTTCGGCCCCGAGCAGGGCGCAGAAGGCCTGTTCACAGCGGGCGCGGGCCCAGCCGTCGGGGCGACGCTCCCGGTCAAAGGCGGTGGCGGCGGCCTCGGCCTGGGCGGCGGCCTTGCGAAGGGTGGCGGCGTCGCCGGAACGGCGGGCGACCTCGCGCCAGACGATGGCGGCTTCCAGGCGGCGCTGGGGTTTGTCCTTGGCGCTGATACGACCGGCGGCGGCATCGGCGGCCTTGCCTTCGTTGCGCAGCAGGGAGAGGTCGAGCAGTTCCAGCAGGGCGGAGTCTCCCCCGGCCAGACCATCACGCGCCGGACGCCAGCCCCCCTGGGCACCAAAGATCCGCTTCAACTCCCGGCCGAACTCAAACATGCCGTGGCGCTCCGTCGTCATCAGAGTCCCGCGGCGGGACGCCCCGCGCGGGTTCAGGTGAGACAGAGCAAAGCCGGAGCCGCGGCGATTAACAAGTGATTAACTTTTGAACATGGTTAACGGAACCTTGTCGTCGTCAAGCAAAACAAGGCTCTCGCACTCGCGCCTTAATGCCTGAACCGATTAAGCCAGGACCGATATTCAGGCGAAAATTGCGCTCAGCTCATCGGGCTTGAGGATGCGCCAGGCGCCAGGCGCCAAGTCCGGCGGCAGGGAAAGCCCGCCGATCTGATCCCGGTGCAGGGCCTCCACATGATTGCCGGCGGCGGCGAACATGCGGCGCACCTGATGATAGCGCCCCTCGGTGATGGTCAGGCGGGCCTCGGTGTCCGACAAAGGCTCCAGCGTCGCGGGCGCGAGGGGCTCGGTCTCGGACTCCAGCATGAGGGTCCCCGCGGCGAACACCGCCGCCTCATCCCCGCGCAAGGGACGGGCGAGCCTCGCCACATAGCGTTTGGTCACATGGCTGCGGGGCGCGATCACCCTGTGCAGAAGCGGGCCGTCGTCGGTGATCAGCAGCAGGCCTGTGGTGTCCAGGTCCAGACGCCCGATGGTGGAGAGGCCAGGCATCCGCGCCCGCCAGCGCCGGGGCAGAAGCTCAAAGACGCTGCGGCCCGGCTCCCGGTGGGAGCAGACAACGCCCAGCGGCTTGTGCATCAGCAGGGTCAGGGGCGCGGGCGGGTCCACCGGCGCGCCCTCGATCGTCATGCGCTCGGGCAGGTCGGGAACCACCGGAATCTTCTGGCCGCCGTCGCTGAGGGCTGCGCCGTCGAACACCACCGCGCCCTTGCGCAGCAGACCCTGGACCTCGCGGCGCGATCCATAGCCCAGATTGGCCAGCAGGCGATCGAGCCTGGCCATCGGGACCTTGCTCACCGCCGGGCCTCATAGAGCTTGTAGCCGCCCTCCTCTACCAGCAGCTTGACCTTGGTCCCGAAGCTGTCGGCGAGCGGCCGCTCATAGGGCAGATGACGGTTGGCGACCATCAGCAGTTTGCCGCCGTGCCGTAGAGCCTTGGCGGCCTGGGCGATGAAGGCCGCGCCCAGGGCCCGGTCCTCGGCGCCGCCATCGTGGAAGGGCGGGTTCATCACCACGAAGTCCAGCTCGCTCAAATCCGGCGCACCCTGGCGGATATCGGCCCAGACCACGTGGGCCCGGGGATCGTTCACATTGCGGGTCGCGCACTCGACGGCCCGGCGGTCGATGTCGATCAGGGTCAGCCTGGTGACCGCCGCAGACGCCAGCACCCCGTGGGCCAGGTAACCCAGGCCACAGCCGAAATCGGCGCCGACGCCAGCCTGGAACGGCAGGCGGCCAAGCAGCAGGGCGGTGCCGGGGTCGATCCGGTCCCAGCTGAATATCCCAGGTTGGGTCCAGAGGCCGAGGTCCGGGGACAGACGCGGGGCGCCGGCGGCCAGGGCCTCGGCGAGGTCGGGCTCAGCCGGTCGAACAACCTCGCAGATGCGATGGTGACGTCGGGCGTCCTCAGCCACCTCCAGCCCGAAGGCCTTGAGCTCCTTGGCGAGGCGCGAACCGCCCTTGGCCTTGGGGGCGAGCGCCGTCATCGTCCCGCCGACCTTCAAGGCCCGAAGCCCCTGGGCCAGGACGTAGCGGCGCTCCACCGTGCCCGGCGGCGCCAGGATGGTCAGGCTTTCGAGGGACTGGTCAGGAACGGCCTCGAGCGACTCCGAACCCGGGATCAGCGGCGAGAGCTGAGCTGCGCCCGCAGGCGGCTCGACCAGCTCCCGCGGCGGCAGGCCATAGACAGCGTGGACCGCCATCGCTCAGGCCCGTTCCTTCGAGCGTTCGAAGCGGACCTTGGGATAGCGCTCTGCCACATAGCCGATCTCCCAGGTCGACTTGGCCAGGAAGACCGGCTGTTCGTCGATGTCGCTGGCCATGGCGCCGCGGTGCTTGCCGGCGAAGTCTTCCACATCGACCTTTTCGCCGCCCAGCCAGCGGGCCTCGGCATAGGGGGCCGGCTCGAAGGAGACCTCCAGCTGGTATTCGTTGGCCAGGCGGTCGGCCATGACCTCGAACTGCAGCTGGCCGACGGCGCCGACGATGAAGTCGGCCCCAATATTGGGGCGGAACAGCTGGGTGACGCCCTCTTCGGCGAGGCCTTCCAGGGCCTTCTTCAGGTGCTTGGCCTTGAGCGGATCCTTGACCCGCACCCGCTGGAGGATTTCCGGGGCAAAGTTGGGCAGGCCGGCGAAGCGCAGCGTTCCGGTCTCCGACAGGCTGTCGCCCACCCGCAGGACCCCGTGGTTGGGAATGCCGATGACGTCGCCGGCGAAGGCTTCCTCGGCCAGCTCCCGGTCCGAAGCGAAGAACATGATCGGCGAGTTGACCGACAGCTGGCGGCCGGTGTTCTGCACCTTCAGCTTCATGCCCCGGGTGAACCGCCCCGAGGTCAGGCGCAGGAAGGCCACCCGGTCACGGTGGTTGGGGTCCATGTTCGCCTGGATCTTGAAGACGAAGCCCGAGACCTCCCGGTCGCCCGGCGCCACATGGGTCGCCTCCCCGCCCTTGTGCGCCGCCACGGCCTTGGGTGGCGGAGCGTAGGCGCCCAGGCCCTCCAGCAGTTCGGCGACTCCGAACTTGCGCAGGGCCGAGCCGAAGAAGACCGGCGTCATGTGCCCTTCCAGGAAGGACTGCGGGTCGAAGGGCTTGGAGGCCTCCTGAACCAGCATTGAACCCTCCTCCACCTCGGCCTGCTCCTCGGGGTCGAGATAGGAGACCACCGCATTGGACTTGAACGCGATGGGATCGGGGTGGCCGTCGTCGTCAGCCGTCTTCTTCGCGAAGGGCAGGAAGCGGCCCCGGCGCAAATCCACCATGCCCTTGAACCGGCCGCCGGAGCCGGCCGGCCAGTAGAGCGGCGCCGGATCCAGCGCCAGCTTGGTGGAGATCTCGTCCAGCAGCTCGAAGGGGTCCTGCGCCTCCCGGTCCATCTTGTTGATGAAGGTGACGATGGGGATGTCGCGCAGGCGACAGACCTCGAACAGTTTCAGCGTCTGCGGCTCAATGCCCTTGGCGGCGTCCAGCACCATGACCGCGGCGTCGGCGGCCGTCAGGGTGCGATAGGTGTCCTCGGAGAAGTCCTCGTGACCGGGGGTGTCGAGCAGGTTGAACATCAACCCCTCGTGGTCGAAGGTCATGACGCTGGCCGAGACCGAGATGCCCCGCTCGCGCTCGATCTTCATCCAGTCCGACCGGGTGCGGCGGTTCTCGCCCCGGGCGCGGACCTGGCCCGCCGCGCGGATCGCCCCGCCGGCCAGCAGCAGGTTTTCCGTCAGCGTCGTCTTGCCGGCGTCCGGGTGGGAAATGATCGCGAAGGTTCGGCGGCGCGCGGCCTGGGCGGCGGGAGATTGAGTCATGGGCTCGCGTTAGCGCGCGCGGCCCTCAGACGCAAACGGCGCGCGCGTCAGAGGCGCCTCAGGCCGCCAGTCGACGCCACACCTGGCGATCGCAGGCCAGCATGTCGAGGTCGCCCTCGTCCTGGCGAACCTTCAGGTCCTCGAGAGCTGCCTGGCCAAGCTCGGCGAAGCGGATGGTCACGTCCTGCGGATCAGCCTCGAAGCTCGGGACCACGAACAGGGCGCCGGTGATGGTCGGCGCCTTGGCCTGGATCAAAGCCGCCAGCCGCCGGGCGCGGTTGGGGCGCTCCAGATGCAGCAACGGCGTCTCGGCATAGAGCTCCTGGCCCATGCGCATGATCGATGGGAAGGACAGCGCCCGAAACCGGTCGGCCGTCAGGCGCGGCGTCAGCTTCATCTCGGCGAGATCGAGGACCACGTCGTTCATGAGGAAAAGCATCACCGTACGCCTGCACTGTTCGGGGGAAGACGCACCCTGCCCCATCCTGGCTTTCGGTTCGGTGGACGAAAGGGGTTAACGGGGCGTACGGCTCAGCTCAGCTCAGCTCAGCTCAGCGCGCGACCTCAAAGGTGTCCGAAGCCAGGCCAAGCTCGGCCATGGCCCGCAGATCACGCAGAATGCCCCCTGGCCCCTCAGGCGCGTCGGGATCGTCGCCCAGGCGGGTCAGCCAGCCCCACATGCTCAGCCGATGGTGCAGCATATAGACCCACAGGGCGCGTTGCGGGTCGGGATGGTCGACGGCGCCGTAGCCCTCAAGGATCGGGCCGGGGCTGCGCGGGTCCTCGTGGGCGCAGCAGAACAACGTCTTGGCGAGGTCGAAGAGGCGGTCAGCCGAGCGGGCGTTGCCGAAGTCCACCAATCCGGTGAGCCGCAGCCGCCCATCTGCGGCCCGTTCGGCGAGGATGTTCCCCTGGTGGAAATCGTCGTGGCACAGGACTGGCCCGCCGCTCTCCAGCAGCACATCGGCGTTCTGGGCGAACAGGTCCTCCAGCCGGCGGGCGAGGTCGGCGTCGCCGCCGCGGTCGCCGAACCGGCCCAGGGCGCGCCCAAAGGTTCCGGCCATGTAGGCGGCGTTGGTCGGTTCAGGATCGATGAGACCCTGATCGTGAAGATAGCCATAGGCCGGCATCGACGTGGTGTGGAACGCCCGCACCAGGGCGCCCACCTGCCGATAAACATCGTCGAGATCGGGTTCTGCGAACCACTGGCGAAGCGGCGACCCTGGGACCCAGGTGGTGAGCGCATAACGCAGGGGCAGTATGGCGCGTGACTCGTCGAACACCAGCCAATGCGGGATGGTGATCGCCGTGTCCGCCTTCAGCATCTCCGCCACCCGCCGCTCCTTTCCGGGACGCCAGGCGGGCTCGTCGGCATAGAGCTTGAGGACCAACGGATCGCCGCCGCCCACAAGGTCGATACGATAGACCTCGGTGCTGCCGCCCTGCAAAGGCGTGATGCGATCTGGCGAGAGCTTGGGATCGAACCCGGCCAGAATGGCGGCGGCCTGGTCCAGGCTCACATCGAAGGCCAGTCGTTTGATCGGCGGCACGGCCTTCGCTCCATCGTCGGATTCGCGGCGTAACCCGTAGATGGCCACCGCGACAGCGGCATGTCGGGACCGGAGGCTAACCGCGCACAAATCCCACAGACCTGCTGGCGAGCGCCAGCCTGCGGAAGCGGGCTGTCGCGAGGGTCCCTACCCTTCTTCCACCGGCTCCGTAAGAAAGTGGCGGCCCTGCTTGTCCTCGACCTCCACGACCCAGATGTCGGGATCGATGCGGGCGGCGCGGGCGACATAGGCGTCCACCTCGGGCTCCTCGGTGGCCATGGTCGGGCGCATCCAGATCCGTTCGCCGTCGCCCCGGGTGGCCTCGGCATAGAGCCGCACGGTTTTGTCCGACAGGTTCACGGCCTTGACCAGGACCGCGCCGGCCCGCGCATCACCCTTGCGCGCCACCACGCCAAAGCCGCCGGAAAGCTCGGCCCGTCGGATCAGGGCCGCGGCCCAGACGTCCGTCGACAGGATCATGTCGGTCCCTCCGTTGCGCGGCCTGCTTAGGGCACGGCTCGCAGGTCGCCGCAAGTCGGTGACGGCGCGGATGGAAAACGCCCGCCGCTAACCGAACGACAACCGCTCGCGGGCGACAGTGGGGGAAAGGCCGCAGAGCCGCAAAACATGAAACGAGTTGGACGCATGACGATCAGGCGCGACACCGCGCGGCGTCGGGCGGTTCGGTGGATGGGATCGATGGTCGCCGCGGGGCTGCTCGCAGCGCCCATGGGCGCGCTTGCCGGACCGCTGGACCTCTATGTCGAGCGCACCGCCATGGCCGCGGCTGACCTGCGGTGCGGGTTCTTTGACCCGGGCCTGCGCGCCGCCCTGGAGGCGGGCCGCATTCAGACCCGTAACGCCGCCCTGCGCAGCGGCGCCAGCGCCGACGACCTCTCCCGGGCCGACGCCCGGGCGCGGGCCTCGGCCAAGACCGTCATCTGCGATTCCGAGGCGGTGATGGCGGCGGCCGCCCATGTGCGCAACGCCTTTGACGGCTTCGCCAAGCTGCGGCAGATCACCTATCCCGGCGAGACCGCCGACTGGCGGGCCGACCGCACCGCCAGCGCCGAGGTCCATCGCTGGCGCCTGGCCCAGCAGACTGAATTCGCCGGCGGTCAGATGGTGTTTGGCCTGGCCGGCCGCGACACCCGTCCGGTGCTGCTGGCGCTGGCCAGCTTCGCCGATGGACAGGCCCCCTTTGGCGCCCGGCTGGTGCTGCGCGACAGCGGCCGGGCGAGCCAGCCCTATCTCGATCTGCGGGGGGACCTCGACCTCTCGCGGCGCATGCCCCCGGCCGGCGCCCGGCGCAGCTATGCCGCCGAGGCCCGCAGCAAGGCCGGCCTTGATCTTCGGCCCGAGACTATGGGCGCAGGTTGGGCGTTCCGGTTCCCCGCCGAGGCCGCCGAACGCCTGGCGACCCTGCATCCGCGGGAGGCCGTGGCGGTGGAGTTCCTGTTCAGCGAGGGCGTTCCGGTGCGCCGGGTCTATGTGGAGGTGGGCGACTTCGCCGTGGGCCACGCCTTCCTGCGGATGGCCGCGCGCTAGGGCGCTCTCAGGAGACCGGCGTCTCGAACGGCTCGGCCTGCGGGACCGGCGCCTCGGCTGGCCTTTCAGAAGGCGGCAGCAGCACCGGCATCCGAACGGTCACGGTGGTGCCTTCGCCCACAGCGCTTTCCAGGATCATCTCGCCGCCGTGCAGCTCGGCGAAGCTGCGGACCAGGGACAGGCCAAGGCCTGTGCCGGCCGCCCGCCGCTCGGCGTCGCCGGCCTGTTCATAGGGCCGGCCGACCCGGGCGAGGTCCTCCGGACTCATGCCCATGCCGGTATCGGCGACCACCAGCTCCATCATCCCGCCGACCGCCTGCAGGCCCACGGTCACGGCGCCATTTCGCGGGGTGAATTTCAGGGCGTTGGAGACCAGGTTCAGAGCGATCTGCTTCAGCGCCCGGCGGTCGGCGTCAATCTCCAGCGGCTCCCGGGGCAGGACGCCGCGCAGCTGTACGCCGGCTCGGTCGGCCTGGCCGCGCATGAGCCGGAGGACGGCGTTGACCGCCTCGCGGCCGTCGAATTCCTCGCGGCTCAGCTCGAACCGCTCGGCCTCGATCTTCGACATGTCGAGGACGTCGTTGATCAGGTCCAGCAGGTGGCGGCCGGACTCGTGGATCAGCTCGGCATACTCGCCGTAGCGGTCTGGCAGGGGACCGAACAGCCGCGAGCGCATGATGTCGGAAAAGCCCATGATGGCGTTCAGCGGCGTGCGCAGTTCGTGGCTCATATTGGCCAGGAAGCGGGACTTGCCGGTGTTCTGGGCCTCGGCCTCGCCGCGGGCGGCCTCAAGCTCAGCCTCCTGGTCGCGGCGAGCCCGGCCATCGGCGAGGACGGCCACCAGGCGCATGGAGCGCCCACGGCGCAGGCGCGCCTCAAGCCAGCCGTCGGGATCGGCGAGCGGCGCAAAGGCGAACGCCGCATGGCCGTCACGAAGCGCCACCTGAAACCCCCGGGCCAGGTCGTGACGTCCCTGGGGCAGGCCCAGATCAAAGAAGGCGCGGCCCGCGATATCGGCGCCGGCGAGGGGACGGCCATAGGCGCCGGCCACCCGTCCGTCAGGCAACAGGTCGAGAATTTGCGTCGGCTGCTCGGCCAGGAGCCTTTGCAGCCGCGAAAGGGCGCTAGCCTGGGCCCGCTCGCGGCGATCCACGCGACGCAACAGGCTGACCACGCCGAGGGCCAGGCCGCCAACGGCGCTCACCAGAGCCACCGCCTGCAGGACGAGAGACACCGGCGGCCCCGTTGGCGGTGGTCCGCCAAGCAGGCTGACCAGCAGACCCAGGCCCATCAGACCGAGCGCGGCGGCGCCGGCCGCGGCCGCCCGACGGGGCTGACCTTCGACGAGGGTTGCGGCCAGGGGGGCCAGACACCAGGCCCCAAGGGGGCCAAGAGCGCCGCCGCTGAGCAACATGGCCAGGCCGGGTCCCAGGCTCCAGGCGACCAGCCGAAGCCGTTCGTTGGGGTTGCGCCGGGCCAGGCCCAGGCCAAGATCAAGAAGCGCCGGAACGCCGCCGAGCGCCAGGGCGATCGCGGCCCGCGCCCCCTCGCCGCCGCTGGCCAGGACGAAGGCCCCGCCACCGGCGACGAGCGCCAGCCAGCCCGCGCTCCACCAGAAGGCCGCCGCCGATGGGGTGGCCAAACCTGCAGGGCGGCGGTCGGGCGGAGCGTCCATGGTCGGGGCGGGTCGCAGTCTGGCTCTCACAGGGGCGGAATCGATAGAGATCAACGCATGACTCTAGACCCCGCTCCCACCTCAAGCGAGCCTGCTCGCCCCCTGGGCGACGGCCATGGGGTCGCAGTCCGCCCATATCGGGCGCAGAGCGCCGCGAAACCAATTCGTAAGCCCCCCGCCCGCAGTCTGGGGGACTGTCCCAGAGGTTACCCAGCGAGCCCATCCGATGACCGATGCGGCCCCCCGTCACCCGCCGCCGCAGTCCGAGCCCAGGCTTTCCGGGGATGCGGCCGCCCGGCGCGAGGCCCGGCGCGCCGTCCACAAGCGTCTGGAGGCCAGGGCCGAAGAGCAGCGGCGCTCCTTCCTGCGCATGGTCAGCCACGAACTGCGCACGCCCCTGAACTCCATTCTCGGCTTCTCGGAACTGATCGGCGCCGAGATCTACGGCCCCCTCGGCGCCCCCGAATACAAGGAATATGCCGGGCTGATCCGCGACAGCGGTCAGAAGCTGCTCGCCCTGGCCAATCAGGTGCTGGAGATCGCCCGGCTCGACAGCGGCACGGCTGATCTGGCGGCGCGCCGGGAGCCGCTCGACCATGTCCTGGACGATGTGCTCGACGGCCTGGCCGAGGAAACCCGCGCGCGTCGGGCCAGGGTGATCGTCGACGATCAGGGACGGCTTCCCGACATCATCGCCGACCCCAAGGGCGTGCGCACCGCTCTGACGGCCCTGGTGTCCAACGCCCTGGCCTATGGTCCTGAGGAGGGGCTCGTCACGATCGTCGTCGAGACGACGGCTGAAGGCGTCGCCTTGACCCTGACCGACCAGGGTCCAGGCGTGGCGGCCCAGGACATCCCCCGCCTGCTGCGCCCCTTCGAGCAGGGGGAGAACGCCCTGATCCGCCGGGGAGAAGGCGCCGGCCTCGGCCTGCCGCTGGCCTATATGCTGTGCCGTGGGATGGGCGGCGGCCTGGCGCTTGGGCCGGGCCCGGAAGGGGGGCTGAAGGTCGTCGTCCGCCTACCAGCAGCCCAGACCTTGCCTGACCACGGCATCTGACGCGTTGCGCCCCGACCTTTGGGGGCTTAAGTGCGGGACCAGATGGACGGCATCCAGAAAACCCTCGACGAACTCGCCGACGAATTCGACCTCCTGGGCGACTGGGAGGAGCGCTATCGCTATGTGATCGAGCTGGGCGGCGATCTTGCGCCCCTGAGCGAGGCCGAGCGATCGGAGGCCAACAAGGTGCGCGGCTGCGCCAGCCAGGTCTGGCTGGTCACAGAACCGAAGGGCGACGGGCGGGTGGAGTTTCGCGGGGACTCCGACGCCCACATCGTGCGCGGCCTGATCGCCATTCTGCTGCGTCTGTTCTCAGGGCGCCGGCCGGCCGACATCCTGGCCTTCGACGTGCGGGGCGCGTTCGCGAGACTGGGGCTGTCGGGCGCCCTCTCCACCCAGCGTTCCAACGGTCTGGCCGCCATGGCCGAACGCATCGCCCGGGACGCCGCGGCCCTGAACGCCGCCAACGGCTGACGCCGAACTGAAACTCAGGCGGCGCGGATGCCCGAGAAGCCGGACTCGCTCTGCAGGCCCACGACCGTGTCGTAGCCGAGGATCATGTCCACATCGCGCCCATTGGACGCCAGCGGCAGCCTCAGCCACAGGATCGAGACATGGCCGGCTCCGCGCCAGGCCAGGCTGTGGACACCGACCCCTGGCCGGCGCTCCTGGACCACCGCCGACAACTCTTCGCGCCAGTAGTCGGCGGCTGCGGCGTTGTACACCTCGCCCAGGGTGCGGCCGGTGATCTCCCGGCCATAGATGCTGTAGAGCCCCGTGCCGGCCAGACGGACGCGGAAGTCCATGGGGTCGCGACGGATATCGATCAGGCTGACCGTCGGCAGCAGGCGCTTCAGGGCCGCCGGATCGACATCCCGGCGCGCAGGCAGCCGCGCGCCACGGCGCAGGCCGGCCCAATAGCCGTAGATTTCTTCATGAGCACGAGCGGCAGCCGCCGAAGCCCCTATCTGAGCGGCCATATTCAGATTCCTTAACAACCCATTGGAATCGCGACGAATCACTTATCGCCCGTATGGCGAATCTTGGGCAAGTCGAAATCGCCGCCTGCGACGACGAGGGGGCATAAATCGCAAAAAAGCGCCCGCCTCCTGGAGAGGCGGGCGCTCTTTATCGTCAGCGAGGCTGCGGAGGGATCAGCGCTTCTTGCGCGCCGCCTGCCGGCCGCCTTGGCCCAGGCCCATCTGCTTGGCCAGGTCCGAACGCGCCTTGGCGTAGTTCGGGGCGACCATGGGGTAGTCCTTGGGCAGGCCCCACTTGGCCCGGTATTCTTCGGGGCTCATATTGTACTTGGTGCGCAGGTGCCGCTTCAGCGACTTGAACTTGCGACCGTCTTCCAGGCAGATCAGGAAGTCCGGCGTAATGGAACGACGAACAGGAACCGCCGGTTCCTTGGGCGGCGCCTCGACAGCTTCGGGCGCGGTGGTGACGCCAGCCAGCGCGCGATGCACAGCCTGGATCAGGTTTGGCAGGTCGGCCGCAGCGACCGAATTGTTGCCGACATAGGCCGACACGATATCGGCCGTCATCTCGATGACTTCTGCTTTTTCGTCCATTTGATTTACCCAGAACGGCGCAATGTGAGCGCCACAACATCTGATTCCCAGATCAGTTGTCAGCTACTTATCGCCCATAATGCCTCTGCACAAGACAATAGGGCTCAAAGCTGTCCTTACAGCAGGACAAGCCTGAAAAATTACGTGCCAGAGTTGAGTAGGTGCGACCGGGCGTCACAGCTCCGAGATTTGAGCCGCGCCTTACGCTTGCTAGGCGCCTAGTTTCGACCCAGCTCTTTTGCAAAGGCGAGCATCGCTGCGCGCTGCGGCAAGGAGTATTCATCAATGACGCTATCGTCGCCGTCGCGGATCGCCTGCAACAGTTCCGGCGTCATGGCCGAAGACAGCGACCAGTTCCAGTAGCGCAACACAGTCTGAGCCCGGTCGACCGCCAGGGTGTCGTAGATGATCATGGTCCGCTCAAAGGCCGGGTTGGGCGATCCGTCGGCCTCGGTCTCCGGGCGCCGCAGCCCGCGCCACAGGGCGCGCAGGGCCGCCCGCGGCAGGCCCGTCGCCTTGCAAAGAATGGCCAGGGGCTCGCCTCCCGCATCGGTGAACAGCTTGGCGCCGGTCATGGGCTTCAAGCCCGCCAGATAGGAGATCTCCTCGGCCACCTCGCGGGTCATGCCATGCTGGGCGGCGGAGACGGCGGCCTCCAGGCTGGTGAATGGGCTCTTTTCGATCGCGGCGCGATTGCGCTGACGGCGCTCGATGAACTGCAGCGCCTTGCGCGACATGGGGTCCTGCCAACCTTCGGCGGCCGCCATGGGGAAGATGTCGCCTGCCGCATCCTGCAGGATTTCACGGGACACTGCGAAGCGCTGCAGGATCGTGCGGCGGGCCTCCGGATCCGCCCACCAGAACAGCACATAGGCCTGGGCCGGCCGCAGCTCCGGCCGGCGCAGCAAAGCCGGCGCGATCTGGGGCGCGTCGCGGCTGATGGCGACCAGAGCCTCCAGGCCGGCATGGCCGATCCTGGCCTCCCGATTGGCCAGGACAGCCTCGATGACCTGAAGCTCGCCCGCCGCCACCAGGGCTTCGACCACCACCTCGCTGAGCCCCTTGCGGGCGGCGATCATCAACCGGTGCTCAGACCCGGCCGTGCGGGCGCAGTCCAGCAACTCGGCGTCCGACAGGCTCTCGCAGTCCTCCAGCAGGGGCCGGGCGACCTGCGGCTCATCGTGCAGCAGCAGACGGGCCAGCTGAGCGGGCGGCTCTGTCAGGCTGGCCAGGCGGCGGGAGACCTTCAGGCGCTCGTCGGGGGACGCGTCCCTGAGCATCTCGATCAGCAGATCAGCGGTCACAGCCCGCTCGAAGGCGTTGATCCGGCTGGACGGGAGGCACACCACATCGGCCAGCCGCCGCAGCAAGGCGCCTCTGGCGCGGAACTGCGGGGGCGGCGAGTCGTCCGGGTGGGGGGCGCTCTGGCTCATCTGGACACCCACTCCAACACAGGGGCGTTAACCATGGGTTCCCGTGCGCCCGCGCCTCCTTAGGAGAATTCGGGGGGCGTGCGCCCTGGCCAGATGTCGGGAAGCCCATCGGAGACCCTGTCCGGGAAGGCGGGCGGGCGCTTCTGCAGGAAGGATTCGACCCCCTCCTTGGAGTCGGCCGACGCGCCCCTGGCCTGAATCCCGCGGCTGTCGGCCCGGTGGGCGGCCATCGGATGGTCGGCGCCGGCCATTCGCCACATGAGCTGACGGGTCAGGGCCACCGAGACGGGGGCGGCGTTATCGACGATCTCGCGGGCCAGGGCGCGTGCGGCCGGCAGCAGGTCTTCGGGCGCATGCAGCGAGCGGACCAGGCCCCGATCCAGAGCCTCCTGGGCGTTGAACACCCGGCCGGAGTAGCACCACTCCAGAGCCGTCTGCATGCCCACCAGCCGGGGCAGGAACCAGGAGGAGCAGGCCTCCGGCGTGATGCCCCGGCGGGCGAAGACGAAACCGAACCGCGCCTCGGTCGAGGCCAGGCGGATGTCCATGGGCAGTTGCATGGTGACGCCCACCCCGACGGCGGCGCCGTTCACCGCCGCGATCACCGGCTTGAGGCTGTCATAGATGCGCAAGGAGACCAGGCCGCCCCCATCCCTGTAGACGCCCGACTCTGTCCGCTGGCCCAGAGGATCAACATCCCGGCGGTCGTAATCGAAGGTCGAGCCGCCGCCCGCCAGATCTGCTCCAGCGCAGAAGCCGCGGCCGGCGCCCGTCACGATGACGGCGCGCACATCGTCATCGGCGTCGGTCAGGTCGAAGGCCGCGATCAGTTCGCGGTTCATCAGAGGGTTGAAGGCGTTGAGCTTTTCCGGCCGATTCAGGGTCAGCAGGGCGATCCCGTCCTCAAGTTCGAGCTTCAAGGTCTCGAATTCGGCGAGGCTCTTGATGGCCATGACGTCTCCCTTTCGCTTTCCTGTCTTTGCCCCATCGGAGCCGCTTGACGGACGGGAGGTCAAGCACGCCATGATCCCTGAACAGTGATCATTTGAAGCTGGTCGACGGCCCCGACGAAGAGGGCTGCGACCTGGAGGAAACAGGCCCATGCATCCGTCGCATCATGCGAAGTCCCACCCTGAGCGCGCCGCCTACATCATGGCCAGCTCCGGCGAGACGGTCACCTATGGCGAGCTTGAGGCCCGCTCGAACCAGGGCGCCCATCTGTTCCGCCAGCTTGGCCTGAAGGCCGGCGACGTGATCGCCATCCTGATGGAGAACCATCCGCGGTTCTTCGAGGTGGCCTGGGCCGCGCAACGGGCTGGCCTCTATTACGCCTGTATCTCCTCCAAGCTGACGGCCGGCGAGATCGAATACATCATGGGCGATTGCGCCGCCCAGGTGCTGATCACCTCGGCCGGCGTCGGGCCGGTGGTCGACGAGCTTCCGGCTCTGTCGCCAGGGGTAAAGCTCTACATGGTGGGCGAGGCTCGCGCGCCCTATGAGAGCTTTGAGGCGGCCCGGGCGGCCATGCCCGAAACGCCGATCGCCGACGAGACCGCCGGCGCCGACATGCTTTATTCGTCGGGCACCACCGGCCGGCCCAAGGGGATCAAGCCGCCCCTGACCGGCGGGCCGATCGATGCGCCCAATGCGCTGTCCATGATGGCCGAGCACATGTTCGGCTTCCCGCCCAACGGGACCTATCTGTCGCCCGCGCCCCTCTATCACGCCGCGCCGCTGCGCTGGTGCATGGGCTATCAGCGGATCGGCGGCACCGTGGTGGTGATGGAGAAGTTCGATCCCGAACACGCCCTGCAGCTGATCGAAACCTACGAGATCGACTGCGGCCAGTTCGTGCCCACCCACTTCGTGCGGATGCTGAAACTGCCGCCGGAGGTGCGCACCCGCTACGACCTGTCGTCGATGAAGTCGGCCGTCCACGCCGCCGCCCCCTGCCCCATCCCGGTCAAGGAGCAGATGATGGAGTGGTGGGGGCCGATCATCCACGAGTACTATGCCGGCAGCGAGGGCAACGGCTTCTGCCATATCGGTCCGCACGACTGGCTGACCCACAAGGGCTCCGTGGGCAAGGGCACCACCGCCGAGGTCAAGATCTGCGGCGACGACGGGGAGCCCCTGCCGCCGCGCACCGAAGGGGTCGTCTATTTCGCCGGTGGGACGCCGCTCACCTATCACAATGCGCCGGACAAGGTGGCCGAGAACACCAACCGCCATGGCTGGACGACGCTGGGCGATGTGGGCTGGGTGGATGAGGAGGGCTTCCTCTACCTGACCGACCGCAAGAGCTTCATGATCATTTCTGGCGGGGTGAACATCTATCCCCAGGAGCTGGAGAACCTGCTGATCACCCACCCCAAGGTGGCTGACGCCGCGGTGGTGGGCGCCCCGGACGAGGAGATGGGCGAGAAGGTCGTCGCGGTCATCCAGCCCATGAACTGGGCCGACGCCGGGGACGACCTGCGGGCCGAGTTGATGGCCTTCTGCCGGGCAAATCTCAGCCATGTGAAGTCGCCGCGCATGCTCGATTTCATGGCCGAACTGCCCCGCCACCCGACGGGTAAGCTCTATAAGCGCCTGATCCGCGACGCCTATTGGGGCAAGGAAGGCTCCAAGATCGTCTGATCCCAAGGCGAGTGGCGCGCGCAGCGCCCTTGCCCACGCCGCCCCAGGTGATAGACCCGAACACCTGTTTCAAACCTTTAGGGAGCAAGCGATGAACCCGGTGGAATTCAAGGATCTGCCCGGCCTGGTCGGCCAGGAAGTCGGCGTGTCGGACTGGGTCGAGATCACCCAGGAGCGGGTGAACCAGTTCGCCGAGGCGACCGGCGACCACCAGTGGATCCACGTGGACGTGGAGCGCGCCAACAAGGAAATGGGCGGCCCCATCGCCCACGGCTATCTGACCCTGTCGCTGATCCCCTTCCTCGGCGCCGGCATGCTGCCGATCAAGGGCGTGACCCGGGGCATCAATTATGGCTCGGACAAGGTGCGCTTCATCAACATGGTCCGCGTCGGCAAGCGCGTGCGCATGCGCCAGAAGCTGATCGGCGCCGAGCCCAAGTCGGGCGGCATCCAGCTGAAGAATGAATGCACCATCGAGATCGAAGGCGAGTCCAAGCCCGCCTGCGTGGCCGAGACCATTTCGGTCGTCTACGGCGCCTAAATCAGCCGTTTATGCTGCGAAAGGCCCGCGTTTCGGCGCGGGCCTTTTTCGTGGCCGGAAGACAGGTCCGGCCCTCAATAATCCGGGGAAACCGCCTCGAGCGCCGAGGCCGCCTTGGCGCCGCCGACCCCCATGTCGCCCTGCGCCACGGTGATCTCAGCCAGCGGATTGTCCAGCAGGGCCAGGGTCTCGTGAATGTAGCGGGCGTGGGTGACGATGCCGATCTCCAGTCGCTCGCTGTTCAGCTCCACCTGCTGGGTGAGCAGGCCGGCGATGAACTGGACCTCCTGGGAATCGCCGCCGCCGGGCCTGCGGCGCACGCCCTCGGCCATGAACACCGGTCCGCCGGAATTGCCGGGGAAGACGGTGAAGTCGAGCAGGAAGGTCGGAAAGGCCGCCGCCGGCGCCAGCGGGAAGGAGGCCACCCGCCCGGAGCGGAGGATCGGGAAGCCGGCCGGGTTGGCTGACAGGCCGCGGGGGAAGCCGAGCGCCATCATCTGGTCGCCCGCGCCCACTGCATAGGTGGAAAAGGTCTCGTCCCCGGCCAGCCAGTCCTTGGGGATCGCCGCCTTGGCGAATTCCGGCGGGGCGGTGACGGTGATGGCGGCCACGTCGCGCTTGGGGTGCTGGGTCCAGCGGGGATTGCCGTCGGCGTCGCGGATGTCGACCTTCTGGGGGGCGTAGCTCCAGCTGCCATCCGCATTGGCGATCCGGTAGCCGATGCGGGCCTGAACCCCGGGCATCCGCTGCAGCACGTGGTTGGCGGTGACCAGGACCGTGCGCGGCTGGCCATCAAGGGTCGGTGCGTTGATCAGGAACCCGGTGCCGACCGTGCGCGTTCCATCCCCCAGCGGCTGCTCGATCTGAACCGTGGCGTGGATCAGCTCGACAGCAAGATCTGCGATCATGAACGCCCCTCGACTGGTGTGTATTGGACGGGGCCAAGTGAATCAGACCTGCCGCACTGCGGCAAGACGCGAGGATGTTACCGTCCGCGCCCTATTGCCGCGCGCCATATCCAGATCATGAAGAGCGCCACACGCAAACAGGCGCAAAAGCGCGCACGCCACGTCTTGAGGCGGGCGCGGGTTCGTCGCATCTAGCAGACATGACCCAGCGCCCGACGCCGCCCATCGCCCCCAAGCAGCCTAAACTTATCGAACAGCTCGGCCGCAGCCGCACCGACGACTACGCCTGGATGAAGGATGAAGCCTGGCAGAAGGTGCTGCGGGACCCCGCGGCCCTGCGCGCCGACATAACCGATCATCTGAAGGCCGAGAACGCCTATACCGAGGCCATGCTGGCCGGCACCAAGGATCTGCAGGCGGCCCTGTTCGCCGAGATGAAGGGGCGGATCAAGGAAGACGATTCCAGCGTGCCGGCCCCCGATGGCCCCTGGGATTACTATGTCCGCTACCAGGAAGGCGCCCAGCATCCGATCCGCGCCCGTCGCCCGCGGGGCGCTGAGATCGGCGAGGAAATCCTGCTGGACGAAGAGGCCCTGGCCAAGGGCAAGGCCTATTTCCAGGTGGGCGGCGCCGGCCACAGCCCCGACCACCGGCTCTATGCCTGGGCCGCCGATGAGCAGGGCTCGGAATACTACACGATCCGCATCCGCGATCTGGTGACCGGCGAGGACCTGCCCCACGCCATCGAGAGCGCCTATGGCGACTTCACCTTCTCGCCCGACTCCGAATGGCTGTTCTGGATCTGGCGGGATGAGAACGCCCGGCCGGCCAAGGTCTTCCGCCGGCCCGTCCGGGGCGGCGAGGACGTGCTGGTCTATGAGGAAAAAGACGAGGGCATGTTCCTGGGCGTCGGGACGACGTCCGACGACGCCTATGTGGCCATCCATGTGGGCGACCAGGAGACCACCGAGATCTGGATCATCCCGGCTGGCGAGCCGACCGCCGAGCCGGCCTGCGTCCAGCCCCGCGAGACCGGCGTCCGCTATGAGCTCGACCACTGGAGCGACCGCTGGGTGATCCGCACCAACGCCGATGGCGCGGTGGATTTCAAGCTGTGCGTCTCCACCGAGACCCTGCCCGCTCGGGCGACCTGGCGCGACTTCGTCCCCCACCTGGCCGGCCGCTACATCACCGGCTTCGCCGCCTATGCCGGCCACCTGGTGCGGATGGAGCGGGTCAATGCCCTCGACCAGATGGCGGTGATGACCCGGGACGGCGACGAGCACGTGGTCGCCTTCGACGAGGAAGCCTACGCCCTGCACCTGGAGGGCGGGCTGGAATACGACACGACCCTGACCCGCTTCGTCTACCAGTCGCCCACCACGCCCCGGCAATGGTTCGACTACGACATGGCCACCCGCCAGCGGACCCTGCGCAAGACCCAGGAAATCCCATCGGGTCATGACCCCGACGCCTATGTGGCCCGCAGGCTCTATGCCCGCGCCGCCGACGGGGAAGAGGTGCCGATCACGCTCTTGATGCGCCGCGACACGCCGCTGGATGGGACGGCGCCGCTGATGCTCTACGGCTACGGCTCCTATGGCCACGCCATGGAACCCAGCTTCTCGATCCGCAATTTCTCCCTGGTAGACCGGGGCTGGATCTGGGCCACGGCCCATATCCGCGGCGGCTCGGATAAGGGCTGGGGCTGGTTCATGGACGGCCGCAAGTCCAAGAAGACCAACACCTTCACCGACTTCATCGCCTGCGCCGAACACCTGATCGCGCAGAACTACGCCACCAGGGGAAGGGTCGCGGCCTATGGCGGCTCGGCCGGCGGCATGCTGATGGGGGCTGTGGCCAATATGCGCCCCGACCTCTGGGGGGCGATCATCGCGGCCGTGCCGTTTGTTGATGTGCTCAACACCATGAGCGATGCGAGCCTGCCGCTGACACCGCCGGAATGGCCCGAATGGGGCAATCCCCTGACCGACGCCGAGGCCTATGACGCCATCGCCGCCTACAGCCCCTATGACCAGGTCGGCGCAAAGGCCTATCCGCCGATTCTGGCCACCGGCGGCCTGTCGGACCCGCGGGTGACCTATTGGGAGCCGGCCAAGTGGGTGGCGCGGTTGCGCGAGCACACTACGGCGGAGGCGCCCATCCTGCTGAAGATCAATATGGAGGCCGGCCATGGCGGCGCATCTGGCCGGTTCGATTTCCTGAAGGAGATCGCGCTCGACTACGCCTTCGCCGTCTGGGCCATCGACAAGGACTGGACCCGATGATCGTCCGCCCGGCCGAGGCCGCCGACATGACCGCCCTGGCCGAGATCTATGGCCACCACGTCCTGCATGGCTTCGGCACCTTCGAAGAGGTCCCGCCCTCGGCCGACGAGCTGAACCAGCGCCGCGAGGCCATTGTCGCCCGGGGCCTGCCCTATCTGCTGGCCGAAGATCAGGGGAAGGTTCTCGGTTTCGCCTATGCCGGGCCTTTCCGCCTGCGCGCGGCCTATCGCTACACGGTGGAGGACAGCGTCTATGTGGCGCCGGACGCCCAGGGGCGCGGGGTCGGCCGCGCGGTGCTGTCGGCCGTCATCGAGTCCTGCGAGGCCATCGGCATCCGCCAGATGGTCGCGGTGATTGGGGATTCCGCCAACGCCGGCTCCATCGGCCTGCATACCGCGCTCGGATTCACCCACCAGGGATCAGGCCTGGGCCTCGGCTACAAGCACGGCCGCTGGGTGGACATCGTCTGGATGCAGAGGGCGCTCAACGGCGGAACGAGCCGCGACCCGAACGCGCCTGGCCTGGCGCTCAGCGGGGTCTAATCGGCCGCGCCGTCGAAGGCGATGTCCAGAAACCGCGCCAGCGTCGGGGTCAGGTCGTCCTGGCGCCAGACCAGGCCGGTTTCGAGCAAGGGCGCCTCGCCGGCCAGCTCCACATAGCGCACGCCGGTGCGCGCCAGGTTGCGCAGGGAGGCCGGCGCCAGGGCCACCCCCATCTCGGCCGAAACAAGGCTGATGATGGTTTGCATCTGAATGGCCTCCTGGGCGATCCTGGCCGCCCCGCCATGGGCGGTGAAGTAGTCGGTGACCAGGTCGTGGAAGGCCGGCGCGGCGCGACGCGGAAAGAGGATCAGCGGCGACTGGACGATCACCGCGGGGTCGAGCCTGCCCGCCTGGAGCGGCAAGCGGCCCTCGCTCAGCCACGCCTCCGGCACGGCGGCCACCAGGGGTTCGACCAGCAGCCGGTGGTAGGCGAGGCCCGGCGGCAGGGCGCCGCTGGGGGCGATCACCACACCCGCATGGCCCGCCCCGTCCAGCAAAGCCTCGATCTGCACCTCGCTGGTCGCCTCGCGAAGCTCGATCTCCACGGCGGGAAAGAGGGCGGCATAGCGCCGGACCAGGGCCGGCAGGACGCTGTAGTCGGCAGTGCTGACGAAGGAGAGCTCCAGGCGCCCCGCCTCCCCGTCCCTCAGCCGGCGGGCGATGTCCGGCAGCGCGGCCAGCTCGGCCAGGGCCGCGCGTACAGGGATCAGAAACTGCGCCCCAAAGGGGGTGAGGGCGACGCTGCGCTTGGTGCGGGCGAACAGGGCCGCCCCGAGCTCCCGCTCAAGCGCCTGGATCGACTGGCTGAGCGGCGGCTGGGTCATGTTCAGCCGCGCGGCGGCCCGGCCGAAATGCAGGGTCTCGGCCACGGCCTCGAAATGTCGGAGCTGACGGACATCCATCGCTCATATCTACAGCGACCTAAAACGGCTTCAAAAGTATATTTCCCTCACGGACCCACGACGGCTATGCGGGAGGTGACGCAAGAAGGACGCCGCCATGCCCGCCTATCGCTCCCGCACCTCGACCCACGGCCGCAACATGGCCGGCGCCCGCGGCCTGTGGCGCGCCACCGGCATGAAGGACGGCGACTTCGGTAAGCCGATCATCGCGGTGGTCAACTCCTTCACCCAGTTCGTCCCGGGCCACGTCCACCTGAAGGATCTGGGCCAGCTGGTCGCCCGAGAGATTGAGCGGGCCGGCGGGGTGGCCAAGGAGTTCAACACCATCGCGGTGGATGACGGCATCGCCATGGGCCACGACGGCATGCTCTACAGCCTGCCCTCCCGGGAGCTGATCGCCGACAGCGTCGAGTACATGGCCAACGCCCACTGCGTGGACGCCCTGGTCTGCATCTCCAACTGCGACAAGATCACGCCGGGCATGCTGATGGCGTCGCTCCGCCTGAACATCCCCACCGTCTTCGTCTCTGGCGGGCCGATGGAGGCCGGCAAGGTGGTGATTGACGGCAAGGAGGTGGCGCTCGACCTGGTGGACGCCATGGTGGCGGCCGCTGATGAGTCCGTCAGCGACGCCGACGTGGCCGCCATTGAGCGCGCCGCCTGCCCCACCTGCGGCTCCTGCTCGGGCATGTTCACCGCCAATTCCATGAACTGCCTGACCGAGGCGCTGGGGCTCTCACTGCCGGGCAATGGCTCCACCCTCGCCACCCACGCCGACCGGGAGCGCCTGTTCCTGGAGGCCGGCCACCTGATCGTCGACATCACCAAGCGCTATTACGAGCAGGAGGACGACAGCGTCCTGCCCCGCAATGTGGCCAGTTTCCGGGCCTTCGAGAACGCCATGAGCCTGGACATCGCCATGGGCGGTTCCACCAACACGGTCCTGCACCTGCTGGCCGCCGCGCACGAAGCGGAGATCGACTTCACCATGAAGGACATCGACCGGCTGTCACGCCAGGTGCCCTGCCTGTCCAAGGTCGCCCCGGCCAAGGCCGATGTGCACATGGAGGACGTCCACCGGGCCGGCGGGGTCATGGCCATCCTTGGCCAGTTGGAGCGCGGCGGCCTGCTGCACACCGACCTGCCCACCATCCATTCCAAGAGCATGGGCGAGGCCCTGGAGCGCTGGGACATCAGCCGCACTGAGAGCGAAGCCGTCCAGACCTTCTTCAAGGCCGCACCGGGCGGGGTGCCCACCCAGGTGGCCTTCAGCCAGAGCCGCCGCTGGAAGGAACTGGACCTGGACCGCAAGGACGGGGTCATCCGCAGCGTCGAGCACGCCTTCTCGCAGGACGGCGGCCTGGCCGTGCTGAGCGGCAACCTTGCCGAGGACGGCTGCATCGTGAAGACCGCCGGGGTCGACGACAGCATCCTGGTCTTTTCAGGTCCTGCCCGGGTGTTCGAGAGCCAGGACGACGCGGTCAGCGCCATCCTGACCGGCAAGATCGTGGCCGGCGACGTGGTGGTCATCCGCTATGAGGGCCCCCGCGGCGGGCCGGGCATGCAGGAGATGCTCTATCCCACCAGCTATCTGAAATCGAAGGGCCTGGGGAAGGCCTGCGCCCTGATCACCGACGGCCGCTTCTCCGGCGGCACCTCCGGTCTCTCCATCGGCCACGTCTCACCCGAAGCCGCCGAGGGCGGGCTGATCGGCCTGGTGGAGAATGGCGACCTGATCGAGATCGACATTCCCAAGCGCACCATCCGCCTGGCGGTGGACGACGCTGTGCTGGCAAGCCGCCGCGCGGCCATGGACGCCCGCGGCCCTGAGGCCTGGCATCCCGGCGCCCGCAAGCGCAAGGTCACCCCGGCGCTGCGCGCCTACGCGGCCTTCACCACCAGCGCCGCCCGGGGCGCGGTGCGGGACGTGGACCAGAAGCGCTAAGCCGCCCTGATCTGGCCATGTCCGGGGGCGAGGATGTCGGCATGAACGCCATCGCCCTCGCCGCCGCCCTGTCGGTCGCCGCCTTCGCCGGCGCAGCCCTCGCCGAGGACCGCCCCATCGCCACGGGCCGCGCGGGCGATCCGCCGACCGCCCAGGCCCAGGCCCAGGCGGCGCCTATCAGCCCAGGGCTTGAGCCCACCCTGCGGACCGAAGCCCCGGGTGACTGGGCCAGGCGCGTCATGGCCGGCGAACCCGCCCCTGAGGAGATCGCCGAGGCGCAGCAAGGGCGATGTCCCACCCGGGTCGACAACAAGCCCCATGGCCAGGTCTGGGGCAGCGTCGGCACCGGCGGCTATCGCGAGATCGGCGGCGTCGTCACCCAGCCCCTCGGCGACTGCGCCACCGTGACCATCGGCATGAGCCGGACGGAGGGCCGGTTCGCCGGACCCCGCTACCGCTAATCTGTGAGGCTTGGCGAAGGCGGCCCTGACGATGGCTCATACAATGGGCGGTCAGACCCCGCTTGATCGGCCGGGCGCAACGGAGGTGGTATGACCAGGGCTGGTTTGTCGGCCTCCACGTCTTCAACACGTACGTCAGGCTCGCCTCCTTCCGCGGCGCCGACCTGGATCCGCCGCCGCCGGTCGCCTCGAAGGCCGGGGTCACGCGCTATTTTCATATCCATGAAGACGACGCGTTGGACGGGCGGCGACTTGCCAATTGGATCGACCAAGCCACCGGCTGCCCGGCGAGCGCATGTAGCACGCCGCCGATTCCGTTGTCCGGCCAGAGGCGCTAGGCTGGCCCTGCGCAATCCCAGGAGCCCCCATGCCGTCCAGTACGCTTCCCCGTCGCAGCCTCGTCCTCGGCGCCGGCCTGGTCATGGCCGCGCCCCAGCTGGTCCTGGCCCAGAACGCCAAGCCCCGGGTGACGTTGAAGTCGAGCCTGGGGACCATCGTCATCGAGCTGGAGGACAAGAAGGCGCCCCTGACCAGCGCTAACTTCCTGCGCTATGTGGACGCCAAGGCCTATGACGGCGGCAGCTTCTTCCGCGCCGCCCGCAGCGAGTGGGCGCCCACTGAGGGCACCATCGTCGCCCAACCACCGGCCAAGTCACGTCCCTTCGCCCCGATTCGCCATGAGAGCACGACCATGACCGGCCTGAGCCACGTCCATGGGGCGGTCTCGCTCGGCCGGTTCGCTCCGGGGACGGCCACCAGCACCTTCTTCATCTGCCTGGGCGATCAGACCTTCCTGGACGCCCAGCCTGGCCAGCCCGGTGACAATCTGGGCTATGCGGTGTTCGGCAAGGTGGTCTCAGGCCTGTCCAACGCCCAGAAGATCCTGGCCCAGCCCACCGGCGGCGAAACCAAGTTCGCCGACCAGAAGGACGAATGGCTGAAGAAGCCGGTGATCATCGAAACCGCGCGTCGGGTCTGACGCCGAGACCTGCAGGCGCCGACATGTGCAACGAATATCAGAAGCGGATCGCCCGCGGTCCGCTCACCGAGCGCTTTTCCGAGATCAATATTCCCATCCGCTGGGCCGACGCCGAGCCGAACCGGGACCTGGACGAGCCGATCCGGCCCACCGACCGGGCCACCATCCTGCGCGCCGCTGACCCGGGCGATCCCACAGCGGGGCTGGAGGGGCTGGAGATGCGCTGGTGGCTGACGCCGGCCTTTCATCGTGGCCCGCTGAACGCTTGGCGCAGCATGTGCACCAATGCCCGCATCGAGACCGTGGACACCGCGCCGACCTTTCGTGAGGCCTATCGGCGCCGGCGCTGCCTCGTGCCCCTCACCAGCTTCATCGAGTATTCGGAACCCCCCGGCTGGAAGAAGGGCAGGCCCAAGACCCGTCATGAGATCAGCTGGGCCGACGAGGACGTCCGGGTCTTCGCCGGCCTGTGGGAGCGCTCGACGCCGGAGGACCACCCTGGGGGTCTGGAGAGCTTCGCCTTCGTCACGGCGCCCGCCCCCGCCGATATCGCGCCGTTCCATGACCGCGCCCCGCCGACGCTGAGCCTGGCCCAGGGACTGGCCTGGCTGGACCTGGAAGGCCCAGGCAAGGGGATGCTGGAGGACCTGCCGGGTCCTGGCGCCTATCAGGTCGTCGAGGCCCCGAGGGACCAGCTGATGACGCCGGAGATGCGCCGCCTGCTCTGAGGCGGTCAGCTCTCCGGGATAGACGGCTTGGCCGCCCGGCAGCGGTCGGAGCAGTATTTCACCTGTGGCCAGTCCCGCGCCCACTTCCTGCGCCAGGCGAAGGGCCGACCGCAGGCGGCGCAGACCTTGGTCGGCAGGTCAGCCTTCTGGCGCATCCGGGCCATGGCGGACCCTCAGTCCTGGACAGGGGCGGCGGGCGCAGCCTCAAGCCTCTGGATCACCATGTCGCGCAGGGGCAGACGCGCCCTCAAGCGGATGGCCAGCAGGGCCATGCCGCTCACCTTGCGCTGGACGAACAGGGTCTCGGCCGGGGGCGCATGCCAGGCCGCCCGGTCGGCGGCGATGGCTTCGGCCTGGCCTCGCACCTGCTCCACAAAGGCGCGGTCGGCGAAATCGAACAGGCCCGGCCGGCCCAGGTGACGCAGCAGGACCCCGATCATCTCGTCGATGGCGGGGCCATGGCGTTGCAGCAGGACGGGCGAGAGAAAGCCCGCCTCCACCAGCGCCAGGCGCAGGGCCGGCAGGTCCTCTGACAGTCCCGCCTGCGCCACACGGCGATAGGCGCCCGCCGTGTGGTCGCTCACCGCCATGGCCGCGCCGAAGTCGAGCAGCACGATCTTCTGGCTTCTCGCCTGCCAGCGGTAGTTCGCGAAGTTGGGGTCGGTCTGCATGTAGCCGAACGCGAACAGCTCGCGCAGGGCCAGGCTAATGAGGGCCGCCATGGCGCCGTCGCGGACCGCCTGGGGGGCGGCCTGGAGTGTCTCGATGGGATCGCCGGGGATGTAATCCATGACCAGCACCCGCTCGCGGCACAGATCCTCAACCGGCTCGGGCACGATGAAGGCCGGGTCGTCGGCCAGCAGGGCCCGGTAGCGGCGCATCTGGTCGGCCTCGCGGAGGTAGTCCGCCTCCTCGCGCAGCTGGCGTTTGGCGTGGGCCAGCAGGGGACCGATGTCGAGACCGCCGGGCAGCAGGCCCGACATGCGAAGCAGGCTGGCCACATTGTCCACATCGGCGTCGATGCTGGCCGCCACGCCGGGGTACTGCACCTTGATGGCCAGCTGGCGGCCGTCGCGCAGGGTGGCGCGATGCACCTGGCCGATCGAGGCCGCGGCGATGGGTGTGGTCTCGAACTGGGCGAATCGCCGCCGCCAGTCGGGACCCCAGGCGGCTTCCAACACCCGATGGAGCTGGGCCGGGGGCATGAAGTGGGCCGCGTCGCGCAGGCGGGCGAGAATCGCCGTGAGCTCCGGCGGCAGGACGTCGCCGCCGTCCATGGAAATCATCTGGCCGAGCTTCATGGCCGCCCCGCGCAGCCGCGACAGCTGCTCGGTGACCCGCAGGGCGTTGGCCGGGGTCAGCATCAGGTCCGACAGTTGCGGGCGCTGGCCATCGGCCAAGCGGCGGGCGCCCTCGGCGATCATGCCGCCAGCGACGCCGCCTGCGAGCTGGCCAAAGGAGGCCAGCCGGGCCATCCGCCCCGAGGGCACCTTGCGATATCGCGATTGCGTCATTCCCGGCGATCCTTGGGCCCGGCCCCGGACGAGCTCGGCGCCGCCATCGACGCGCCCCCTCGTCCCGCCGGCGCAGGCGACCTTCACCGGCGATGTGGTGACGCGGCTGCGCCTTGACCAGGGCGCGCAGATGTCGCGGCGGCGAAAGGTGTTGAGGGTATTGAGGCTGGGCCGGCGCGAGGCCGCGACGGGCTTGAAACCTTGGCTGGGGAACTAGGACTCGAACCTAGAATGACGGTACCAAAAACCGCTGTGTTACCATTACACCATTCCCCAGCAGGAACGGCAGCGGAGGATGTCCCCCCGCGGCGAGGGCGTGGGAATAGCAAAAGCCGATTCCAGATGCAACGGCCGTGCAGTCGCTTGCGGGCCTGAAATCGCTCCTCTATAAGGCCGCCTCCAAGTCGGAGTGTGGCTCAGTCTGGTAGAGCACCGCGTTCGGGACGCGGGGGTCGCAGGTTCGAATCCTGCCACTCCGACCATTCATTCCCCTGCTAACGCGGGGTGATTTTCCCAAGCCCAATTGGCCCCGAGAAGTCCGCCGGTTAGGCGGATAAGGGCCCACGCGCCTGGCTCTCCGAGAGCCACCAACCCGCCCTCCTATGCCCATTTCGCCTTCCGCGCGCCGGCACAATAGCGAGTGAAAGAAAGCAGCCTCCACTAGCGCCTGATCTTCCACGACTTCGAGCACCAACCGTGGGGCCTTGAGGCCAGCGACCTGGGAACCTTCGTGGTCCGCCATGAGGTCGGCGAGGCGCCGCTGGCCCAGGCGCCGGGGGACCTTCATGAGCATGCGCAGTTTCCGGCCTACCCGGTGACCTATGTTCAGGCGCGCTCCTATGCGGGATGGGAGCGGCTGAGCGTGGACTGGAACAGCCTGAGCAAACAGGAAGACCGTGAGCTCGAACGCATCCTTGATGAGCAGGCGCCTGCGGAGCCGGCCCATCAGATCGGCGGCTATCCGGCGCCCATCCAGGCCGACGGGATGGAGGCGGACTGCCAGAGGATCGTCTCAGGCCTGTTCGACACCGCCAAGGGCGCACCTCAGAGCCGGAGCGGGGACTGGCGTCTGCTGCTGCAGGTCGACAGCGATGATGAGGTCGGCTTCATGTGGGGCGATACCGGTCGGATCTATATCTGGGTCCGCGAACAGGACGCCCGGTCCGGGGACTTCTCCAAGGCCTGGTTGAGGCTGCAGTGTTACTGAGCCGACATGGCCTCAGGCGACCCCGTTGAGATTCCAGTCATAGGCGTAGCCGGCGATGGCCGGGCGGCGCCCCAGGACTGCGCGCAAGGGCGGAGCGGCGTAGCGGTTGAGATGGTTCAGGACAGCGGCGTCATCGGCGCCGAAGTCCTCCGCGTACCACTTGTAGATCGATGAGAGGATCAGACCCTTGGCCGTCACCTGCGCGGCGCGGGGATGGTTCACATAGGTCCGGGCGGCCTGGTCCAGATCCGCAGCCAGGGTCGCGCCGCGCCAGGCCCGCGGAGGCAGGTTCGGGCAGCTGATCGAGGCGCAGTTCAGGGCGTAGTGGATCATGGGGTCGCCCATGGGGCGCAGGATTTCGTGCTCCACCTCGTGCAGCGACAGCCTGCGGCTATCCACCCGCAGGGTCTTGGCCTTCCAGGGGCCGAAGGAGACCAGGGTCGGGCGGATCGCCAGGATCGACTTGACCGGATAGGCCTCCAGCACCACCCGCAGGGTCTCGGCGTTATAGAGATTGCTCCAGTAGGCGATCTGATCGGCCGGCGAGCGCGCCGCGGGACTTGCCCCCTGCAAGGCCTCCACATAGGCCGCCAGGGCGGCGCGGTCGGCGGGGCTGGCGCGCCAGGCCCGGTAGTCGACCCGCTTGATCCCATCACGTCCGGCCCGGACATGACGGGCGAGCAGGCGGTCGAAGACCTGAGGGTCAGCCGAAGACGCCTGAGCGGCTACCCCGGCCGGCAAGAGCGACGCCACGCCGGCGCTGACGCCCAGCCCAATCATCCGCCGCCGATCCATAGGCGCTCCCCTGTCGAGACACTGCTGGGAGATCATACGCGCCTGGGCTAGCGGCGGTTACGTTGCGCGGGGCGGGCATGGATGGCGGCTGCAAAATCCTGGCCGCTGAACACCATATCCAGGTCAAATTCTAGCGCAGCCATGGCGAGGTTTCGGCCCGATTTTGCGGCTGCTGGCAGGATTTTCGGGAGTCGCCCTCGCCTGCCGAGCGAGATTCTTTCGCACAAAATGCAGGGATTTGTTTGCCAGCGAGCATTCTATCGGTACAGGGTAGGGCGCAAGCTACAGGAAATGAGCAAACTATGACGACCGGAACAGTGAAGTGGTTCAACGCCACGAAGGGCTATGGCTTCATTCAGCCCGATGATGGCGGAGCCGACGTGTTTCTTCACATCAGCGCCGTTGAACAAGCGGGCATGAGCTCGGTGAACGAAGGCGACAAGCTCTCCTTCGAGCTCGAAAAGGACCGTAAGTCGGGCAAGATGTCCGCCGGCCAGCTCCAGAAGGCCTAAAGGCTAAAGGATTTGGGCCCCGGTCGGCGACGGCCGGGGCTTCTACCTTTCTGATATTGAGGCGCGACGGGACCTTCCCGCCCCTCTAGTCTGGCGGCCATGCCCGCTGGCCCTCCTCCCCTCGCCCCACCGCTAAAGATCGCTGACCTGGCCAAGAGCGTGCCGGGCGGTCGCCTGCTGTTCTCGAACCTGGCGCTCGACATGGCGCCTGGCGAGATTGTCGCCATCATGGGCGAGTCCGGCGTGGGCAAGTCGACCCTGCTGAACCTCATTGCCGGGCTGGACCGCGCCGACGCCGGGCGGATCGAGATCGACGGCGTCGACCTCTCCACCCTGGACGATGACGCCCGGACTGGTCTGCGCCGGGACCGGATCGGCTTTGTCTTCCAGGCCTTCCACATCCTGCCGCACCTGACCCTGGCCCAGAATGTCGCCCTGCCATTGATCCTGGCCCGACGTCCGGAGGCCGAGGCGCTGAAGGCGGCCGCCGCCATGCTCGACCAGGTCGGGCTGGGCGGCCGCGGTCAGGACTTTCCCGCCCAGGTTTCCGGCGGCGAAATGCAGCGCATCGCCCTGGCCCGGGCGCTTGTCCACCGCCCAGCCCTGGTCCTGGCCGACGAGCCCACCGGCAATCTCGATCCCCAGACCGCCGACGTCATCCTGGCCCTGCTGTGCGACCAGCTGCGCGGCTCAGGCGCCGCGGCGGTCATCGTCACCCATTCGGAACGGGCGGCGGCCGCCGCCGACCGGGTGCTGACCCTAACCGCTCACGGCCTGGTCGCCCATGGCCGCTAGGCCAGGCCCTGCTCCGCCACCCGGGCTCAGCCCCCGCCTGCTGGTCTGGATGGTCCTGGGCGAGTGGCGCGCCCAGCCGGGCCGCACCCTGGCGGCGATCCTGGCCATCGCCGTGGGCGTCGGCCTTGGCCTCGCCATCCATCTGGTCAATCGCTCGGCCCTGGACGAGTTCGCCGGCGCCATCCGCAGCGTCAGCGGGGCCGCCGATCTGCAGGTGCAGGCCGCGAGCTCCGCCGGATTTGACGAAGACCTCTATCCCATCCTCGCGCGGCTGGATGGGGTGGCCACCGCCAGCCCCGTTGTCGAGCTACGCGCCCGCACGGACGGGGGCGAACCCCTCACCGTGCTCGGCCTCGATCCCCTGCGGGCCGCCGCCGTCACGCCCAATCTGTTGGGCGGCGGCGCCGTCGGCGGCGGCGGCGAGGGCGGCGTGACCACGGCCGAAGCGGTATTTGATCTGGACGCCATCACCCTGTCGCCCGCCGCCCTGCAGCAGAGCGGGCTGCGGGTGGGGGATCAGGTGCGGTTGAGCGCGGCGGGTCAGAGCGCCAGCTTCCGCATCGTCGGCATCCTTGAGGGCGTCAGCGGCGACCGAGCCCTGGGCGTGATCGACATCGCCGCAGCCCAGTGGCGGTTCGACCAGCTGGGTCGGCTCCATCGGCTGGACCTGCGGCTCAGCCCCGGCGTCGATCGCAGCGCCGTTGAGCGGACGGTTCAGGCGAACTTGCCGGCCGAGGCCGCCCTGGTCACGCCGCAGAGCGAGATGCGGCGCACCGAAAGCCTGTCCCGGGCCTATCGGGTCAACCTGCAGATGCTGGCCCTGGTGGCCCTGCTCACCGGCGGCTTCCTGGTCTATTCGGCCCAGTCCCTGTCGGTCACCCGACGTCGGCCGCAGTTCGCCCTGTTGCGCGTCCTCGGCCTGCCGGCCCGGGGCATGCTGGGCCAGGTGCTGATCGAGGGCGTCGTTCTTGGCCTGGCGGGCGCCGCCCTTGGCGTGGTTCTGGGCGTCGCCCTGGCGGAGCTCGCCCTGCGACTGCTCGGCGGAGACCTGGGGGGCGGCTATTTCAGCGGCGGCCGGCCACCATTGGTCTTCACCCCCGTGGCCGCGGCGATCATCTTCGGCCTGGGCGTGGCCATCGCCGTCCTCGGGAGCCTGTTTCCGGCCCTGCAGGCCGAGCGCATCCCAGCCGCCGTCGCCCTCAAGACGGGTTCCGGGGAGAGCGCCGAGACCGCCGGCCAGCCGCTTCCCTGGCTCAGCCTTGGCCTGCTGGCCGCAGGCGGACTGGCCGCCCTGGGTCCTCCGGTCGGCGGCGTTCCGCTGTTTGGCTATGGCGCCATCGCCCTGATCCTGGCCGGCGGGGTCGGCACCATGCCCTGGTTGGCGCGGGGGCTGCTGGGACCCTTGCGGCGACTCAGATCGCCGGCGCCGCCGATCGCCCTGGCCATCGCCCGGCTGTGGGGCGCCCCGCGTCAAGCGGCCGTGGCGCTTTGCGGCATCGTCGCCAGCACCAGCCTGATGGTGGCCATGGCGGTGATGGTCACCAGTTTCCGCGGCTCGGTGGAGGACTGGCTGGTCCAGATTCTGCCGGCCGACATCTATATGCGGCTCGATCCCGGCCTCACCCTCGATCCCGAAGCCCAGGCCAGGCTCGCCGCGGCGCCAGAAGCCGCCGCCATCGAATTCCGCCAGAGCTTCAATCTGCGCCTCAGTCCCGACCGCCCCCCGGTCCAGGTCAGCGCCCGAGGCCAGGCCGGCGCGGGCGCCGGCGAGGGCCTGCCGCTGGTGGGCCGCCAGGTCACGGCCGAAGGCCTGCCGGCCTGGATTTCCGAGCCCATGGCCAGGCTCTACGACCTGAGCCCCGGGGACAGACTGACCCTGCCCATCGGGCCAGGCGCGCAGGCGCAGGTGACCGTGGCCGGCGTCTGGCGGGACTATTCCAATCAGTTCGGCGCGCTGATCCTCGATCAGGCCGCCTATACCGCCCTGACCGGCGACGCCGGCCGCGCTGAGGCCGCCATGACCCTGGCCCCCGGCGTCGAGCCCGCCACGGCGATCGAGGCCTTCCGGGCGCGACTGCCGCCTTCGATCGCGGGGGGCGCGGACTTCGCCGAACCGCGGGAGATCCGCGCTGTGGCGCTGCGGATCTTCGACCGCTCCTTCGCCGTGACCTATGCCCTGGAGGCCATCGCCATCCTGGTGGGCCTGGCCGGGGTGGCGACCACCTTCTCGGCCCAGACGCTGGCGCGGCGCAAGGAGTTCGGCATGCTGCGCCATGTGGGCGTGCGGCGGGGTCAGATCATGCAGATGCTGGCCACCGAAGGCGCCCTGCTCGGCGCCGTCGGCGCCTTGGCGGGCCTGACGCTCGGGGTGATTATGAGCCAGGTGCTGATCCACGTGGTCAATCCGCAGTCCTTCAACTGGACGATGGAGACCCGCCTGCCCTGGCCTCTGCTGGCCAGCCTGGCCGCAGCCCTGGTGGCCACCTCGGCTGGCGCCGCCGTGCTGGCTGGCCGCGGCGCTGTGGCCGACAGCGCCGTGCGCGCCGTGCGGGAGGACTGGTGATGATCCCCCGACGCGCCTTCGCCGGCCTGCTCGGCGCCGGACTGATCGCGCCGGCCACACCGGGCCTCGCCCAGGACCGGACGGGCGCGCCGGTCTTCGCCCCGGTCCGGCCGGGCCGCTCCCTGACCTTCCCCGCCGATCACGGCGCCCATCCGGACTTCAGGACCGAGTGGTGGTACGTCACCGGCTGGCTGCAGGCGCAGGGCCAGCCCATCGGGTTCCAGATCACCTTCTTTCGGATCCGCACCGGGGCCGACACCCGCAATCCCAGCGCATTCGCCCCCACCCAGGTGATCTTCGCCCATGCGGCCATCTCCGATCCCGCCGTGGGCCGGCTGATCCACACCCAGCGCATCGCCCGGGCGGGCTTTGGCCTGGCGGAGGCCAAGGTGGGCGACATGGACATCGTCCTCGATGACTGGCGGCTGCGTCGGGTGCCTGACGGGACCCTGAAAGCCTATGCCGGGGACCAGGCCTTCGGCCTAGATCTCTCCCTCGCCCCCACCCAGCCGCCCTTGCTGCAGGGTGAGCGGGGGTTCAGCCGCAAGGGACCGCGGGCCGACCAGGCGAGCTACTATTACAGCCTGCCACACCTGAAGGTCAGCGGCGCCCTGACCCGGGAGGGGCGGCGCATCGCCGTCACCGGGGAGGCCTGGATGGACCAGGAATGGTCCTCCACCCTGCTGGACGCCCGGGCGGTAGGCTGGGACTGGGCGGGGATCAATCTGGACGGGGGCGGCGCGCTGACCGCCTTCCAGGTGCGCGATCAGCAGGGCCAGGCGGTCTGGGCCGGGGGCTCCCTGCGTGGGCCCGATGGGCGGACGACCATCTTCGCCCCCGGCGATGTCCGGTTCGTGACCCGGCGGCAGTGGCGCTCCCCGCGCACCGGCGCCCGCTATCCGATCGCGCGGGACATCCAGGCGCGGACGCCGGCCGGTCCCCGGGTCTGGCGGCTGGAGCCCCTGTTCGATGATCAGGAACTCGACAGCCGGCCGGTCGGCCCCGTCTATTGGGAAGGGGCGGTGCGCACCGAAGGCGGGCGAGGCTATCTCGAACTCACCGGCTATGACGCGCCGCTGGCCCTCTAGGTCCCGCCCGGGCCGCTGAGCTAGACTGTTGAGACCCGTGATAAGGAGTCCGCCATGGCCTATTGGCTGCTGAAGTCCGAGCCGGACGCGTTCTCCTGGGACGATCTGGTCGCGCGCGGCGCGGAGGGAGAGCCCTGGAACGGGGTCCGCAACCACACGGCCAAGCTCAACATGATGGCCATGAAGCGCGGCGATCAGGCGTTCTTCTATCATTCACAGGCCGGCAAGGAGATCGTCGGCGTCTGCGAGGTGATCGCCGAGGCCTATCCCGACCCCACCGATCCCAAGGGCGTCTTTGTCTGTGTCGATGTGCGGGCCGTCGACCCCCTGCCCCGCCCCTTCACCCTGGCCGAGGCCAAGGCCGACCCCGCCTTGAAAGGGATGTCGCTGGTCACATCCTTCCGCCTGTCGGTGCAGCCCGTCACTGAAGAAGAATGGGCGCACATACTGGCCTCTGTCGCCGCCGACCAGACGGCTTCGCAATGAGCCGAAACGGAAAGCGGCTGCGGCTTGGCGCCGTCATCCTCCTGCTGGCCGCCGTCGCCGTCGTCGCCCTTGTGCTGAGCCGGCGGCCGCCGGAGGTTCAGGTCCTGACGGTGCGTCCGGAGACGACCGAACTGGTGCTGGCCGTGGTCGGCCGGGTGCGCCCCCTGAACCTGGTGGAGGTGCGGTCGCCCAATCCCGGGCAGGTCATCGAACTGCTGGCCGATGACGGGGATCAGGTGGTCGAGGGCCAACCGCTCGCCCTTATCCGCGCTGCGGTAGAGGAGGCCCAGACCGAGGCTGACGCGGCCCGGGTCCGCGCCACCCAGGCTGAGGCCGCCGAGGCCAGGCTCGCCTATCAGCGCACCGAGACCCTGGCCCGTCAGGGGTTCGCCGCCCAGGCCGCCCTGGACCAGGCCCGGGCGAGACTGCGTTCAGCCGAGGCTGCGGTCGCCGCCGCCCAGGCGACAGCCCGGGCGTCAGCCGCCCGCAGCCGCGAGTACGTCGTCCGCGCCCCCATGGCAGGCGTGATTTTGGTGCGGCCAATCGACAGCGGCCAGGTGGTCACCCCCACCACCACCCTGTTCGAACTGGGCTCCCTTGAGGGCGTTGAAATCCTGGCCGAGGTGGACGAGGCCTATGCCGACGCCCTGCGGCCAGGGATGGAGGCCCGGGCCGCCGCCTCGGGGGCGGAGGCCCGGTTCGCCGCCGTGGTCAGCGAGGTGTCGCCCAAGGTCGATTCCTCCACCGGCGGCCGTCAGGTCAAGGTCAGGCCACAGTCAGGCGCCGACCTGGCGCCAGGCCGTTCGGTGGACGTGACCATCGTGGTCGAGGTTCGCCAAGGCGCCCTGGTCATCCCCCGCCAGGCAGTGGTCGACGCCACCACTTCGCCCAAGGCCTATATCCTTGATGCTGAGGATGTGGTCGTGGCCCGCGACGTCGTCATCGCCCGCTGGCCATCCCAGGGCGCGATCATCGAGCAGGGCCTGTCCGTTGGCGACCGGTTGGTGCTGAACCCCGCCGCCCTGCGCCCGGGCGACACGGTCCGTCCGGTTTCGCCTCCGGATGTGGGCTAAGCCATGTTCGCCCTCAAGGTGGCCCGGCGCTACCTGACCTCCAACCCCGCCCAGACCGTCCTGTTGGTCACCGGCGTGGCGCTCGGGGTCACCGTCTTCATCTTCATCACCGCCCTAATCGAGGGGCTCGCCATCCGGCTAACCGACCAGGTCACCGCCAACAGCGCCCATGTGACGCTCGAGCCCCCCACCCGGCTGGCGGAAATCCTGCCGGGAGACGAGGCGGTTCGCACCGAAGGGGTGGCCCTGGTCTCCACCTTCCAGCGCCGCCAGATCCGATCCTGGCGCTCCACCGCCGAGCTGATCACCCGCCAGCCGGGGGTGTCGGCCCTGAGCCCGCAGATCAGCGGCAACGCCTTCCTGGTCAAGGGCGAGGCGGTCCAGCCGGTGTCGGTCACCGGACTTGAACCGGAAGGGCTCGACGCCATCACCCCGATCACCCCGAACCTGGTCTCAGGCCAGGGCGCGCTGGGGGCCGACGGCATGCTGATCGGGACGCAGCTCGCCGAGGACCTGGGCCTGACCGCCGGCCAGCCGGTGCTGCTGCGCACCGACCGGGGCGGCGAGCGACTGCTGACCGTGCGCGGCGTGTTCAAGACCGGCCTGCAGAGCCTGGACTCCCGGGTCGCCTTCCTCTCCCTGCAGACTGCACGGCCCCTGTTCGACCTGCCCGAAGGGGTGACCAATATCGAGATCAAGCTGGATGATCCCGGACGGGCGCGAGAGGTGGCCGACTTCCTGGCCGGCGCCACGGGCCTGCGCGCCACCCCCTGGCAGGAGAAGAACCTGAACCTGGAGGACGCCCTGGAGGCTCAGGGGCGGACCGGGACCCTGATCCAACTCTTCTCGCTGATCTCGATCATCATAGGTGTGGCCAGCGCGCTGGTGCTGTCGGCCTATCGGCGGCGCAGCGAGGTGGGGATCATGCGCGCCTTCGGCATATCCGGCGGCTTCATCGTGGCGGTCTTCATGCTGCAGGGACTGTTGATCGGGCTGGCGGGCGGCCTGCTGGGGTGCGTCAGCGGCTATGGGCTCTGCACCTTCCTGGCCTCCCTGACTGATGCGGAAGGAAATGCGCCCCTGCCGATCGCGCCGGAAAGGGGCGGCTACGTCGCGGTGTTAATCCTGACCACCATTGGCGCGGTGCTGGCCTCGGCCTTTCCGGCGAGGTCAGCCTCGCGGATCGATCCCCTGGAGGCGATCCAGCAATGAGCCGGGTTCTGCAGGCGCGCGGCGTGGTCATGACCTTCCGCAATGGCGATGAGGAAACCGAGGTGCTGCGCGGCATCGACGTTGACCTGGCGTCCGGGGAGCTTGTGGCGCTGGTGGGCGCCTCGGGGTCGGGCAAGTCCACCCTGCTGTCGATCCTGGGGCTTCTGTTGCGGCCCACCGCGGGTGAGATCGAGATCGCCGGTCAGCGCGTCGAAGGGATGGGCGAGAAGGCCCGGGCGGCCTTTCGCAATCAGCGCCTGGGCTTTGTCTTCCAGTTCCATCACCTGCTGCCGGACTTCACGGCCATGGAGAATGTCGCCTTTCCGGCCGCCGCGCCGGCGGGTGGCATCTCGCCGGAAATGCGCAAGCGCGCCCTCTCCCTCCTCGACCGGGTCGGCCTGGCCGATCGCGCCGATTTCCCAGCCACCCGGCTGTCGGGGGGGCAGAAGCAGCGGGTGGCCATCGCCCGGGCGCTGATGAACAGGCCAGACCTGGTGATCGCCGACGAGCCCACGGGCAATCTCGACCTCCGATCGGCCAGCCAGGTCCTCGACCTCATGGGCGAGGTCAATCGCGAGGACGGCGCGACCTTCCTGATCTGCACCCATGACGAACATGTCGCCGCCCGCTGTCACCGCCGGATCCAGCTGGTGGACGGCCGAGTCCAGGCCGAGGGCGAGGGATCGATCAGTCTCACCGATCGTTAGCGGGCCTTGTGAAACGGGCGAGACTGATCAGATGCCGTGGTTGAACAGATGGCGGCAGGACGCGCTTTCGCCGGTGGCCGCCCGCGCCGCCTTTGACAGCCTGCCCTCGGTGTCCTTGCCCGAGGTGCTCGGAGACTGGCTGGGGGAAGAGCTGCCGACCGGCCATCCCCTGGATGGTCTGCTGGCCGGCTACGGCTGGAAGGGCAAGCGGTTCATGTCAGCCGACGCCGTCGATCCCCTGGTATTCCACCGGGGATCAGGAGATGTGGCGGTGAACCCGGCGCTGATTCCCTTGGGCGTTCCGCTCGCCTGGCCCAGGCTGGCGCGATCGGCGCCGGCGCGACGGGCCTTCAAGACCCTCCTGCCCGCCCTGGCGACCGGTCGCCCGAAGGCCAGACTGCGGGCTGTGGCGCACCGCGGTCAGGTCTCGACCGCGATGATCTATGACGACCTGCCGATCATCGATCACTTCCGCAAGGTCGACGCAGGACGCCTCCTAGGCCTGATGGACATCCGCCACACCGAACAGCCCTACTTCTTCCTGCTGAGCCGCGCGTCCGGCGGGCTCTGATCACACCACCCGGATACTTGGCGCGCCGGCGACCATCCGCCCCACCACCGCGGCGGCTTCAAAGCCCAGCTCGCCCAGTCGCGCCCTGAGCGCCGGCAGCGCGGCCTCATCCAGGGCGATCAGCAGTCCGCCGCTGGTCTGGGGATCACACAGGATATCGCGACGCCACTCGGGAAAGGCCTCGGGCAAGACGACCGCCTCGCCATAGCTCGCCCAGTTGCGTCCAGACGCGCCGGTGCGAACGCCGGCCTGGGAAAGGGCTTCCACACCGCTCAGCAGGACCGGCGCCTCGGCGCGGATTTCGGCGGCGAGACCCGCCCCTCGGCACATTTCCAGGGTGTGACCCAAAAGGCCGAAGCCCGTGACATCGGTCACCGCATGCACGCCGGCAAAGCCCCCCAACTCGGCCCCGATCCGGTTGAGCTGTGTGGTGGAGGCGATCAGGGCGCCATAGCCCGCGGCGTCCAGTCGCTGCTGCTTGAAGGCTGCGCTCAGCACGCCGACGCCGAGCCCCTTGGTGAGCAGCAGGATGTCGCCGGCCTTGGCCGTACGGTTGGTCATCACCTGGTCGGGGTGGACAAGGCCCAGGGCCACCAGCCCATAGATCGGCTCGACGCTGTCGATGGAGTGGCCGCCCGCCACCGGGATGCCGGCGTCGGCGCACACCGCCGCCCCGCCCGCCAGGATTCCTGAAATCTGCTCGGTGGACAGCTGGCCGATGGGCATGCCGACGATGGCCAGGGCGAAGATCGGGGTCGCCCCCATGGCGTACACGTCGGAGATGGCGTTGGTCGCCGCGATACGGCCGAAGTCGTAGGGATCATCCACTACCGGCATGAAGAAGTCGGTGGTCGCCACCAGGGCCTGCTGGTCATTCAGTCGCCAGACCGCCGCATCGTCAGAGGTCTCGGTTCCCACCATCAGATTGGGGAACATGGCCGCCTGGGGCACGCCAGCGAGGATGTCCCGCAGGACGGCGGGCGACAGCTTGCACCCGCAGCCGCCGCCGTGGGCCAGATCGGTCAACCGCACCTGCTGCGCCATCGGGTCTCGTCCTTGTGTCGAAGGGTCTTCGGTTCGTTGTATAGCACCGGGGCGGAGGCAAGAGCGCGTATGCCAGGATTTGACGTGACCGAGGCGGTGAGCGCCGCCGACCTCGCCCGCTATGACGCGGTGATCGATGTGCGCAGCCCCGCCGAGTTCGCCCTCGACCATGTGCCCGGCGCCGAGAACCTGCCGGTGCTGGACGACCAGCAACGGGCGCAGGTGGGGACCATCTATGTCCAGGAGTCCCGCTTCCTCGCCCGTCGGATCGGGGCGGCCCATGTGGCCCGCAACATCGCGCTGCATCTGGAGACCGCCCTGGCCGACCGGCCAGCCAGCTTTCGTCCGCTGATCTATTGCTGGCGCGGCGGGCAACGGTCTGAAGCCATGGCGACGATCCTCTCCCAGGTGGGATGGCCTGTGACCTTGCTGCGCGGCGGCTACCGCACCTATCGCCGCCTGGTGACCGCCAGGCTCTATGACACCGCGCTGGACCTGAAACTCCTGCTGATCGACGGCCATACGGGGTCGGCCAAGACTGATGTCCTGCATGAGCTGGCCGGGATGGGCGTCCAGACCATCGACCTTGAGGGGCTGGCCGAGCATCGCGGCTCCCTGTTCGGCGCCCTGGCCGGTCGGCTCCAGCCGAGCCAGAAGCTGTTTGAGTCCCGCCTGCTTCAGGTCCTGGACGGCCTGGACCTCACCCGCCCGATCGTGGTGGAGGCCGAGGCCAGCAAGATCGGCGACCGCATGACTCCGCCGGTGCTCTGGCGCGCCATGCAGACGGCGCCGCGGATCGTGCTGGAGGCGCCTCAGGCCAGCCGGGCGCAGTATCTGGCTGCCGCCTATGGCGACATCTCCGCCGACATTGACGCCCTGGAGGCGGCCTTCGACCGGCTGCCGGTGGCGCCCAGCCGGGAGCGGCGGGAGGCCTGGCGGGCCATGATCGCAGCCGGCGCCTTCGCCGACCTCGCCCAGGCCCTGATCGACCTGCATTATGATCCGGCCTATGACCGGGCCGCGCGCAAGGCCGAGGCTCCCGTGCTCGCCCGCATGGCCGTGACGCCGACAGATCCCTCAAGTCGCCGTGATGTGGCCGGCGCCATCGCCGGCCTCGTCCGAGACCACTTCGGGGCCCTTTAGGTAGAGACGGACCCCTGGGTCTCGCCGCCGGGAACCAGGGCTTGACCAGAACGCTAAGGCCAGAGGCGGCGGGCCAGACAGGCGAGCAAGGGGTTTGACCCTGAAACTGAACCTCATCGACGGCCGCCTTTGGCGGACGCCCCAGCTTTTCGGCGCGGCGATGGCGCTCGCGCTCACCGCGTGTTCCGGCGAACCTGATGAGGCGAGTCTGCGGCCGCCGGCCGAGTGGCGCGCCAGTGTCGCGCAGACGGCGCGCAACACCACCGATCAGGCGCGCGCCGCCTCCGAAGCCGCGCTTCGGCGTTCGCCGGCCGTCACGGGACCTGCGCTTGTCCAGGCGATCCGGTTCTCCCGCATCCAGGCCATGGCGGCGCAGACGCCTCAGCCCATGCCGGACAAGATCCGCACAGCGCTCTCCGCCTATTTCGACGACGAGATTCTCGACAGCGCCCGCTGGACCACGGCGGGCCAGGACCTGGGTCTCGGCTCCCTGCTGGCGCGCTGGTACTATGAAGAAGGCGCGGTCACCCTGAAGGACCTGATCGTCTTCTCCGACGCCGACGTGGCGGAGAATGTGTGGCTGTGGGCCCATGAGCTTGCGCATATGGAGCAGTATCGCCGCCTGGGGACCGAGGCGTTCGCCGCGAGCTATGTGAGTGACTGGCGAGCCCTGGAGTCTGAGGCCAACCGCCGGGCCTTCGCCATCACTGCCGACATTCGGGCGCGTCGCGCGGCCCGCGCCTCTCCCGTCTCGGCCGTGGTCGACACCCTCAGCGAGATGCTCGACATGGGCGCGCCAGATACCCCCCCGGACGAATCGGTCCCATCTGAAGAGGGGGAGCGGCTGCTGGAGCCCCCCGGCGTCGAGGCGAACACGCCCTCTGACGCGGTTTCGCCGCCCCCGCGGGCAACATCCGACCGCTGATCAGAAGGCAAGACTTGCCAGGGCGCTCCGCATCGCGAAGCTAGGCGCAAATTCGCGGAGGGGTTAGCCGGATGGCCATGCAATCGGGTGTCTTGGGGATGATCGAGAAGGTGGGCAATCGCCTGCCCGATCCGGTGGTCATCTTTGTCTGGATGATCGCGGCCCTGTTCCTAGGCAGCATGCTGGCCGCCGGCCTCGGCGTTTCAGCGCTGAACCCGGTCACTGGCGAGACCCTCGCAGCCGTCAGCCTGGGGACGTCGGATAACCTTCGGCGGCTGTTTGTGGACATGCCCCGGACGCTGACCAGCTTTGCGCCCCTGGGCTTTGTCCTGACCGTCATGCTGGGGGCCGGCGTCGCCGAGCGGACCGGCCTGTTCTCCGCGGCCATGCGCGCCAGCGTCTCCAAGGCGCCCAAGGCCCTGCTGACCCCGATCATCATCTTCACCGCCATCATCGCCAATCATGCGGCCGATGCGGCCTATGTGGTTCTGATTCCCCTGGCCGGGGTGGTGTTCGCCGCCGCCGGCCGCCATCCGGTAGCCGGCATCGCCGCAGCCTTCGCCGGGGTGTCCGGCGGGTTTTCGGCCAACATCTTCCCCGGCCATCTGGACGCTCTGCTGCTCGGCATCACCGAGCCTGCGGCCCGCCTGCTTGATCCGACCTGGACGGCCAACATCGCCGGCAACTGGTGGTTCATCCTGGCCATGACGGTCGTTTTCACCCCCCTGGGCTGGTGGGTCACCGACAAGATCGTCGAACCTCGCCTGGGTCCCTGGGTTTCGGCTGCGCCGGTGGTCGAGGCGGCGGAGACTGAGGCCGAAATCGAGGCGGCCAGCGCCCGCGAGCGCAAGGGCCTGGTCTGGGCGGGCCTGGGCGCGGTGGTGGTGATTGGTCTGTGGGCGGCCATGACCATCGGGCCAGCCGCCCCCTTCATCAACGCCGAGGGGGGTCCCGGCGAGCGGATGACGCCCTTCTATTCCTCCCTGGTGGCAGGCTTCTTCCTGCTCTTCCTGGTGTGCGGCGTCGCCTATGGGGCGGCGGTCGGGACGGTGAAGACCCAGGGCGATGTGGTGCGCCTGACCGGCCAGTCCATGGCCGAGATGGGGCCGTACATCGTGCTGGCCTTCGTCGCCGCCCACTTCGTCGCCATGTTCAACTGGTCGAATCTCGGGGCCATCATCGCCATCCACGGGGCTGAGGGCCTGCGCGCCTCGGGCCTGCCGCTGCCGCTCCTGCTGACCGCCATTGTTCTGCTCACCGCCACCATCAACATCTTCATCGGGTCGGCTTCGGCCAAGTGGGCGGCGCTGGCGCCGATCCTGGTGCCCATGCTGATGCTGCTTGGGGTGAGCCCGGAAATGACCACGGCGGCCTTCCGGATGGGCGACTCCACCACCAACATCATCACCCCGTTGATGGTCTATTTCCCGCTGATTCTGGGCTTCGCCCAGCGTTACCAGCCCGATTTCCGGGTCGGATCGCTGATGGCGGTCATGGTCCCCTACTCCCTGACCTTCCTCGTGGCCGGACTGGTCATGGTCCTGGGCTGGACCGCCCTCGACCTGCCCCTGGGGCCGGGCGCCAGCGTCGACTACCTGCTGCCGACGCAGGTTCAGGTCCAGCCCTGAGCCCGCAACCCCTTCCCTGACGGGCTGTCCTGAGCGGACGGCCCGTCAGGCCTTCATTTCCCTGCAACGGGCGCCGATATAGGGTGGGATAGAAGCCTCCTCCCCGCACGGACCCTCGATGAAGCAGTTCCTGACCACCATGGGCGGCGTATTCGCCGGCCTGACCCTCTTCCTGGTGGGCGTTCCCTTTCTGCTGATCGTCATTGCGGCCGGCGCAACAAGGCCAGCCCCGGTGCCGGGCGAAGTGGTTCTGCAACTCGACCTGCGCACCGCCATGAGCGACCAGGACGTCCAGAACCCCTTCTCCGCCTTCACCGGCGGCTCCACCTCAGTCATGTCGGTCATCGAAACCCTGCACCGGGCCGAGACCGACCGCCGGGTCAAGGGCCTGCTCATCCGCCTGCCTGAGGTGGGCATGGAGCCGGGGGCGGCCGATGAGATCCGACTGGCCCTGCGTCGCTTCGAGGCGGCGGGCAAGCCCGTGATCGCCCACAGCCAGGGCCTCTATCAATCCGGCGTCGTGACCTCGACCTATATGGTGGGCGCTGCGGCCGGCGACCTCTGGATGCAGCCGGGCGCGGCTCTGCAGGCGACCGGCCTTGCGGTGGAGGATGTCTTCTTCAAGCGCTTCTTCGATGAGCACCAGATCCAGCCGGACTTCGAACAGCGCAAGGAGTTCAAGAACGCGGTCAACGGCTACCTGCACAGCGACTACACCGCAGCCCACCGCACGGCGCAGCTATCCTGGATGAACTCCGTCTATTCCAGCGCCCTCAATCTCGCCGCCAGCGACCGGGCGATGGAGCCCGCCGTCCTGCGAGCCCGGCTGGAGGCCGGCCCCTATTCCGCCGCCCAGGCCCTGGAGCTTGGCCTGATCGACAAGCTGGGTCACCTGCATGAGGCTGAGCAGACCTTGCTGGACGCCGCCGGCGACAATGCCCGGCTTCTGGACCTGTCGGCCTATGCCCGCAGTATCGGCCCCCTTGAGCGCTCGGGTCCGACCATCGCGCTGATCGAGGCCGAGGGTCCCATCACCACGGGGCAGAACGGCCTGTCCAACCCGCTGGCCCCCAGCGCCATGATCTTCTCCGACGATGTGGCCGACGCCCTCTATGAGGCGGCCGAGGACGACGACATCAAGGCCGTGGTCCTGCGGGTCAATTCTCCTGGGGGTTCGGACACGGCCTCGGAGCAGATTCTCGCCGCCGTCCGCGCGGCCAAGGCCGCCGACAAGCCGGTGGTGGTGAGTATGGGGACCTATGGCGCTTCCGGCGGCTACTGGATCGCCTCGGAGGCCTCGGCCATCGTCGCCCAGCCCACGACCCTGACGGGCTCCATTGGGGTCTATGGGGGCAAGCTCGCCCTGGGTCCGGCCCTGGCCGAGTTCGGCGTCGACATGCGCGAGCTTGGCGTGGGCGGCGAGTTCGCCGGCGCCTATGGGACCGGCGGCGGTTTCACGCCGGCCCAGGAGGCCGCCTTTGCGGCCATGATGGACAATGTCTATGACGAGTTCATCGTCCGCGTCGCCCGTGGCCGCAACCTGACTCCACGGCGGGTCGACGAGATCGCCCGCGGCCGGGTCTGGACCGGCGCCCAGGCCAAGTCCCTGGGTCTGGTGGACGAACTCGGCGGCTTCTACCAGGCCGTCGACAAGGCCAAGTCCCTGGCAGGCCTTGAGGGCGAGGTTCGCCTGCGACGCATGACGCCCCAGGCCACGCCCCTTCAGGCCCTTGAGCGGGCCTTGGGCCTGGGATCGGTGTCTGTGAAGACCCTGGCCGCCGCCGCCTGGGTGCTGGGTGATCCCCGCGCCCAGGGGGTGCTGGACACCCTGGCCGCCGAGCGGCTGCGCGCCCAGCACAGCGCCGCCGTCCTGGCGCCCACGCCCATCCGCTGACCTGTGACGCCTGGGTCGAGGCGGCTTGGCCGCCTCGCTCTGGGCCACGGCGACGCCGGACCCGGCCGTGACGCTGCTCGACGCGGCGCCCGCGACCAGAGGCTGACCGGCCGCCTCTGTTGGGCAGCCTTACGCCTTGTCTGGGTGTGTATTCCCGAAGCCCGCCACGTAGCCAACCCGCCGCCTTCCGAGCGTGGGTCCGTTCGACGGGGTCGTATCCAACCGCTCGCAGATACGCAGCTCCAGGCCGGTTGAGGGAGAGCGCCCGGCCGACCATCAGCGTCGCCCCGCACAGGTCGCCTGCGGATCTGGGCCTTCAGACAAAAAGAAAGGGCGGCGGACCGAAGTCCGCCGCCCCCTCTCCAGGTCTGGCTGAGGTCTTTTAGAACCGCAGGTTCAGGCCGACCGCGAAGATGCGGCCAAGGGTGTCGTAGGCGCTGGGCAGGGTGTTGCCCGAGTTGGCCGAAGTAGTGGCCGCTTCGTTGCCGAGGACCGGGGGGTCCTTCTCGAGGACGTTCTGCACCGAGAAGGTGATCTTGGCCACGTCATTGAAGGCGTAGCTCGCGGCCAGGTCGATGTAGTTGTAGGCCTCGATTTCGCGGAAGGCCGCGAAGGTGTTGGCCTGCTGAACCGGCTCGATCTCCACCTTGTTCAGGTGACGCCACAGGTAGGACACCTGCAGGTCGCCCATGGTCCAGGTGGTGCGCTGGACGAAGCGGAACTTGTGGGTCGGGTTGCCGCACTGGGTGCCGAAGTAACCAACGCACTCGACCACCGGGGTGACGTTGCTCGAGAGGAACTCGTTGGTCAGGTAGTAGTTGCCGGTCCAGGCGAAGGCCAGGCTGCCCCAACGCTCGCTCAGGCCGACGGTGTCGAGGTCGATGCCGAAGTTGACCGAGGCTTCGATACCTTCAGCGCGACGGTAGTCGAGGTTGGTGGTGAAGCGACGGACGCCCGAACCCGGCGAGGCGATGTCGCCGTTGACGCGGACGATGCGCTGGCAGAACTCGTTGATGCCAGCCACGTAGCAGCCGTTCAGGGTTTCCTGAGCGGAGAAGGCGTCGATGTAGTCCTTCACCTCGATGTCGTAGTAGTCGATCGAGACGACCGGGCTGCGCAGGGCAGTCAGGAAGGTCGGGCTCCAGACCAGGCCGACGGTGGTGGTGTCAGCCAGTTCCGCCTGGGGCAGGTTCTGAAGATCGGTGCCTTCGAAGGTGTTGATCTGGCCAGACACGATGTCCTGGACCGTACCCACCTGGGCGGCCGTCATGCCGGTGGCGATACAACGGGCGCGCAGTTCAGCCGAGATGGCGTTCGGGTTGCCCAGCGAGCAGTAGTCGTAGTCGGCGTTCCGCAGAGCGGTGATCACCGGCGCGGCGAGTTCGCCAACGTTCGGAGCCCGGGCGGCGCGCTGGCGCATGACGCGAACCAGCAGACCGTCGAAGGGCTCGTAGTTCAGACCCACCTTCCAGGTGCTGTAGCTGCCGGTCGGGTTGTAGTCCGAGAAGCGATAGCCGAGTTCCAGACCCAGGGAGTGGGCCAGGGGCTGCTCCATGGCGATCGGCACGATCATTTCGCCGAAGATCTCGTGAGCGTCGAAGCCACCCGAGATCGGGAGCTGGTTGCCGCCGGCGCCGCCGAGGCAGCTGACGGGGGCGAGCTTCCAGCACTCGTCGGGGGTGAAGCGACCGAACTCTTCACGATATTCGACACCGACCGAAGCCACGACGGGCTGCGAGGCCCAGGGGCTCTGCAGGGCGCCGAGTTCACCGTTCACAGACGCGTTGAAGATGGTCTGTTCGTAGGTTTCGGAGATGATCGCCGTGGCGCTGGAATAGGCCGCCATGGCCGGGGTGATGGTGCCATAGGCGCCAAAGACGTTGATCGGCACGCAAGAGGCGGTGTCAACGCGGCAGGTGGTGGTGGAGACCGCGTTCAGCGCGTTGCCGAAGTTGGTGGAGTTGGTGTAGCCGGCCGAGATGCTGGTCCGGTCAACCTGACCCTTCTGGAGGTAGACGTTCCAGTTCCAGTTATCCAGGAGCTGGCCACGCAGGCCGAGGGTGAACTGGAAGAGGTTGTTGTCGTACTGGGTCGAACGGGCGCCCAGCTCACCGGTGCGGCGACGGATGACCAGGCTCAGGTCATCGGCGGTGTCGACCACGCCGTTGCTGTTCAGGTCGCGCCAGCTGGTCGTCGGCAGGGTGCCGGCGGTGCGGGCGGTGTTGGCCGCATTGATCAGGGTCGTGCGAGCCTGAGCGGTCAGGTAGGGGTTGGCCAGCGGCACGAAGAAGGAGTTGCCGAAGATACCCGACGGGGCGACCTGCTGGGTGACATTGGTCGAGGAGTAGATGACGCGGCCATAGGCCTCGACGTTGTCGGCCAGCTCGTAATAGCCGATCGCGGTGGCGCCGTAACGCTCCTGCGGGGTCTGGTAGTAGTTGAACGGGTTGAAGTTGAACACGCCGCAGTTGGCGCCCAGGCTGCCGTCTTCGCGGAACTGGAACGCAGCCGAACCGACGCCGGTGATCTGGGTGCGGGTGGGGACCGTGGTGGTCGAACCACCGGCGGCCACCGAGCCCGGGCCGCCGCAGCCGGCCGGGGCCGGGGTCGGCGCAATGCCGTCGAGGAAGTTCTGATAGTTGCCGCCGGTGGCGGTGACGATGCCGAGGTTGCCGAGCGGACGGGAGCCGAGCAGGACGCCTTCACGCTTGGAGTAGTTCATGCTCATGGCGACGTTGCCGCGGCCATCGGCGATGTTGGAGCCGAAGGTCAGCGAGGTGGTGACCACTTCGCCGTCGCCTTCGCCGGAGACCGAGTACTTGGTGTCCAGTTCGACGCCTTCAAAATCCTTCTTCAGGATGAAGTTGATGGCGCCCGAGATGGCGTCCGAACCGTACACGGCAGACGCGCCGCCGGTGATGATGTCGATCCGCTCCAGGAAGGCGGTGGGGATGACCGAGACGTCGACTTCACCGTCGACGTTGTACGGGGTGACCCGCTGACCGTCGATCAGGATCAGGTTCCGGTTGGCGCCAAGGCCGCGCAGGTTGATGGTCGACACGCCGGCGGTGCCGTTGTTCACCGCGTCGCCGTCCGAGGGGACGGAGATGGGCAGGAAGCGGATGATCTTCTCCACTTCCGGCTGCTGCTGCAGACCGATTTCCGCCGCGCCGACCGTCATGATCGGGCTGGCCGACTCAAGGCCGGGCACCTGAATGCGCGAACCGGTCACGACCAGTTCCTGGACTTCGGCGACCTGGGCGGTGGCCGGCGAAACGGCCATGGCGGCGAAAGCCGCGCCACAGATCATCGATGACGCCAACAGGCGCTCTCGCTTGGATTTGATGTTCAAGGTCAGATCCTCCAGCGGGCCGATCACAGGTCCGATACGGACAGGCACCGAGCCGCTCCCCACAAAAAAAGTGTCCCGCGGATCGAGAACGACCCGGGTTACGGGGGAGTTACGGGGGTTACGGAACGGGGGTCAACGGCCATTAACAAGCCGCAATGTTTTCGCGGGCAACCTGTCACATTCCAGACACAGACTGGTCATGGCTAAGGCGCTCGGCGATCAATTTATGCCCCGATCCGCACGCTGAGCATCTTGGACGCATAGATATCTCGTCCGGTGGTGGTCGATTATGTTGTCCACCCACCCCGTGATCCTGGGGTTCACCAGGGCCTTGGTGTTCAGGAAATAGACCGGAACAATGGGCGCATCCTCGAGCATGATACGCTCGGCTTCGGCCAGGTAGCCGGCCCGCGTCGCCGAGTCCGGTTCATTGTCGGCCAGACGCAGCAACTCGTCATAGCGGGGATTGCTGTAGTCGCCGTAGTTCTGCGATCCGGCTGTCGAACCGTTGAGATAGAGGAAGCTCATGGCATCGTTATAGTCGGCGACCCAGCCGGCGTCGGCGATCTGGAAGTCCCGCACCCGATAGGCCGCATAGGCGATCTGGACCTCGTTCTGCGCCAGGGCGAGATCAATGCCCACCTGCTTCAGGTCGGCCTGGATGGCGGGCATGAACAGGGTAGGGTCCGACGAGTTTCGGTGCTTGATCTCGAGCTTCAGGGGGTTGGACGGGCCATAGCCGGCCTGCGCCAGCAGACGCCTCGCCTCATCCTGGCGGCGTTCCAGCGGCCATTTCGACCATTCCGGCTCCGGCGGCGACACATAGTTGGCCACGCCCGGCGGCACATAATTGTAAGCCGGGACCTGACCGCCCCGCAGCAGCTTGTCGGTGATGAACTCCCGATCGAGCGCCATGCTGATGGCCCGGCGCACCCGGACGTCCTTCAGCGCCTCCACATTGGAGTTGAAGGCCATATAGGCCACGCCGAGATAGGTGTGGGTCCGCACATAGTCGGGGATTTCCTCCCGCAGGAAGGCGATCCGGTTTGACTGGACCTCATAGCTGATATCCAGCTCGCCCCGCCGCACCCGGCGCTCGGAACTCGCCGCGTCGGTGGTCGGGTAATAGTAGACCTGATCGACGCAGACCTTGTCGGCCTCATAGAAGAGCGGGTTCTTGGTCATCCGCACATGGTCGCCCAGCCGCCAGGTCGCGATGCGATAGGGGCCGTTGGTGACGATGTTCTGCGGCTGCACCCAGGCGTCGCCCAGCCGCTCCACCAGATGCTTGGGCACCGGCGACATGGTCTGGTGCTTGGCCACCTCGGTCAGATAGGGGGCCGGGTGAACCAGGCGGATTTCAAGGGTGCGGGGATTGATCGCCCTGACCCCCAGGGTCTCAACGCCGGTCTTGCCTTCGTTCAGCGCCTGAGCGCCCTCGATGAAATAGAGCAGCGAGGAATATTCCGAGGCCGTCTCCGGCAGCAGGATGCGCCTCAGGGAAAAGACGAAATCGTCGGCGCTGACCGGCACGCCGTCCGACCAGACCGCCTCGCGCAGATAGAAGGTCCAGACCAGGCCGTCATCACTGACCTCCCAGCGCTCGGCCATGCCGGGAATCGCCTCGCCGCTGGCGTCATCCTGGGTGAGGCCCATGAAGGCGTCGGCTAGGATGCGGCTTTCCCAGGTGCCCGTGGCCTTGTGGGGATCCAGTGTGGCGGGCTCAGATCCATTGCCGATCAGCAGGCAGACCTCGCCCTCAGGGCATGGGGGACGGACCGGAGCCTGGGGCGCACAGGCCACGGCGGCGGTGAGCAGCGCAGGGACGAGAACCGCCAGGGCGGCCTTGGGCGAAGAGAAGAGATTGCGCCGACCGCGGCGGACCTCTTCAATGAGGCTTGGAAAGATCATGAGGCAACCGATGACAGGTTTTTGGCCCGGGGCAAGACTCAGCCTGGCGCTCGCCGGCGCATGCGCGCTGGCGCCCCTAGGCGCTCAGGCGCAGTCCCCCGGCGTCCCGGGACGCGCGGCGATTCTGCAGTCCCTGCTCGATTGCCGGGGCCTTGGCGACGATGCGGCGAGGCTCGCCTGCTATGATCAGGCCGCCGGGGCCATGGATCAGGCCGAAGCCAAGGGCGACATCGTCGTGGTCGATCGCGAACAGGCTCGCACCGTTCGCCGCCAGACCTTCGGCTTCTCGATGCCCTCGATGGCGCTCTTTGAGCGTGGCGTCGCGCCGGAGGAGATGGACAACATCACCGGGGTGGCCAAGAACGCCTATCAGGCCGGCGGCAAGTGGGTGATCGAGCTGGAAGACGGCGCGGTCTGGCAGCAGACCGACACCGAAGTGGTCGGCCGCCGCCCCCGGGCCGGGACCAAGGTGGAGATCCGCAAGGCTTCCCTGAGCAGCTACTTCATGAACCTGGACGGCCAGCGCGCCGTGCGCGCCAAGCGGGTGCAATAGCGTCGGGCGCTCAGGCGAAGGGGAGCCCGTCCAGCAGGCGGGCCACCTCGCCTGGGTGGGTGAAGATTGCAAGATGGGTAAGATCGGCGCGCCGGACGGGCCAGCCCATGGCCTCGGCCCTCAGGGCATTGGCTTCATAGCCTCGGCTTAGCCGAACGAAAGCGCAGGGGACCCCGGCCCACAGGTCTGAAGCGGGGGCGGGCGTGTCCAGGCATGCGAGCGGCGCCTCCGGAAGCGCCGCCAGAAAGCTAACGCGCATTCCTGCGTCCGGAATCCACCTCTCGGTCGGGTCCTGGGGGAACCACATGTTCCAAGGGGCCATCCGACCCTCCGTCGACAGCTCGCGCAGATGATCGATCTGTTCGGGTGGGGAGATATCGATGACACTCCGCCCAGGGTGCGGCAGGACAGCATCGACAAAAATCAGGCCGCGCAGGCCAGCCACCCGGGGAACGAGCGCCGGGGCGAAGCTCCCGGCGCTGCTGTGAAGGACCGCAACGCAGGCGTCCTGCCCGGCGGCCTCCGCCACCCGCTCGGCGACCTCGCTGTAAACATCCCGACCGGCCAGACGCCCGAAGTCGACGACCACGGAGTCTGGCCTAGCCTGATGAAAAGGCTCCCAGGTGACCGCTCCCACGAACGGGCTGGGGACCAGGAGGAGGCGCACCCTGCCCTATCGGTCCTTGGGATCGATGGCGTCGCGCAGGCCGTCGCCGATGAAATTGAAGCTCATCAGGGTGACGACCATGGTCAGCGACGGGAAGACCAGCAGCCACCAGGCCAGCTCCATGTCCTGGGCGCCATTGGCGATCAGGGTGCCCAGCGAGGCCATGGGCGGCTGAACCCCAAGCCCCAGGAACGACAGGAAGCTCTCGGCCAGGATCACGGCGGGGATGGTCAGGGTCACATAGACGACCACGGGGCCGAGCAGGTTGGGGATGATGTGCTTGGCGATGATGCCGCCGTCGCCCAGGCCGGCGGCGCGGGCGGCCTCGACAAACTCCTTGTGCTTCAGCGACAGGGTCTGGCCCCGCACGATCCGCGACATGGTCAGCCACTCCACCGCCCCGATGGCCACGAAGATCAGGATGATGTTCGAGCCGAAGGTGACCATCAGCAGGATGACGAAGAAGATGAAGGGCAGCGAATAGAGCACGTCGACGACGCGCATCATGATCTCGTCGATCCGCCCGCCCAGATAGCCGGCGATCGCCCCCCAGGCGACGCCGATGATCAGCGACACGGTGGTGGCCACCAGACCGATGGCGAGCGAGACCCGAAGACCCGTCAGCAGCCGCGCCAGCAGATCCCGGCCGAGCGAGTCGGCGCCCAGCAGATGGCCCTGGGTGAGCGGCGGCGCCCAGACATGATCCTTGTTGATCTGGTCATAGGCATAGGGCGTGAAATAGGGGCCGATGATCGCCGCCAGCACCAGCAGGCCCAGCACGATCATCCCACCCACGGCCGCCTTGTTGCGCAGCAGGCGGCGGCGTGCGTCATCCCACAGGCTGCGGCCCCGGGCGGCCTTTTCCATGGTTTCAGCGCCGACGCGGGAGCCGGGCGTCAGAATGGTTCCGGTCATGACAGGCGCACCCGCGGATCGAGAACCGCGTGCAGCAGGTCGGCGATCAGATTGAGGATCAGGATCAGGGCGGCGTAGAAGATCACCATGCCCATGACCACGGTGTAGTCGCGCTGAAGCGCGCTGATGACGAAGAACTTGCCCAGGCCCGGCAGGTTGAAGATCTTCTCAACCACCAGGGAGCCGGTGATCAGGCCCGCCGCGGCCGGCCCCAGATAGCTAACCAGGGGCAGGATGGCCGCGCGCAGGGCGTGGCGTCGCACGATGCGGTTCTCCGGCAGGCCCTTGGCCCGGGCGGTGCGGATGTAGTTGGAGCGCAGCACCTCGACCATGCCGGCCCGGGTCAGGCGTGAAATGATCGCCACCTGCGGAAGGGTCAGCACGACAATGGGCAGGATCAGGTTTGGCAGCGCCCCGCCGTTCCAGCCGGCGCTGGGCAGCCAGCCGAGCTTGGAGGCGATCACCAGCACCAGGACCGGGGCGGTGACGAAGGTGGGTATGCAGACCCCCAATATAGCGATGGTCATAACCACATAGTCGGTGGTCTGGTTCTGTCTTAAGGCCGCCAGCACGCCGAGGCTGACGCCGATCACCGTGGCCAGGATGATGGAGGACAGGCCAAGCGTCAGGCTGACGCGATAATTCTCCTGCAGGATCTGCAGGACGGTCTTGTCCTTGTATTTCAGGGACGGCCCCAGGTCCCCCTGGACCACGCCGGCCAGATAGGCGCCGTACTGCTCGTGCAGGGGCCGGTCCATGCCGTACTTGGCCATGACATTGGCCTCGATCTCCGGCGACAGCTTGCGGTCCCCGTCAAACGGGCTGCCTGGCGCGGCGCGCATCATGAAGAAGGCCACCGTGATCACGAGGAACAGGGTGGGAATGGCGATGAGAAGGCGTCGGCCTATGAAACGCAGCATGAGGGGTGGCTTGGTCTTCCGCTGAAGGCCTGCGGCCTGGGGGCCGGGCGTTGCGAAACTTTCATCGCGCCCCGATGATGTCAAACAATGCCGTAACCTTCGTCACATCCCAAGGCCTCCATGACCCAGTTCCGCCGCGTCACCGACCAGTTCTCCGTCAGCCCGCAGATCGCCGTGGGCGATGTGGCGCAGGCCGCCGCGCAAGGATTTCTCCTGATTATCAACAACCGTCCGGACGGCGAAGACCCCGCCCAGCCCGATGGGGCGGAGATCGAGGCGGCGGCGCGGGCGGCGGGCCTGGACTATGTGGCGATCCCGGTGCGCGGCGGCCCGGACGCCGCCCAGGTCCTGGCGCAGCGGCAGGCGCTGGAGGCTGCTGATGGGCCGGTGCTGGCCTATTGCCGGTCGGGCACGCGCTCCATCGTCACCTGGGCCATCGGTCAGGCGCAGGCCGGAACCGTGGACCGGCAGACGCTCATCGGCCTGGGCGCCGAGGCCGGCTATGATCTGTCTGGCGTGGTCGGCTGACGTTGGGCGAACCCTAGCGCAGTTCCGCCAGGCTCACCCGCGCGGCCATGGCGGCGGGCTCGGCCTCGCAGCTGGCCAGGGCCAGGGTCAGCTGGGCCGCCATGAGACACAGCACGGCGAAGGCCGCCCGCTGGAGCCGTTTTGAGACAAAAATGGCGGCATCTGCGATCATGTCTGACTTCCCTGCCCTATCACCGCCTCTGTTCCGCAACTTCGGCGCCGCCAGGATCGCCGCCCTCGGGAGCCCCTGCTGATGATTCCCTATGTCCGCGAGATCCAGTTCGAGTACGGGGTCTGCGATCAGGTCTCCCCCCTGATCCGCCGGGTGGTGGCCCGCAATCCCGGGCCCTTCACCTTCATGGGGACCGGCACCTACATCGTCGGCCGCGGCGAGGTGGCGGTGATCGACCCAGGACCTGACCTGCCCGAGCACCTGGAGGCGATCCTGGCGGCCCTGGAGCCCGGCGAGCGCGTCACCCACATCCTGGTCACCCACCACCACAGCGACCACTCTCCCCTGGCCAGGCCGCTGAAGGCCAAGACCGGGGCGGCCATCTATGGCTGCGCGGTGGGGGCTGCGGCCGAGGAGTCCACCATCCGCACCGAAGCCGGGGCCGATTTCGACTTCGCCCCCGATGTCAGCCTGTGCGGCGGCGGTCAGGTGCTTGAGGGACCCGGCTGGACGCTGGAGGCGGTGGCCACGCCTGGCCACACCTCGAACCACATCTGCTTCGCCCTGAAGGAGGAGAACGCCCTGTTCTCCGGCGACCACATCATGGGCTGGTCGACCACGGTGATCACGCCCCCCGACGGCGACATGACCGACTATATGGACAGCCTGGAGCGGGTGAAGGTCCGTGACTTCGACGTGCTGTGGCCGACCCACGGGCCGCCAATCCGGGAGGTCACGCCCTTCATCGAGGCCTACGCCGCCCACCGCCGCGCCCGAGAGGCCCAGGTGTTGGCCGCTGTCGGCGAGGGCTATGAGCGGATCGTCGAGATGGTGCCGAAGCTCTATGCCGACGTGGATCCCCGGCTGCACCCCGCCGCGGCGAGGTCGGTCCTCGGGCACATGATCGACCTGGTCCGCCGGGGCAAGGTGGCCACCGACGGACCGGCGTCGATCGACAGTCGCTATCGCCTGGCTGACTAGCTCTAGACGCCCAGGCCGCCGCTGGCGGCCAGCACCGCCAGGGTGACGACGCTGATCAGGATGGCGATGAAGGCCGGCGCCCAGAGGCGGCGGAAGTCCGAAACCGCCGCCACCACGATGGCCATGACGCCGGTGAAGGCGCTGGCCATGGCCACCTGCGGGAACCAGGCCAGGAGGGAGCGCGCGACATCGCCGCTGACCCAGCCATAGCTCCACCCATAGGTCCCGGCCGTCCACATGGCGGCAGGCGCCAGGGCGATCAGGATGGCGATCCCCATGAACAGGCCTGGCACAGGCGAGGACTTGCGCCGCCGCGACGACGCGGCGGGCATGAAGATCGGCGAGTCCGCCGAACTCGGCTGCGCCGGCGCAGGGGCAGGTTCGGCCTCGGGGACAAAGGCCGGCCAGGGGGCCGCCGGCGTCTCGGGGGTCGCCTTGGCCTCTACGGCCTCATCGGGAAAAGGGCCGAGGGCCTCCGCCACGGCCTCCCCGGTCGAGGTCGCCGCCGGTTGGGTGGGCGGCGCCTCTGTCCCAAGCACGGTCAGCCCTTCAGGCGTCGGAAGGGATTCCCCAGGTCCCGGGGCCGGCGTCCAGACCGAGGCATGGGTTTCGGACGCGGTCTCAGTCGCTTCGGGTTCCGGGGCGTAGAGCTTGGGCGAGGCGGCCAGCAGCGGCGCGGCCGGGGCCGGCTCGGCCGTGGGCAGGCGGTAGTCGGCCATCTGGTCGCGGATCAGCTTCTTGTCGATCTTGCCGGTGGCGCCGAGCGGGATGTCATCCACGAAGACCACGTCGTCGGGCATCCACCACTTGGCGATCTTGCCCTCCAGGAAGTCGAGGAATTCCTGCTTGGTGGCGCTCTGTCCCTCCTTCAGCTTGACCAGCAGAAGGGGCCGCTCATCCCATTTGGGATGGGCCACGCCGATCACGGCGGCGAGCACGGCCTTGGGATGGCCGGCGGCCAGGTTCTCGATCTCGATGGAGCTGATCCACTCGCCGCCGGACTTTATGACGTCCTTGGCGCGGTCGGTGATCTG
>NZ_JAUYAW010000013.1 GCF_030693405.1 Phenylobacterium sp.
CAGGGCGGCTGAAGTCCAGGATGACGCCCCGCTGGTAGGCCCAGAGATCAAGGTCGCGGGAGACAAATTCGGGGCCATTATCGACGCGGATGACCCGTGGATAGCCCACCGCTTTGCCGGCCAGTTCGAGCGTCCGGACGACGTCGCAGGCCTTGTAGGCGAAGCGGGGATCCAGCGCCGGCGAGAACCGGCTGAAAGTGTCGATGATCGCCAGGATGCGTATCTTGCGCCCGTCGAAGAGCTGGTCGGGCAGGAAGTCCATGGCCCAGACGTCGTTGGGCCCGGGCGCTGGCGCTCGCCGAGCTTGAAGCGCTGACGCGGGCGCGCGCGACCCAGCAGCAGATTGACGCGGCGCTGCGCAACGCTGCGGACCATCAACTCGAGCGGAAACGCTATGCTGCGGCCCTAACGTCAACGCATGGGGATCGCCCGTTAAGGAACAGAGTGGGTCAACTAAGAATGCAGGTTGAGCAACCTGCCACGTCACTCTGACCGCCCCCCGAATCCCGGCAAGGTGACCGGCCTGGTGCTGCTGTCGGGCTATTACCGCCAGCCCCGACCGACGGCCGCGCGGCTGCTGAAGGTCGGGCCGGGATGCTGGAGATCATTACCCGCGATGTGCGCCATCCCGTCTTGGAGGTCACCAACCAGCCCGACCAGCTACACAGCATGCCATGCGGCCCTGTGGAACATCAAGGTCCGGTCCCCGTCGTGCACGGCAACTAGGACGATTTAGCGCCCATCGAGCTGGCCGAGAACCTGGTGGCCGAGACCCGCACGCGGCGGCCGATGCAGTTCGAGCGGGTGACGGGCGCCGACCACTTCCTCAACGACGGATCCGCCGAGAACCTGTTGACCACACTTGCGGGTTGTATCCCCCCGCCGCGGGGTGACTTCCGACTGCGCTGGCCGAAATAGCCGGCGGCCTGGCCCAAACGAATGACCCTATTGCGGCTCAAACCGGCTGCGCCTTCGACTGCCTGAGGAGAGCCGCCAATTTCCCTTGGCGCAGGCCATGTGAACGGCGATAAGGTTGGCCTCTCGGGAAGTCTCGGCCATGTCCGGACTTCGATAATCCGCCCGCTAAGACGGGCGCTGTTCGGGGAACGCCAGTATGAAAGCCGCCGTGCTGCGCGAAGTGGGCAAGCCGCTTCAGATCGAAGATGTCCAGATCAACAAGCCAGGCCCCCATGAGGTCCTGATCCGCACCGTGGCCGCGGGCCTGTGCCACTCCGATCTGCACTTCATGGAAGGCTCCTACCCACACCCGCTACCGGCGGTGCTGGGCCATGAGAGCGCCGGGATCGTCGAGCAGGTGGGCTCGGAAGTCCGGACCGTGAAGGTGGGTGACCATGTTATCACCTGCCTTTCGGCCTATTGCGGTCACTGCGAGTCTTGCCTGACGGGCCACCTCTCACTTTGCGTCTCGCCCGATACCAAGCGCGGCGCTGATGAAGAGCCCCGGCTGACCACCGCCGCCGGCCCGATGATCCAGTTCCTGAATCTGTCGTCCTTCGCCGAATACATGCTGATCCACGAGCATGCCTGCGTCGCGATCCGCAAGGACATGCCGCTCGACCGCGCCGCCCTGATCGGCTGCTCGGTGATGACGGGGGTCGGCGCGGCAATGCACACCTCCAGCGTCCGTCCGGGGGAGACCGTGGCCGTCATCGGCTGCGGCGGCGTGGGCCTGTCGGCGATCAACGGGGCGGCCATCGCGGGCGCCGGCCGCATCATCGCCATCGACACGGTCGCCGCCAAGGGCAACTTGGCCATGGAGTTCGGCGCAACCGACTTCATCGACGCCTCCCAGACCGACGCGGTCAAGGAAGTGCTCGAAATGACCAAGGGCGGGGTGCACCACGCCTTCGAGGCCATCGGCCTGTCCAAGACCGCCGAGCAGGCCTTCAATATGCTGCGCCGCGGCGGCACGGCCAACATCATCGGCATGATCCCGGTCGGCCAGAGCATCACCCTGATGGGCGCCGCATTCCTGGGCGAGAAGAAGCTGCAGGGTTCCATGATGGGCTCGAACCGCTTCCCGATCGACATGCCCCGCCTAGTGGACTTCTACATGAACGGCAAGCTAAAGCTCGACCAGATGATCTCCCAGCGCATCAAGCTCGAGCAGGTCAACGAGGGCTTCGCTGACATGAAGCGCGGCGAACTGGCCCGTTCGGTCATCATGTTCACATCTAACGAGTAAGCGAGAGCCCATGCGCGAGTACCTGAAGCTCTATATCGACGGCCAGTGGGTCGAGCCGGTGGCGCTCAAGACCCTGGACGTCATCAATCCCGCCAATGAAGAGGTCGCCGGCAAGATCGCGCTCGGCGCCGAAGCCGATGTGGACAAGGCCGTAAAGGCCGCGCGCAAGGCCTTCGCCACCTGGTCTCAGACCACCCGCGAAGAGCGGCTGGACGTCATGCAGCGGGTGCTGGCCGAGTACCAGAAGCGCTTCGGCGATCTGGCCAACGCCGTCACCGAGGAAATGGGCGCCCCGGCCTCGCTGGCCCAGCGCGCCCAGGTGCCGGCCGGCATGGGCCACCTGGCCACCGCCATCGGCATCCTCAAGGACTTCAAGTTCGAGGAAGACCGCGGCGCGACGATGATCGTCAAGGAGCCGATCGGCGTCTGCAGCTTCATCACGCCCTGGAACTGGCCGCTGAACCAGATCATGTGCAAGGTCGCCCCGGCGCTGGCCACCGGCTGCACCATGGTGCTGAAGCCGTCGGAGGTCGCTCCCTTCACCGGCCAGATCTTCGCCGAGATCATGCACGAGGCCGGCGTGCCGGCCGGCGTGTTCAACATGGTCCATGGTGATGGCCTCGGCGTCGGCGTGCCGCTTTCGACCCATCCGGAAGTGGACATGGTCTCGTTCACCGGTTCGACCCGGGCCGGCATCGAGGTGGCCAAGAACGCCGCCCCGACCGTCAAGCGCGTGCACCAGGAACTGGGCGGCAAGAGCCCGAACATCGTCCTGGACGACGACGTCTTCGCCAAGAGCGTGGCCGGCGGCGTGCGCCAGATCATGACCAATTCCGGCCAGTCCTGTAACGCCCCGACCCGCATGCTCGTCCCGTCCAAGCGCATGGACGAGGCGATCGCCGTGGCCAAGGAAGCCGCCGCCCAGGTGACGGTGGGCGACCCCACCGGCAACGCCATGCTGGGCCCGGTGGTCTCCAAGACCCAATGGGACAAGATCCAGGACCTGATCCAGAAGGGCATCGACGAGGGCGCCACCCTGGTGGCTGGCGGGACGGGTCGTCCCGAAGGCCTGGACAAGGGCTACTATGTGAAGCCCACCGTCTTCGCCAATGTGAAGCCGGAGATGACCATCTCGAAGGAAGAGATCTTCGGTCCCGTCCTGTCGATCCTCGGCTATGAGAGCCTCGACCAGGCCATCGCCATCGGCAACGACACCGAATACGGCCTGGCGGCCTATGTGAACGGCGCCGACCTGGCCAAGGCCCGCGAAGTCGCTTCGAAGCTCCGCGCCGGCCAGGTGTCGATCAACGGCGCGTCGGACATGACCGCTCCCTTCGGCGGCTTCAAGATGAGCGGCAATGGGCGCGAGTGGGGCGACTTCGCCTTCCACGAGTTCCTGGAGGTCAAGGCGGTCATGGGCTACGCGCCCAAGGAAGCCGCCGAGTAGGCTTCGGCTCGAAAGACCAGCGGCCCCCGGCGATGTCGGGGGCCGTTTTCGTGACTGCGCCGGCAAGAGCGCGACGACCCCCCAAAAGACGCCCCCCAGGAGGAGACGCCGATGAT